>DATMPS010000149.1:0-95587 GCA_035567435.1 Terriglobales bacterium | reverse complement strand
CATCGTTCACCGCATGGAGAACGCCATCGCGAACCACGAGTTCGAGAAGGCGCGCTTCTACTCGGACGAGGAACGCAAAGAGCGCGAGAACCTGCGCGCTCTTCGCGAAAAATATCATCTCGACGAATCTTCCACCGGCGTTGTGGGTCGCGAGGACATTGAGGACGTCGTTTCCCGCTGGACTGGCGTACCCGTCATGTCGATCAAGGAAGAGGAGTCGGCCAAACTGCTGCGCATCGAAGAAGAGCTGCACAAGCGGATCATCTCGCAGGATAAGTCGATCGTGGCTTTGGCCCGCGCCATCCGCCGCAGCCGCGCTGGCCTGAAAAGCCCGAACCGGCCGATCGGCTCGTTCCTCTTCCTCGGCCCGACGGGCGTCGGCAAGACCGAGGTCGCCCGCACCCTGGCCCAGTTCATGTTCGGCAGCGAGAAGTCGCTGGTTCGCTTCGATATGTCGGAGTTCATGGAAAAGCATTCGGTCTCGAAGCTGATCGGCTCGCCTCCCGGATACGTGGGCTACGAAGAAGGCGGACAGCTCACCGAGCGCGTGAAGCGCGCTCCCTACTCGGTCGTCCTGCTCGACGAAATCGAGAAGGCGCACCCGGATGTGTTCAACATCCTGTTGCAGGTCTTTGAAGACGGCCAGCTCAGCGACGGCCTCGGCAACACCGTCGACTTCAAGAACACCATCATCATCATGACTTCCAACATCGGCGCCCGGCACCTGCAGCGCCGCGAGGGCCTGGGCTTCCAGTCGTCCAAGGAAGAAATGGTGTCGGAGAAGGTCGAAGACCTGGTCAAAAACGAGGTCAAGCGCACCTTCAACCCCGAGTTCCTGAACCGTCTGGACGAGATCATCCTGTTCAGCGCGCTCAGTGAGCAGGACCTGATCCAGATCCTGGAACTCATGGTCAGCCAGTTGAACCAGAACCTGGCCCAGCGCTCGATCACGGTGACCGTGACCGACGAGGCCAAGCGGTGGATCCTCAACCAGACCTTGACGGATCGCAGCTATGGAGCCCGTCCGCTGCGCCGCGCCCTGCAGAAATACATCGAAGATCCGCTGTCGGAAGCGCTGATCCAGGGCACGATCACCACGCGCCCCGCGTTCATCGAAGTCTTCCTCGACGGCGACAAGCTTTACTACCGTCCGGTCGATTCGAAGGAAACGGAAGGCGTGCTGCTGTACGAGAACAGCTAGGCTCGCGTAGGGGCGGACGCGCTCGGGAGCCTGCGCTGGGCGAAGTCGAGGGGCCCAGTCGAGCGTAGCTCAACACCTTTCAGCCGTCGGCCAAGAGCTGGCGGCTTTTGTTTTGGGTTGGCGAGGCGCCAGTCGAATAGACTCCAGTTATGATTGTGAGTCTCGAAGAGGTGACTGCCTATTTACACAGGGCAACGCCAATCCTGACGACACCCTAGTGTCGGAGGGTCTATGGATCAAATTCGTCCCAGAGCGCAGCTTTAGAACTGTCGAATATCGAACGGCCGGTGGCAACACGTTGCTGCATGTGTATGTCGGCAAGAATGACCCACTCGTGGGCGTCGAGATTTTCCCTTAAAAATCTGGGAATCAATCACTGATCGCCTGGTACGCCAAGGTGTGCACCTCGCGATCCAGCGTCAGGTCGCCCGTTGGGTGCAGTTGCCCCATGAAGATCACGATCATCTGCTCTTTCGGGTCGATGTTGAACGCGGTGTAGTAGAACCCGCCCCAGCCAAACGCTCCTTCCGAGCCTAGCTCGGTCAACGGCGATTTCTCCCCATCCACACCGAAGCCGATGCCAAATGACTGATCCTTGCTCACGCTGCCCAGTTGATCATGCGTCATGAGTTCCACCGTCTTCCGGCTCAGCAAGCGGGTGTTTCCCGCTTTGCCGCCATCGAGCATCAGCTGGCAGAAACGGGCGTAATCCTGTGCAGTTGAGACGAGCCCGCCGCCGCCCGAGAACAGCTTCTTCGGCCCTTTGTACGGATAGTCCGCGGAATAGCTGAACGCTCCCTCGGTGAGGGGAGTGTCGGGGAAACGATTCAATCCCTTATCGTCGTAATAGGTGTAGGCGGTCGCCAAGCGGTCGACCTTGTTGTCGGGCACGAAGAAGTATGTGTCTTTCATCCCGAGAGGATCGAAGATGCGCTCGCGGAAGAAAACGTCCAGCGGCTTGCCCGAGAGCACTTCCACGAGACGCCCGATCACGTCGATTCCCAGGCTGTACTCGAAGCGCTCGCCTGGATTGAACAGCAGCGGCTGCGCGGCCAACGCCTTCACACCATCGCCAATGGTTCCGTTGTACTGGAGCAGACCGCTGGGTACATTGGCCTTGGCATACAGCGGCCCCAGATCAGGATTCCATTGATAAGTGATCCCCGATGTATGGCGCAGCAGATCGCGAATCGTGATTTCCTTTGCCGCCGGAATGGTGTACGGATCGCCCGATGCCGGCTTCACAAACACCTTCGCATTCTTGAATTCGGGAAGGTATTTCGACACTGGGTCGCCCAGCAGGAACCGCCCTTCCTCGTACAGCATCATCACGGCCAGGCTCGTGATCGGCTTGGTCATGGAACAGATCCGGAACATCGAATCCGTGCGCATGGCTTTCCCGGATTCGCGGTCCGCCATACCCTGCGCCTTGAAATAAGCCACGTGACCCCGCCGGACCACCAGCGTAACCGCGCCCGCGATGCGCTTATCTTCGATGCTGTGCTGGACCGCCGCGGAAATCCGCTCCAGTCGCTCCGCCGAGAGCCCCACCGTCTCCGGCTTCGCCGTCGGCATGTCCTGGGCAAACGCAGCAGCAATCAATACCACCGACGCAATTACGACACGCAGAGCATTCTTCATCTGGGCAGTCTCCTTCGAGGGTGCACCGCGGAGGCGAACCATTCTGCTCCGTTGGTAGGGCCCCCGGCAAGTCATTCCGAACACGAACTCACTCCTGGCACAAAATGTGAGCCTGATTCCACTCCGAACTTCTTTGCGTCCTTAGCCGTCGGCCGCGAATCCTAGTCTGCATGGAAAAGATCAACCTCGCGGAGAAGTTCTCGAAGATCACAGAGCTTTGGAAACCCTACATCGTGGGCGAGCTCAACGGCCAGCTCGTCAAGCTTGACAAGATCAAAGGCGAGTTCATCTGGCATCATCACGACCATGAAGACGAGCTCTTCCTGGTGATCAAAGGCCGCTTCTGCATGGAGCTACGCGACCGCCACATCTGGCTCGAGGAAGGCGAGTTCCTGGTCGTCCCGCGTGGCGTTGAGCACCGCCCAGTCGCCGACGAGGAAGCCTGGATTGCGCTGTTCGAGCCCGCCGGCACCCTCAACACGGGCAATATCCAAAACGAGCGCACTCACCAGGAACTGGAGCGGGTATAGGGCCGCGAACAGGGTCGTGGTCTCGAGGTGGCTGAGGTGCGCGACCTCGGCAATTCGCCCCTCTCGCTTCCCGGCCCGGTTCCCATTATCCTGATGACGAGGCCGGGGGCGAACTCATGGAGCTAACCGTCTACTCCGCTTTCTGGTGCCCCGACTGCCGCGAAGCCAAGCGCTTCCTGGCCCGGCACAACATCGCCTACAAGGAAATCGACATAGAAACCACCCCAGGGGCTGCAGAAGAGGTCGTCAAGCAGACCGGCAAGCGCGCCATCCCGCAGTTCGTCATCGACGGGGAATGGGTCCAGCCCTACCGCCCCGGAGAAGGCTTCCTCTACTCCGAGATGGCCAAGCGTCTGGGGGTGAAGGAGCCGTAAACCAAAACCTGCCCCCTACTTTCGTACAAATCCCGTAAGTCACTGAAATAGCGATAATTCCCGGGTACATCGCCTTCCGTGCCTTGGGAAAAAACCCTCCAGGCTGCAAGATGGGAGGGTAGCAAGAACCTCCCCGGCACCACCCCTCCCCTGTTAGCGCGAGCACACCAAACCACTATGTCCGAGCAAGAACCGAAGCCCGAAGTCGTTGACCAGGCGGCCGAAAGCTGGACCTGGCTCATTGAAGCCGCCGTAGGGGTCCTCCTGCTGATTGGCACCGGCGCAGCCGTGCAGTACTACGCGCCTGCCCCGACCAACGAGCTGCAGGACCAGGTCCACCAACTCAACCAGCAGGTCGAAAAGCTCAAGCAGGAACAGGCCATGCCGGTTATGGTGCTGAACCGTTATCGCAATTCGATCTGCTACGTGTTCGGGATCTACCACGTCGGGTTTCCGAATCAGTCGCCGCGGCTGCGAGCCCGAGTGTCCGGGACTGGGTTTATCGTCGCCCATGGTCTTCTGGCCACCAATCGCCACGTAGCCGAACCTTGGTACGGCGATCCGGAAGCCGACGCGCTTATCCGCCACGGCGCGGTTCCTGCGCTAGAAAAGCTGGTTGCGTTTTTCCCAGGCTCTCCGACGCCTTTTGAAATCACGCCGATGGTCGTCTCCGCCCACAGCGATCTGGCCGTGCTTCACCTGGAATTCACGCCTTTGACCCGTGGTCTCGAGCCGCTTCCCCTGGCCAAGCTCTCGACACCTCCGGGTGAACTCGTTACGGTTATTGGATATCCCATGGGCGTTGCCGGCATGGTCGCGAAGTCGCCCACCGAAGTCTATGAACGGCTCGCCTACCGTCATGACGACATCAACGCCGCCAGCGAACTGGCGGCCCTGTCGCTCATCCGCCCGTCGGCCACGGTTGGCCATCTGGGAGATGTGGTTGGCGATAAGCTGATCTACGACGCGCCCACCGCGCACGGCGGCAGCGGGGGACCGGTCTTCAACTCCGGCGGACAGGTCATCGGCATCAACTCCGCCTACATCGACGGCTTCTCCGGCGGCACGCTCGGCATCTCAGTCGACGCCCTGCGTCCCCTGATTGACGCCGCCCAGAAGAAGGTGCCCGCCAGCGAAATGCACGTTGTCGAGTCGCGGCCGCGGAAGTAGTCAAACGCAGAAATCGTCCAGCCACTAACGACTGCCAATCCACCCCGGTTCGCGCACGTGTTCCTCGTGCAGACGGCGCAGGCGCGCCGCCATGACTCCTTGCCGTCCCAGATAGCCTACGAGTTTCCTGGGATTCTCTCGCTCCACGACCGGTAGACGTCCGATATCGCTGCGCAGCATCTTCTCCGATGCCTCCGAAATCAGCTCATCCGGAAACGCAACCATCAGGTCGCGCGAGCCCGCCTCCAGTACGCTGAGCTCCCCGCTCGGGTGTTCCTCGAGCGCACGCAGAATGTCTCCGCGGGTGATGAGCCCCCTAAGCTTGCCTTCCTCGTCCACCAGGAACAATCCCTGGTGATGGCTAACCTCAGGATCGTGTTTCGCAATCCGGTCAGCCAGTTCGCCCAGCGGCATCGTCGCGGCGATCGTCGGCACATCCCGGTCCATGGTTTCGGCCACCGACACATGCTGCAGCACATCGGTTTCGTAGTCCTGGTGAATCCGGAGCCCCCGGCGCGCCAGTTTCTCCGTCATGATCGACGAAGTCGGCATGAACAGCATGGCAATGCCGTCCGCAATCACGCTCACCAGCATCAGGGGCAGCACCGAGTTGTAGTCCCGCGTAATTTCGAACGCGAAGATGATGAACGTGAACGTCGCCCGCGAGGCCGCGCCGAACACCGCGCCCATCGCCACCAGCGCGAAAGCGCCCGCCGCCAGATTCGCGGACGGGAACAGCCGGTTGACCAGCATCGCAAACACGCCGCCCAGCGCGGCGCTCGACATGAACATGGGCGCCAGCAATCCTCCCGACGTCCCTGACCCCAGCGAAATCACCAGTGCCGCCGCCTTGGCAATCATAACGACCAACAGCAGCCTCACTGCCAGCTGCGCGTTCAGAATGTCGCTGATCGTGTCGTAGCCCACGCCGAACACCCGCGGCACGAAGTGGCCGATGATGCCCAGCCCGAGCGCACCAATCGCCGGCCACCACAGTTCATTTACCGGCAGCTTCTCGAATTGATCTTCCACCCAGTACAGCAGCTTGCTGAAACCTACCGCCGCCAGGCCGCAGATCACCCCAAGCACCAAATAAAACGGCAAGGCTTTCGGAATTCCGAAGTCCGTTGTTGCCACCGTGAACATTGGCCCCGCACCCAGCAATTGCATGTGCACGGCCGTAGCCAGTGTGCTTGCAATCACCAGGGGGATGAAGGAGCGCGATTTGAATTCAAACAGCAGGAGCTCAATCGCCAGGATCACCCCGGCAATCGGAGTGTTGAAGGTCGCCGACATTCCCGCAGCCGCGCCGCAGGCCAGCAGCACCTTCCGCTCCGACGCGGTCGTGTGGAACAGCTGCCCCACCAGCGAACCCACCGCGCCGCCCGTCTGGATGATTGGTCCTTCCGCCCCGAATGGGCCGCCCGTGCCGATGGCAATCGCCGCCGAAATGGGCTTGAGGATCGCCACCCGCGGCTGGATCCGGCTCTGGTTCACCAGCACCGCTTCCATGGCTTCGGGAATCCCGTGTCCCTTGATCTTGGGCGTCCCGTACTTGGCCATGAAGCCGACGATGATTCCGCCAATCACGGGCGTCACGATCACCCACAAGCCCAGGTGGTTCAGCCGAGCACTGGTGATGGCGGTATCCCAGCGGTGAAAGAAGAAGAGATTGGTAAACAGGCCGATCAGCCGGTACAGCAGGAACGCGACGCCGCCCGCCACCAGGCCAATCCCGGCGGACAGAAATGAAACCAGTACGATGCGGAACTGCGCGGGGGCCGCCCCGGTCGACAAGGCGGCAGAGCGCATGCCATTGATCCCCAAAGAAGGCAATACTCCGCCCTTTCGGGCCGCCGCAGGCTCAACTCGCGCGGATCGTTCGTGGTCATTTTCTTTGCCCATGCTCCAGGTAGGTCATCTCCTCTTGCCAGCGGCGGCCACCATCCTGTGGTGGCCGTTGGCGTTTCGGGCTCCTCGCATTGCCCGGCGGAGCGCATCCACCAGCGCTGGACCGGCCGAGCGCAGTTCCGCCCGGTGGTGCAACGACAGTTCCCGCAACACCTTCTCGCCCCTTGGGGTAAGGGCCAGAAGCACCTCGCGCCGATCCTCGCCGCCGCGCCGCCTGCGAACGTATCCCGCGGTCACCAGCCGGTTCACGAGTTCCACCGTGCTGTGATGCTGGATCTGCAAGCGCTCGGCGACCTCGCCGATGGTGGGCCGCGCATCCGGATGCAGCCCCTTCAGGCACAACATCAGTTGGTGTTGCCTCGGCTCCAGGCCCGCGGCACGGGCCGCCTGCTCGCTGAAAGAGAGGAAGCAGCGTATCTGGTAACGCAGCTCCGCCAGAGATTCATAGTCGGACAGGGTGAGTGTTTCCATGCCGCGGATTATATCGTAGCAAGACAAGAAATCCTGTCATGTATCGTATCACGATATGTATAATCTTGGACCAATTTGGAACTCACCGGTTTGAAGATTTGAACGACCCCGCTTCGCTCCGCCCTTTGGACGCCCCCTCCTGGCCTCGTTTACAATCCAAGGTTCCCATATTCTAGGCAGACGGGAGAAATCGCCCCTTGATCCCTCGCTATACGCGTCCCGAAATGGGACGTATCTGGAGCGAAGACAACCGCTTCCGTACCTGGCTGACCGTCGAGGTCGCCGCCACCGAGACTCTCGCCGAAGCCGGCCTGGTTCCAAAAGACGCCGCCGAGGCCATCCGCGAGCGCGCCGGCTTCAAACTGGAGCGCATCCAGGAGATCGAAGCCGAGGTCCGCCACGACGTTATCGCCTTCACCACCGCCGTCGCCGAGATCGTCGGCCCCCACGCCCGCTGGTTTCACTACGGCCTCACCTCCAACGACGTGGTCGACACCGCCCAGGCCCTGCTGATCACCCAGGCCTCTGCGATCATCGCCGAAGATCTCGAGCGCCTGGCCGAAGTTCTGAAGCGCCGCGCCTGGGAATTCAAAGACACGCCCCAGATCGGCCGCACCCACGGTGTCCACGCCGAGCCGATTACGTTTGGTTTCAAACTGGCCAACTGGTATTCCGAGACGCAGCGCAATATCGAGCGCTTCCACGCTGCCGCCGAAGGCATGCGGGTGGGAAAATTCTCCGGCGCAGTGGGCACGTTCGCCCACCTCTCGCCGGAACTCGAAGAAAAAATCTGCGCCCGCCTGGGACTCAGAGCCGCCGAAATCTCTTCCCAGGTCATCCAGCGCGACCGCCACGCCCACTACGTGGCGACGCTCGCCGTGATCGCCTCCACCCTCGACAAGATCGCCACCGAAATCCGCCACCTGCAGCGCACCGAGGTCCGCGAAGCCGAGGAATTCTTCAGCGAAAAACAGAAGGGCTCTTCCGCTATGCCGCACAAGCGCAACCCGGTGACCTGTGAGCAGATCAGCGGCCTGGCCCGCGTGGTGCGATCCAACGCGCAGGCCGCCTTCGAGAACGTGCCTCTCTGGCACGAGCGCGACATCTCGCATTCTTCGGTCGAGCGTGTCATCCTCCCCGACTCCACCACGCTCGTCGACTACCTGCTCGAGAAGACGACCAGCCTCATCGACACCATGTTCGTCTACCCCGCGCGCATGCAAGCAAACCTCGAGAGCACCCGCGGCCTGGTTTTCAGCGGCCAGCTGCTATTGGACTTGGTCGAGCACGGCGTCTCCCGCGAAGACGCCTACCGCCTGGTGCAGGGCCACGCCATGCGCGCATGGAAAGAAGATCTCGACTTCCACCAACTCGTTCTCCACGACAAAAACATCACCGACCGCGTCCCCGCCAAGCAGATCGAGCACGCCTTCGACCTGAAGCGCCAACTGCGCAACATCGACAAGATCTTCGCGCGTGTTTTCCGCAGGTCAGCCGGTTCTCGAGAGCCGCGTGCAGCCAGCCCGGCAAGAAAGAAACGTTGAGCGCGACACATTCAGGTGTAACCAAGCAAACAGGACGCTTCTCCGGGCCGGTTTTCCTATGCGTCCTTTGCGGATTTTCTTGGCGATCTCTGCGGCTAAGAGCTTTTTCCTCCCTCGCCTAGCCTCCAGAGTTGGTGCAGGTTCCTGCGCCCGCCGCTTGTTCTATTCGCGTCCTCGTTCCGCGCTTTATACTGGCACCATGAAAACGGGTACGAAGTACCTGCTCGTCGGCGCAGTGCTCTCTGCTGCTTTCGCCGTCAGCCCAGCGCGACGAGGCCCTGTGTCTTTTCAGATTTCGACCACAGCATTCTCCACCGCTGGCACGATTCCCAAAAAGTACACCTGTGACGGTCCCGACGTGTCTCCGCCTCTGAACTGGACCGAAGCCCCCGCCGCAACCAAGAGTTTCGCCCTCATCGCCGACGATCCCGACGCCCCCGTCGGTACCTGGGTCCACTGGGTCGTGTTTAACGTGCCCGCCATCGCCCGGCAGTTGTCTGAGGGCGTGAGGAAGGAAGAACAACTTGCCGACGGCACCCGGCAAGGCCGCAACGACTTTCGCAAGATCGGCTACGGTGGCCCCTGCCCCCCTCCCGGCCCACCCCACCGCTACTATTTCAAGCTCTACGCGCTCGACACCATGCTCAACCGCAAAGCCGGAGCCGCCAAGCAAGACGTAGAACGCGCCATGCAGGGCCACGTTGTCGGCGAAACTCAACTTACGGGCCGCTACGGCCGGTAGAAGCTGTCGACGAGGCTCGGAAACGCGACAAAGAGCACCACCCAAATCGCTCAATGTCAATCACTTAGCCCGGTCTCTCGACCCCTCGCACCCCAGGCATCCCAACCCCCACCTGCAGCATCCAATAATTAACTGAACAGTTAGTTAATTGAGGATGGAGAATAAGACAACCATGAAAAAAATCATATCCGTTATTTCATCTCTCTTACTGGTGGGTCTGCTGAGCGCGAGCGTGGTAGCGCAGACGACGCATGCCACCCGCTATGACGCAACCATTCGAACCAGCGCGAGCCAGAAGTTCGCGAGCAACCAGAAGTTCCAAAACGTGAAGTCCTCAGTGGAAGACGGCATCGTGACCCTGACCGGCACGGTGAACCTCTTCCAGGACAAGCTTGACGCGGCCAAGACTGCCCGCAAGTTGAAAAACGCGCAGGGCGTCCGCAACCGGATCGAGGTTGCCGGACCTGCCGTCACCGACGCGCAGTTGACCGAGCAACTGTCGAAGAAGATTTACTACGACCGTGTCGGCTGGTACGACAGCGCCTTTAACTACTTCACCCTGAACGTGAAGGATGGCGTCGTGACCCTTGGTGGAGAGACTTACAACGACGTGGGCCGCGACTCCGCGCTGGCGATCGCGCAGCGGATGCCCGGTGTGAAGGATCTTGTGAACGAAGTCAAAGTGTCGCCGACTTCGACGTTTGACGACAGCCTTCGCCTGCGTGCCATGCGGGCCATTTACGGCTACTCGAGTCTGACGAAGTACGCGATCGACCCGGCGCGGCCGATCCGCATCATCGTCGACAACGGTCACATCAGCCTCTACGGTGCGGTCGACAGCACCATGGACAAGCAACTCGCCGGCATGCGTGCCAGCCAGTTGCCCGGAGCCTTCAGCGTTCAGAACAACCTGCTCGTCGACAACGGCTCCAAGCAGGGGTTGTAAGAACGACGATCTAGTTCTCTCTCCAAGGCACGGCGCAAGCCGTGCCTTTTTGTGATCTGGATTTTCGTCGCCCCGGTCGACTCTGAAAAGACCATCTTGTTGACAATGTTTTGCCGACGACTAGCGACGAGCGACTGCCTCACCCCCGATTGATCAGCGACGCCACATACCCCGCCCCAAACCCATTGTCGATGTTGACCACGCTCACATTCGACGCGCACGAATTCATCATCCCCAGCAGGGCCGCCAGCCCTTTGAACGACGCCCCGTAGCCGACGCTCGTCGGCACCGCAATCACCGGCACTCCCAGCAGCCCGCCCACCACGCTTGGCAAGGCCCCCTCCATCCCCGCGCAGACAATCACCACGCGCGCCTTGGCGAGCGCCTGGCGATTCGCCAGCAGCCGGTGAATCCCCGCCACTCCGACATCGTAGAGATGCTGCACATCGTTGCCCATCAACTCCGCCGTGACCACGGCCTCCTCGGCCACGGGAATATCGCTTGTCCCCGCCGATACCACGGTGACAATGCCCTTCCCATACGTCTTCGTGTCGCGCTGCAGCACGATGGCGCGCGCCATCTCGCGATACTCCGCCCCGCGCACCTTCTTCTTCACCGCGGCAAACTGCTTGTGGTCCGCTCGCGTAGCCAGCACGTTTCCGCTTTGCTTCGCCAGCTTGGCAAAGATCCCCGCCACCTGCGCCGGCGTCTTGCGCTCCCCCAGAATCACCTCCGGCATTCCCACGCGCAGCGCCCGATGATGATCCACCTTGGCAAATCCCAGATCCTCGAACGGCATATGCCGCATACGAGCCACCGCATCATCGGGTGAGACCTTCCCCCGGCGGACTTCTTCAAACAATTTGCGGATGGAGTCAGGGTTCAAGAGAGCCGTCAGCGCTCAGCCGTCAGGATTCAGCCGAGCCAGGGTCTAGATTAGCACTCTCAGGGTGCTCGGCGTTCGAGGTGGTCGATGCAAACGCCTGTTCTCAAGCTTATCGATTGCAGCGCCAAGAACAGCCCGTAAAATCAACAGATTACGTAAGTGGCAGAGACAACGCTGATCACACGCAAGAACTGTATCGGCTGGTTGGTGAAGAAGGATGAGCGCATCCCTGTCACCGCGCTCCATTGCCCGAACTGCGGGTAGCTCGAATCCTACACAAGCAGACGGCAGATCGCCCCTTAGAGCCCTACGCCGCTATCTCCCCGCCGCCGCTGCCCGCGGCTTCCGGCGCGGCGCGCGCAGTCGATGCACCAATTCAAAGTATCCCGACTGCGCCGCGCCCGGCTCTTCCACGTGCGTCAGGAACAATCCACGCACAAATCCCGGCGTCACCCGGCCTTCCAGATACCCGTCGTACAAATCGCCGCCCAGCAAATACCCCATCTGCAGCGTGATGTATTCGAACTTGGCGCCACTGCTGCGGATCCCTTCATCCAGCGACCCGCGCACTGCCTCGCACTGCTTCGGATTCACTTCCAGCACCCGGTGCAGCAGCAGAAAATTCAAAGCCCGCATCGACTCCGTAAATCCCAATCCCGTCTGTCGCTCCACGTCTTCTCGGGTCTGGTCGGTCAGGTCCCGCAGGTCATTCTCTCGTACCGCCGGACGCGCCGGATACACCACCCGCGACCCAAAGTACGCCAGCGCGTTTTCCAGCACGCGGCCGTAGAAGAAGTCCGCCGGCTCGTCCGCAGCTTCTTCCCGTGCGGTTACGCGCGCAGGCAATCCCCGGCAGGCATGGTGCAGGAAGCGCGCGGCCTCTTCCGCCGCGTACATCATCTGCAGCTCGTGCATGTAGATCGCATTCACCTGCGGCAGGTAAGCGCAGCCGCGATCTTCCACTCGATGCAGCATCGCCGTACGCTCTTCTTCGCTGACCCCTTTGCGCGAAAGCAGCCGGTTGAGCAGCCCGTCCGAGGACCGGAAATACACTTCCGGCAGCAGGTCGACCAGAAACTTTGGCTGGGTGGTGTTGTGCGCCGAGTAGCGGTCGATCTTCAGGAAACGCACCAGGCCGTCAATCAGGTTGTAGACGGTCGGCGCCAGGTCGGGCGCGTCCGTGTCTTCGCGCTTCCACCGGTCCAAACAGAGGCGGTAGTTCTCGTATTTCTCCAGCGGCGTGGCGTTGAACACGCAGATCACGTCATCCGCAACCCGCACCGCGTCCACCCGCTCATGACGCTCGCCGGCCGCCCGCCAGTAAAGCGCATCGACGTTCTGCAGCACGGTAAGCGTCCGTTCCTGCGGCAAGCTCTCCCGCAATGCGTGCGGTAGATGCCCCGGCGCCAGGTGCGATTCGCCAAACACCACCAGAATCACCGCATTCGGATGTCGCTGACGAATCTCCGCCAGCTTGTCCGCCGCATGACGATCGCGCGCCCCAATCTTGCGCAGATCCTCGCGCGGCATGCAGTCCAGCCCGTAGATCGCCTCCCCATGCTCGCGTGCCGTCACCAGCAACTCGTAGAACGGGTCCCACTCGTAGCCCCAGTCCAACTGAAAGCGCATCCGTTCATGCAGTTCGTTTTCGTCGATCTCCCGCCGCCACCACTCGTCGAGAATGTGCTGGTCGCGCGCGAAAATCGTCTCCACTCCCAGCACCACCGGACGATCACCCGCCAGCGCGCGCTGCTCCAAAAGGGACGCCGCAAACCGCTGGCACGCGGGCAGCGCGTGATAGTCGCCAATCAGCACCAGATCGGCGCTGTGCGCTATGTCCTGGACTTGTGCGGGATCAAGCACTGACTGATAAGATCGGTAAGCTGTGTTGAAGTCTTTCAGATACTTGCGCCGCCCATTCGGATCGTTCGCCCGAATCTCGCGCTCCACTCCCTCCAGCGCATGCAACTGCGCCGCCGAGCGCCGTGATCGCAAGTAGGTAGCGTTCCCCATCAATCATTCTTTGCGCCACTCAGCAGCCCCGGCAGCCCTGCCCGGAGTGAGCGCAGCGAGTCGAAGGGTCTCGCCCTCGCCTCTCCCAATCGAGCGAGCTCCACCACCCAGGCTGCCTCGCCTTGACTTCGCCTCCGAAGCCTCCCTATGCTCGAACCTCGCGGCCTTTGCAAAGCCGCGCAGCCAGGAGCCTCTTTGCCCACTCACGCGCCCCAAAACCTGACCGTCGCCACCACCGGGGCCAGCGGTTCCCTTTTCCTGAAGCACCTGCTGCTCGCCGTCGAACGCGACGCGCGCATCAAGACCGTGAACTTCATCGCCTCCGACAGCGCCCTGCGCGTGCTTGCGGAAGAACTCAACTTGAAAGGCCGCAGTAACCTCGTCGGTCAGCTTCTGGGCCGCTCGTCCCGCAAGATCCATGCCCAATCCAATGCCGACATCGGCGCCAACGTCGCCAGCGGCTCCTATCCCAGCGATGCGATGCTGGTAATCCCCTGTAGCGTTGGTACCCTTGCCCGCATCGCCAACGGAATCGCTTCCCACCTCATCGAACGCGCCGCCGACGTCACCCTCAAAGAGCGTCGCCCGCTCGTTCTCTGCGTGCGCGAAACCCCGCTCAACAAAATCCACATCCGCAACATGTACCGGGCCGCCGACGCGGGTGCGACCGTGTTTCCGCTCATCCCCGCCTTCTACAACCGACCTGCCACCTTCGACACGATGGCGCGCGAGTTCGCCTACCGCGTGCTGGCTCATATCGACCTGCCACAGCCCGACGCGTACCGCTGGAAAGCCTGAGAACTCGGCAACCTGGGGAGAGCAGACTTCCCGGTGGGGAGACTTTCAGTGTAAAAACGCGAGAGGACAATGAACCAGATAGCGACCGGACATGTCCGTCCGGGTTACCGATCCTGTTCAACATCCCTAAAAATAGTGATTCTCTTAGAAGCGGCGTTTCTTGCGCGAGGGAAGGGCAACGTTTTAGAATTTGAACGCATCCCCGACGACCGACGACCTGCCTCTCGCTGACGGCTGACAGCTGACAGTGGGTTCCCTAGCGACTGCCCTATTGCCTTCCCCGACTCCACACTTTTGTGCCGGTTGACGCGCACCGCCCTTCCGTACTAATGTGCGAATACACCGGAAAGGAGGTGGTCGGATGACAAGTTCAGATGGCAGTAGTATCAAAAGACCAGGTGAGGTGGCTGCGACTTAGAGCGGTCGCTCTAAGCGGGGCTTTCCGAGCGCGCCGCAAGGCCCGCCGGGATGCTACAGCCCGCACACTACCGGTGAGTTAGGGTTGTGATCCGCCCGGCTGCAGGTCGAGCCGGGACCCGGAGTTGCCGAAGAGGCCACGTAGAGTGACCACCTCTTGGTCAATCCCAACAGTACCACCGGCGGCCCGCGTGCTTAACCGTGCGCGGGTCGTTTTGCGTTTGCGGCAAAACTTCTTTGTTAGGGATACGCCCCAAACGCGAAACGCACGATTTCACAGCCTGCTAAACAAAAAAACAGTCGTATCAAGGCCCGACTTCACGGCTTGCAGAAATTCCTCTTCGGCCCCGGCCGCAACCGAACCCCATCACGCCGTGATTCCAACTACGACCGCGCCCCATCACGTTGTCATTAGACTGCGCGAGCGCAGCGAGACAGGAGGAATCTGCTTTGACCGCGGATCCAGTCCTCGAAGCGGCTTCTTTCCACTGGAAGATCGACTGAAGGGGCTGCGGAAAACTCCGAGTTTCGTATCAGGGCTCCTTCAGGCGAGCGGCAAGAGAACGAAAACTGAACCCGGCTTTAGCCGCGGTCCCGTCCTTTCTCGAACGCCTGCCTAAAGGCAAACCGGGAAAGGCACGAGTTTACTTGTGCCAGAAAGGCTTGGAGAATACGTTGCGCTTTAACAACCTGCGGTTGGCTTTTTGCAGCGCCACCGGGCTTTCCCCCGCAGCCTGCGAATTCTTGCCTTTCGCTACTCGACTTCTGATAGAGCCTGTGACCGATGACCTCGGCTCCCCCTAAGCGCCGCGTCTGGCTCCGTGCCTCGCCTGCCGGAGGCAATGCCATGCAAATCGCCGGCCTCGTTCTCGGCTGTCTGTTGTTGCTGGGAGCCGCGCAGGCTCGAGTAGGCAGTCTTGCAGTCCTCGCCATGCTCACCGGCTTACTGCTGATCTATCTCAGCCGCCGTGCGATCGCACACTGGCTGGTCGGTCGCTCTGTGGGCATTCGCTTGCGCAGCTACACCATCGGCGGAACCAGCAAACCCGAGGTGTGGCCCATCGGACCCGATGGATCGTGGAACACGTGCCCTTCGGAGTGCTGACCGATCGCGACTCGATGAAGACCGCCGCCACCGCCGCAAAAGCCGCCATGTGGTCAGCCGGCGTCACTTCCTCCACGGTCGTCCGAACGTTGGCGGTCTAGTGGTGTTCGCAGGACCAAGTCCGCATGGGCAAGGCCGTATTCCTCTTCCTAATCGCTCTGGAGCGTCGGCACGCTAATCGCCAACCTGGCAAGGCCCCAGTGGAGACTACTTCAAAGCCCGGAGGGCGCTAAGAGCCCGAAACGAGAAAGAGTGTGAAGTTGGCTGGCACCACGCCTCCGCACCATCACCTCGTCGCCTCTTTCTCCAGCCCCTTGAGGATGACCTCCTCGGTTTCCTGGGCCAACTCCAGCCCGCCCAACTCCTCCCGCCGGAACCAGCGTGCATCCTCCGCATCATCCGCGGCAATCAACTCGCCCGCCACGCGCCGGCAAAGAAAATCAATCAGTACGTAGTGATACCGCAACCGTCCCTGGCTGTCCGGCACCACGCGTTCGAAGACTCCCAGCAGCTCGCCCGGTTCGATCGTCAGCCCAGTTTCCTCGCGCGCTTCACGGACAGCCGCCGTCCGGAGCGCCTCCCCAACTTCCAGCACACCCCCGGGAATCGACCACTTCCCCTGCAGCGGCGCGTGCCCACGCTTCACCAGCACGACGCGCCCGTCCTCGATGATGATCGCCCCCACTCCGACAAGCGGCGTATCCGGATATTCACGTTTCATGCAGAGGATGACCCAACCAACCCGATGCGGGCCTCAATCCACACGGGTAACAACGAAACCAACTTCGCCAGCGCACTCACCGAAACAAACTGCGCGGTGCCAGATCTGTGATCCTCCACGATTTCCCATCCCAGTCCAGGACCAACCGCACCGAAGCATCCCTGCGCACCCCCGGTCCGGTGCCATCTGGTGAATCCGCATCAATCCCAACCTCCGCCATGAGCGCGCCGAACTCCCCGTCCATCGCGGTTTGGGTCACGCGATATCGCATCCGGAACGAGTCGTACCTATCAAAAAACTCCGTGATCTGATCGCGGAATTCCGCATACCCCGGCATCCGCCGCCCATCGAACGCCTTCAGAAACCGGCCCTCTCTCCCGGACTCGAGTCCCTGCCTTAATCCATCCAGCACCCGGACCGCGTCGGCCGGGGCAAACGCAGGGCGCCCCAGCGCCTGCGCATTCCCGTCTCCCTTTGCGTCCTGCGCGAACCCGCTCTCCCCGACGCCCAACAAAGCGCAGCCCAGCACCATCGCCAATCCACCTCGCCATCTGCCGCCAACCCGCATTCCAGCCTCGTGGTGCCCGTCCCCGAATTGTAAGCTCAAAGCTCGTAGCTCAGAGCTCCTGGCTTAGAATGCCCTCATGCGCCTGCTGTGTATCACTGCCCACCCCGACGACGAAGCCGCCTCCTTCGGCGGCACGCTCCGCCTTTACCACGACCGTGGCATCGAAACCTCCGTCGTCTGCCTCACTCCTGGCCAGGCCGCTTCCCACCGCGGCAACGCCAAGAACGACCACGAACTCGCCATTCTGCGGCGCAAGGAATTCGCCAACTCCTGCGAAATTCTTGGGATCGACCGCGGTGTCGTCCTCGATTACGCCGATAGCAAACTCCACCGCCTGGATCTCTACAGCATCGTCGAAGATCTGGTTCGCCACGTCCGCGAATTCCGCCCGCAAGTCATTCTGACGTTCGGTCCCGAAGGCGCGGTCACCGGACACACCGACCACTCCATGGCCTCGGTGTTCGCCACCCTCGCCTACCAGTGGGCCGGACGCGGCAACCGCTATCCCGACCAGCTCATCGACGGCGTTGAGCCGCATCGCCCGCACAAGCTCTACTACGCGACCGCCAACTTCACCCTGCCGGACCGCCCGCCCGTTGCGCTGCCTCCAACCACCACTGTCATCCAGATCGGCGACTACGTGAACGCGAAGATCGCCGCCTTCGAAGCCCACACCACTCAGGCTCCCGTATTCCCCAAAGTCAAAGAGCACATCCTGGCCCGCGGCCGTGAGGAACGATTCCATCTGGCCGCCACACTCGAACCCTCGACTCTGGTCCAGGAAAGCGACCTCTTCGCCGGCATCGACGAGAAAAAATGAGCCGCAAAGTCCGCCAGATTTCCTTAGCGTCCTTTGCGGTTAACTGCTTTTCTTCCGCCAGTTCAATTTCACAGCCCGCAGCTCGTAGTTCAAAAGTCCTTCACTTCGCCTTCACAATCTCGCTCAACAAATCCGGCTTCGACTCATCCCGCACCAGGTGCGGATACCTCTCCCCCTCGTGGTAGTCGAGCTTAAAGGTCTTGTAGTAGTCCGCGTTCTCCACCAGCAGTTCGATCGGGTCGGTCCCGCCCTTCGCAGCCTTGATCGCCTCATGCAGCACTTCTGCCGAGAAGCGCCGCCCGTTCACCGCCACGATCTTCATTCCCGGCCCGATCCCGGCCTTCGCCGCCATCATCCCTTCGATCGTGTCGATCACGCCGCCGTCTTCCTGCAGGTGCAATCCGACCGTGAACGTCTCCAGCACCAGGCTCCTACTCCGTTCCTCGCTGCGGAAGAAGTCGGTGGGCGTCTCTTCATACGTCAGCTTCCATCCGCTCCTCTCCATCCCTCCCAGAGGTGCGCCCGGCCCGTGGTTGGTCAGTCGCTCCGTCCAGAAACCGCGCCAATCATACGGAACCACCTGGTTCAGCGTGTTCAGCACATCGTCAAACGTGTACGTTTTCAATGCCGGCGTGCCCCCCGGAGCCCCGTGGAATAACTTGCAAAAGTCGTCCAGCGACTTCTGCCCCTTGCTCTGCTGCCGGATGATCACGTCCGCCCACATCCAGTTGAGCGTGTCCTCGTCGTAGAAATCCACGTTGCGACGCCAGGAATACCACGACCCGCGGGCAGCAAAATATAGCTGCGGCGCAGCGTCCGCCGTATCCTGCAGATTGCGCCATGTGCGCCCGGGCACGTGGTCGAGAGTCGCCGCCACCCCGGCCAGATATTCCCGAAACACCTCCGGAGTCCACAGCCCGCTGCGCGCCGTCAGGATGTTTCCGATATATTCCGTCAGCCCCTCGTACACCCACAGTAAATCGGTCTGCATCGGCTGCTGGAAGTCAGGCGTCGACAGGTCCGCCGGGCGCCGGTATTTGCCATTCCAGCTGTGGGTGTATTCGTGGGGCAAAAGCCCGGACGTCAGCTTGCGCTCGGTCTCGTCCACCAGCCCGCGCTCTCCAATCCGGCTGTCATCCGACTCATGGTGCTCCAATCCGAAATGCGCTACGTGATCGCTCAACGTGAACAGGAAGTTATAGTGCCGGTAGTGCTGCGCCCCGAATAAGGCGCCGGCTTGGGCCACCAGATTCTTGTAGTGATCCCACAGTTCTTGCGGAGGCTCCAGTGCGGCTGCGCTATCGGCCGCCACGTCGAGTTCCGCCGGCGGGTTCTGCCCCGGATTCAGCGGCACCGCTTTCAAGTACTGCCCGGTCAGCACTGGCGCATCCACCAGCATGGTCAGCGACACCGGCGCAAAATGCAGATCATTGCCCGCCGCGTTCGACAGCGGCAGCGACGTCGCATACTTCCACCCTTCCGGAATTTTCAGGCTTGCCGAATACGTGATATCGTCCGTCTTCCAGCCCTTGGGATAAAGCAACACCTGGTTCCAGCTGACGACCGCCAGCTTGTCCGTGACCGACGATCCCGCCGAGAATCCTCCCTCCAGCATGGCCGGCGACAGGAAATCCAGATCCGCCAGCACTTCATTCTGTCCTGCCGGAACTTCCACGTTGATCGTCCACCCATCGAGCAGGTCGCGCCGCCACTTCAGCGTTTGCCCACCAGCCGAGAACTTCAGGCCGGCCAGATCGTTCAAGGGGCTGTCCGGCGCGTGCTCTCCCGGAATCCACTTCGGGTAGTACAGCGTGAGCGTCCCGGGACTGGCTGGAATCCTCAGCCGCGCATGAAACATCTTGCGCGGCGCTTCGCTGGCGTCGACCGCCAATGAAATCGTCGGCCCCGTCGTCGGAAATGCCGACGCTGCCACCAGGCAAATCCCGGCCACTCCCGAGAAAAAACGACCTCGCAAAACAATCATTCAGACTCCTTGTCGCTCAAGTGGAAATCCGGCAAGCGCCGGCAAAGGGAAGACTATAACAGCGCAGAGGAAACGGCGTCACCTGCAGGTGTCATGTCTCAGGTGTCAGGTGTCAGGTCTTAGGTCTTAGGTCTTCGGTGTTAAGTCTCAGGCCTCAGGAAGATGTCGGGCGGCCGGGATTCTCAATTTCTTGTCATTCCGACGCCGAGCGCAGCCGAGGCGGAGGCAGAGGCGGAGGAATCTGCTTTTCGATTTCCGACCAGGTCAAGTAGCCCCACGCGATGCCAAGCCTTATCATGCCCCAGTGTCCTCCAACTCCCATCGCGGCAAGTTCATCACCTTCGAGGGTCTGGACGGCACCGGCAAGAGCACCCAAATCGAAAAACTGGCCAAAGCCCTCCGCGCCCGGGGCCTCTCTGTCGCAGTCACCCGCGAACCCGGGGGCACGCCGACCGGCGAAAAGATCCGCCACGTCATCCTCGACTCGGCCACCACCAGCCTCTCTCCCATGGCCGAGATGGCCCTCATGTTCGCCTCCCGCGCCCAGCACATCCGCGAAGTCATCGAACCCGCTCTCGCCCAAGGCAAAATCGTCCTCTGCGACCGCTTCACCGACTCCACCGAGGCCTACCAGGGTGCCGGCCGCAAACTCGGTAGCGAAGCCACCCTCGACCTCCACCGCATCCTGTGCGGCAACCTCCAGCCCGACCTCACCCTGCTCATGGATTCCGACGTGGCCGCGAGCGTCGAGCGCGCCCGCCGCCGCAACCAGAAGACCGCAAAGCACGCCCACAGTCACAAAGACGAAAACCGCTTCGAGCAGGAGAGCCGCGCCTTCTTCGGACGGGTCCGCAACGGATACCTCGCCATCGCTCGCCGCGACCCACAGCGCGTAGTCGTGATCGACGCGCGCGGCACGCCGTCGCAAACCCATGCAAAGATTCTGGAAGTGGTGCTCCCTCAGCTGCGCCTGCGCGGGAAAACACACTGAGGCATGCCGAAGCCGATAGAAGTCACGTAGCGCCAGCGTCTCGCCGACTGTCGCGAGGGCATCCTGCCCTCGCCCTTTTTTCTCACTAAGGCGGTCAAGCGCTGCGCAGAACGCGGCCCTCAACTCATGAACCATCCGCCATTCACATTCACCGTCTGTCCCGTCATGAAACCGTTTCGCGCCAGCACGACCGCCACCGCCGCAACTTCCTCCGGCGCCCCGAACCTTCCCACTGGAATATGCTCCCGCCGCGCGTTCGGATTCGACGTCAACATCTCCGTCTCCACCAGTGCGGGAGCGATCGCGTTCACCGTAATTCCCTCTTTCGCCAGCCGCTGCGCATAGTAGTGGGTCATCCCCACCATCCCCGCCTTCGACGCCGCATAATGCGGCCCGACCACGCCCCCCACCTGCGCTGCCACCGACGACAGGTTCACGATGCGGCCCCACTTGCGAGCACGCATGCCAGGCAGCACGGCCTGCGTCACCAGAAAGCACGATTTCAGATTTGCCACGATCACTTCATCCCAATCGCGTTCGTTGATCTCCTCGATCGGCTGCGGACGCGAAATTCCCGCGTTGTTCACCAGAATGTCGACCGCCCCGACCTTTTCCTCGCTCTCTCGTACCAGTCGCTCAACCTCGGTAGCCGAAGACACATCCGCTTGGATGCTGGCGCACCGCCGTCCCAACTCGCCCACGCGCTCCGCCACCGCCTGCGCTTCCTCTGCACGGCGCAGACAATTCACCACGATGTCGGCCCCAGCCTCGGCCAGCGCCAAAGCAATGGCACGCCCAATCCCCCGGCTCGATCCCGTCACAAGAGCAACTTTTCCCGTAAGCTCATCCACGGACGTAAGGATACACATCTCAGGGCGTGAGCCGACAGCCGAGAGCCGAGCTCGACCGCGACCCCGTGATAAATTCACCCCGTGGCCTTTTCCGACTTCCACGGCAACTCCGAGATCACTCGCCGCCTTCGCGAGATGCTCGCGCGCCAGCACTTCCCGCACGCCATGATCCTCGCCGGTCCCACTGGCTCCGGCAAATACACGCTCGCGCTCATGCTCGCGAAGGCCATGAACTGCCTTCAGCCTCCAACCACCGCCGGCCTGACCGACTTCTGCGGAAAATGCTCGAACTGTACTCGCATCGCGCAGGCCGAAGACCTCGATGCCCGCTTCGCCGAAGCCGTCGAAGCCCGTGAAAACCTCCGCGATACCGACAAGAAAGAAACTCGGATCTTCGTCCAGACCCATCCCGATGTGCTCATCATCCCCCCCGACCCGCCGCAGCTGATGATCAAGGTCGACCAGGTCCGGCGTGTAATCGAGACGATTTACTACCGCCCCGGCGACGCTAATGAGCGCGTCTACATCTTCACCGACTCGAGTTTCATGAAAGAAGCCGCGAATTCGCTGCTGAAGATCCTCGAAGAGCCGCCCGATTTCGCCACGATTTTCCTGCTCACTGAAAACGTCGGCGAACTGCTTCCCACCATCCGCTCGCGGGCCATGACCTTCACGCTCGGCGCGCTTCCCGCCGAAGACATCGAGCGTGATCTCGCAAAGCAACATCCGGAATGGACCGCCAAGCAGCGCGCCCTGGTTGCGCGTCTTTCCGAAGGGGCCGTCGGACGCGCGCGCGTTTTTGACCTGGCGAAATACACCGCCGCGCGCAATCATGCTCTGACCATCCTGAGCACCGCCTTGCGCACCGGCGACCACAGCGAGCTCTTTAAGGTCACCGAAACCTACCGCCCCGGCGCCGACGGCCGCGAGAAGACCGACCAACTTCTGCGCACTCTCTACTCGCTCCTCCAGGACCTCCTGTTCCTCAACTCGGGCGCGCCCCAACTCGTCCACAACACCGACACCCTGGGCGAGCTCCAGAAGCTGGCCGCCGCCGCCGACTTCGACTGGATCGCCTACGCCTCCGACCGCCTGGCCGAAGTCGAACGCGGCCTCCGCCGCAACCTGCTCCGCTCCCTCTCGCTCGACGCGTTCGCCACCGCGCTCGAAAGAAGCTCTTAGCCCTTAGCCATTGGCTCCTGGCCCGACCTGGCATTTTGGCCACCAGTAGAAATAAGCATCGGATAGGACAAGACTGCGGGTATAACCCGCGAAGCGGCGGAAGAATGAAGCCCACGGGCGTAAGCCGTGGGAAAGGTGGCGGAACAGACGAAGCCCTAAAAAGGGACGAAGAGCAGTTCTCGTGCGCAGGCGACGGTCCCGACGGGAGTCTCGTGGGAGCGCCCTGAGCCAAAGCCACAAACCCGCCGAAAATGAGAATGAAAGCTATCAGCTAAAGGCTAAGAGCTAGCAGCTGTTCTTTGAGGATTGTCATGCCCCCGTTCCTGTGCTACGGTAAATGCAAAGTTCACACCGATTTCCCACAATCACAGCAGCGAAGTGTTGTGGCAGCGCCCTCGACGCGCGTGAACAGGTGGTGCCATGAAAGATGCAATCGACTCCATGCCAACCGAGCGTCCTGCCGATCAGGAAGGTTTTGCGAACCGCAAGCTGATCCGGCCTTCCCTCAACCGAAACGATCGCAACGACCACAATCACAACCACACCCAGGCCCCCATGGAACGACGCGAACGTCCCGACCGCCCGGAGCGTCCCGGCGGCGGCCCCAAAAAAGTCGCCCCGCCCGAAGCCACCAACGCTGAAAACTTCTATTACCAGAAGCAGATGCAGGGCAAAACACCCATGGTCATCGTGCTGCGCGACGGCGAGCAGATCCACGGCGTCATCGAGTGGTACGACAAGAATTGTCTCAAGGTAAACCGCACCTCCGCCCCGAACATCGTCATCTACAAGCCCGCCATCAAGTACATGTTCAAGGAAGGCGAGAACGGCCAGCGGTAGTTCGTTGCACGACCGGTCGTTGGCTAGCAGTCGTTAGTCGTTGGCTCATCCGCAAACGATCCGTTACCCAAGTCCCCACGCCAGGGACGCCAGAGATTAGCCCCGGACGAAAGTCCGGGGTTAGCGTGGAGAAAGAACCAAGTCCCGCAGGGACGGCACAATTCCGCACGAAGCAGTGGACCTCGCAGTCAGCACCACCGGGTGTCCTGCGCGCTCTTTGCGTAAACAGTGGAACTCCACGGCTCCGTCCCCTCTCGTGACCTTGCCGACGAACAAGGACTTGGTTCACCGCCAACACCCGGTTTTCCTAAGACCTAACACCTGAGACTGACACCTGCCCCTAGAGCCTCGGCAACACAATCCCCTTTTGCGCTTGGTACTTCCCCTTGCGGTCGGCGTAGCTCACTTCGCACACTTCATCCGACTGGAAGAAAATAATCTGGCACAGGCCTTCGTTCGCGTAGATGCGCGCCGGCAGCGGCGTGGTGTTTGAGATCTCGAGCGTCACAAAGCCTTCCCACTCCGGCTCAAACGGCGTGACGTTCACAATGATCCCGCAACGCGCGTAGGTCGACTTCCCCACGCAAATGGTCAGCACGTCGCGCGGAATCTTGAAGTACTCCACCGACCGTGCCAGCGCAAACGAGTTCGGCGGCACGATGGCCACGTCCGAACGCACGGTCACAAACGACTTCTCGTCAAAATGTTTGGGGTCGACGATGGTCGAATTCACATTCGTGAAAATCTTGAACTCGTCGGCCACGCGCAGGTCATATCCGTAAGACGACAACCCATACGACACGACGCCCTCGCGCACCTGCTTCTCCGAGAACGGGTTGATCATGTCGTGCTCGTGCGCCATCTTGCGGATCCAGCGGTCACTCTTCAGCATGGTTCTCCTTCGGGCGGTGGGAATGGGTTGCGACTTCGTCGTTACCGGCAGCATCGAATTCCAAGTTTGGCAATTAGCACTTGGCGGTTAGCATTTAGACTTTTGGCTCGAGTTTTCCCGCGCGTTCGCGGAAGCTTGCGAGCTTCACCCGACACAACGGGCGACTGGCCAAAATGCCAAGTGCTAATTGCTAAGGGCTGGTTCTTCCGGCTGGACTTCTGTCCTGTCATCTTACGAGACACTCCCGCCCGTTGACAATCTCTGATATCTCCCTTAGCATCAACCACTTGGTGCCTTCTCCGCAGATCGCCAAAGGGAGCCCACTGTGATCAAGCTCGACATCATCAACGAAGTCGTCACCAAAACCGGCATTACCAAAACCAAGGCCGAGCTGGCCGTCGAGACCGTCTTTGAGAGCATGAAGAAGTCGCTCGCCAAGGGCGATCGTATTGAGCTGCGGGGATTTGGCGTCTTCAACGTCCGCCCGCGCAAGACCGGCATCGGGCGCAACCCGCGCACCGGCGCCGAAGTCTCCATTCCGCCCGGCAAAGCCGTCCGCTTCAAGCCCGGGAAAGAGCTGCAATCGATCGATTAGAGCAAGCCGCAGGTGCAAGGTGTCAGGCTCTGGGCTTTAGGCTCTAAGCTTTTGGGGCAGCCCCGTTCTCGGTGTAGAGACGGGGCTTGCCGCGTCTCTACCTAAAACAGAACGGCTCCCTCAATCCAGTCGCCCCACGCCAAGCGCTTGCAGTTTAGAATCAACCCAGGTCGAAAACCCGGATGTCCGATCCCATCGCTCCCCTGCCCACCTCCAGCGCGGAATACTATCCGCCCGTCCAGGTGTGGGTGACCCGCCCGCCAAAGCAGCGCTACTGGCTGCACGCGCTCCTGCTGCTTCTGACCATCTTCACCACGCTGGTCGTCGGCTCCCACATGGAGTTCAACTTTCGGCAGGGACAATCGGTCTGGGCAGCCGAAGACTGCTCTATCCCCTACTTCCCCATCCGGCGCATTTGGCACCACCCCTCCAGCCTGCTGCTCGGCATCCCTTTTTCCGCCAGCCTGATGCTTATCTTGCTGGCGCACGAAATGGGGCACTATCTCTATTGCGTCCGCTATCGCGTGCACGCCACACTGCCATTCTTCATTCCCGTTCCAACCCTCATCGGCACCATGGGCGCGTTCATACGAATTCGCTCCCCCATCCGCTCCCGCACTGCGCTGTTTGACATCGGAATCGCAGGCCCGATCGCCGGTTTTGTTGTCGCTTGCGTGGTGTTAGCGGTTTCGCTGGGGATGCCGCACCTAATGCCGCCCGGGGATACATCGCAGGACCTGGCATCGATCAACTACCCGCTGATTTTCGATCTGACCCGCAGAGTTCTGCTCTCACTCGGCCTGCTTCACGGCGCGGCCGCGCTGCCCCTCGCCAGCGTTTCGTTGCATCCGATGGCCGTCGCCGCCTGGGTGGGCATGTTCGCCACGGCTCTCAACCTTCTCCCCGGCGGCCAACTCGACGGCGGACACATCGTGTTCTCAATCGCGCCGCGCGCGCATCGCTTCATCTCGCGCCTCACCATCCTGATCCTGATCCCGCTGGCTATCTATTTCTGGCTTGGCTGGTTGGTGTGGGCGATCCTGCTCGAAATCAGCAGCTTCCGCCACCCCCAGGTCTCGGACTGGCCCAAGGTCTCCGGCCTGCGCCGCGGTCTCGCCGGCTTCGCCCTATTAATGCTGTTCCTCACCATGACCCCTGCACCCTTCGCCCACAGTTCGCTGAAGGAAGTCGCCGCACCCCTCGTGCCCCCCTTGAAAGACTACATCCGCGGCTTTGTCACGCACTCGCGCGGCCACTAGCCCGGAGCCATCGCTATCCGCCACAAGCCATCCGCCACTTTGTAACGTTTTGCCTCCTCTCCGCACCATCTTCCAGAACATCGGGTAAGTTGTTCCCCACTTCTCCGTTCCAGGTGCACGCCGAGCGCTCCTCGCCGTGTGCTCGCCGCTCTCGTCTGGTTCCAACAGGTTCCCCGTTCGCAAATCTCAAGGAGGTACGAAGTTATGCCAGCTGTACACCGCCCGCACGTATTGGTTCCGCCCGGAGCTACGTTGCCCACCGCCAAAGACCTCGCCGGCCTCAGCTACATCCGCGAAGGTTCCACCACCAACTTTGTCGTGTTCTACGACGGCTCACTCGGCGCCAACGGCAAGAATCTCGCCGACGCTGTTCTCGCCTCGTGCGAGTGGGAATATTCCATGCTGCAAGGATGGTTTGGAGGCATCACGCCCGCCTCCCTGCCGTTCAACGTCTACATCGATACCGGCTCGTTCGGCGCCTACCACGCCAACTGCCTCGCCACTGAAATCCACTGCGCCGCCTTCAGCGGCACCGATCCCGATATTGTGCGCCTCGTCCTCGCCGCCGAAGTCGACGAAGTCTTCATGGCCGCGCAAGCCAAGGGTTGGAACTGCGGATTCAGTCACGGAGAAGGCCTTTCTCGCGTGCTCTGCACCGAACTCTATCCCAACTCGCTCGACGGTTTTGCTTCGGCGTCCACCTGGCTCGACGGCGCCCGCCCCAACTGGGTCGACAACACCGAGCAGACCGATCGCGACTACAACAGCATCGGCTGCGCCGTGCTGTTCCTCAACTTCCTGCGTTACGAGCTGTCCTACAGCTGGAATGCAATCGTAGCCGCGGCCGCGCCCACTCTGGCGGGCGTCTATACCAACCTCACCGGCCTGAACGACGGATGGGCCCGATTTAGCGCGCTGATGCTGGCCTACTATCCTCAGGGCACGCCGTCGGGCGTCACCAATGACAATCCCTTCCCGCTCACCCGACACAGCGGTTCCATGATCCAAAGCCGCTTCGGCAATCACGGCAACTTTGAAGTCGTGGTGCCTTCGACGGCGGGCGGCCTGGTCCACTTCTGGCGCAACGACGACATCCCCGGCTTCCCCTGGAACGGCCCCTACACCTTCGGCCAATCCCTGGGGGTCTGCACCGGTGCCAGCGTGATTCAGAGCGACTTTGAAGCTCCCGGCCTGCCGGGCAATCTCGAAGCCGTCGCCGTCACTGGTGGCGGCGAGATGGTCCACCTCTGGCGTGATTCCGGACCCGCGTTCGCATGGAACGTTTCGACCACCATCGCCAACGGCGTTCGAGGGAAAGCCGCCCTGATTCAGAGCAAGTTCGGCACCAAGGGAAATTTTGAAGTCGTCGTGCCCAGCGCCAGCGGGGGCTTGCTGCACTTCTGGCGTGATAACGACGCCCCCACGCTACCCTGGAGTGGACCGACTCCCTTCGCCGCATCGCTGGGCCTGGTCGACTCCGTCACCTTGATCCAAAGCAACTTCGGCAAGCCAGGTAATCTCGAAGTGATTGCCCGGGTCGGCACGAGAATCTACGCGCTCTGGCGTGACTCCGGTCCCGGATTTGTCTGGAGCGCTCCGGTGCAGATCGAAGCCGCCTACGAGCTCGCCGGTCAGCCCTCGATGGTGCAAAGCCGGTTCGGCACTAAAGGCAACTTCGAACTCGTGGTGCCCAACGCCAAAGGAGGCCTGATCCACTTCTGGCGCGACAACGACATTCCCACGTTGCCCTGGAGCGGACCGATCCAGTTCGGCGAGGGTTCCATCACCGACGTGACCGTGTTCCAAAGCAATTTCGGGGACCCCGGAAACCTCGAGGTGCTGGCGTTGAACGGATACGAACTGCAGACGTTCTGGCGCGACTCCGGCCCGACCTTCGCCTGGTTCGGCCCCGGCTACTTCATCGGGGTCGCTATGACCCCACTGGCCGCGGTTCCCATACCAGTAAGCGGAACGAAAAAAGCCGCGTAGTCACATTCGTTCCTCACTAGCCGCACACTCGCAACTCGAAGGCCCGGCGCAAGCCGGGCCTTGTTTCACCCTGTCATCCCGAGCGTAGTGAGGCGCCAGCCGAGTGAAGTCGAGGGACCCCATGTCCGCATACGGTGCCACCGGCCCGACGTATTTCTTAAGCACGAACCGATGCGCAATCATGCGCTAGCGGCCAACAAGACTTACTGCGCCCCCGCCGCTCCGCGCCCCCCCACAAACTCCTCCATCACCGCCTTCCGCATCAGGTCCGGCGGCAGCAATCCTTGCGCAAGAATGAAATCATGGAACTTCTGCGGGTTGAACCTCGCTCCCAGCGCGGCTTCCGTGTCTTTGCGCAGTGCGATCAGCTTGGTGTAACCGTAGTAGTAGCTGTTCGCCTGTCCCGGAGCCCGATAGGTGTAACGCTCCACTTCCTCCTCGGCGAACGCCGGAGACTGCACCACGTCCTGCTCCAGCACGCGCTTCGCGTCTTCCGGTTTGATCTTGCCCGCCTGCAACTCAGGATCCAGAAACGCTCGCGCCGCCCGCAACAGTCGGTAGTCGAGCGACACCAGCTGTCCTTCCAGCGGCATGAAGGGCTTCACCAGGTATTCCGAATACAAACCCCAGCCCTCGACGTTGGTGCTGTTGAAGGCGTAGCGCGCGCGCGCGATCGAGACGCCCTTCTCGATCATGGAGTCGAATTGCAGTTCGTGCCCCGGCCGCGCCTCGTGCGCGGTAAGCGTCCAGGCGGCTGCGTCGAAGGTGAAGTCGTCGTATTTCTGCGCCTTCTCTCCCGGACCCGCCGGGATGTTGAGCGGCAGCACGAACTCGCCTTTCTGACCCGTATTGTGCAGGAACGGTGGCGGCACCATGTGCGGCGCCGGCTGCTGCGCGGTCTCGGCCGCGCTCGCGATTCGGATGCGCGCCGGACGGTCGGGCAGCGTGACCAGCCCCTGCTTTGTGATGATGCCTTCAATCTGCTTCAACCGGTCCTGGTAGAAAGGTAGGATCGCCTCGCCCACCAGTTGCTGCTTCTTCAATTCGCGCATCACGTCGCGGTAATCATTCGACGGCAGCTTGCGCTCTTTCGCGATCTGCTCCGCGATCGGCTTCATCTCCGCCTGGATCTCGTCGAAGCCTGTGTGGGCCAGGGCGGCCATCTGGTCGGGCGGGATGTCGATGCCGAAGGCTTCCAGATTCAGAGCATATTCCTCGGGCGGAAGCCGGAAATCGGTGCGCGCCTTGGGCAGCAGATTGGTTTTCACCCACGCGTCGTAGTCCGCCAGCTGCGCCTTCAGCTTTCTAAGGGGCTCTTCCCAGCCAGTCAGCTTGTACTGCGTGAGCAGTGCCGCGATGCCCTCGACATAGTGGGAGTTGCGCGCCATCTCGGTCTCGATCTCGACCTTCGCCGGATAAATGATTCCCGGCTTCGCCATCTGCTCGGTGACACGCTGTTTCAGAATTTCAGTCAGCGCGGTGTACCCGGGCTCAAGTCCGGCATACTTGCGAATGCGCGCGACCGCCGCGGGGCGCCGCTCGGCTTGCGTTTGCTCATCGAGCAGCATGCGCAGGCCACCGAACACCAGACGGCTGGCGTTAATGAAGGGCACTTCATGGGCGCGCTGGAAATCCTCCTGTCGGAATCCCAGTTCCACGTTCCGAATGATGATCTGCAAGTCTTGCGCGACTTCCTTCTGCTTCTGCCGGGGGACCGCCGCCTTGAGCTTACCGAGGACTTCTTCGGTCTCTTTGCGCGCCTGGTCCTCGTCCGCCAAGGTCGGCTGCGAGACCAGCTCGTCGTATTGGCTCAACCCCTCTCGCGATCCCGATTCCGGATCATGTTTCATCTCGACCTTCACCAGCAGGTTCGTGTAGTCATTGCTCACTGCGATCCAGGCGTGATCGGCCGCTTTGACCTGGGCGAACACAGGCACAACCGGAATCAATGCGAGCAAAACAAAGTGGGCGAAACGCATGAAACCCTCCAAGAGACCTTCGCGACACTAAAGAGAGTTAGTAAATCATGCACACGCGCGAAGAGCAATTGGGGCAGAACAGGTGTCAGGTGTCAGGTCTTCGGCGTAAGGTCTTGGGTTTTGGGTCTTAGGTTTTTGCTGAGACCTAACCCCCGACACCTGACACCTGTCCCTACATCAGCCACAACGCGTCGACGTCGACAATCACCTGGGTGCGCGGAATCTTCTGCGAGGCCGCATAGGCCAGCATGGAGCGCAGTATTCCATTCAGCTTCTCGCGGCTGGGAGACTTCAACACGAAGTGATAGCGGTAGTCGCGCTTCAGGCGCACGATCGGCGCGGCCGCGGGGCCCAACACCCGAACGCCCTCGTGCCGTGTTTTCTCGAACCAATTGCCGAGCGTCCCCGACCACTCGAGCGCTTCATCGAGCTTGTCGCTACGGATCAGCACGTTCGCCAGCGCCGAGTACGGCGGATAGTGCATCCAGCTGCGGAAGCGCAGTTCTTTTTCGTAGAAGCCGGCGAAGTCATGGTTCGCCGCGTACTGCACCGCGTAGTGATCGGGGAAGTAAGTTTGCAGGACCACCTTGCCCGGAGTCTGCCCGCGTCCCGCGCGGCCGGCGACCTGGGTCAGCAACTGAAAGGTTCGCTCGGCGGCCCGGAAATCGGGCAAGCCCAACGCGACGTCGGCACCGACCACTCCAACAAGCGTCACGCCGTGCACGTCGTGGCCCTTGGCGATCATCTGCGTGCCCACTAGCAGATCGAGTTCGCCTACGTCCAACGCTCCCAGCACCCGTTCGAAATCTTCTTTGCCGCGCACCGTGTCACGATCGAGGCGCCCGATGCGCGCCGTAGGAAACATCCCGTGCAGCAGCTCTTCCAGCTTTTCCGATCCGGTGCCGAGGAAATACACGTACTCGCTGCCGCACTCGCCGCATTTCTTCGGAACCGGCGCCTCGAATCCGCAGTAGTGGCAGACCATGCGGCTTGATTTCTTATGATGGGTCATGGCCACCGCGCAGTTGCGACATTCCATGCGGCTTCCGCACGCCCGGCACAACGCCACGGGCGAATAGCCGCGCCGGTTCAGCAGGATCATCACCTGCTCTTTGCGTTCCAGCCGTCCGCGAATTTCTTCCGCCAGCTTGCGCGAGATCACCTGCTCCTGCCCGGTCTCCTGGAACTCCTGCTTCATGTCGATGAGTTCGACCTCGGGCAAGGGCCGCTGCTCCACCCGGTCGGGCAGTTCGACCAGCGCGTACTTGTTTTTGGTCGCGTTGTAGTACGACTCGAGCGACGGCGTTGCCGAGCCCAGCACGACCACAGCATTCGCCATCTTGGCCCGCATCACGGCCACATCGCGCGCGTGGTAACGCGGCGTTTCTTCCTGCTTGTAGGAGGAATCTTGCTCTTCGTCCACGATAATCAGCGCGAGGTCGGAGACCGGCGCGAAGATGGCGGAACGCGTGCCCACCACCATGCGTGCCTTCCCGCGCTTGATGCGATGCCACTGCTCGGCGCGCTCCTGGTCGGACAACGCTGAATGTAGTATCGCCACTTCTTCACCGAATACCTGGTGCAGATCGGCCGCCACCGCAGGGGTCAGGCCGATTTCGGGCACCAGCAGGATCGCCGACCGTCCTGCTTCGAGCACCGCCCGCATCCCCGCAAGATACACAGCCGTCTTGCCCGAGCCGGTCACGCCATGCAGAAGCATTCCCGCGAACTTGCCGGCGGCGACGTTCTCTTCGACGCGCTGCAGCGCGCGTTTCTGTGCAGAGTTGAATTCGAAATCAAAGGGTGAAGGCCGCGCCTTCACCCGCGAGACCTGGAACTCCGCCGGCTCTTCGACGATTTGGATTAACCCACGCTTTACCAGCGCGCTGAGCGTGGAGCGGGGAACGTCGAGAGTTTGGAGTTTCTCGACGGCAAGGCGGCCACCGGATGCGGCGAGGCTTTCGACCAGGGTCTGCTGGTTCGCGTTCAGCTTCTTGCTCGGGGAGCGGCGGACATCTTCTGGCGGGGCTGGTGCGCCGCCAGTGGACAGCTCCTGCGACGGATTCGCTCCGAGCAGCACCGCGATCTTCACAACGCGCGCTGCGTCCCGCGCATCGGACACGTCCTCGCGCACGATCCACTTTTTGCGCACCATGCCAGCGAGTACAGCCCGACTCACGCGCGTCGCGCTCCGCAGGCTCTGTTCTCGCCCGCGCTCACGGTTGGCCAGGTAGTCGAGCACGCGAAACTCAGTGAGCTGGTCTTCCGGCGCCCGCCGCGCCCGCGCCGACGACCCCGACGTGCTGCCCAGGTGCAGCGCCAGTCGTCCGTGATCGGTGATGCGATAAGTGATCGTCCGTTTGAATTCCGCGCTCAAGGGCAACAAAGTACGGAACACCTCGCCCAGCGGGGCCAGGTAGTAATCGGCGATCCACTTTCCCAGCCGCATCAACTGCCCATCGAGCACCGGCGCCGGATCGAGCACGCTGACGACGTTCTTGGTCTGCACGCTGGGCTTGCGATCGTGCAGGTCGACGACGATCCCGCTCATGCGCTGTTGCCGGAATGGCACTAGCACACGCCCGCCCACCGCCGGCTCCATCCCATCGGGGACGCGGTAGGAGAAGGCAGTGTCGAGCGGCACCGGCAAGGCGACATCGCAGAATTGAAATGCGGGGCTCAGGTCTTAGGTCTCAGGTTAGGTTTCAGGTTTCGAGTTTCTAGTATGGGCCACATATAGCGTAGCAGGATGTCGCATGCTGACAGGGTGGAACGACCAAACTCGAGACCATGCGGTTCTGCTAACCCCGAAAAAACCTTCGTCGACACGATGCATCCGACGACCGACGACCGACGAACTGCCCCTGCCCCCTGACACCTGCCACTTGATTTTCTGATAGGCTGATTAGCACCTCGATTCCGCTGACGTGACTGCCCGTCTCGCCATCCTCGCCGATATCCACGCCAATGTCTGGGCGCTGGACGCTGTTCTTGCCCACGCCAAAAGCCGTAACGTGGATGCCTTCGTTAACTTGGGCGACACGCTTTACGGTCCGCTCAAGCCGCACGCCACCTACGAACGGCTGATGCATGAGAACGTTCTGCTCACTATCCAGGGCAACCAGGACCGCATGATTTACGAGGCCAGCGAACGCGATCTGGCCACGATCCCAACGCTTTCCTACGTGATCCGCGACCTGGGAGAAGAGCCGATCCACTGGCTCAGCGAATTGCCCAAGACCGCAGTGTTTGAGAACGATATCTTCTTGTGCCACGGAACTCCCGGCAGCGACACGATTTACCTGCTCGAAGACATCATGGAAGGCTTGCCCGAAGTGCGTTCCGAGGGCGCGATCCGGGAACTGTTGCAGGGCGTGCATCACCCCGTGGTCCTGTGCGGGCACACGCATATTCCGCGCGTGGTCGAGTTGTCGCACGGGCAACTGGTCATCAATCCGGGAAGCATTGGGGTGCCCGCCTACGACGACGTCGATCCGGTGCGCTATCGCATGCAGACGTTCTCGCCCCACGCCTGTTACGGAATCCTGGAAAAGAACGGCGCGGTCTGGAATGTGTCGCTGGAGCGGGTTGCCTACGATCACCAGGCCGCCGCCGAGTACGCCCGCACGCTGGGGCGGGACGACTGGGCCCAGGGGATTGCCACAGGGAGGATGTGAAGGAACCGTCGTCAGTCGTCGGTCGCTAGTCGTCAGCAAGAACGAGCACCTGGCATTTCTTCGCGCTCTTTGCGGTTAAAGGCTTTTCTGCGATTTTCGGCCGTCGCGTGTGTTTCGATGCTGCCGAATCCTGGATGGGAAAACACTTCTCCGCGGGCTCCGCGCGGGTTCTCTGCGGACTGTGCGGTTTAGGATTTTGCCCCCACAGGCCCCTCGCACTCCAGCTTTCCCCTGCCAGTTTTTAGCTCAAGGTTAACAAAACGGGCTTAAGCGCTCCACCATGACCATTTACCAGGACTGAAGTCATCAACACGGACTTTTGCACGTGTAGAAAAGTGGATCACCTCTTCCTCCGTCTTTGTCTTTGATTATAGGGGTTGCTCTGGCTATCGCTACAGCCGGGTCTTTGCGAACTAGATCTAGGGCGCATTTCCGGACGCTTTCCCGTAGCTCTTGTTTCCTTGAAGCTCTGCATGCCGATCTGATGCAGCAAAGAAAGCACTACCACTCTGGCGTCCATTAGAGCGTGCAACATCTGTCGGTACTCTGTGTCAGCTCTGCCGATGTGTTCTCCTCAACCGGATTTCCGAATGTATCCACAAATAGAAATAGCCCCAGCCGATGGTTAGGCGACTGAGGCTATGGGACTACTGATCAGGCAGTGGCAAAGGATCCGACTTCGGCACTGACGGACGTTTGCGGCGTCTGAATCTCCTCCTTAAGCTCTTCTTTGGTGGCTTTCTCTTGGGCCTTCTGCTTGGCCAGACCCTCTTGGTAGGTAGCCTACTGCTCTGGGAGCATGTAGACGGAGCCGGCCGCCGTCCGGACCGTCTTGACATCAATCTTCAGGATGGTACGAATGTAATAGGCGACATCATTCGGATACTTGTCGTTCAAGGTCTTGAACTGAGCCAAGGAACTGGACCAGCCTGCAGCATCTTCAATCCTTCCTCGGCCTGCTGCCGACTCCTTGACTTTGGCTTGGATGCCTCTAGCTCGGCTACCCGCTTCTGCAGTCCAGCTAGCTGAGCCTCCAGTGCTGCTTTCTCTTTCTCAACCTGAGCAGTCTTCTCTTCTGGTTTCATTTGGTACTTGTCATCATAGGATGGGAGATCAACTTAGAAGACAACCAGTTAATTGAGTTAGCGCCTCCCTATCCCAAGTGCTTCAGGCTCTTATCCTTGACTCGCATCGCTTTTCACTGGAGTTGAAGAGCTGGTCAACCAACGGTCATCCCCAATATCAGTCAGGAGACGCTCGCCGATGGTCGGCACGACGCGGTCGCGTCAGCTTCCTCATGAACCGATTCAGAGAGCTAGGCTTCGGGAACTAGGGCGAGGGCGGCGGCCTGCCGGGTGCATAGTTCCCTGCTCAACATTGTCCATCACGATTAGCGGGGTTGCAGAAACCGTCCAGGATTGCGATTTACCTGCGTGTTGGCGTAACGGCCCAAGGCTTGTAACCCGTGCTGGACAAGCCTTTCGGGCGGACAAATTGCAAAAGTGAGCAATTTTGAACAGTCGGACCGTCTTCCTGAGACCTATCTTGCGGTTCGACCGTTAGCTTTGTTGCGCAGCCTTCCCCACGAGGCGAGGCCGGGTCAAATGATGGTCGCGCCCGGCCCTCCCCCAACTGCGGACGCTTAGGCAAGTAGAGAGGGTGGTCCGGAACCCCGCGTGGCTCAAGATTGATCGTTTCAATTCTGAGATTTAATTAACAAAATGAAAAAAACCGCTGGGTTTGAAGCGCGCGCCGAGAAGGTCAAATCTTCAAGCCCATCGCCCAACTATTTCCTGAGTGTCCAGTATTGCGCAGATTCGTTTTGGACTCTGGCATACGGTGGACCCTGTAATTACGGAGGTTCCCCCGATGATCACGTCTCGCGAAGACAGCAACTGGGTTTCGATTGCCGAACAGCTCAGCATAGAAATGGATAAAGCCAAGCTCGCGATTCTGGTGAAGCGGCTCTGCTGCGCGTTGGACGCTCGCCACGGACCACCGGCTTTAGACCAGACCAAGAGAGACATTGAGCAAATCGTCGCAGGCTGTCCGGTAGTGATTAAAGCGCCACTTGGAACGGGATGCGAGCGCGGAGGCGGATAGTACTCGCCTGAACGACCGCGTGATACAATTACTTACAGGGGTGGTTTCCACCTTTCTCCTCTTTCAGATCCTCTGAACTAAGCAGTCCATCTGAAGTTTCCTCTCCTTAGCCTCCACGAAAAGAGGCAGACCCATGGCTTTTGAGGCGATTTTGAATGAAGTTGACCAACTGAATTTGGCGGGTGATCGCATTGAGGGACTAGCGGAAAATCATCCGCCTGTGTCGGAAGCACTCATCTCCATCGCTGGTAATGTTCGCAGTACCGCGACGGTATTGGCATTGCTGGTGGAGACAAAACTGCGGCGCCGGGATGGTCGCCCTTCGCTTCCTAAGAAGCCCATCTAATCCTCGGCATATCAAACGCCTGCGGCGAAGTGACTAAAAACAACCTTGGGATGAAGTGCCTCGCTGGGGTTGTTGTTGAAAAATCGAGTTACACTCAAGACCCGTCAAAACGCGAAATCGCTTGCTTTCGTCAATCATCGCGTTGTGATAAAAAGCAGGTTCGATGCCAACGAAAAAGCCCGGCGCAAACAGTTGATGCATTCTCAACGGGAGGAGCAACGACGGTCAATCCGGCAAGGGTTGCCTGTTCCTGCCGCGATGCTAAAGGCTCAACCTTTGGAGTGCGACGATACCTTGCGCCATGCCGGCGAGCTCATTCGCGCTAACGACCTTCTCACAGAAACCGTCGTCGGGGCGGCAGGCCTTCGACCCAAAAAACCTCGGCCCGACCTCCAGAACGCCTCCAGATCGCTTCTAGACGCAAATGACGGGGATTCTACGCGAAGGCTTGACCCTCGAATTCGCCCTTGCGCCGGCGCCTCCGGCGAGCTTTCAATAACTTAGCTCACAGTGAACCAAAATGGGACTTGAGATCAGGTGTTAGGTGTCAGGTCTTAGGTCTTAAGGTCTTAGGTCTTGGGTCTTGAATTATCCAATCTCAGGGAACTGCTGGCACAACGGTCGCCTGATGAAAGAGTACTTGCCACGCGTCTCCCCTTTTCACCCAGGTGGAGCTGCGCCAGGCGCGGCTGAGGTGTTCGTGTCCATCGCGGGTGCGGCGAGCGGTGGCCAGGTACATGACGATCACACACTTGTCATCGATAGGCAGGAACTGGAAGTGGTTGAAAGTGCAGTCGACAATCTGCACCTCGCTGATTACGCGGACCGTGTCGGCTTTGCAGAAAAGCCGGCCGCTGTTACCAATTTCATGAAAGTCGTCAGCGAGCAGGGCTTCGACGGCGGCGAAGTCGCGGCGCTTTTGCGCCGCCACAAGTTCTTGTTCGAGGTGAATCAGGTGGGCCTGAAGGCCTTGGCTCACAGCCGCTTGCACGGATGACGACTCTCGGCTACAGCCAAGTTGCCCGCGCTCAGCGGCTTCGTCCACAAACTTACTCCGCGGCCCTCGCGGGCGGCTTTAAGCCTAGCTGTTTCATCACCATCTGCAGATCTTTCCAGGCTTCTTTCTTCTGGCGGGGATCGCGCAGCAGAAATGCCGGGTGATAAGTTACTGCGACTTTGGCGCTGGTCCAGTTGGGGTCGCTGCTGCGCGCACCCGCGGGGCGAAAGTCGTACCAGCGACCACGCAGGTTCGCCATCGAATCGTTGATTGCCAGCAACGACTTGGCGGCGACAGCGCCTAGGGCGACGATCACTTTGGGCTTGATCACCGCGATCTGGCGCATCAGGAACGGGGAGCAGGTTTCGCACTCGTCGCGTTCGGGAGTGCGGTTGTTGGGCGGACGGCACTTAATGATGTTCGCGATATAAACCTGCTCGCGCTCCAGGCCCATGGCCTTGATCATGTTGTTCAGCAATTGTCCGGCGCGGCCAACGAAAGGTTCGCCCTGCTGATCTTCGTCGGCGCCCGGGGCCTCGCCGATAAACATCAAATCTGTCTTCGGGTTACCCACGCCGAAGACGATCTGCTTGCGACCCTGCTCGTGCAGGCGGCAGCGGGTGCAGTCGCCGAGGTCTTCGCGGATGATTTTCAGCCCTTTGACGGGATCGGCGACGCCGTACTCGGGTTTCGACGCGATCACCTCGAATATGTTTTCTTCGGGCACGACCGGCACGGCTACCGCTGCTTTTCTGGGTGACATTTCCTCTCGCTGTTCTGGCTGGATGAAGGCTACGGGCGCTGGTTCGGCCTGAGCTCCGGGAAGCGGCTCACGACGGTAGAAGTCATGGATGCCAAGTTCCCGGTAGTAACGGATACGCTCGCCGAGGGCGCGCCGCAATTCGGGAGAGAGCGTGCGGGACATGAATGATCAGAATACCATCGGCGGAATCCCCACCCGAGTCTTTCGCAAAGAGCTTGAAAGTAGGGTGGGCCTTTGGCGGAATTGGTTGGAAAGCAGATTCCTCCGCCTCCGCTGCGCTCGGCGTCGGAATGACAAGGAATGAGAGGAGCTTACTTGAGCTCAAATTCAACAATTTCGCCGGGGGTCGTGCCGTCGTTGGAGAGCGTGTGCGTGACTTCAACATCGATCCAGTGAAAATCTCCGGCTTTGATTTCGTGGGTTTGGGACTGGCCGTCGGGCGCGGTCATTTTCAACTTCATGGGCGTCGCCGCCACAATCAAATACGGGCGGTGGTGGGTGTGCTCGGATGTCTTGGCGCCGGGGGCGAGACGCCAGTGGTAGGCACGGGCACTTGGGTTTTCTCCGGCAACCGGCCCCGCTATGTCGTCGGATGGCGTTTCGGGACGCTGCAGGAACTCGACGTCGAAGACTTCAAACGTGCCCGATCCCAGGTTGTGGACGCGATGACAGTATCCGTTGGCGGGGGTGGTGGTAACGGAGAGATCGCCCGGCTTGGTGGAGTTGGCAGGGCCTTCGGCTTCACCCACTTTCTGCTGGGTGATAGAACTGCTGGTCAGTTCGACGGCGGCGCGGTCGTGACCGTGGGTGTGGTAGACAGTGCGCTCGTCAGGGGCGAGACTGACGTGCATGGCGATGACGAAGTCGTTCTTCAACACGACCTTGTGGTGAGGTTCCTCGTCGACGGGGATGGGCGGTTCCCCGGCAGAGGAAGAGGTTACCAGCAACAGCAGCACACTGCTCAGCCAAGCCATGCGCATCGAGCCTCCTGCCTGAACGGTCAATTATACGGGGTACGGCATCCGGCGAGTCGAGTTTGAGGGGGCTTTCGGAACCGGGCAAAAAGCGGATTCCTCCGCCTCCGCTGCGCTCGGCCTCGGAATGACAAGGATTTGGGTGTTGACTTTGCTCCCCTTGCTAGACGGTGGGGACGCGGGTACGGCGGCGGAGTTTGGCGACTACGTCAAGCACGCGCTGGGCGACCTCCCACTTGGTGGCCTCGGGGACTTCGACCACTTCGTCATGGGTGAGGATGGTAACGGCGTTGCGTTCGGAATCGAAGCCAATGCCGTTCTGCGAGACGTCGTTGACGACAATGGCATCGAGCGATTTTTGGGTCAGCTTCTTACGCGCGTTTTCGAGCACGTCCTGGGTTTCGGCGGCGAAGCCGACCATGAGCTGGTGGGTTTTGTGGGCCGAGAGTTCGGTCAGGATATCGGTGGTGGGCTCGAGTTCGAGTGCGACGGGGCCGCTGCGCTTGAGCTTTTGGGGCGCTGCTGCTTTCGGACGGTAGTCGGCGACGGCGGCGGTTTTGATCACGATGGTCACCTGCGAGAGCAGGTTCAGGGCGGCATCGCGCATCTGCTCGGTGGTTTCGACCCGCGTGAACTGAACCGCGGCGGGCGGCATGAGGTTGGTGGGACCACTGACGAGTTGGACCTGGGCGCCACGGCGCACAGCCGCCTCGGCAAGGGCATATCCCATGCGACCGCTGGAGCGGTTGGTGATATAGCGGACCGGATCGATCTTCTCACGCGTTGGCCCGGCGGTGATGAGGATAGTCTCACCCGCCAGGTCCTGCACCGCACCGAGGGCTTGCATGACTGCCGAAACGATGGATTCGTTGGTAGCAAGCCGGCCGGGGCCAACCATGCCGCAGGCCAGGTAACCGGCTTCGGGTTCAACGATGCTCACGCCGCGCTTGCGCAGGATTTCGACATTGGCCTGGGTGGCGGGATGGTTCCACATGTTGACGTTCATCGCGGGCGCGACCACGACGGGGGCGGTAGTGGCAAGATAGAGCGTGGTCAGAAAGTCGTTGGCGATGCCTTGGGCGAATTTGGCGAGGATATCGGCGGTGGCTGGGGCGACGAGCAGAGCGTCGATGGATTGCGCGACGGCGATATGTTCGACCGCGGAGTCGATGTTCGGCTCGGCGTTGGCCTCCTCGAACATGCCGGTGATGACCTTTTCGCCGGAGAGGGCGGCGAAGGTCAAGGGCCGCACGAACTCCTGCGCGGCCTGAGTCATGACAACCTGAACATGGACACCGCGATCCTGCAGGAGACGAACAATTTCCGCGGCTTTGTAAGCTGCGATTCCACCGCTGACACCGAGTGCGACTCTCATGGCAACCTGTTCGCGGCGGGGACGTGCCGGGTTGACGTCAATGATTTTGTTATGAGTCGGTGCGGATCGCCTGGTCGAGGGTTTCACTGGCGACTTCCGCGGGCGACTTAGGAGCTTCCACGATCATCCACTTCACTTTCCCGGCACGGATTTCATCCTGGGCAATCCGGCAGGGCTTACGCGAACTGGTTTCCACGACAGGCGGCGCTCCGCTCTGGAGTTGGCGGGCACGGCGGGCGGCCACAAGAATGTAACGATAGTTGCTATCGAAGCCTTCGATCAACTTCATATACTGTTCTCCCCGAGTTCGGCCGCTAGGACTGTCCCTGGCCGCGCGCGCGGCGAAATGAGTCCAGGATGGGCTGCACTCGTTCCCGCATATTCTGCAGGCAGCACGTTTCCGCTCTTTCCCGCAGGGCCTGTTCGTCGCCGGTGGGCGGGCGACCCGAGCGTCGCGCGCGTTCCCAGAGCACGATGGCCTTCAATCGTTCGACGGACTGGTCCAAGCGGTCGTTCACTAAAATATAGTCGTACTTGTCGTAATTCTCAATCTCACGGCGGGCAGTGTCCAGGCGGCGGTCAATGACCGTTTCGGAATCAGTGCCGCGATTGCGCAGCCGCCACTCCAGTTCCTGGTAGTTGGGCGGCAGCACGAAGATGCTGACGGCCTCCGGAATGCTTTTCTGAATCTGTGCGGCGCCCTGCACATCGATGTCGAGCAGCAGGTCGCGCTCGGTGCGCTGGGCTTGCTCGAGAAAGCGGCGATGCGTGCCGTAGTACTTGCCGAAGACGTCGGCATGCTCGAGGAACTCGCCGCGTGTCACCATGGCCTCAAATTCCTCGCGCGGCACGAAGTAGTATTCCTTGCGATTTTGCTCGCTGCCACGCGGGGGACGCGTGGTGTAGGAGACGGAGAAATCGAGGCCCTCGACGATCTTTCGCAACTCGACGACCAGCGTGGATTTTCCGGAGCCCGAGGGGGCGGAGATGATAAAGACAGTCGTCATTCGACGTTCTGCACCTGCTCGCGGGATTTCTCGATTTCCGATTTCATGACCAGGCCCATCTCGGTGATTTTAAGGGCGTCGCCGGCGAGGCCGGACGTTTTTGACAGCAGGGTGTTGGCTTCGCGGTTCATTTCCTGGAGCAGGAAGTCGAGTTTCTTGCCAACTTCGCCTTTTTCGTCGAGCAGGCCGAGGAAGTGCTGGATGTGGGTTTGCAGGCGGACGAGTTCTTCCTGGATGTCGCTGCGATCGACGAGCAAGGCAGCTTCCTGGAGGAGGCGCTCGGGTTCGACCTGGGCGCCGATGAGTTCATGCATGCGGGCGCGGAGCTTTTCGAGGTAGCCCTGCAAGATGGCCTGGCGGTGGCGTTCGACGCCCCGGCTGGCTTTCTGCACCTGTTCCATGCGCTGGCGGAGTTCGCGCTCGATGCCCCGGCCTTCTTCGTCGCGCATCTGGTTCAGGCGGGTGAGAGCTTCGTCGATTTTGCCGAGTACGACAGTCTCGAGTTCGCCCTCAGCCGCACCGGAAGAGGCATCCATGGCGCCCGGCATGCGCAGGATGACGTTGAGATCGGGTTCGGCGGCCAAGCCGAATTCGGTGGACGCGGCACGGAAGGCCTTGATGTAGGCGCCGACGAGTTCACGATTCAAGGCAAAGCCGTCAAGCCCGCCACGATCGAGGCTGAGAGTCACTTCGAGGTGGCCACGGGCGACCTTCTCCTTGAGCAGGCGGCGCAACTTCATCTCGAGCGAATCGCTTTCGCCAGGCATGCGGAAATGCAGGTCGAGGAAGCGGTGGTTGACGGATTTGAGCGACAGGGTAAAGCTCAGCTGGCCGTTGATCTGGCCTTTGACCTGGGCGAAGCCGGTCATAGAGCGGATGGGCATGGTTTGGCTCTTAGCTGGTTAGCTCCTAGCTCTTGGCAGAATCTTCGGCTTGAACATCTCAGATCTTTTCCATCGTCATGCAGCAAATCTTCCAGTTCTCCGCTACATCGACCTTGGCTGTCAGCTACCCGCCATCAGCCATCCGCCAAAATCGGCCTTGGCTGATCGACTTCCAGGAACTGCAAATCGTACAGGCGGCGATAGGTGCCAAAACGTTTCATCAGGTCTTCGTGGGCGCCGACGTCGCTGATCCTGCCGTTTTCGAGCACCACAATGCGGTCGGCACGGCGCACGGTCGAGAGGCGGTGCGCGATCACGAATACGGTGCGTCCGACAATCAGGTTCTGCAGGGCCGACTGCACCAGCGACTCGGACTCGCTGTCGAGCGCCGAAGTCGCTTCGTCCAGGATCAGGATGGGCGCGTTCTTCAGGATAGCGCGCGCGATAGCAAGGCGCTGGCGCTCTCCCCCGGAGAGGCGCAGGCCGCGCTCCCCAATGACCGTTTCGTAGCCCTGCGGCATTCCCATGATGAAGTCGTGGGCCAGCGCGGCGCGGGCAGCGGCTTCCACATCTTTCCGCGAGACGTGAGGTTGCCCGTAGGCGATGTTGTTGCGCACGGTGTCGTTGAAGAGCACGGTTTCCTGGGTGACGATGCCGATCTGCGCGCGCAAGGAAGCCAGGGTCAGGTCACGAACGTCGTGGCCGTCGATGAGCAGGCGGCCGGAGGTGAGGTCGAAGAAGCGCGGAATCAGGTGGACCAGCGTGCTCTTTCCGGCGCCGCTGGAGCCAACGATGGCCAACACCTCGCCTTTCTTCACTTCCAACTGGATGGCGCGCAAGATTTCGCGAGCTCCGTCACCGTTGCCTTCATAGGAGAAGGCGGCGCGGTCGAACGCGATGCTGGTCGAGAAGGCCGGCAGCGGCTGCGCGTTCGGCTTCTCGCGAACGTCGTCCTCACTATCGGTGAATTTGAAGATTTCCGACGAGGCGCCCACCGCTTGCTGGAAGCTGTTGTTGAACATGGCGAACTTGCGGACGGGATCGTAGAGCTTGAAGACCAGGACGATGAACGCGAGGAAGGTGCCGGGAGTGAAGGCACCCTGGTGGATCTGATTGCGGCCGAGCAGAAGCAGGAGGGCGATGGCGATGGCGCCGAAGGTGTCCATGAGCGGCGAACTCACGGCGGCGGCGGCGACGGAGCGCAGGTTGGCGCGGAAGAGGCGCTTGGCGGCGGAGCGGAAGCGTGCGACCTCCCAGGACTCCATGCCAAAGGCCTTCACGATGCGGTTGCCGGTGATGGTTTCGTGCAGGATGTTCTGGATGTCGGCGAGCTTGTCCTGGCCGCGGCGGGTGGTGTGGCGGACGCGGCGGCCGATCCTGGTGGAAGAGAACAGGATGGCGGGCAGGAAGAGCAGCAACACCCAGGCGAGCTTCTTACCCAGCAGGATCACGGCCGCCGCGGTGAAGATCAGGGTGAAGATCTGCTGGAGAAATTCAGCGAGCACGCTCGACATGGCGAACTGCACGCGTTCGATGTCGTTGATGATGGTCGAGAGCAGGGTGCCGGTGGTGTGCTTCTGAAAAAACGCGGCCGAGCGGCGCAGGATGGCATTGTAGAGGTCGTTGCGCAGATCGGTAATGAGGCCGAAGCCGGCATAGCTGACAAGGTAGGTGCCGGCATAGTCGAACAGACCTTTCAAAAGCGTGGAGGCAACCAGAGCGAAGGCGACGATGGTCCAGGGGTTCTCGAAGGTGCTGGGCACGAACTGACGCAATTCGATGGCATGCCCGCCGGGGATGCGGAACAGCTGCATATCGTGGGCGGGGGAATTGGGGTTAAGCACGCGATCGAGGATGGGGCCGATGAGCAGGAACCGGAAGGAATCGAGCAGTCCGACGGCCGCCATGAGGACTACAGATAACAACAGTTGCCACCAGTAGGGCGCGGCGTAGCGCAGAAGGCGGGTCAGTTGCCGCATACACCTTCCTGGAGAAGGGCTGCCCGGCGGGCCTTACACCGGGGCGTCCGGATGACGTGGAATGCGCGCAAGCGGGTATTTTACAGCAGCACTCAGCATTCGGCACGGAGCATTCAGGGAGGATCGCTGGTTGGTCGTTTGCGGGAATGAGTCGTTGGTCGTCGGTCGTTGGCGAAATCTGTTGTACCTCGTCGATGGGTGCTCGCCTCGCGAGGAAAGCGGAGAGTAGTCGGTAAGGCTCACACTCGTTGGGTAGACACTTCGGTGCCGTTCGATTTTGGAGCCCAGCTGGCACGAAATAACACCACACCCGCAAGCCATATCGAGAGAGGAATGGAAATGAGGAAGCTGAGCAAGATATAGGCCATGATTAGGAAGCCGTCGCCCGGGGCACGTCCTCCGTCAAGGGCCTGGGTTGGCAGTGAGAGGGCACCGAAGACAAAGGCAAACAGGATGCCGAGCAAGGGACCCAACAACAAAATGGCTATCGCTTTTGCGATCTTCATGCCACAGCCTCAGTCGATTCCGCTCCAATAATCCCGCCAGTTCCTCCAAACTCCAAATGTGATCTGGCAGGGTTGGGCCCGAGCATCAGTTCGCTGGCGAAAGAGCTGTGCGTACCGAGGAAGGGAACTGCCGTCACGGACCGGTTCTTGGCCGACGACTAACGGCCCAGGACCAACGACGGCTCTCCTACTTGGGGCTGTCTCTGTGGACCACCTTCACGCGGTAGCCGGCTTCGCGCAGGCGCTTGCTGACGTCTTCGGCGATCATGACGCTGCGGTGCTGGCCGCCGGTGCAGCCGAAGCTGATGGTCAGGTAGCTCTTGCCTTCGCGGACATAGTGCGGAAGCAGGTAGACCAGCAGGTCGGAGATGCGAGTGATGAATTCCCGTGTCTGCGGGAAGGAACGGATGTATTGGGCGACGCGTGGATCGCGGCCGGTGAGCGGGCGGAATTCGGGGACGAAGTGTGGGTTGGGCAGGAAGCGGACGTCGAAGACGAGGTCGGCGTCCTCGGGCACGCCGTGCTTGAAACCAAAGCTGACGCACGAGACGAGGATGTTCTTGTCGGAAGATTTTTTCTGAAAGCGCTCGGTGAGGTGAGCGCGCAGTTCGTGGACGTTGAACTTGGAGGTGTCGACGACCCAATCGGCGATGGCGCGGATGGGTTTGAGGCGGCGGCGCTCGGCGGTGAGCGAGGCGCGCATGGGCGAGTCGGCGCCGAGGGGATGCGGGCGGCGGGTTTCGCTGTAGCGGCGGATGAGCGAGGCCTCGGTGGCCTCAAGGTAGATGACCATAGTGGGGATCATCCGGCGGACGGACTTCACGATGGCGGGGAGTTTTTCGAGCTTGGAGCCTTCGCGGACGTCGACGACGAGGGCGGTGCGCTGGATCTCGGCGGACTGCACGGCAAGTTCGGCGAAGCGGGGGATGAGATCGACGGGGAGGTTGTCGACGCAGTAGTAGCCCAGGTCTTCGAAGGCTTTGAGAGCGGAGGCTTTGCCGGAGCCGCTGAGGCCGGTGATGATGACGAGTTCGGGGCCGGGGCGGGGATCGCGAGACGCGGGCGTACGGGCCGAGGGTTTCGGCCGCCGGGGCGAGTTCTTTTTGGCTTTCGGCGCCACCTTGCTGGGATGGTAGCAGAGATTGGGACGGGGATTGAATGGCGGGCGAGGGGCAGGGGGGACCTGCCGGCCCGAACAAACAGTACCGGCGAGGGTGGCAGATTCTCTGGGTCGCTTTTGCGCCGCAATCGAGTGCACGTACGAATCGTCCGTGCTGGAGAAGGCGGCGAGGCCGCAGCTGCTGCAGAGGGAAACAAGGTCCTTCGACTTCGTTCGGCTGACGCCTCACTGCGCTCAGGATGACGGAGAAAGTCAGATTCGCGTCAGTCGGAGACAACGAACGCGCAAACACGAAGGGCGGGGCGCCTTCGCAGGTGCCCGCCCTGGACGAGAGAAATTAGGGTGTGACTAGCGGCGGTCACGATCCCAGTGACGCTCACGCCATTCGTGGCGCTCGAACGCTTCATGCCTTTCGAAGGCCTCATGGCGCCAATAGGGGCGGTCATAGTAGTAGCGGCCATACACCGCCGGGCCGCCGTATACGTAAGGCCGTGGGTACACGACCGGGGGTGCATACACATAGGGGCGATAAGCGGGGCGCACATAAACCGGGCCGCCGACCGTAACGCCGATCGCTACGCCGGCGTGCGCTTTCTCAGGAGTTACGAAAGCCAGAGCCATTGCCAACCCGAACACCGCGAATAAAGTTTTCTTTAACATTTGCCACCTCCGTCCTTGGTAGTAAGAACACCCGGGGTGGGCAAAAGTCGCGCTGGGGCAGGACGCAGCGAAGAAACGCGTTACTTTGGAGTATGCCCCGGTAACCGGATGTGCAGCGGGCTTGTAGCGTGGGGGCTCGTGGGCTCACGCCCCGCATCGCTGGGTGCCGTCCCTGCGGGACTCGATCTCGGTGGTTCAGCTTTCACCTGTTGTTCAGCTTTCCTCGGTCGTTCAGCTTTCCCAGGTACGCCTTGATTTATGTCGCTGGATTATGTCCCCCCGGTGGGGGACCGAGGTGCGGTGTGCTTGCGATTCCCTTATTTGCTCTTGAGCGTAATTCCGGACTGCGTCGGCGGCTTGCAATTGCCGCTGCGCGCGGCTTCGACAAATGCGTTGACGGTCGAGAGCGTCAGGCTCTGGGTTTTGCCGGAGAAGCCGATGCCGGCGAAGTTCACCGGGACGGGGACCGGGGCACCGGCACGTGGATACGCCGATTCCGTCGGCGGGGCAGGGGGCCGTCAAAAGTTTTCCACGAGCCAGGCGTTGTCGGCGAAGGTTTGCAGGCTGACGGCAAGGTGGCGGCCGTCGGGGGAGGGAGCATTCGGGCCGACCCACTGGTTCCTGCCTCGATTCAGCAAGACCGTGTATTTGCCATCCATTTCGAGGCGGGCAAGAAAATAATCCCGCGATTGCGCAGACAGGAGCAGTGCCGAGCCGTCGGCGGACCAGTTCATCCGCCAGATGCCCCAAGTGGCGGGAAGGTTGATCTCCTTCTCGGTGGCGTTTGCCAAGTCGAGAACGCGAACTTTTCCGCGCAGCTGATCGACACTGCAGAGGGCAATTCGAGCGCCGTCGGGCGATAACGCCCAAGTCATATCGGATGGCTTGGGCAACGTCGTGTGGCCCAACTCCTTGCCTCGGCCCTGAAGCGGGTCCAGTTCGTAGAACCTAACCTGTCCATCCTTCCAACCGCTCAGCAGACAGGGGCGGCCGGTCGCAGTCGGGCAGTGAAGGTCGAGGGCAGCGTCGTTGGAGGCCTCCAGAATCTGTTGCGACGAGCCGCCGGACGACGGGTATCGCATCACGCGGACGTTAGAGGACGATGGGTTTCCGTGAGGAATGGACCAGTAGAGGATCCAGGCTCCATCTGCGGTGACGGCGGCGCCTTCCTGATCATCCGGTCCTTGCACGAGCGATTCTGCGGCGTCTTGATCGAGACCTTGGCGGAAAAGTTGCCGCCTGCCGGTGCGATCGGACGAGAAGAATATGGTTTTGCTGTCCGGCGTCCAGGCGAAAACGTAATCCACGCTATCGCTCACGGTGAGGCGCCGGGGAGTGTCGAGCTGGCGACCGGCATTTTTCAGTTCGCCCACATTCACGTCGTCGCGATTGTATCCGCGGATCAGCACCAGCCGACTCCCGTCCGCGCTGGCTGTGGCCGACCATGAGTGCTGCCCATCCCAGCCTGTGATTTTTTCCGCTTTACCTGAGGGCCGGCCCGACCGCGGATCGGCGCGAACTGCCCAATAGTTGCTGGCATTGATCATCGCCTCGTCCATCGAGAAGATGATCCGCCCATCGCGCAGCCACAAAAGGGGAGGGCTTTCGACGACGGAGAGATTCGCTGCGGAATATGCGCCGACCGCGGCTCCCCCGCCCACTGGGATGGTTTCAACGCTGGCTCCAGGTCCGTCAAGAGACTGCCGGAGGTAAGCCAGCCGCTGGCCGTCGGGAGACCATGCGACGGCGGCATAAAAGTCCTTATCGGAGGAGAGGAGCTTGCGCGGGTTGCTGCCGTCGGCGTCCATGCGCCAGAGTTCCTTGCCGTGTGCGGCGAGGAAGGCGATGGACCCGCCGTCCGGTGAGATCGCCGGATAACGACCCTGTTCGTGTACCTTGCGCGGGGCGCCCCCGAAGACCGAAGTCGCCCAGAAAGTCAGGGAAGTATCGATGTCGGATTCCGCTTCAAACAATAACTTCTCTCCGTCCGGAAACCAATCAACGCTCCACAGGTGCGTGCGGATTTCGTCGGGCAAAGCGATGTCGTGAACCTCGCCGGTGTCGATCAGGCTGAGATGAAGGCCTTTGGTGTCGGTGAAAGCAAGATGTTTTCCGTCAGGGGAGATGGCCGCACCCAAGATGCGTTGTTCGGAAGGCGTGTGGGTCAATTGGTGCTCGGTGAGCAGCTTTGGCGAGCTCGCCTTCTGATAGCGCAAGAAAAAGAATCCGAGAGCAGCCGCACCGAGGACCAAGGCCAGTCCGCCGGCATACCACCAGGCCGGGATGTGGCGGGGGGCGGTTTGCACGGCGGGAACTTCGCCAGAAACCAGTGGACCCTGCCGTCCGGATTCGGTGTCACGCCGCAGGCGCTTGAGGTCGGCGCGAATCTCCGAGGCGCTCTGGTAGCGCAAATCGCGATCCTTCTCCAGAGCCTTCGTAATGATGCGTTCAAGCTCGGAAGAAAGACCGGGATTCAGGCGGACCGTAGGGGTAGGGACGCGATTGAGGATGGATTCGAAGATGACACCGGAGGTGTCACCGCGGAAAGGCAAAGCGCCGGTTGCCATCTCGTAGAGCACGGCGCCGAACGAGAACAGATCGGTGCGGGCATCGAGTTCGCGGCCGCGGACCTGTTCCGGTGACATGTAAGCGACAGTCCCCAGGGCGGCGCCGGGGCTGGTGAGATGCAATTCCGGGTCGATGGTCGGCTGGGTGGCATCCGTGGGAGAGGTGCTGCCGGCAACCTTCGCGAGTCCGAAATCGAGCACCTTGGCGATACCGCGGCTGGTGACAAAGATGTTCGCCGGCTTGATGTCACGATGCACGATCCCCTTGGCGTGCGCGGCATCGAGGGCGTCGGCGATTTCGATGGCGAGTTCGAGGAGAATCTCGGGCGGCAGAGACTGGCCGGCGATCTTGTGCTTGAGGGTGATGCCCTCAAGAAACTCCATGGCGATAAAGGCGCGGCCGTCCTGCTCGCCGACGTCGTAAATGGTGCAGATGTTGGGATGGTTCAGTGCGGACGCAGTCTGAGCTTCGCGCTGAAAGCGGGCGAGCACCTGCGGATCGTGACCGACGTTCTCGGGAAGAAACTTGAGAGCGACGAAGCGATGAAGACGGGCGTCTTCCGCCTTGTAAACCACACCCATCCCGCCACCACCCACCTTTTCAAGAATGCGGTAATGCGAGATGGTCTGCCCGATCATGCCTGGCGCACGGCTGCGTGGTCGTTATCGTAGCCGCGGGGAGGAAGGGAAGTCAAAAGGACAGGGCTGATCAGGCAATCGACGTTCCATGATTGAACGAAGTATATGGCCGATCGGACAGCAGATTCCTCCGGCCTCCGCTGCGCTCGGCGTCGGAATGACAAGGAATGGGGAGGCTGGTCCGAAAGATGCGTCGTGCCACGGAGATTCGCGGAGGGGCACGCGTGTCCTCCACGTGCCCGGTTTTGCTGACGACTGACGACTAGCGACTGACGACCGTTCTCACGGCGCTTCGATCAGTTCCATCTTTCCTTCGCGCGTGCGGTGGAGCACCATCACTTTGCCCTTCGGATCGCGGAAGACGAAGACGTCGCGGTCGCGGAAGTGGCATTCTTTGATCGCTTCCTCGAGTGTCATGGGGCGCAGGGCTACGGCTTCGGAGGAGTGGGTCAGGTGGACTTCAGTGGTCCGGGCGACCGCCGGATATTTGTGCACAACGACGGGCACTGAAGTTTTCTCGGTCAACCCAACGCTGGGCTGAGCCTCGCCCGGCTCGACCTTGGCCTCACCGTTCCACTTCTTGTGCGATTTACGTTTCTTCGAGATGAGGCGGGTCTTGTATTTGAGCGCCTGTTTTTCGAGGTGATCGAGCGCTTCGCTGACGGCCAGTTTCATGTCGGTGGACTGGGCCAGGCCGACGATGGGGCCGTTGCGCGGGCTGATGGTGATTTCGGCTTTGTGACGGTGTTTCTCGACGGCCAGGATGACCTTGGTTTCGAACTTGTCGCCTAAAATTTTGCGGATTTTGTTGAGGCCGATTTCAACTTCTTTGCGGATGGCGGGAGTAATTTCGTATTGCCTGCCGGTGTATTCCACATTCATTGAGCACCCTCCTGGGATTCTTGACTCCATGATCTGGGCTCAAACAACCGGTGTTGCAGGTGGTGCGCATGGCTGAAGCCATGCTCTTCTTGGGTCGTCCCTACGGGACTCGCTTATCTTGCCGGCTCTACCCAGCGCTGAAGCGCTGGGCTAAGGTCGGCCGTCCCTTCGGGACTTTCTTGTGACTGTCGCGGCCTCCCTTCAGAGCGGTTGGTTCACTGGCTTGACTTTCACTGGCTTGACTTTGCTAGCCTGACTTCACTCGCTGAACCAGGACGACTCTGACTTGGAAATCTCAGTTCGCCTCGCATGATCAGTGCCCAGTCTGGACTTCCTGTTTCCGCATTGCGCAATGAAAGCTTACATTCCAAAACTGCGTTTCCACGAGCAACCGTGGGCTAACTTTTCACCCGGCGCTGGTGGGTGCTGGGAATGCGCATGTCTTCCCGGTACTTGGCCACGGTGCGGCGGGTCACCTGGATGCCCTGCGATTGCAGGATGCGGGTTATCTGCTCGTCAGTCAAGGGCCGGGCCGGATCTTCTTCTTCAATTAATTTTTTCACGCGCCGTTTCAAGATCAACAACGAGGTGTTGCCGCCTTCGGGGCCCTGCACGCTCTCGGAGAAAAAGTAGCGGAGTTCGAACACGCCCTGCGGCGTGTGGGCATACTTGTTGGCCACGGCGCGGCTGACGGTGGAAGGGTGCACACCGATTTCTTCCGCGACTTCCTTGATCATCATGGGCTTCAGCTGGTCAATACCTTTTTCCAGGAAGTCCTGCTGGCGGGTCACGATGGAGTAGCAGACTTTCATGATGGTCTGCTTGCGCTGCTCGATGTTCTTGATGAGCTGGATGGCGCTCTTGTAGCGCTCTTTCACGTAGTTGCGCGTGTCTTTGTCGTTCGTATCTTTGGTTAGCAGGCGCTTGTAGGCCGGATTCAGGCGAAGCTGCGGCACGTCCTCGTCGTTCATCAGGCAAAGCCACTCGTCGCCGTGCTTGATGAAGGCGACGTCGGGCTCGATCAGGCGCGTGGTGCTCTTGTTGTATTGCAGGCCGGGACGAGGATCGAGCGTCTTGATGAATTCAAGGGCTGCTTGCACGGCTTCGATGGGGCGGCCGATGGCCCTGCCGATCTCTTTGTGCTGCTTCATCTGCAGGGCGCGCAGATGGTGGTCGACGACGGCGACCGCGTCCGCGAGAACCTGAGCGTCTCCGTTGCCGCTGGTCTTCTGCGGCGCGTGCTGCTCCTGGATGTAGCGCAACTGGCGAAGCAGGCACTCGCGCAGGTCGCGGCAGGCAATCCCTGGAGGATCGAGCTGGCGAACGACTTCCAAGGCTTCGTGCAAGTCGGCTCGGGTGAAATTCGGCTGATAAGCGGGCCGCGGCGCAGTGGCCGGCACGGCTTGTGCGACTGGAACGGAGGCAGCTTCGACCGGGACCTCCGGCGCAGGAGCAACCGCGGCAGCGGCAGTTACGCCGCTGATTTCCGGCGAGGCGGTCCAGTCTTGAGAAAAATCGGCGGAGGTGTCTGCGTCGGCGGCAGCTGACTCTTCGTGCTCCGTCGCTGCCAGGCCCAGCGCCTCGGCTTCCTTCAGCAAGCTTTCCTGGACGGCGGCATCGACTTCGGGAGCTGCAGGCGGGATCACGCCCATCAACTCGTCATCGCTGGCGATGAGGTATCCATCCTCGTTCAGATTCCCGATGATGAGTTCGGCGGCTTCACGCACGCCCGGAGTCACCGAGAGCGCGCCCAGCTGCCACTGCAGGTGGTCGGTCAGGTTGCCGGGCTTGGAGAGGAAGTTCTCAAAGGACGGGCGCTCGATGTCTTCCATCTCGCCCGCGCTACGGAAGCCGGGGTCGAGGTATTCCTGAAAGAAAGAGCCAAAATCGATTTCGTCGAAGGGATCTTTCTTCTCCTCGGCGGGGACGGGAGCTTCTTCAGTGGTGGAGGCAGCGGAGACGCGGTCGCGCTCTTCTTCGCGGCGGCCCACTTCGTCGATGAGGGGAACGGAGTCTTCGAGTTCCTCGAGGACGGGGTTCTCAACCATCTCGGCGTTGATCATGTCCTTGAGTTCGATCTTGTTGAGCGCGAGTACAGAGACCATCTGAACGAGGCCGGGCGTAAGGATCTGCCGTTGCGACAGCCGGACGTTCAGTTTGTGCTGCAGCATTACCATGAAATAGCCGTTAGCTCTTAGCCTTTAGCCTTAACAATTTAGCGACGCATCGGTCGCTTCCGAAACCTAACCCCCCGGGCAAAATGTTGCTTGGGTTTCGGCCTTCGTTTCGCATCAAAAAAAGCTTCCGAATTCAGTATCAAAGCAAGATGCTGTATCGGTCTACATTACAGCCGTAACCGTTTTCGACTCACGTCATCCCCTGAAGGTACTTGACTTTTCAGGGGGTTACGCGCTCGTCAGAAACGCATTCCGCAGTCAGTTTCTTAGACCAGCGAGAAGCTCTCGCCGAGATACACGCGGCGGACTTCCGGGTCGCTGCCGAGGGCTTCCGGGGTGCCGGTCCGGAAAATTCGGCCCTCGTTGATGATGTAGGCGCGATCGGTAACAGAAAGCGTCTCGCGCACATTGTGATCCGTAATCAGGATGCCGATGCCGCTCGCCTTGAGATCGGAAATGATCTTCTGGAGGTCGAGGACCGCGATGGGATCGATCCCGGAGAACGGCTCGTCCAGCAAGATAAACGTGGGATTGATGCAGAGGCAGCGTGCGATTTCGACGCGCCGGCGCTCCCCGCCCGACAGGGCGTATCCGCGGTTTTGGCGGATGTGATCTAACCCCAACTGCTCAATCAACTTCTCCATTTTCTCGCGGCGCTCGTGCCAGGAGACAGGCTGGGCTTCGAGCACGGCGAGGATATTTTCCTCAACCGTCAGCTTGCGAAAAACCGAAGGCTCCTGCGGGAGGTAGCTGATACCGAACTGACGCGCCCGGAGGTACATGGGGACGTCGGTGATGTCCTCATTGTCGTAGAGGACCCGGCCGGTATCGGGGGGCACAAGGCCGACGATGGCGTAGAAGGATGTGGTCTTGCCGGCGCCGTTAGGGCCAAGTAATCCAACGACTTCGCCCTGCTCTACTTGAAGGCTGACCCCGTTCACAACCGGACGAGCGCGGTAGGTTTTTCCGATTTCGTCGGTGGCCAAGGAATGCATTTAACGTGCCACTCGCGTCTGGGTAACGGCTGGGGAGGTGTCCCTTCCTTCCACCAGCACCCTATCATCGCGTTTATAGAAAGTCAACGAATCGCCCGTGGTTTTGCCGTGTTCGGCATCAAAAATGCTAGGCGATCCGCCGGTCAAGACGAACTTGTCGTCGGAAGCGGTGTAGAGGAGCTTATCGCCCTGGGCGCGCCGAGTGGGCTCCTGAACCACGACGTTGCCTTCTGCAACGATGTGGTCGAGTTGGCCCTGACCCTTGAGCGACTGGCTTCTGGATTCCTGGCTGCGGGGGACCAAGAAGGCGTCGAGATGGTCGGCGGTAACGGTGGCGTCAGCGCCGCGGGCGGTGACTCCGCCTTCGAAGTGAGCGCGATGCTGGTTGTCGGTGTAGGTGAGACGGAGCGAAGTGATGGAAACCGGGGTTACGTTTCCTTTGGAATCGGTTTGCACCAGGACGGTCGAGACGGGCTGGCCATCGCCCTGGGCGACTACGGAGCGGTGGTCGTGATCAAACTGGATGGTGGGAGCCTGCACGACGTTGGCGTCCTGCCAGATGCGGGCGTCGCCGGTGTAGGTGGCGATGGCGGTGCTACGGTGCGCGGTCATGGTGCGCGCGGTGATGTGAATCGGGGAAGACGAAGCGAGCAGGGCGCCGCTCGGCTGTTCACGGAGATCACTGTAAGTGCTTTTGACGTCGCCTTCGGCGATGACCTCTCCGGTGGCGCGGTTCATGCGAACGGCGCGCGCGGTGGTGGTGAGGGCCTTGTCGGTGACACGCGGGGAGCCGGTGAGCTCGAGCATGTGGTCGGCAGGCGTGTAGCGTGCGCAGTCGGCGCGGGCCTGATGCTCGCCGTCATCGTAGGCAACACCTCCCTGCTGCACGATAGAGTCGATCCCGCCCGCGGCACGAAAGGACGCATCGATGGTCTGGCTGGTGCTGGTGCGGTCGGGCTGGCCGGGAGCGCTGCTGATAATGCGGGCGGCGGGCGCGCCGTGGACCGCGGTCAGGCGGCTGTGATCGTCGAACTTGGCGGCGAGTTGCTGCGCCGTGACGACCGTGCGCGAGCCGTCGTTGCCGACGGGGAGAATTGCGATCTGGCCTCCGGCAGAGGTTTCGGCGCGGTCGAGATGCTTGCCTTTCGCCAGAAAGAAGTCGATGGCGGGGGCGGTGATCTCGACTTGCTGGGCAGTCGTGCTGGGGCTGGCGCTCTGACTGGGAAGTTCCACCAACTTGACATTGTCCTGGGCGTGAATCGCATGGACTAGGTTGCGGGCACCGAAGTCGAGCACGATGCGACCTGCGGTTGTTTGAGCGGGGCGTTCGCCGGCGGAATCGAGTTGCACATCGCCTGTGAACACGGCGCTGGAAAGGCCGTCCTGGGCCTGGTTGACAGTGAACTCGGCCTGTGTCGAACGGGCGTGGATAGGAGAGTCGCCAGGAAGATCGGCTTGGACGCCGTCGCTGGCGAGAACGTGATCTACGGTGTTGTCGGGGCGGAGAAACAGGACCGCCCTCTGCGACGCCATGCGCTGCTCTCCCCGCGCCAGGCGTGGTTGTTCGAGGACCACCTCGCGCGGTGTTTTCGTGATGGTGCCGCGGGCAGCAGTCAGGCGGGTCTGGTCCGAGCCGGCAAGAGCGAGGTCGATCTGCGAATCGAGCGTGAGCACGTTGTCTTTCGCCGCGTAGTGCGCTCCCATGGCCGATCCGGAAGCCTGTGGCATGCGCAACTCGACCTTGGCGGTGGTGAAGGCGTCGCCGGATTTCTGATTGAAGACGAGATCGCGAGTGATGAGGTGAATTGGATTCTTCATCCCAGCCGGCACGGACTGGTCGGGCTTGAGCAGGCCCTCGGGGTTGGCTTCGAGATCGATGCGCACGGCGCCCTTGGCGGCGACATCGCCGGATTGCTGGTCGTAGGCGAAGTCGTCGCCATAGATCTGGTCGTAGCGGCTCGAGTCGCGGCCGAACAGGGTGATGGTGACGTTGTGCAGCTCAGCGTGTCCGCCCAGCTTGAACTGGACCGCTTTGGTTGCCTGGATGGTGAAGAGGGTGCGCCCGCCAGCAGATTTTGAGACCTTGAAGCCTTCGGCGGTCTGCTGGATGTCAACACCGATCTTGCCCGGGATGTGCTTCAGGACGTCGCGAACCTGGCTGCGCCGGTGCAAGTACACTCCCGCGACGACAAGGCTGACCGCGATGGCGGCGAGCGCGAACCAGCGGCGGAGGCGGGAGATGGAGACCGACATCTGGTTTCAAGTCTACTGGATGTTTAGATGCGAGGTCTCAGATGTCAGGTGTCAGGTCTTAGGGGCATAGGTCTCGGTTTTCACCCCGGGGTAGGTCGGCAAGCGATTCTTCAGTCTGGCGCGGCGATCGTTTTTTGAAGAGCAGAGACGGGCGATGCGGCCTGTTCGCGCTCGCTCGCGGGAAACGACTGGAAGTCGCGGAGGAAGAGTTCGAGGCCACCGTACTCGGGGTGGTCGTTGTGGCCGATGGTGAAGGCGATGTCGAGGGTGTCGCCGGCGAGGAACTTGGCGGTCTGCAGGCGCTCGGCCATGTGCCAACCCAGCGCGTCGAAGGTGATGTTGCGCTTCCCGTTCCCAGTTCTCAGTTCTGGGTTCTCGGAAAGCAGTTCTCGGTTCTCAGTTCTCTGTTCCCGGTTGGCGGTAGCGGCCCTGAGATCGCTCCGGCGGATCTCGGCTGCATCGGGGTGGCAGCGGGGGGTGGCCAGGATTGCGGCCTCAGTCAGGTCTTCGACTGCTTCTGCGGCGGGTGCGATTGCTGCGGCCAGTTTCAGCTTGACGTGCTTGTCTTTGAGGATCTTGGGCGGTGCCATCAGGCGCACGGCGCGGGCGGCGAAAACGGGTTCAGGATTGCCCTGGCCGAAAGGCTCGAGGCGTTCCAGCGCCTGGAACAGATCGGGAGTAACGTGGTCGAGAGTCAGTTCGGCGTCGAGGTCGAGGATGGGCTCGAAGTCGGCTGTGGTGAGACGGAGGCGGGCATACTCATCCAGGTGGGCGCGTAGTTCGGGGACTCGTGCGGACGGCAGCGAGAAGCCAACCGCGTGCGAGTGGCCCCCGTAGCGGGTGAACAGGTCGCGGCAGGACTCGAGGGCGTCGAGCAGGTGGAAGGCTCGGATGGAGCGGCCCGAGCCGTGGGCTTCGCCACCATCGTGGGACAGCACGAGGGCGGGGCGACCGTAGCGTTCGACAACGCGGGTGGCGGTGATGCCGATGACCCCTCGATGCCAGCCGTCGCCGTCGATGACCACGCAGTACGCGTCATGCAAAGTTGGTTCCTGCTCGAAGCGGCCTTCGATCGCTTGCAAGATGCGCCGTTCTTCCTCCTGGCGCTCGCTGTTGAGTTGATCGAGGCGCCCGGCGATCTCTCGGGCTCGGGCGGCCTCTTTCACGCTGAACAGTTCGATCACGTCGCGGGCAACATCCATACGTCCGGCAGCGTTGAGGCGAGGCGCGATGCGGAATGCGATTTCGGTCGCGGTGGGAGGGCGCGTGGCCGGGACCTGGGCCACTTCGAGCAGAGCTTTCAGACCCGGGTTCACGGCGCGGCGCAGGGCATCGAGGCCTAACTTGGCAAAGACTCGGTTTTCGCCGGTAAGGGGAACTGCGTCAGCGATGGTAGCGATCGCGACCATCTTCATGAACGAAGTCAGCAGTCGCGACTGGTCTCGGTCGGGCAGCCGCTTCTCCATCAGAGCCTGCGCCAGCTTAAAGGCCACCCCTGCGCCGCATAGGGCTTTGCAGGGATACTCGCAGCCGGGCTGGTTGGGGTTGAGCACGGAAAGCGCTTTCGGCACCGCTTCGTGGCCGGGCAGGTGGTGGTCGGTGACGATGAGGTCGACGCCGAGGCGCTCGGCGGTTTCGGCGGCGGCGAAGGCGCGGATGCCGGTATCGACGCTGATGATCAGGCGAATGCCAGCGGCAGCGGCGCGCTCGATCACGTCGTCCTTCATGCCGTAGCCCTCGCGGATACGGTGAGGAACGTGAAAATCGGCGGCGCCGCCACAGAGTTCGATGGCGGTTTTCAGGATAACGATAGCGGTGGTGCCATCGACATCGTAGTCGCCGTAGATGAGGATGCCTTCCTTGCGTTCGATGGCGGCGTCGAGTCGATCAACCGCTGCGCGCATGCCGGACATGAGGTAGGGGGAGTGGAGATGCTCCAGCGAGGGAAAGAGGAAGCGCTCAGCGGATTCGAGGTCGGCGATACCCCGCATGAGCAGCAGGCGGGCGAGCGTGGAGACCAAGCGTGCGTCGCCGTTCAGGTGCACCGCGGTAGTCGAGCGCAGTTCATCGGCTAATGAACAGATTCTGTTCTCGTCGACAATTCTTGGGAGCCACTTCATGGATTCACAAGGCTGGAGTGCAGCTCCGTATTCTCGGCTCTCACGAGCGAGGGCCCCCGCGCTACTAAAACCACATCAGTCTTCCTCGTCGGGGCCGGGTTCATCGATGGGGATGCCCCCGAAGTCCTCGGAGACCTCGATCAGGCGCTGGTAGCGGTCGTACCACTCGGTGCTCGCCTCGTACAGGAACATGCTCCCCTGAAAGGCCCAGCCCAGTTGCACGAAGCCAGTCTTGCCGGCGTAGGTGCGGAGCCAGCGGGCGTCTTCCAAATCTTCGTCGTTGGCGAAGTCGGTGTTGGTCAGGCGCTGGATCAGGCCTTCCAGATCGTCGCGCTTGAGAGTCCACGAGTCCATGGTGAGGAAGGGCGCGCCGGAGGATTTGGCGAGTTCGACGAAATCCTTCCAGCCGTCGGCGTTGTCTTCGGCCTTCCACATGATGCACTGGACTTCCTCGTAATCCACGTAACCATGAAAGCGGCGCAGCCCGTGGCCTTCGATGAAGGCGATCATGTCATCTTTCAGACTGGTGAGGTCGTCAGGAGTGGGAGTCATAGCGGGGGCTCTCGGTGACTCAACATTGTAAGCTTTTTTTGGCCGATGGCGGGTGGCTGATGGCTGGTAGCCCACGGCATTTCGCACTTGCCAGTTGGCACTTGGCATTTAGGCGGCGCGAGATGGATCCACAAAAGCAAAGGCACATCGCCGCTAAAGGCTACCGGCTGAGAGCTAACGGCTGTTTTTGGTGTGCTAGACTGTTGGTTTCACCACGAGCCTCCGAACCAGACAATGCTTTTCTCCAAAGAATATGTGGGCTACCTGGCCCGCGAACTCACAAAAAAGCTGATCGCCGGCGAATTCATCGAGACCGAAAAGGTCGGCGTCGTCACCGAGCGGGTGCATGCCGCGCTGCTCGAAGAGATGTCGCTCGAAGACCGCATTAATGACGAGGTGCGCGTCATCCTGGAAGCGTACGCCGACGAGATGAACCGGAGTGGCGCCAATTACCAGGAAATGTTCCGCAAAGTGAAAAGCGAGCTGGTGAAGAAGTACAAGGCCGTGCTATGAGGCTGAGCCGCGACAAAGTCAACAAGCTTGCGCACGTGGTGAGTGACGCGCTGGCGGAAACGCCGCAGGTGGACTTCGTCGAGGACCGCAACACGATTCGGCTGGAAGTGCGCAAAATATTAGAAGAGTTGCTGAACCAGGAAGCGCGGATCGATCAATCAGCGCGCCAGAAGATCGAGAGCCAGAAGCGGACCATCCTTGAAGGCAGCCAGGAGTGGGACATCCTGTACCGCAAGTACTACAACGAGGAAGTGAAGAAGCTGGGGATTTAGAGGCGGTCGTTGGTCGTTGGTCGTCGGCTACTGGCTGGTGGTCGATGGGTGGTGGCAAAATCAAACGAGATTTCACGGGCGGCTGCGGCTGCCCTTTTGATTTTTCCGCCCTGCTTCTCAGGCGATGGGTGATGGTTGGTACGATTGAGTGGCTACGGCGATTTGCCAGGCTTGCTTTCATGCCGGGAATCCATGAAATCACATCGCGCGTGAAGAGCGCTGCTCGCGAGGCCGGATTTGAACTCGCGGGGGTGGCGCCGGTGCGCGAGTTCCCTGAGCTGGCTTACTTTCCGCAGTGGATCGACGCCGGGCACGCGGGTGAGATGCAGTATCTCGAAGCGCGAAATGAAGCCGGGGAAGTCAAACGGGCGTCTTTGCGGAACGCAGTTCCCTGGGCGCGCAGCGTGGTGGTGTGCGCGATCAACTACAACACCGACCAGCCTTATTCCACCGGGGTGAGCGATCCGGAGCGGGGATGGATTTCCCGCTACGCGTGGAGCCGCGAGGACTATCACGAAGCAGTGATCCGTCGGCTCCGCATTGTTGAGCGGGGTCTTTTGGAGAGCGCTGGGGTGGGGCGAGACACCGCCCGGACCGCCGGCGAGACGCCGGCGCTACACGCCGCGGGCGAGGCTGCGTTGCGCGTGAGGGACGGGACGGCGGTTCTGACGCGGTGCTACGTCGACACGGGGCCTCTGGTCGAACGCGTGTACGCGAAATACGCTGGGGTGGGGTGGATAGGGAAGAATACCTGCATCCTGAATCAGAAGATGGGGTCGTGGCTGTTTCTGGGAGTGATCCTGACGTCCTTGGAGCTCACGGCCGATCTGCCTGCGCCGGATCGCTGCGGAACTTGCACGCGCTGTATCGATGCTTGCCCGACCGGGGCATTTGTGGCGCCGTACCAGCTGGATTCCAACAAGTGTATTTCGTATCTGACTATCGAGAAGCGGGGGACGATTCCGGAGGAGATGCGGGACGGGATGGGGCGGCACGTGTTCGGCTGCGACGTCTGCCAGGATGTGTGTCCGTGGAACCGGAAGGCGCCGGCAACGGAGGCGCCGGAGTTCCAGGCGCGCGAAGGCCTGGTCAATCCGGCGCTGGAATGGCTAGTGGAAATGAAGGCGGAGGAATTCCGGGAGAGGTTTCGCGGGTCTCCGATTCGCAGGACCAAGCTTAACGGACTGCGGCGCAATGCGGTGATTGCGATGGGCAACAGTGGGAGGAAGGAGGTTATGCAGGCACTGGAGAAGTTGCGCGTGGATGAGGATCCGCTGGTCGCGGAGGCGGCGGTGTGGGCTTTGGGGAAGCTGAGGCGGAGCATTTAAACCGCAGATTTCGCAAAGGCCCCGCAAAGGGCGCCGAGAAAGGCAACTCGATGGACGCTTTGCGCGCTCTGTCGTTGGTTCTGATTTGATCCGACTTCCTGTGCGGGCCGTCTCGAACCACTCCACTCCGTGGTAGCATTCCCTCAGTTCAGTTCCACACAGCTCACCATGGGTCGCTTGTCCTTTCGGACGCCGGGTTTCGCGCTTTCTCTGCTTTTAAGTTTCGTGTGTGGCCTCTGGTCGTCTCAGCTACAGGCAGCCGAGCCGCAGTGGCTCGAGTTGCGGTCGGCACACTTTACGGTCATTACGGATGCGGGCGACAAGAAGGGGCGCGAAGTGGACCTGCGCTTCGAGCAGATGCGCGCGGTGTTCGGCCAGCTGCTGATGCGCAAGAAGCTGAATATGCCGGTTCCGCTGACGATTTTCGCCCTGAAGGACGACCAGCGGTATTACGCGATGGCGCCTTCGCAGGAGGGCAAGCCAATCGGGGCACCCGGATTCTTTGTGCCGGGTGAGGATCATCAGTTCATCGTGCTGAACGTGTTCGAAGAAGAGTCGTGGCGGGCGGTGGCACACGACTTCGCGCACCTGCTGCTGAACTACAACTATCCGCCTACGCAGGGATGGTTCGACGAAGGCTTCGCGGAGTATTTCTCCTCGATTCGGCTGGACAACAAGCAAGTGGAGATCGGGAGCGATCCGGAATTGTCGTTGTCGTTTACGAGCGACGTCCTCGGCAATCAGAGCGAGGTGCGTAAGCCCGCGAAGTCTCTGACGGAATTGCTGGCGGGATGGGTGTGGCTTTCGATCCCGGACCTGTTCTCGATGGCCCACGATACTTCTGGCTACCAAGAGGGAACGCATCACACTTTGTTTTACGCGCAGTCGTGGATGGTGATGCATTACCTGCTGAACAAGGACAGACTGGTGTCGACCGGCACATACTTCGACCTGGTGCAGAACCAGAAGGTGCCGGTGGAAGATGCGGTGGATCAGGCTTACGGCATGTCGACGGCACAATTCGACAAGGCGGTGAAGGACTACTTCCACTCACAGACTCAGCTGTTCCAGGACCAGGAGGCGGCGCGACAGCCTGGCGCATCGAAGAGCCGGCCCGAGCTTCATCAGTTCGCCGCGCCAGTTGGGCCGGATGACATTTCGATCAATGCCAAGCCGGTGCCCGAGGGTGACGCGCGAGCGCAGCTGGCGGAAGTGATGGTGCGGCTGCCTGAGCGACAGGAGCAGGGCCTGAAGGAAATCGACAGCGTCCTGAAGCTGACGGACAAGAAAGGCCAGCCGGTGGATAACGAGATCGCGCATCGGGCGCTGGCCTGGGTCCATATGGACAAGAAAGAATTTTCGGAGGCGGCGGAGGAACTGGGCACGGCGGGAGCGCTGGATCCGCGCGACGTGTGGATTCGCTACTACCTGGCCTTGCTGAAGTACAAGACGGCGCAGACCAAGCATGAGGAGATCCAGGGGCTGGCGAACATGATGATCGATCTGAAGGTGACGATCGATTGGTATCCGGAATTCGCCGAGGCCTACAACATGCTCTCGATGGCGCGCGTAGAGGGAGGAGGGACGGCGTCGGCGATGGACTCGATCAAGGCTGCGATCGCGCTCAACCCAAGAAGCGAACAGTATGCGTTCAACCTGGGCCAGATCAGCGAGGCGGCCAAGAAATGGGACGCGGCGCGGGCCATCTTCGAGCGTCTGAAGTCGAGCAGCAACCCGCAGGTCGCGGCCGCCGCGCGCAAGCAGCTGGACGAACTGGCGACGGTGCAGAAATACGGGGTCTCGCCCAGCGCTCCGAAACGAGCCGCGCAGTCTTCTCCGTTTGATGAGCTTGAGGAAGAAGCGCAGAAGCGAGCGCAGGCCCCGGCGGAGCCCACCGAACCGGACAAGCGGCCTACGTCATTCATGAAGGGCATGCTGATCAGCGTGGACTGTTCGCGGACGCCCGCGGCCGTACTGACGGTAAACAACGGAGTGAAGTCCCTGCGGCTGCGCACCGCGAACTACAAGTCGCTGACGGTGATCGGGGAGGACGGGTTCTCGTGCGAGTGGAGGAATCGGAAAGTGTCGATTAACTATCGCGCCGGCGGAACGGCGGACGGGGATTTGGTGTCGGTGGAGGTGCAGTAGTGGCTAGTAGCCACTGGCGAATGGCTGGTAGCCGGAGTCGACGTGGCGTTGCGGCGCCATAACACTTAACAAATCGCCGACCGAAACCTGGCAATCGACAATCTCAACAAAAAAACCTCCCAGGGGGAAGCTGGGAGGGCCCAAGAAAATGGTTTGGAGCCAGGTCAGACCCGAACTACATTCGCTGCCTGGAAGCCCTTCGGGCCTTTGAGCAGATCGAACTCCACGGTTTCGCCTTCATTGAGCGTGCGGTATCCGTTCTCTTGAATGGCGGAGAAATGGACGAACACGTCCTCGCCGGTGGAGCGCTGGATAAAACCATAACCCTTTGCCCCGTTAAACCACTTTACAGTTCCCTTCTCTCTCACAGAGAAACTCCTTTCGCCTCATCGCGAAGAATTCATCTCTTCGTCCCCTGTTTGAAGCCCTCTTGCGAAAGCCCCCCCTCCAGAGATCGAGAGACAAGGTCGCGTTACCGCCGACGGACGAAGTTCCTGCCAACGAGAAGGGCCCCTGAACCGAGCGCCGGGGCAGAGGTACCACGGCGCTAAGCTCAGGAGCCCAGGATGATGGCGCGAATTTCGCCCGCCTATCACAGAAACGTCAACCTAAAGAACCCAGAACTCACTACCGACCTTCCGGTAGTGAGCCCCAGATAATATTCAGGTCAGTGCTTCTTGGCAAGAAAAGAAATTCGATCAACCCTCTTTAGACTCATAGGCTTGCGCCATGGCGGTGGGAGATACCATCATGACCTTGAGTCACGGACGGCATTGACCTGCAGTGCCAGCCGGAAATGCAACTGTTTGATAGGATTACGAGAACTGAGTGCCCGCCCCAATCACCACGTCGGTTCCGACACCGGCCGAAGGCCTCTCAAAAAGACCACGCGCCGGCTCGCGAACCTATGTGGGCCTGGTGCTGTCGACGATTCGCTACTTGATGCGGACCGAGGTGCACACCTTCGCATTCTCGGTGGCGGCGAATGCGATCCTGTCGTTTTTTCCGTTCGTGATGTTGCTGATGACGCTGATCCGGCGAGTGTTCCGATCGCCGGCCATGTATGAAGTGGTGCTGCAGCTACTGCGCGACTACCTGCCGGCGGGGCAGGAGTTCGTGATCCGGAACCTGAATGCCATGGTCGGAGCGCGGCACCCGGCACAGATCGCGTCCCTGGTGATTCTGCTGGTGACCTCGACCGGAATTTTTCTGCCGCTGGAAGTGGCTTTGAACCGGATCTGGGGATTTCCGGAAAACCGGTCCTACCTGGGAAACCAGCTGATCTCGCTCGGCCTTGCTTTCTGGTGCGGAGTGCTCGCGCTGATTTCGATTGGCATGAGTGCCGGGAACGTGGTGCTGCTGGAGTTCCTGCTCCGGGGCCACGGCACGATGTTCGTGCGCTTCGTGGGCTTTGTGACAATGAAGATTTTCGCCATCGGGGCCAGCATCGCGATTTTCTTTCTCGTTTACTGGCTGTTGCCGAACGGCAAAGTTCCGGCGCGGGCAGTGGTGCCGACCGCGGTCATCATGGGCCTCTTGTTCGAGGCGCTGAAGTACGCCTACATCCTGGCCCTGCCGAAGTTGAACTTCGCCGAGGTGTATGGTCCGTTCTCGCTGTCGGTGAGCCTGATGTTCTGGGCTTTTCTTTCCGGGCTCCTGCTGCTAACCGGCGCTCACTTGTCGGCCGAGGGGCATCCGGGGGCGAACTGAGGCGGCTGATTTCCCAGCGGCTTCGGACAATCACGCGAGTCACCGAGCCAGGGGATCTGAGTCCCGTCCTGCAGGGTGCGGACGCGGACGGTTATCGGGGGGTCGAACCGTAGAGCCGTCAGTAGTAGAAAAGTTCTACCCGCTGCGGGTGGTGCCGCCATTGTTGGGGTCGTTCGAGTTCGTTCAGGATGACAGCTGAGAGGAGTTTCGCTTCAGACACGGCGAGCCGCGTCACTACCACGCCGTCGTCAGCTAACTTGGTTCATTTCTTCGTCCACCGGTCGACCCAGTCGTTGACCGTCTTGTACCAGAGCTGCGAATTTTGCGGCTTCAGGACCCAGTGGCCTTCGTCGGGGAAGTAGAGCATCTTTGACGGAACGCCCATGGTTTGCAGGGTGGTGAAGAGCTGGAAGCCCTCGCTCACGTCGAGGCGGTAGTCGAGCTGGCCGTGGACGACCAGCGTTGGCGTCTTGAAATTCTTGGCCGAATTCCGCGGAGACCACTTGTTGTAGACGTCGTGATTCGTGTACGGCGTGCCTTGGAACTCCCAGTTATTGAACCAGAGCTCTTCCGTCGTGCCCCATGCCGAAAAGGTGTTGAACATGCCGTCGTGCGAGACGATGCACCTGAAGCGGTCGGTGTGCCCGAGGATCCAGTTGGCCATGTAGCCGCCGTAGCTCGCGCCCAGGGCGCACTCGCGGTCCTTGTCGATGAAGGGGTAGTTCTCCTCGGCGTAGTCGAGGCCCTTCATCAGGTCTTCGAAGGGAGCGCCGCCCCAATCGCCGTTGATGGCGTCCATAAACTTCTGACCGTAGCCGATCGAGCCGTGGAAGTTGATCATGATGACGACGTATCCGTTGGCCGCGAAGAGTTCGGAATTCCAGCGATAGGACCAGTCGTCTCCCCAGGCGCCTTGCGGGCCGCCGTGGATGAGAAGCTTCACGGGATATTTCTTGGTGGGGTCGAAGTTGGGTGGCTTGACGAGGAAACCTTGGACTTTGTCCCCATGGGCGCCTTCGAACCAGAAGGATTCGAGGGGGGACATGGCGACTTGGGAGAGGACGACGTCGTTGAGACGAGTGAGTTTGAAATTCGGGTCTTGACTGCTACAGATGTCGCCTCCGGTTTCGCCGCAATGCGGCGTGCGGGCAAGAATCATCGGGCTCTTATAGATCTCTGACGGAGCACCAATCGACATCTGCGAATAGACCAGAAACTTATTGTCTTGAGTCATCGTGATGTCATCGTCATAGCCCTTGAGCGAAGTTCCCACAACGCTCGGCTTAACCAAATCGAGATCGGTGCAATAAACCCGAGCGCTCCCGTCTTGCTCCGAAACGAAGAACAGCCACGCCGATCCCCACCAAGTATAGGTCCCCACCCAGCTGTCAAAATTCTCGGTCAAATTTTTCTTCTCCCCTGTCTTCCGGTCGTACAACATCAACCGAAACCGATCGCTCTCATACCCCGGACGCAGTTGCGCGCGGTAGGCGATCCACTTTCCATCGGGCGAATAGAGCGGCGTCGAGTCGCTGGCGGGATTGTCGGCGGTGATGTTCTTCGGACTCGGAGGGACGGGCGTCCCGCCCGTCAGGTCTTCCGACACCGGTACGATCCACAGATCATTGTTGGTCGAGATTGCTTCAACTTTGTCGTGGTTTGACGTGTAGCAAACCTCTTTTCCATCAGGCGAAAAAGCATAGTCATCCTGTCCCCCAAGGGAGAATCCCGGCGAATCGTAGTCGCCCGGTGTGAGGTCGCGCGGAAGCCCAAGCACTTCGTCGAGTCTCGACGGCTTGTCGTCCAGGCGCACAGACACTACAAAGATGTGGCTCCTCTTCCCTTCTTTGTACGCATTCCAGTGGCGATACAGCAGGCGATCGAAGGTCAGCGCCTTGACCTTCGACTTCACGTGTTCTTCCAACTTCTTCGCGTTGCAGGCGGCCTCTTCGGCAGGCGCGCCCCAACACTCGGGATAAACATCCGACACGAACAGGATGTGCTTTCCATCCGGTGACCAGAGTTCACCGCTCGCTTCGGTCTCGATGGCGGTGAGGCGATGTACGGCGGTGACTGTTCCGGCGCCACCGTCGAAGCCCGCAATCCACACCTGCGATCCGCCCTCTTTCGTGGAGACAAACGCAAAGCGCTTGCCATCGGGCGCCCAGCGCGGGCGGTCGCCATCCTGGTCGGGAATCACGATGCGTTCTGTGGATGAAGAACCTGCCGAGCTTCGCTCGGCCTGGGCGGACGAGGCGTCCGCCCCTACGCGGGCGTTTGCCGGCGGGGCGACCGTCGCTCCACCAGAGGAGCCCGACAGGGGCACGATCCATATGTGCGGGGTTTTCTTGTTCGCCGCGAGATCGACGTCGAGCACGCTGAACAGCACCCATTTGCCGTCGGGCGACGGCACCGGCTCGCCGACACGCTTGAGGGCCATCATGTCTTCGAAGGTGAAAGGGCGTTTCGATTGCGAGAGTGCGGGTAGAACGTAAACGAGTGTAAAGGACAGGATGAGAGAACGGCGCATGCTTGCCTCCGCCGGGGAACGGGTAAGTGTAAATCAGGAGCTCGCCTTCGGTTCGCGCACCTGGCATTTGGCCGTTAGCACTTGGCCCAAAAAGGACCTGCAGCAAATGGTGATGCGGTTGTGTCTGGCGAGTGCGGGCCTAGGGCGAGGACGCCCTCGGGACAGCCGGCGAGACGCCGGCGTTAGTCAGCAGGGGCCGACCGAAAGGCCAGAATGTGCAAGGCCAAGTGCTCATTGCCAAGCGCCAATTGCCGCCTTCCCCTGCAACCCTTCGCCCGAAACCGTCGTCTAAGAAGTTAGGCAGAAACTGCAGTCTTCCCTACCCTCCGGGCTCCCTGAGCGGAGAGGGCCCGGGGGTAGGAAGGCGGCAGTGCGCCAACTTCCTGACGCGGTCCGGCATTTCTTCTACACTATTCCTATGAGACATGTCTCGCGTTTTGGCCGGCTGCTTCCGGCGTTGTTTGGTGTTTTCTTCCTGGCCCCATTTGCGCTCGCCGAGGAAGGGCCTCTGGACAAGTCCGAGCCCAAGGGAATCACCTCGGAAGAAATCATCAAGCGCTTCGCCGCTAAGGAAAAAGAATTCAAACTAGCGCGCGACGAGTACACCTACCGGCAGGACGTCAAGGTGCAGGTGCTCGACGGCGACACCGTGAAGGGCGAGTACCACGAGGTCTTTGACGTGGTGTTCAACGACCAGGGCAAGCGACTGGAGAACGTCGTCTTCGCTCCGCAATCCAGCCTCGATCAGGCGGGCCTTTCCATGGATCAGGGGGATGTGGACGACATCCGCAACCGCCTGCCCTTCGTACTCACCAGCGATGAGGTCGGCGAGTACAACGTGTTGTATGTCGGACAGCAGCAGGAAGATGACCTGCACTGCTATGTTTTCGACCTCGCCCCCAAAGAGATTGTCGGCAAGAAGCGCTACTTCCAAGGACGGATCTGGGTGGACGACCACGACTTCCAGATCGTGAAGACCTTCGGCAAGACGGTTCCCCAGATTTACGGGGGCAAGAAAAAGAACAAGGAAGAACACCTGTACCCGAGTTTCACCACCTGGCGCGAACAAATCGACAAAATCTATTGGTTCCCCACCTACACCAAGGCCGATGACACGCTGCACTTCTTCTCTGGCGACATTCACATCCGCGAAATCGTGAAGTACCAGAACTACAAGAAGTTCGGATCGAAGACGAGAATTACGTACGAGGGGAAGGAACTGCCGCCGGGGGAGCAGAAGGAAAAGGAGCAGCAGACACAGCAGAAGTAGTTTCGAGTTTCAGGTTTCGTGTTTCAAGCGCTTCCGACGAAAGGCCGCGGATGATCCGCGGCCTCGTTTTTTGTAGCCCACCTGAAACCCGACGCTTGAAACCTTAGTAGAAGAGATACTTTCTCCACTTATCGTCCGACCGACCCATCAGACGCATGATGTGGCGGCTGGTGTGGAGATTGAAGGCGCGGGGCTCGCGGGTCAGCTTCATGCCCGCTTCCGCCGGCATCTGGTTTCCCTTGCGGCGGTTGCAGGGGTGGCAACAGGCGACGAGATTTTCCCAGGTGGACGAGCCGCCGCGTGAGCGTGGAACCACGTGGTCGAGTGTAAGTTCGCCCGAGGCGAGCACAACTCCACAGTACTGGCAGCTGTTGCGATCGCGCAGCAGGATGTTCTTGCGTGACAGGGCGCGGGTCTGGTGCGGGATACGGCGGTACTCTAGCAGGCGAATCACAGAGGGAACGCGCATGGCCACCCGGGCGGCATGTAGGAAGTGGCCGTTCTCTTCTTCAGCCATGGCGACTCCCTTCAGCACCAGCACGATGGCGCGGCGGGCGGCACACACGTTGATGGGTTCATAGGAAGCGTTCAGCACCAGCACGGGTGCGTGCAGGGCCTGGGCGTTGCCGTAGGTGCCGGTGGCGACCGTGATCACGCCCGCTGCGGACCGGCCGACCATCGCCCGCATCGAGTTGTCGATCTTCGCTCCCATAAAACCTTCATTACCGACGAAGCACGCTGTTCCGAACAAGAACCTCAGAGGCTAAAGCCCCGATTCTTGGTATCGCTCTTTCGGCACAACTGAAATCGTGCCCTTCCCGTAATCGTGTCCTTCCTTTGCCAGGATCAGAACCGCTTCTCGCATTCAGACCCCTGCCCCACAGATCCCGTCATCCGTGCGCTGCCATCGTCATGCTGGGGTCCGCGTCCGGTTCGAAATGGGCATGCTGCGCGTCTACTTTCAGAGTGCGCGCTACGGTTGCGACCCAAACACGACCCGCGCCCGCCCGGCGCAAGATACGCGCACATTCGGACACGGTTGTGCCGGTGGTGAGGACATCGTCCACCAGCAAGATCTCGCGTCCCGATATTTTCTCCGGACTCTTCACCCGGAACGCGCCCCGCAGGTTCTCGCGACGCTGGTGACGGGTCAGGCCGATCGGCGAGAGTGTCTCGCGGGTCCGATCGAGTACGTCGCAAAGCGAATAGCGATCGCGGGAAGGAGACAGCTTCAGCGCCATGCGGGCGATCAACTCCGACTGGTTAAACCCGCGTTGTCGGAACTTGGTCGAGTGCAGCGGGACGGGAATCACCAGCAGATGCGCGTCGGCGAGCGAAGGCTCGAGTGCGGCCATGGCCTCCGCCAACATGCGGCCCAGGAGATTCGCGGCGGGCCGAACCTTCTGGTATTTCAGCATGTGGATCAGGTCGCGCAAGCCGCCTTCATAGCTGCCATACGCGACCGCCCTGACGAAGGGCGGTTCCATGCGCCGGCACAGGCCACAGCGCGCTTCCCCGTGCTCGCCCGTGAAAGCGTGCGGGCTGATCAGGCGTTCCCCGCAGATCGAGCATAGTCCGCCGGCGATCGGGTGAATGGCGTCGAGGCAGGTTTCGCAGACCGGAAGGCGTGAGATCTTGGTGAGGGGCTCGCCGCAGATGCGGCAATCGGCCGGGAACAGCGTGGCGAACAGGCTGTCGGCGATTTCGCCCGCCCAGGAAACAAAAGAAGGCCCTCTGGCTACCGTGGTGGCCTGCGTAGCCCGAGTTCGGTCCCCGCTACTGCTGAAGACGACCTCCCGTCGTCCGGAGGGTGCATTAGGGCTCCAACCAGACGAAACTCTTCCCTAGTATAGCCACCCCCACAGGCTCACGCAATCCGCTGCTGGGTGTCGGCTCCGTCCTTGGTTTCCTTCTGCGATACCTTGCGTTCGGCTTCGAGAGTGGCCGCCAGCATGGCCTCGGGATCAAACTTCAACTCTTCTGGGCGAGGCATGAGCGGCACTCTCATCGGACGATAGGAACGCAGGTAGCAATCGCCGCAACGGGCACTCCGCAAGAAGAGGAGTCGTAAGCCGTATCGTTCGAACAGATTACGGGGCCGCGAAACGTAGCCCTCGCCGCTGCCGCAGTTATGGCAAAGGAATTCGGTAAAGAAACGATACCAGAAGGCAGGTTTGGATAGCGCGTACATCGGTCTAGTTCCACGGGTGAAGGCGAGACGGACTGAATGATTGTAACGCCAACGGCGGCGGGCAGTTTCGTCAATTCTCGGCACTGCCTGATCGACGCTACAGGCGGCAGGCGTGGCGGACATCCCGACTGGAGACCAGACCGCATCGTACTTGTATTTGTCAGGCGCCGCATGCTAACGTGCGCGGTCGGCAAATGTGATGTATATCTAGCCCCACGAATCACTTGCGAGGAAACCCATGAGCACTCAACTGGCCGCTCCCAGCGAAAAGAAGTATCGCCCGTACGTTCCGGAAACGATGGAGATGAAGGAGTTCACGTTCCGGGCTGTGCTGGTCGGTCTGGTGCTGACTGCCATTCTCGGGTCGGCTAACGCATACCTGGGCTTGAAGGCGGGGATGACCATTGCGGCGACCTATCCCGCGGCTGTGATCGGGATGGCTCTGCTGCGGTTGATGAAGGGGTCGTTGCTGGAAGAGAACATTACACGGACCGTGGGGTCGATTGGCGAGTCGGTGGCAGCCGGAGCGATATTCACAATCCCGGCGTTTGTCATGGCGGGAATCTGGCCAGGACTCACGAGGGATCAATATTGGAAATCGGTTGCGCTGATGATGATCGGCGGAACCCTGGGCATTCTGTTTGTGACGTTGCTGCGACGCGTGATGGTCGAAGACCCCGATCTGCCCTACCCCGAGTCGGTGGCTGCATCGGAGATTCACAAAGCTGGTCAACAGGGTGCAAGGGCCGCCAAGATCCTGTTCGCCAACATGGGCTTTGGCGGATTCATGTACCTGCTGGGTGCGATCAACGTGTTTTCCCCGAACAATACATTCCCGGTCACCATCAGCGCGCTGGGAAAGAGATTGTTGTTGCGGACCAGCACCAATCCAAGTGTGGCCACCACGGTAACGGGCGGTGCCACACTGTTCACGGCTCCGGATGTGAGCCCCGCATACCTGGGCGTCGGATACATCATCGGGCCAAGGCTGGCGGCGCTGAATTTCGCTGGCGGCCTGCTGGCGTGGGGACTTCTGGTTCCACTTCTGACGTTCACGGTGGGCCCCTACATCCAGGTGGCACAGCCGCAAGGTCAGCCGATCTCATGGACCTTGCTCGCCGGGGCCATTTATTTCTCGGTCGTACGTCCGATCGCGGTCGGCGGGATGCTGGTGGGTGCGACCTACACGCTGTTCCGGATGCGCAAGCAACTGATGGCAGGAATGAGCCGCGCCGTTTCTGACCTGAAGAAATCGGCAGTGGCGCACACGGCAGCGAATCGCACGGAGCGGGATTTGCCCGCCAAGATCGTGTTCACCGGCATCGCGGCGGTATTTGTCGCCATGGTGATCCTGTATCACTACTTCATTGGCTCGGCGGGAAACCTGTCGGGATCCCAGGTTTTGACCGGCGCATTGGTCGCCGCAGTCGTCATGATCGTGATTGGATTCTTTTTCGCGGCCGTCTCGGGCAACTTGGTCGGCATGATCGGATCGTCAAACAATCCGGTGTCGGGACTCACGCTCTGCACCCTGGTGATTGCCGCACTGCTGATGGTCGCCCTGGGCGTATCAGGCTCCGGTGGCGTAGCCGCGGTACTGGGAGTCGCAGCCGTGGTGTGCGTTTCGTCAGCAGTCGCGGGCGAGATGCTGCAGGATCTGAAGGTCGGTCATATCCTTGGGGGCACGCCCGCGAAAATGCAGATCGGGGATATTTTTGGCGTCGTCGTGGCTTCCCTGGTGCTTTTCTTCCCGGTGGCGATCCTTGACAAGGCATATCACTTCGGAAGTTCGGCGCTCCCAGCACCGCAGGCCGGGCTCATGGCCATGCTCTCGAAGGGAATCGTTGGCGGCGACATGGCGTGGCCGCTGGTGATCGTGGGCATCCTGCTGGGACTGGTGGCGATCCTGATCGAGGTGAAAAGCGTGATGCTGTTTGCAGTCGGGATGTACCTGCCCCTCGGCACCACATTCGCGATTTTCATTGGCGGCGTGGTCCGGTGGATCACCGACAAGCTGCGTGACCGTCGGGGTATCAACGACGCGCAGAAGGCGCGGGTCGACAATGCAGGTGTGCTTACTGCATCAGGTCTGATCGCCGGCGAAGCGCTGTGCGGTCTGGTGATCGCGGGACTGGTGGGCTCGGGGCGCGACGTCGCGCTGCTCAAGTGGACGCCCTCGTTCTGGACTGCGATTGCAGCGATGGCGGTGCTGATCATCGCCATGATTCGCGTACCTCTGGCGAATGCAGGCTCGCCTGACGAGCCCGCCCCGCCGACGGCGATCATGTGACGCTCGGGTGGGAACTGCCGCCTTTTTGCGGACTGAGGACCTGTCCACCACCAAGGACACGACGGGGCACGAAGGGAGTCACGTCCGTTGCGATTTCCTGCGTGTTGCTTTGTGTCCTTCGTGGTTAGCGCTCTATGTCGGTCACCGAGAACATAGCCCGAATACAAGAAAAAATTCGAACCGCTGCTGTCCGTGCAGGCCGCGATCCCGGGGAAATCACACTCATGGCCGTCAGCAAGACCGTCCCCGCTGAGATCATCCGCGAGGCCTACCAGGCCGGCGTCCGGCATTTTGGCGAGAATCGGGTGCAGGAGTTCGCGGGCAAAGTCGATACACTGGGCGACCTCGAGGGTGCCCGGTGGCACATGATCGGCCATTTGCAGACGAACAAGGCCGGCAAGGCTGCGGAACTTTTCAGCGCCATCGATTCGGTCGACTCGCTGAAGCTGGCTGAAAAGTTGAACGACTCAGCGCACAAGGCGGGCAAGACGCTGGCCGTGCTGATCGAGGTAAACGTGGGAAGCGAAGCCGCCAAGAGTGGCGTGCCTCCGGATTCACCGGAACTCGATCGCCTGCTTTCCGCTGCCCCCCAGTTCGCTCACCTGACGATCCGAGGTCTCATGACAGTCCCACCCTTCACCGAAGACCCGCAACGGGCGCGTCCGTTTTTCCGGGCGCTGCGTGAACTGCGCGACCAGATTGCTACTCGCATGGTTTCCGGCGTCGGCATGGAGGTTCTCTCCATGGGGATGTCGCACGATTTTGAAGTGGCCATCGAGGAAGGGTCGACTTGTGTGCGCGTGGGAACGGCCATCTTCGGTGATAGGACGGCGGCATTATGAAAGGGCTGGATCGAGCCTGCGGCGGCGCACTTTTCTTGTTGGCCGTCGTCGAGTGCTGGCTGGTTCCACGTGACTACACCGGGCGGATCTGGATCTTCGGAACCGGACTGGCTCTGCTGTTTACCGCGATGCTGAATCTGCTCCGCGTGCGCAACGGGTACGGAGTGCGCGGGCTGAAGCTCTTCTGCATCGCAGCCAACTTGATGATGCTGGTCTTTGTCATCGCGCTTATTGCCAGCATCGGCTGGGCGAGAGCTATGGCGAATCCGCAGGTGCTGCTGGTGCTGGGATTGCTGGGAGCGGAAACGACGTTCTCGCTGGCGAAGAATCCTTGATACGGATCCAGGAAAGTGCGGGGGGGCGTCACTTTTGCGGTGAAAGTGCATCCTCGCGCGAAGAAAAATGCGAGGGCAGGGGAACTGGGCGAAGCCCTCAAGATCGCCCTTACCGCGCCTCCCGTGGAAGGAAAAGCGAACGAGGCCTGCATTGAATTCTTGGCGAAATTTTTGAAGGTGCCACGTTCGTCCGTTAGTATTGCTGCCGGCCAAAACAGCCGCAGCAAAATGATTCGCGTCGTCGGGTTGACTGCGAACGAATTGCAAAAGCGGCTGAGCCTCGGGAGCCCTCATTGAACCTCTCCGAACGGCTGCATGAGATCCGCACCGGCTTCGAGCGGCCTTTCTGGGTCGCCAATATCAGCGAGCTTTTCGAGCGGCTCTCGTACTACGCAGCTTTTGCGTCGCTCGCCCGCTATCTTCACGAGACGCTGAATTTCAAAGTCGAGCAAGCCAGCAGCCTGACCGGACTATTCGGTGGCCTGGTATGGTTTCTTGCCGCGTTCGGCGGGACCCTCGCCGACCGGTTGGGCTTTCGTCGATCCCTGTCGCTGGCGTACCTGGTCCTGAGCACCTCGTATTTCCTGATTGGCTCCCTTGGCTCTCCGTGGTTGGCTCCGGTGCGCAATGCGATGCCGCTGGGCGTGCTGGTAGCGATTTTGCTGATGCTGCCCGCCCTCGGCATTGCCTTGGTCAAACCGTGCGTCGTCGGCACCACCGCGCGCGCATCGAGCGAAAATGTGCGCTCGATCGGCTACTCAATCTACTACACGCTGGTGAATATCGGCGGGGCCGCCGGCCCTTATGTCGCTTCGTGGGTCCACCAGCATATGCGCGTAGAGAACGTGTTTCGCGTCGCTGCCTTGAGCGTCTTCGCCATGTTCTTCGCCGTGCTGCTCTTCTTCCAGGAACCACGCCGCCCGGATGAGCCGATCCTGACGCTCAAGCAAGTGATCGCGAATTTCGGCACGGTTCTGTCGAATCCGCGCTTCATGATCTTCCTGCTGATCTTCTCGGGATACTGGATTGTTTACTGGCAGGAATTCATCATCTTGCCGCTTTACATTCATGACTACATCAATCCCAAGACCGACACCGAGCTGCTGCTGGTGACCGGACCAATCGTTGTGATTCTGTTCACGATGGTCACCAGTCTTCTCACGCAGCGAATGCCAGCCTTCCGCGCCATTATTCTGGGCACGCTGATCTCCGGCGGAGCGTGGCTGCTGCTGGTCGCGCATCCCTCGGTGCCGATGGCTTTCGTTACGTTGATTGTCGTCGCCATCGGCGAACTCACGCAGTCGCCGCGCTATTACGAATATGTTTCGCGGCTGGCACCACCGGGACAGCAGGGTACCTACATGGGATTCGCGTTTCTGCCCATCGGAATCGGATCCCTGATTGGGGGCAAGTTCGGAGGGATGCTCATCCACCATTTCGGAGAGGTGATGCATCGACCGGAGGGGATCTGGTGGACCGTGGCAGCCCTGGGCGTAGCCACGGCAGTGCTTCTATGGGCGTACGACAAGTTAGTGATCACGCGTCCCAGTTCTCCGACGGAGTAGCACGCCCCGTGTTCAAGCGGGATCACTGCCCTGACGACGCTGAGTGCGCTATCCTGCTGAGCTTTCTCAGGAGGGTTCCCGATGCCCAAACGCAGAATTACCCCGAACTACATTGCCGCGCACATTCGTCGCGTCTTGAAGGACGGCGGCTCGGCGCCACACGCCCAGGGTGTGCAGTGGTTCTTCAAAGAAGAAATCAAGTCGCGGGGATGGTACACGGCTGAGATGCGCAAGGTCGCGGTGCGGTTTCGGCGGGCGATCGTGCGAGAGCGAGGAAGCGATTTCCTGCTGGAAGTGGCCGACAAGCTCTTCCAGGGACGCGTGCTGGAAGAAAAAGTCTTCGCGGTGTTGATGCTCGAAAAGCTGGTCGACAAGTTTGGCGACTCCGAATTTCGCTTGTTCGAGTCCTGGCTTGCGCGCATCAGCAGTTGGGCCGACCATGACGGGCTGGTGCACTACCTGATCGCTCCCATGGTCGCGTCGAAGACAACGCGCGTGAAACGTGTCTTTGTGTGGGCGAAATCTTCACGGCGCTGGCACCGGCGGGCCGCTTGCGTGGCGCTTATCCAAGGGACGCGAAGGAAACTGTTTCTGCCAGAGATTAAGCAGCTTTCGAATTTCCTATTGTCGGACGAAGACGATATGGTTCAGAAAGGGCTAGGTTGGCTACTGCGCGAGACCGCGAAGGCGGATCCGAAGCAGACCGTACCGTATCTCTTGAAGATCCGGCAGAAGGCGCCGCGGTTGGTGCTGCGAACGGCGTGCGAAACATTGCCCAAACCGACCCGAGCGAAAATACTGGCGTAGCCGGTCGGGGTGGTAAACACATGACTCGGACCGGCAGTCGGAAATTCGCCTAAATCGCCGCCCTTGTTTAAAATAGCCATTTGCTCATGAATCTCCCAGCAATTCAGGCCGCGCTGCGGGAACACCAGATCGACGCGTGGCTCTTCTATGACCATCACCGCCGGGATCCGATTGCCTACCGTGTGCTCGGCTTGCCCGATACGCTGATGGTGACACGCCGCTGGTTCTACCTGATTCCCGCGCAGGGCGATCCGGTGAAGCTGGTGCACAAAATCGAAGCCGGGCACCTGGATTCGCTGCCCGGCGCCAAACACAAGTACGCGGGCTGGCAGGAACTATTCGACAACATCAAGGCGATCCTGGGCAACTATCGCAACATCGCCATGCAATACTCACCCAACAACAGTGTGTTCACGATTTCGCTGGTGGACGCAGGTACAGTGGAGATCGTCCGCGGGATGGGTAAGAACGTGGTCAGTTCCGCCGACCTGGTTGCCCAGTTCGAAGCGACCTTTACCGATGAGCAGGTGCAGACGCACTTCGCCGCGCGAGATGCGATCGATACGATTACGGCCTCGGCGTTCCAGGAGATCGGACGGCGGGCGCGCAATGGCGGAACCAACGAGTACGCGATGCAGCAGTGGTTCATGGAGGCGTTTCGGCGCGAGAACTTGGTCACCGACGATCCGCCGATTGTGGCCGTGAACGCGAACAGCGGGAATCCGCACTACGAGCCCCACGGCGAAGGATCCGCGCCGATCCGCGAAGGGGATTTTGTGCTGCTGGATGTCTGGGCCAAGAAAAATACTCCCGGCGCGGTGTATTACGACATCACGTGGACCGGCTTCGTGGGAAAAGCTCCATCGGACAAGCAGCGGGAGATTTTCCAGATTGTTCGCGACGCGCGGGATGCGGGCGTGAAGACGGTGCTCGACGCGAGCGCGGCGGGGCAGCGGATTGCGGGCTGGCAGGTCGACCGGGCAACGCGCGATCATATCCGGAGAGCGGGCTACGGGGATTACTTCATCCACCGCACCGGACACTCGATTGGCACCGAGGTGCACGCCAACGGCGCCAACATGGACGACCTGGAGATCCATGACGAGCGGCAGATTCTACCGAATTCCTGCTTTTCGATTGAGCCAGGAATCTACCTGCCCGAGTTCGGCGTGCGCAGCGAGGTCAATATTTTGGTTCGACCCAATCGTGCGGAAGTAACGGGGAAAATCCAACGCGAGATCGTGACCATCTGAATGGCGAATTCCATTACTGATAAAGCGAAAGCGACTGAGCCTGCGGAGGTGACCACGATGTCGGTGGTAGCTCCGGCTTTGGCCTGGCTGATTCCGGGCGCGGGACACCTCATTCAGAAGCGCTGGGGCCGCGGCCTGCTGCTGATGGTGTCGATCGTTGCCATGTTTGTGATCGGGCTGGCGATGCAAGGACGGGTCTACAAGCCGAATGGGGGGGACATCCTTGACATGCTGGGCTTCGTGGGCAATGTCGGAGCGGGCGGACTTTACATCGTGACGCGCGCCATGGACTGGGGCCAAGGCGCCATCGCACACGCCACCGCGGACTACGGTACCAAGTACCTGATCGTCGCGGGCCTGCTGAATTTCATCGCGGTTGCCGACGCCTACCACATCGCCATCGGGAAAAAATCATGACGCTCTCCCACTTCAGCGCCGCCGTCCTGTTCGCTCTCTTCGCGTCGGTGGTGTTCGGCATCACCCAGCGCAACACCACCCGCGAAATGCTCCGCTACAGCCTGTACTGTTTCGCCATGTTTGTGGGCGGAGTAATTGCGGCGGGGTGGGCGATGTGGTTGCTACGACGGTAGGTGTCCGCGATCGGCAATCAGCTTTCAGCCTTCGGCCAAGTCGGTGATGGATGGAATTGGTTTCAGACCGTCTCGGATTTGCATTCCCCGTTCGCTGACGGCTGAGAGCTGACGGCTGACAGCTATTCTTCCCACACAAATGCATCGAAGACACGCTGTGCGTCGAAGCCGAGTCGCCGGTAGAGTTCAACGGCGCGCGTATTCGCTTCCGTCACCGTAAGCGACAGCATGGAGAACTTGCGCTTCCGCAGCGCGCTCGCCGTGCAAGCCAACAGAGCCTCTCCGACGCCGCGCGAGCGGTATTCGGGCAACACGCAGACCTGGGTCACGTGCCCCACATCGTGTCGGACCCTCGAACACAAAATCAGCCCGGCCAGGTGACGACTCCCTTTGTGGGTCACGATGAACGACGATTCGGCGTCGAACAAGCCACAGCCTGGAAAGCGCACGATGTTATTCAGGAAGCGTAGCGATCCGCTCAGGGTGCGGTATTGGTCGTTGATCTCGGCGTCCACATGACCACGGTAGGCGGCGGTAATCACGGCGGCGGCGGACTGGTAATCGTTGTCCGTCCAGGGCCGAATCTCGAAATCCGGATAGATGGTGGAAGCCGGGCGCCCGGGATGGCTCAAGGGCATGGCCATGAACAGCCGAGGATGCCGTCGAAAACCCTGGCCTAAAAAGGGAGGCGCCTGTTGTCCTGCTTCGTGTACCAGCAGCTGCGCCTCAATTCGGTGCACCCCGGGCGACTGTTGCAGGGTCTCGATGACGTGCGTCAAAAGCTGCGCTTCCACTTCATGCGACTCGGGCAGGCGGCCGCCGTTGGCCACAAAGAGGTCTCCGATCACTCCCTTGCTGCCTTCGTAAACGAAGAACGCGTAGCCGAAGATGCGGCCGCGGTCGATGGCGGCGTAGCCCGGAAGGATCTTGGCATCGACGTAGCGGAGAATCATGTCGGCGGAACTGGTGTAATCCCAGGACAGCAGGCGCGACCAGACTTGGGTCTCGTCGTCCAGCAGGGGGCGTAGATCCGAAGACGAGAAGTGCCTGAGGTCGAGAATCTCCACGGGGCTCCAGCAGCGCCTCGGGCCGGACAGGGCATCGTGAGGGGCGCGAACACTGCAGTCTAGTGCTTCCTCCGGCGCAGAGGCAAACGGGGAAAGGCGGCGTCGTTGGCGAGACAGGTTCGGGGAAGAGATCGCAACGGCCGGTGAAATTTGGCACTTTGCTCTTGGCACTTGGCCAAACTGAGCTGACGCAGGCGAGCCGTGGTTGGCGCATCCGCCCCGCATCACGTATCCAGCGACCTAAGTGCTAAACAACCAACTGCTAGTCGCCGCTTTTCGCGACCCAGTAGTAGTCTAGGCTCTGCGCCGGGTAGGTGCCGAGGTAAGAAACTCGCCGAGTCCCCACGAGTTTGGCAATCGCGTCGGCCGTCCCTTCGGGCGCAACCAGAAGATGCTCCTCCAACGGGATCTGATGCGATTCGTAGCGGCTGATCGGCTGGTTGCGATAGAAGGCCAGGCCGTACTCCGTCTCGCGTAGTGTTCCAAACACAGCAACAGGCAGCGGTTTGGTTTCCATCTGGGCCAATTGCTTCGCCAGCGGCCGGGCGGAAAGGATGGCGTCGCACGGTGGCGCACCCAGCTTCATCAGCGCGCCGACCACGACGACAACCGGAATCAGCGTGACAAAGCGCAGCATGCGCAGGCCCAGTTTGCCTCGGAGCGTGAGAGTGATTCCCATGGCCAGGACCAGCGCGACGACAGCTGCGATCACACTTCCCGTTCCCCAAGGCAAACGGTGCTGCAAGAACAGATATTGCACCAAGAGCGCGGGGATCACCGGCGCGGACGCGACCACCGCGTGCAGCCCGATCCGCCAGAGAGCGGGTCGCTGTTCCTCGTTTTCGAGGTGCCGCCGCAGGTATTCCGACACAAGCAGCGTTCCCGCAGGCAGGGCCAGCAGGATGTAACCGGGCAACTTCGATTGCGAGAACGAGAAGAACAGCACCGGAACGATGAGCCAGAGCAGAAGGAAAAAGTTGAGCGCATCATCGGAGTCGAAGGGCGCTTTGCGCTCCGACCACCACGCCCTCACGATTTCTCCGGCCGCGGCGAGTACAAACACAATCCACGGGATCAATCCGATTGCGGCCACGGGAAGGTAAAACCAGAAAGGCTGCCGATGATGGTAAAGATCTGTGCCGAAGCGAGCCAGGTTGTGTTCCAGGACGAAAACGCGTAAGAATTCCGGATTGCGGATCTGGACAGCGATATACCAGGGCAGTGCGACCAGCGCAAACAGGAGCATTCCTGGGATCCAGAGCGTCCGCAGGATGATGCGCGCGTCGCGCTGGGCCATGGCGAACAGAATCACGATAGCGCCCGCCAGAACGGGTGCGACCGGCCCCTTGGCGACAGTGGCGAGCGCCAGGAAAACGTAGGATCCAGCGAGAAATGCCTTCTGCGAGGTCTCCCACCACGCATACCACCCTAACAGCGCCAAAGTAAACATCGCGGCAAGGGGCATGTCGGGAGCAGCGGCATGAGCAAAGCCGACCACCCCTGCCGCTGACGCAGTCATCAGGGCACCGTCCAGATGAAACCCGGGGCGCAAGCGGAGCAAGAACAGGTAAACACCCAGCACGAGAAGCGACGCGTCCACGGCTGACGGCAAGCGCGCGGCCCAGTCGCTGACCCCGAACACGCGGTAGGCGAGAATGGCTTGCCAGTAATACAGCGCCGGCTTTTCCAGCCACGCGTGGCCCCCGAGCGTGGGCGTAACCCAATCGTGCCGCTCGAGCATCTCGCGAGCTACCTGGGCATAGCGGGGCTCGTCGGCACCCAACAAGCCGAACTGGCCGAGCCCGTAAAAGAATAGAAAGAGGCAGAGTCCAAGCAGCAACAACCAGTCGGTGCGGGCGCGTTGATTCACAGGCTTGCTCGAGTTGTAGGGTCGCAGCCGCGAGACGTGGCGTTCCCTTGTGCCAGCAAGAACTCGAGCCGCGCGGGGAAAGCAGCAAACCGCCAAGCCATGTGCATGTCGGCTATTCTGCCGGGGCCGGCGGACGAATCAACGCAAGCATGCGAGCCACGGCGACCGAGAGCGGCCCGTCCATGGAGCAGCCGCTGGCGCATTCGTGTCCGCCGCCACCGAAACGCTCGGCGATGTCGGCCACATTCAATTTGCCCTTGCTGCGCAGGCTGACCCGGTAACGTCCGTCGGGCAACTCGCGGAAAAACGCGGCCACCTCGACGTCCTGAATGGAAAGCGCGTAGTTCACGATTCCTTCGCAATCTTCTTCCTTGGCGTGGCTGTGCTCCATCTGGTCGCGGGTTACCCAGATCCACGCGAGCGGACCTTCGCGATGCAGATTCGAAAGGGCCGCACCGAGCAACCGCATCTTTTCCGTAGAATGGGCGAAATAGATGTTGCGCGCGCACTGGAAGGGGTCTGCGCCGGCCAGCGCCAGTACGCGCGCCAGGGCAAACGTGCGCTCGTTGGTGCCCTTGAACATGAACGACCCGGTGTCGGTCATCAGTGCGGTATAAAGACACGTCGCGATCTCGGGCGAGATCTTGACACCCACTTCCCGCGCCAGCCGGTAGACCATCTCAGCGGTTGCGATCGCCTGCGGATCAATCCAGTTCACCTGCGCGAACTGACGCCCGCTGGTGTGGTGGTCAATGTTGATCAGGAACTGGTTCTCGAGACCCTCGAGCCGGGTACGCTGGATACTGTCGCATTCGAGAATAATGGCAGCCTCGTAATTGCCATTGATGCGATCGGTTTGTACCACCCGGTCCGCGAAGGGCAAAGGCTGATAAATGCGAGGCACCGGATCGTGCATGAGGACGTCTGCTTGCTTGCCGAGCAGGCGCAGGACCTGGCAGCAGGCCAAGGCAGAGCCGATGGCGTCGCCGTCGGGACGGGCGTGCGATGTCAGCACAAAACGATTACGTTGCCCGATCTGGTTCAGAACTTCGATCAGCATACTGATTAAGCCTGGCGTTTGCCGGCCGGACTTCCGCTTCTCTTCTTGGTGCGATTCAAAAGCTCGTCGATCCTCGTCTGATAGTCATGCGAACGATCCAGGATGAACACCAGTTCCGGCGCACGACGCAGATGGAGCCGTTCGACCAGCTCCCGGCGAACATACCCGGATGCCGCCTGCAAGCCTTCCATCGTTTCCGCGGCTTCTGCGTCATCGCCCTGAGCCACCACGAGCACGCGGGCCGACCGGGCATCCGGCGCCAGAATAACCTCGCTTACGTTCACGAGCCCGATCCGCGGATCGCTGAGCTCGCCCTCGAGAATGGTTTCGATTTCCTCGCGCAGGGCCTCTCCCAACCGCTCTCGATGATATTTTTGCCCACGCCGTTCCAACCAATCACCTCGGAAGAAAACTAATGAGAATATCAGGAATCATCCCGCCGGGGGAGGGTGACAGCAGCGGGATGAGAAGCCTACAAGAACTCGACAAAGGAATCGGTAACGTCCGCGCCGCCATTGTTGGCGATGCGGGTGGCGGCGCGTTCCACGTTCTTCATCAAACCGTCAAGATAGTCGCGCGAATCGGAAACGCTCACCACGCCAATGGTCGCTCGATTCCAAATGCCGGTCGCGTCCAACTCAGCTACAGCCACATTGAAATGCGCGCGCAGCCGGTCTTTGAGGCTGCGAACCACCTGCCGTTTGTCTTTCAGAGACTGCGCGGCTTCGATGCTCAACTCGAGGGTGAGGAAAGCAATCGGCATCAGTTCTCCGTTCCCGGTTCCCAGTTCTCAGACTGACGCTAATCCAGCCGCTGAGAACCGAGAGCCGTGAACGGAGAACAGCCTTTAGGCAATCACTTCGGCGGCGATGCGCTCGGTCACAAACGCCTCGATCACGTCGCCCACCTTGATGTCGCTGTAGTTGGCGATCGCGATGCCGCACTCCATGCCGTTGCGTACTTCGCTGGCATCGTCCTTGAAGCGCCTGAGAGAAGCGATCTTGCCCTTGAAGACCACGACGTTGTCGCGCAGCAGGCGGACTTCGGAATCCCGCTTGATGAGGCCATCGGCCACCTGGCAGCCTGCGATCGTGCCCACTTTCGGAATGCGGAACGTCTCGCGCACTTCGGCGCGACCCTGGTACGTCTCCTTGATCGTAGGCTCGAGCAGGCCGGTCATCGCGCGCTTAATCTCGTCCTGCAACTCATAGATGATCGAGTGCAGGCGGATGTCGACTTTATCCTGATCGGCCAGTTCCTGCGCTTTGCGTTCCGGTCGCACGTTGAAGCCAATGATGATGGCGTTCGACGCGGACGCCAACAGCACATCCGATTCGGTGATGGCACCCACGCCCGAGCGCAACACTTTCAATCGCACCTTCTCGTTCGATAGCTTCGCCAGCAGGTCGCCCAGCACTTCGACCGAGCCGCCCACATCGCCTTTGAGGATGATGTTGAGTTCCTTCGTCCCAGCCGTCTTCAGTTGCTCAGCCAGACCTTCGAGGGACACGCGGGAACTCTTCGCCAGCATGGCTTCGCGAGCCTTCTGTTCCCGGTATTCCGAAATGCCGCGAGCCTTGTCGCGATCGGCGACGACCACAAACTGGTCGCCCGCCTGCGGCAAACCTTCCATGCCAAGAATCTCCACGGGGGTCGAGGGTGGCGCTTCTTCGAGTTGCGCCCCTCGATCGTCAAACATGGCGCGCACCTTGCCGTATACGTTCCCCACGACGAAGTTATCGCCCGCGCGCAGGGTGCCGTCCTGTACCAGCACGGTGCCAACCGGCCCGCGTCCGCGATCCAGCTTGGCCTCCAGCACGACGCCACTCGCGGAATGCTCCGGATTGGCCCGCAGTTCCTGCAGGTCGGCGACCAGGCAGATCATTTCCATCAACAGGTTGAGGTTGGTTTTCTTCTTGGCTGAGACGTCGACGAACACCGTCGTTCCGCCCCAGTCTTCCGGCATCAGGCCACGGTCGGCGAGTTGCTTCTTCACGCGATCGGGCATGGCTTCCGCCTTGTCGATCTTGTTGACCGCAACGATGATCGGCACTTCTGCCGCATGCGCGTGATCGATGGCCTCCAGCGTCTGCGGCATCACGCCATCATCGGCCGCCACGACGAGGACAACGATGTCGGTGGACTTTGCTCCGCGAGCGCGCATGCGGGTAAAGGCTTCGTGACCGGGCGTATCGAGGAACACAATCTCGCGGCCGTAGGCCGGGGACTCTTTGTCCTGGATCCGCACCTTGTAGGCGCCGATGTGCTGCGTGATCCCGCCCGCTTCACCTTCCGCCACACTGGTCGAACGGATCGAGTCGAGGAGCGTGGTCTTGCCGTGGTCGACGTGGCCCATGATGGTGACCACGGGAGGACGGGGCACGGATTCGGCCGCACCTTCCTCGCCCGTGGAGGCCGCGTCGGCAATTTCTTTTTGTGCCTGCTCTTCGAAACTGATCACGTTTGTGTCCGCGCCGAAGAAACGCGCCATTTCGCTGGCGAGTTCCGCGTCCAGGGTCTGGTTGATGGTGGCGAACACGCCGCGTGCCAGCAGACGGGCGATCAGATCCTTGGCGCGAATGTCGAGCTTCTCCGCCAGATCCTTTACGCTGATGCCTTCGGTGATGGTGATGCTCCGCGTGATGGGCTGCGGCTCATTGGAAAGCGAGAGCCGCGGCGGCGGAACATAGCCCTTCATCGGGCCTTCCTTCACACCTCGCGGGACGTAGCGTTGGCCCGGTCGTCGCGACGGACCGCCTGGGCGGCTGCCCGGGCGAGTCGCTCCGGGGGGCGCCATAGGCGCGCCCGGACCCACTCCTAACGGACGGGCACCTGTGGGTGACTGGCGCGTGGGGTGCATGGGGCGGCGTTCGCCCGGCCGTAGTGGCGGACGGGGAGCTCCGGGAACCTGCGGGCGGGGACGCTGAAAAATCGGCTGACCCGGTACGGGACGTCCGGGCACCGGGCGTGCCGTCGCTCCGGCCTGGCTACCGGGCTGTACCGGCTTTGGAGGGGGTGCCTTGTACACCGGACGCGGCCCCGTCTGCGGGACGATCATGCGCGGCGGCGGAGCCACGGGTGCAGCTGGCTTCGCCGGGGTTGCGGCCACCGGTACCGAAGGTTGCAACGGCGGCGCGGCCGCCTCCACAGACGCTTCTGGCTGAGCGCTGACCGGCGGCGGTGCGACCGGACGCGGGGTGGTCGCGGGCGGCGCGGCCGCAACCGGAGGTGAAGCGAGCTTCGCTGCAGGGATGGTCGGCGCCGGCGGAGCCGGAGGCCGGATCACCGACGGCGCCGGCCGCGTCGTTTGCGGGGTAATGAGTCGCGGCACCGGGGTAGGGGGCGCGGGCGGCTTCGCCGCGGGCGCAGGTGGCGTTGGAGTTGCACCGGCCGCAGGAGCGGACGGCGCGGCTGGCTTGGTCTCGACCGGTGGACGCGGGGCGGCGACCGGTGGAGCCGCCGCGGCTTGCTGCTTTTGGGTAATAAGCTTTAGAACGTCGCCCGGCTTGGAGATGTGCGAGAGGTCGATCTTGGTCTTGATTTCATCGGCTTCGCGTCCGGAACGCGTGGAGCGCGACGGCGCGGCCTCGGCAGAAGCGCGGAAGTGAGCCCGCACCTTTACTGCCTCATGGTCCTCAAGAGAACTGGAATGGGTCTTCTTCTCGGTGACTCCGACTTCGGTGAGCACATCGAGAATAGCCTTGCTTTTAACTTCCAGCTCCCTGGCCAGATCGTTGATTCGAATCTTACTCATCCGCCCTTTCTTTGCCCCGCCACGTCTCCTTAAGTCTTCATAGCACCCTCGCGGAGTCAGCGTTGCACCCCGGCCCGCCGCCAGAGCGACGAGCACGGAAAATCCTGATCATTCCTTTGTTTCGGCGGAGGGTTCTTCCTCCCCGCCCTCGGCTTGCGCGGCCACGTCCTCGACGGAGCCCCGCTCCGCCTCCTCGGCCGCCGCGGCAACTTCCTGGATCTCGCCTTCCACCGGCGTCGCGGCGACGCCCTCTTGCGCGGGAGTTTCCCCAGCTTCCCCCTCGGTGGCGGCGACCACACCTTCTCCGCCTTCCAGGCTCGAGAAGTAATTATTGACCGCCAAACTGATTTTTTCCACCGTTTTGGGGCCAATGCCCTCGATGGCTTCGAGCTGTTCCGGCGTCATGTCGGCCAGGGCTTCCACGGTGGTAATACCCGCGGCGCTCAATTTTTCGATCAGGCCCTCGCCGAGTCCGGAAACATTTTCGAGCGGAGTCGCGGTCTGCTGCACCAGCGCCGACATCTGCTGCTCGACTTCCTGTCGCTTCTCCTCTTCGCTCTTAATATCGATCTTCCAGCCCAGCAGCTTCGCCGCGAGCCGGACGTTCTGCCCCTTTTTTCCGATAGCCAGCGACAGTTGCGTGTCGTCGACCACCACTTCGAGGTGCTTCTCCGACTGATCGACCACGGTGACGCGGCTGACTTTCGCGGGCTGCAGGGCCTTCTCGGCGAAGGTTACCGGATCTTCGTGGTACTCGATGATGTCGATCTTCTCACCGCGAAGCTCGCGGATGATGGACTGCACCCGCATGCCCTTCATCCCGACGCATGCGCCGACCGCATCCACGTCCTTGTCCTTCGACATGACCGCGATCTTCGTGCGCTCTCCCGCTTCGCGCGCGATGGCGCGAATGACGACGGTGCCGTCGTAGATCTCGGGGACCTCGGTCTGGAACAAGTGCTGCACCAATTCCGGGGCCGCGCGGGACACTACAACCTGCGGGCCTTTGGACGCCTTTTCGACGCGCGATATGATCACACGCACCCGCTCGCCGATGGCGAACGATTCCAGGCGTGACTGCTCTTTGCGTGGCATGCGCGATTCCGCTTTGCCGATGTCGAAGATCATGTCGGGACCCTCGACGCGCTTCACGGTAGCGTTGACGATCTCACCCACGCGCGAGATGTACTCGTTGTATACCGTGTCGCGCTCCGCCTCGCGGACCTTCTGGAAGATGACCTGCTTCGCCAGTTGAGCGGCGATTCTCCCGAGAATGCCTTCCGTGACCTTGGGGATCTGCAGCTCTCCGCCGACTTCTACGTTGGGATCGAGCTTCCGCGCATCCTCCAGAGTCACCTGCAGGACGGGGTCCTCCACCTGCTCCGGGGTCTCGACCACCGTCTTGACCGCGAATGCGCGGATCTTGCCGGTGTCCTTGTCTAACTCCGCGCGCAGGTTTTCCTGCGTCTTGTAGTATTTGCGAGTGGCGACGACAATCGCGTCCTCCACCGCACTGACTACAATCTGCGGATCAATCCCTTTTTCCCGGCTGAGGGCGTCGATAGTGTTGTAAAGCTCGCTTGCCATAAGAATTCCGGTATCAATTCACTTCTGCTACCAAGTTTCACGGTTGCAAGGCTTCGAGGTTCTCAATTCGCCTGCGCCCATCCAAACTCACAAGGGTTTTGTCTTTAGAACCTTCGAACCCTCTGAAACTTTGCTAGATCTCTGGTACTAAGTTCGCCTTCTCCACATTCGCCAGCTCGATCTCAAGCTTTTGTGGCGTGCCGGTTTCGGGGCGACGCTTCTTTCGGGCCTCACCTAGATTCAAAGTCAGACGGCCTTCCCGAAAGCTCTCTAGCCGCCCTTCAAAGTACCGATTGCCGTTCACCGGCTCGCGGGTCATCAATTTGACACGGCTGCCGGTGAAGCGTTCGTAGTCAGCGGCCCGATTCAATTTTCGGTCGAGGCCAGGAGACGACACTTCAAGCACGTACATTCCACCGGGCACCGCATCTTCGACATCGAGAATCGTCCCGAACTCCCTACTGAAGCTCGCACAGTCCTCGTGCGTCACGCCGCCGGGCTTATCGATGAAGACCCGCAGCATACGGCTCTTGCCGCCTCCGCGAAACTCGATCTCGACCACCTCAAGCCCGCTCGAGGAGGCCACGCGGTCGGCTATCCCGCGCACGCGATCTTCGTCAAATGCCATGAATCCAGTAACTTACAGGACGCACGCCCGATCGCACTTGGGCACAAACTAAAAAGTGGGCTTGCGCCCACTGGTGTGCTTCGCCAAATGCTGGTACTACACAACAGTTTCCAATACTTGAATATACGCTGGTCCCGGCGAAAAGACAAACCGGGTGGCGGCCTTGGAGGGGGCTTCTAGAAGGTAAACCGTGAAGCAACAGACTTGATTCTTGCCAGCAACGACTCGTCTACTGCCGGGCAGCCTGAGTCAACTTCACGGCGCAGTAAGGAGTCGCACGTCCGCCCGTGACGTGGCCATTCTGTCCATTGACGGAGCCCGGAGCCAGCTTCGAAAAGTAAATGTTGGTTCCCCCGCTCGAAACCTGGTTATCGATCACGATCCCGCTGGTGCCTCCGAGCAAATGCGGCGCCGTTACGCAGCTCGAGGTAGGGGGAGCGGCACAACTTGGAGCGGATGCCGTCGTGGTGAGCGTCGAGCTTTCGATGAAGCCGTCGGTGGCGCTGGCGACCCCAAAGAACATATGGTCGGTCGTTCCGTTGTAGAACTCGGTCCGGGGCGAGCACTCGTCACCCCGGGTATTGTTCACTACCCACGTGGTCGATCCCGTGGAGGTAATCAGGTGGCTCGTTGCTGAAGGGGAACACATACATTTTGGGATTAACGGAGTGCCCGCCGTCCCGGATACGAAACCGCAAGCCAGCATGTGGCCCCCGGTGGTGCCGTTGATCCAGAACTGATTATCGAACGTCCCGGCGTGAACGTTGCCTGTCGTGCAATCGCCGGTACCACCAAAGCACCAGCACATGGAAATTAAGAGCCGGTGGTCGTGCTTTCCACAAACGCCACTTCTTTCCCGTCCCCAGAGAGAGAGTCGGAGATGTCCGATTTTGGCCCCCCGTGTGGGTCACTGTGTTGTAGGCAAAAGCGACCCAGGGCGTGCCGCCGTTGCATACGGGACTGGCCGCGGTGTACAGGTTATTGATTCCGACCAGGTTGGCCTGCGTTCCCGAGTTCACCGTCAACCCCACAAAACGTAGTCGCTATTGCAGTTCTGCGCCCAAATATCGAACCGGTCCTTGGCGGGGAATTCGTTAGCGGGTACAAAACCGTTCTCCAGGGAGACAGCCCAATCGAGCTTAATCGGGTGTTTGGGTTGTGGTGGTCGATGATGACGCCGCCGTTCCCACTCGATAGCGGTCTCGCGCATGACGCGGTTGTACACGTGACGAGGTTCTCGAAATCCAAGGTGGCTGGCCGCTTCGGCATCGGCGGAGGTAGTCCGGGATGGGGCTTGCCGTACCATGCTGGAACGACCAGGGCCAGAGTGAACGCGAAGAGTGACAAACGGGTGATTCTCGTCATACCTTCAGCCCGAATCAAGCCAGCCGTCACTTACCGTGTTCGGCCCTCCCCGGTAGCCACTGCTCGCCAATATGAGGAGCACGAAGATGCTTGCGTTGCCAGCAATGGCTTTGCTTCCGGAAGTGACAGCTCACTTTCGCAACCGTACAAACCCTCTTCCGTCAGTCAAACCTCACGCGCACCGCTGCAACTGGCGGAGGAAACGGTGCGTCCCGAATCAAAATCGTGCCCTCTATGACCCGTTATCTACTCTATAACCAAGGCTCTGTGCTAGGAGCTTTCCGAATAAACCGGCAATGTTTTTGTGTCGGACTCACTTTGCCGCAAGCCAGGGCCATGGTTTCAAACACACGCTCGAAACGGAATTGTGGCTTGCAATAAGGCTTTCGTGGCGACGCCGAATCCGGCTTCGGTCTTGGATCTTCGGCCTTCGTCGCGTGTCACGCCTGCACACGCACGCCACCTGCATGACATTTTAGGGAGTGATGCTGCGAATCCAGTGCGGCGTTTTACGTGTGGGGTAACGCTCAAGGTACCTCAGCACAGTGGAGGGCGGCGGTGCGCCCGGAATTGCGTGGGACCGCAGGGCGCCGCTCCACGATTTGCCACTGTGCGCTGGTCGTACCTACAATAGACAGATATCCAGAAGCTGGAATCTATCTATGATTCATTTTCCCGTTCCCGAAGCGTTGACCTTTGACGACGTGTTGCTCCTGCCCAACCGCTCCGACGTCGTGCCGGCGCTGGCCAATACGCAGACGCAGTTAACGCGCAACATCCAGCTCAACATTCCCATCGTCAGCGCCGCCATGGACACGGTCACCGAGTCGCACATGGCCATCGCGATCGCGCAGCAGGGTGGCCTTGGCGTCATCCACCGCAATCTGACCATCGAGCAGCAGGCCAACGAAGTCGACAAGGTAAAGCGCTCGGAAAGCGGCATGATCGTTGACCCGGTCACCATGTCGCCCGACGCCAAGGTCTCGGACGCCCTCGATGTGATGCGCAAGTACAAGATTTCCGGCGTTCCGATCACGCAGAAAGACGGACGCCTGGTGGGTATTCTCACCAACCGTGACCTCCGCTTCGAGTCTCGCTTCGACGTCCCTATCCGCAATGTGATGACGAAAGACCACCTGATTACGGTGCCAGTGGGCACGACCCTGGAAGACGCCGAGAAAATCCTGCACGAGCACCGGGTGGAGAAGTTGCTGGTAGTCGACGACAAGTACAACCTGAAGGGCCTGATCACGGTAAAAGACATTCAGAAGAAGCTGAAGTATCCCAACGCAGCGAAGGATTCACAGGGCCGCTTGCGGGTTGGGGCTGCTCTCGGAGCCACTGGCGATTTCCTGGAACGGGCGCAGGAGCTGGCGAAGGTGAAGATCGATGTGGTCGCGATCGACAGCGCGCACGGGCACTCAACGCGAGTTCTCGACGCGATTCGGGCCGTGAAGTCGAAGTTGCCCGAACTTGATTTGCTGGCTGGCAATGTCGCCACCTTCGACGGAGCCTGCGAGTTGGCCAGAGCCGGAGCCGACGGGATCAAAGTCGGGATCGGTCCGGGTTCGATCTGTACGACCCGAATCGTCACCGGCGCCGGCGTGCCCCAAATCACCGCCATCGCCGAGGCGTTCCGCGCCACCAAGGACGCCAGCGTTCCGGTCATCGCCGACGGCGGCATCAAGTATTCCGGAGACATCACGAAAGCGGTGGCAGCAGGAGCCGGCGCCGTGATGATCGGTTCCCTGTTCGCCGGCACCGACGAGAGTCCCGGTGAATTGATCCTTTACCAGGGTCGAACCTTCAAGTCGTATCGCGGTATGGGCTCGCTCGGAGCGATGGCGCAAGGTTCCAGCGAGCGCTATTTCCAGAGCACAGACGAGGCCTCGTCGGCGATCGCCGGGATGACGGAAGGCAACGGAAATCGGCTTAACAAGCTTGTGCCCGAAGGCATCGAAGGGCGTGTGCCGTACCGCGGCTCAGTCGCCATGGTCGTTCACCAAATGGTGGGAGGCCTCAAGTCGGGGATGGGCTACTGCGGTTGCTCCTCGATCCCCGAACTGCAGCAGAAAACGCGTTTCATTCGAATCAGCGGCGCGGGCCTGCGTGAAAGCCACGTGCACGACGTCATGATCACGCGCGAAGCGCCGAATTATGCGATCGAGTAACGGGGCCGAAGGCAGCCGCCGTGCCTGCCTACTAAGGACGCCGCCCTCTTGACGGGTGGCGGCCATACGGCTTCGCGACGGGCAGTCTTGCACGCCTGGATCCCCGCGCTGATCTGGCTGGGGATCATTACGATTGAATCCACCGGCGTTCTGTCGTCCGATAACACCGGCCGGTTCCTGTACCCTGTACTGCACTTCCTTTTTGGTACGGACCCGATACGGTTTGTGCTGTGGCATTTCCTGCTGCGCAAGAGCGGCCACGTTCTCGGTTATGGCACCCTAAGCGTTCTATTGTTTCGGGCTTGGCGCGCCACCATCCCTGTATTGAACCATCCCCGCTGGTCCATGGTGTGGGCGAGAGTCGCCTTATTCATGACGGCTCTCGTCGCAAGCCTGGATGAGTTGCATCAGAGCTTCCTTCCGTCGCGCACGGGGACGATTCGCGATGTTCTGCTCGACAGCGCCGCCGGCCTGGCGGGACAGGTTCTGCTGTATCTCGTGCTGAGAGGATGGCGGACCTCGCAAGATTCCCAAAGCCCAGCTGAGGAACCGGATGGGGCGATGAAGCAACCGGCCCCTGATCCCACCGGCCTGTAAGCCGCGCCGCGCGGCCGGACACCGCGCTCCGAACCCGCCGGGGCCTGCGCCGAAAAGCAGAAACGTGATTCCCCTGTACAGCGCTTGACTTTTGGCCTTTGTTTACGGTATTTTCTGTTGTTACAGAAATTACAGGTAAAGCCGCAAATGCCGCTCACCCCCATCGAACAACGCTTTGTTCTCCATTGGGGAGAAATGGGAACCCGCTGGGGCATCAACCGCACGGTGGCCCAGGTGCATGCCCTCTTGTTCCTTTCTCCGAAGGCTCTCCATGCCGAGGAAATTGCGAGCACGCTGGCCGTGGCCCGCTCCAACGTGAGCACCAGCCTGCGCGAGTTGCAGGGCTGGGGAATCGTCCGCGTGGCGCATGTGCTCGGCGACCGCAGGGATCATTTCGAGTCCGTCAAGGATGTCTGGGAGATTTTCCGGATTGTTGCCGAAGAACGGAAGCGCCGGGAAATTGACCCGACCCTGCGCGTGCTGCAGGAGTGCGTCGCGGATCTGAAGAAGGCGGACGGAGGCAGCGCCTATACCCGCGAGCGACTGACCGAGATGCTCGAGTTTCTCACCATCACCTCGGGCATGTTCGAAGAAGTGGTGCACATGCCGACCGACGCCCTCAAGGGAATGGCTCGGCTGCGCGGAAAGCTGAAGTCTCTTCTCGGATCAGGGAAAAAAACAGCCGGGAGGTGAGGTCATGATCTCGCTCGCATCCGAGATGACCGACAGCAAGGGACGGCATGCCCGCGGCTGGCTATTCTTCGATGCTGAGTGCGAGTTCTGCACTCGGACCGCTGAATGGCTGATCCCGTCGATGAAGCGGCGCGGCTTGGCCATGGCGCCGCTGCAGGACCCGCGAGTCGGAGCGCTGCTCGGCCTTTCGCGGGAAGAACTGCAACGCACGATCCGCTTTGTGCTGCCCGATGGCACCCAACACTGGGGAGCGGACGCCGTCTTTGCCGTGGCTCGGGAACTGGGCTGGGCGTGGCCTGTTCGGTGGGTAACGAAGGCTCCGGGGGTCCTTCCCGCAGCGCGGGCAGCCTATCGATGGGTCGCTCGACGACGGCGATGTCTAGGGCAAGGCGGGCGTGGCGAGTCAAGTTGCCAGGGGACCCACGCACCCGAGTAGCGAGGTGTTTATGAAAATCTCATTCGTGGACCTGTGGCGCCCAAGGGGAGCCCTGAGCCGCGGGACCTATGCCCTGGTGGGAGTATTGGGATTTGCGCTCAAGCACAATCTGGATCGCATGGTCGCCACTTACGTTTTTCACCGTCCCTGGGGATTGTTTAACTACTGGGTGCCGGTGGGCGATGTAGCGCGCATCACCGCAGTGGGTGGCCCGGAAGCCGCCTTCCTCGCGACCATGCTGGCGCTGGCCTTGCCCTTCGTCTGGGTAGGCATGGCCTTGACCTTGAGACGGCTGCGCAGCGCAAGGCTGCCGTCGTACCTCATCTTGCTATTCTTCGTTCCGTTTCTGAACCTGCTGTTCTTCCTCTCCCTTTGCCTCGTTCCCGATCGCGAAGCGCTCGCAGCCAGGCACACCACCGGACAGGACGCGGGTTCTTCTCTCGCCCAGGTGCTTCCCCAAAGCGCGCTGGGCAGCGCCGCAGTCTCGTTGCTTTTCACCGTCCCGATTGGGATCGGCCTGGTTTTGCTCGAAACAAAACTGCTGATGAACTATGGCTGGGGCCCATTCGTCGCGGTGCCCTTCGCCATGGGATTCGCCGCCAGTCTGATCTACGGACTCGAGCAGCCCCGCGGCTTGGCCAGCTGCGTGGGAGTTGCCTGCCTCTCCGCCGCGCTCCTGGGCATGGGGCTGATGGCGATGGCCGTGGAGGGCATGATTTGCCTGGCCATGGCCTTGCCGCTGGCCCTGCCCCTTGCCGCCTTTGGAGGAGCGTTCGGGTACCTGGTGCAGCGGAGGCGGTGGCTGCACAACGGCGCCCCCGCCTTCTTTGCGTTGCTTATTTTTGTCCCTGGGGTCGGATGGACGGAGCACGTCGCAGCGCCGACGCCTCCCGTGTTTGCGGTCCGTACAGCAATCGACATTCCAGCTCCACCAGAAAAAGTCTGGCACCAAGTGGTTGCCTTCACGGAGATTCCACCACCCACGGAATGGATGTTTCGTGCGGGCATCGCCTATCCCGTTCGGGCCGAAATGCTCGGAAGCGGGGTGGGCGCCGAACGGCATTGCGTGTTCTCCACCGGGGCGTTCGTCGAGCCGATCGAAGTCTGGGATGAGCCGCACAGACTGAAGTTCTCGGTCGATACCAACCCCGCACCGATGGAGGAATGGACTCCTTACTCACACATCGAAACACCGCACCTGCATGGATTCCTGGTATCGAACCGCGGGCAATTCCTCCTAACCGCATTGCCGAATGGAGGAACCCACCTGGAGGGGACAACGTGGTACCGGCACACTCTCTGGCCGGCGACATATTGGAGATTGTGGTCCGACACCATCATTCATCAGGTTCACATGAGGGTGCTGCGGCACATTCGAGAGGAAGCCGAGAAGTGACGGGCTGAAGACCGACGGCTAGCAACGTGCGTTTCAGTACATCGCGTCGTACTTGGTCACGTCCCATTCGCCGCTGCGCTTCTCGAGGGTGACGGAAAGCAGCCCGGAATAGGTTGTGCTCTCGCCGGGGGCGCTCAGCCGCTTGCCGCGATAGTGAAGAATACGGAGCGGCGGCTGGTCCTCCCAATCGACCAACTGCCATCCCAGCAAGGGATGTTCCTCCTCGGAATTGCAAATGAATGCCGCGTATTTTCTGCGGTAGTCGTGCTCCCACTCGGAGAGTTCCTGCTTGCACTGCGCATCCTTCATGGCGCGGATGAAGG
>DATMPS010000148.1:0-3243 GCA_035567435.1 Terriglobales bacterium | reverse complement strand
ACAGACAGGCGTAGCGGAACTCGGCGACTTGTATGTGGCGTTGAGCAGAGATCTGGCCAGTGGAACACAAGCCGTTCCGACATTCCACGATGCGGTCTGGCAGCAGCAGCTCTTCGAGAAGATTCAAGATTCGTCCGAAACGGGTAAACGCATCAACTTGTGACTTTGACCGGTGTTGTCTCCAGTCTGGCGACAACACCGGGACACACTTAGCTGGCTGACGGAATGGGGAATCCCGAATGGTCAATCCTGCCCCATCAATGACGCGAACCGAGCGAACGTAATTGAAGCGGAGCGCGACGCCTTTAAGCCATTTGTTCAGCGGGGCAGTTGGCGGCAATGATCTACTACGCCTGGAGCGGAACGCCCACGAAAGTAGATCCGATGGGGACCTACCGATGTGGCGCGCTCACTGAAGCAGGAAAGGCGGCTCTAAGCCCATAAACTCAGCTTGACTTTGACACGACAATCTATCAACGGTACTCATGGCAATTAGTTTGCCAGGAAGCTTACACGGAGACGACGAATGTCAGACCAGTCATCGAATCGACCGCTCACCAGCAAGGCCGTCACGTACAAGGCTCTAGGCGGCCCCGAGGTCATCGAATACGTGGAACGTACGGTTCGGGCGCCTGCGACTGGTGAGGTCCGTATCGAGGTGAAGGCGGCGGCGGTCAATCCGGCCGACCTCATGTTCCGCGATCCAGGCTGGCCCAATATGACCTCAAATATCGTGCCGGGTATGGATGCCGCAGGAGTCATCGAATCGGTCGGGCCCGGCGTATCGCGCCTACATCGCGGCCAGAAGGTGATTGCGGCAGTCAATCCAGTGCGCCCCGAAGGCGGCGCGCAGGCGCAGCACATCGTGGTGCCCGCTGCCTCGGTCGTTCCGGTACCTGAGGGTGTTTCTTTGGCGCAGGCTTCTATCCTGTTGATGACCGGACTGACTGCGCTCAACGCGCTGCAAATTGCTGCGCTGAAGAAGGGTCAGATCTTAGCCGTGAGCGGTGGCGCTGGGCTTCTGGCTCAATACGCGATCGCGGCCGCGAAACGGCAGGGAATAAAGGTCATCGCCGACGCCAACCCAGCAGATGCCGAGCTGGTACGCGGCTACGGCGCGGATATCGTGGTCGAGCGCGGACCCGGTTTCGCCAAGGCGATCCGCCGGGAGCTGCCCAATGGCGTCGACGCGTTGCTCGATACGGCGTCCCTTAGGGAAGACTCCTTTGGCGCCATCCGTGACGGGGGCATTTACATTCCGGTTCGCGGCTGGGGAGACAAGCCCGCCGAACGGGGAATCAAGATCAAGCCGATGACTGTATCCGGTGTCCTCGAACGTACCGAATGGCTCGAACTGCTCCGCAACATGGTTGCAGCCGGGGAGATAAAGCTGCGCGTTGTTGAGGAATACGCGCCCACAAAAGCCGCAGATGCACAGCGCGCGCTCGTGGCCGGTGGCCCTCGGGGGCGGCCGGTAATCCTCTTCTAGCGACCCTGCCACCCATGCAGGCCAGGCCATTCGGTCGCGGAAATAAACCGCCGCGCCCGCGTGCGGTCGAAGAAGAAGGCCGCCCGGCTGCTCCTTTTTAGCGAAGATTAGCGAATTCGCTAACGTGCGGTTTCTGGGTGCATGGATGACTGGGCTCACGTGTATGACCCTATTAGCCAGGCTCCTAAAATCAGAATCCCGGTTTTGGTCTTTTCGACGGATGGCGCCTTGATCCCCGAACAGGCGAAGAAATTCTACGACAGGGTGAAGAGTGAAAAGCAGCTGGTTTGGGGCACAGGCTACCATTTCAATTTCTATAATGTTTTCCCTGAAATGATGCAGGCCGTGGATGCGGTGGTCCCTTTCATCCGGAAACATTTGGCGCCGCAAACGGCCTCGCGTGCAAGCAGGAATCGTCCACGAAAGGTTGGAGCGGCGATTTAGTAACTTGAACCTAGTCAGGTAGGCAAACCTGAAGGGCATCCGGTCACCGGTCGAAACCATTGCGCTGGTGGCTGGGTGTGTAATGTCAGAGCCACTTCAAACTCAGCCAGGCCTTTTCCGCGAACTGGTGAAATCGCAATTTTCGCCAATTTCACCAAATCCACGGGCAGCTTACAGCCCCTCTTCTTCTGTCTTTTTTATCTCTTGCGGATGGCCCGCCTGTTGCACTTGGAGTTGCTTGCTGCCTCGTCGCCCGCAGAGGTTCACACGATCAAGGAGAGGGTCATGGCAAAGGTGATTGAGTTTTACGTACCGAAAAACTTTCGGAATGCGTTCGTGCGTGCCGGTCAGCCCCAACCGGGAACGGTTATCGAGTTTTCTTTGCAGGCTAAGAAGTCAGTCCCGACTCAACCAGTTGGTGGGGTCCTCGGGTGGCTCCTGGCAGCGACGGAGTCGAACCATGCTGTAGGACTTGAGTCGTCTTCACACCCCGGGGTCGCTTAGAGAGGAGGCACGTTACGTCGGCAATAACAATGTTCATTGAAGCAGAGCGAGCAGTTCCCAACGGCCTCCTTAGCGAGCGTGCTCAGGAACTGGACAGCGTTGTGTCCCGCTACCTACCAATGTTTTACAAGAGGGCTTTCCGCTTCTTGGGCAACATGCCCGACGCGGAAGATGCCGTCCAGGATGCTCTCCTTTCCGCATACAAGGATCTAGGGCAGTTTAGGGGGCAAGCACAACTTTCAACCTGGTTAATAACAATCGTCACCAACGCTGCGCGGATGAAATTACGCCGCCGCGATAGCTATTTGTCGCTTGACGAAAAGCAAGGGGAAGACGGCCTCACATTCTCGGAACGGTTAACTGATTCGAAGCCAAGTCCAGAAGAACTCTGCTCCGCCGCGGAAGCACGAGACCAACTGGTCGAGGGCGTTAGGCAGCTCTCACCAAAGCTCCGTAGAGCCCTTTTGTTGCGTGATATCGACGGTTTGACGACGAAGGGGGCTGCGCTTGTTTTGGGTGTTCCCCACGGGACGGTGAAAGCACAGCTCGCACGGGCTCGCGGCAAGCTTGCTCGAAGCGCGCACCGGAAGCCTATCAGGCGGCGGTCCCGAACCGTTTCACCTGGTAAAGCGGTTCAGCGAAAGGACCCTCGGAGCGGAATCAATTCCTGAGTTGCATGAAAGCAGCGCGATCATGAAATACACATTACTCGGCAAGAGCGGACTGCGGGTCTCCGAAGCGGCGCTAGGCACAATGACTTTCGGAGACGAGTGGGGATGGGGATCACCGAAGGCTGAAGCGCAGAA
>DATMPS010000147.1:0-20596 GCA_035567435.1 Terriglobales bacterium | reverse complement strand
ATTCGTGGAGGACGCACCGTCCCCTGTCGTGCCGGAGTCTCCCCCCGCATGCGACCGGTTCATTTGTGCCACCGTGAGTGCGCCCGTAATTCTCTGACCAAAGGCGGTTACCACATCCTGCATGTGCAGGAGCCTGTAGTCCTGCCCCGTCACGGGGTCCTTGTAACGCTTGCGCAGAAAGCGCATGCCCGGCGTGTTTTCCAACTGATCCAGGGTGGTGGGGTAGGTCCCCGTCTTGCGATAGTAGCGGCGGATCGCCCGCGTGTACTGCACCCCGCGATGGATCATCTCCTCTTCGCGGTCTCGTTCCATCTGCCGCTTCAGATCCGCAAGCACTGCCGTTGCCGCGATCACCAGCAAGGTCACGAACAGCATCAGGGTGATGAGCAGGTACCCCGCCTCGCCACTGCGCCGCCCGCGAGATTTTGTTCGAATCACCGTGCTCTTCAGCATGAATCCATCATCCCTGGGGACTTTGTGTCAGCGGAATACTCTGCTTGTTGTTGTACAGAACGTCTTCGACTTCTACCGACGTGGGCCCGATATGGATCACCTTGTACCGCCGGTTCACGATGTCCCCTTCGACCGCGATGAACACGTCCCCTTCTTGGGAAGTCAGGAACGCCTTCTTGGGCTCTCCCGGCTTGTTGGCGAAGCCAAAGAACTTGAGCGTAATCGGCGGCGGTGGTGGCGGCGGCGGCGGTGGTGGCGGACCGCTCGGTGGAAGATCGATCCTCGCGGGCGCAATCGGCTGGACAACTTCGACCTGCACCACAAAGATGTTCCGCCCGGTGCCGGTGTACTTTCTGCCTTCGGTTTCCGCCAGCTGTCCCAGGTCGAGGGTCGGATCCAGCCGCGCCTCGACCACGGGCCGCTCCTTGCCGCTGCGCGTCGTGCGTTTTTGCACCGGACGCGCGCCCGCCGCCGCCGTGGGCTGCGCCGCCGTGACCGGAGCATCGGGCGTGCTGAGCAGTTCGTAAGCGAACAGGAGCAGCGCCACCGCGCCGAGGCCCCCCGCCCACATCACCTTCTTCCGGTTCTCAGTCCCGATCTGCACTCAGATTCCCACCTTCTGATACGTTTCCAGCTTCATCTGCAGCACCACCGGGCCGTTTTGTTCCGCCAGACCCACGCTGTTCACGATGAAGAACATCTTGTCTCGCTCCAGCCCGTTCAGGAATTTCGCCAGCGGCTGATAGTCTCCCTGAATCTCAGCCTCAATGTCTACACGGCGCAGCCCCACCGGCTCCGGGTCCTCCCACTTGTACTTCGTGGACTGGATCTTGACCCCCGTTTCCTTCGCCAGGTTGACCAGCGCTTCCGCTACGTCCGAGTCATGCGCCGGAAACCGCTCCTTGTAGAACTCGTCGATCTGCTGCGACGCAATCGGAATTTTCTTGTCCAGCCCGCGCAACGGCTCCACCTGCTTCGTTTTCGCCTGCAACGTCAGCCAAAGCTGCGTCAGGTCCTGTTTGCGCGACGCCGCCGAACCCACCAGCGGCGACACCAGCAGCCCGATCGCCAGCGCATCCACCGCTGCCATCGCGCCGATCGCGATCTTTACCTTGCGCCGGGTCTCTTTCAGGTCAGGCATCAGCTCTTACTCCCCAGGACTGGTTTGGTCCGTGCGTCGGGTTTCGGACGCGCACCTGGTTTTGCTGGTTTTGTGCGCACATCCGGCTTGGCCGTTCCAGGTTCCTGCTTGGTCCGCGCTTCCAGCGTGGAAATATACAGCGCGTCAATTACAAACTGAACCGCGTCCCCGCCCGCCGCGCCGCCGCCCTGCGCCGCGGACTGGGTATCGATCCGCGTCTCCCGGAAGTGCTGCGACTCCTCCATGCGCCGGACCAGCTCGATCGCATGATCGGCCGAGTCTCCGGCCACGATCATCTTAATCGCCAGTTGATTGTCGTCGTTCAGCTGCGGCTGCAGCGAAACCAGGTGAAGCCGTGGAGGCATCACGCGCTCCATGTCCTCGAAGGCCCGCGTCCACGAAAAAGCCTTGCGCGCGATCAGCTCATTCAGGTACTGCGACTTGTCGCGCATCGACCGGTTTTCCGGCTTGTTCAGCAAGGCTTCCGCGCCAGCCCGTTCCTTGTCGCGCTCGGCGATCTGCGCCTGCAGGTCGGCAATTTTCTTGTGATCGATCCGCGCATCCCACCAGTTGGTGAAGGTTACGATCAGCAACGCCAGGGTCGCGATTCCAAGAGCCCCCAGGCCCGTGCCCCAGCCGATCCAGAACTGCCGCGCATCTTCGTAGCGGTGAGTTGCGAGATTGATGTCGAGGCGCATAACTAGGAAATCAGGGCCCCCACTACCCCGGCCATCCGCCACCGCGGAACTCCGTTGCTCGATCCCAGCTGCGCCGAGTCCACCAGTTCCCGCACATCTGCCCCGGTCTGCGCGCGCAGCGCCGGCGCTGCCCCGCCCGACTCGGGCAGGCCCGACACGTAAATCCGTTCGATGTTGGTATGGTACGTGTCCTGAAAGAACACCACCGAGGGATACACTTCCTCGGCCAGTTGCTCGCCCGTCACGGTGACGCCACGCGTATTTTCCAGCGTCCGGAACAGCAGCAATTGCCCGGTGTCGAGAATGGCCAGGCTCGTGGTCCGCGCATCCACCTTCAGCACCAGCGTCGGCCGGTCCGCATCCGCCGCGCCCAGCGCCGCCAGCATCGACGGCAGCACGATGCCCGCGCTGTAGCCTGCATCTCGGAAGGCAGCTTCGTATTCTTCCACCACGGTCGAGAGCGCCACCGCGGCCACCAGTCGCAATCCTCCCAGCGACGTCTGCACGTGATACGAAACCTTCGCCTTGTCCACGTCAAAGGGAAGGGACTTCTTCAACCGGAAGCGAACCACGCTCTCGGCCTCATCGGCGTCCGCCGGAAGCGTGTCAAAATCCAGCAGCACCACCCGCACCGCAGCGTCCGGCAAAACACCGATCACGTCGCGCGAGCGTCCGACCACTGCCCCCAGGGCATCGTTGATGGCCTTCCGCACCGCTTCGGGCTGCAGCAGGTTGGCCTCGGTCAAGTCCGGCACCACGCTGCCCGGCGCAAGTTCGCGCACCGCGCAGGCTTCCACCACCTTGCCTTGATCGGCGAGCCTTCCCGCCAACACCCGGTCGGCGGAAATCTCGCACGCGACCTTCGGCTTCGCACTCGTCTTGGCAGTGATGCTCATCCGCAATTTAACCTGCAAGTTTGGGCCTCGGGCGGAACCATGCCGCGCAAGGCCCTGTCCACTTCATTATAGGAGAACTTGTTCCTACCGCATGGCCTCGATGAAGGTGACTTTGTTGATCTCCTTCAGAGTCGTAAGGCCCTGCCGCACTTTGTCGAGCGCCGACTCGCGCAGGAAGCGCATGCCCTCTTCGCGCGCCGCGCGCCGGATCTCCGAGGTCGGCTTTTTGCCCAGGATCATCTCGCGGATGCGGTCACTCAAATCCAGCAGCTCGTGGATCGCAGTTCGCCCGCGGAAACCCGTACCCGAGCACTCGATGCACCCCTGGCCCTCGTAGAAACTCACCTGCGCCCACTGCTGCGGGTCCAATCCGCTCGCCTCCAGCACTTCCGGAGGATAGTGGACCACCGTCCGGCAGGAATCGCAGATCATGCGCACCAGCCGTTGCGCCAGAATGCAGTTCAGCGCCGACACGAAGTTGTAGGGCTCGACTCCCATATTCAGGAAGCGGCCGATCACATCGACCACGTTGTTGGCGTGCACCGTGGTGAACACCAGGTGGCCGGTCAGGGCGGAGTTGATGGCGATCTGCGCCGTCTCCATGTCGCGGATTTCGCCGACCATGATCTTGTCCGGATCATGGCGCAGGATCGATCGCAGTCCACGCGCGAACGTCAGACCCTTTTTCTCATTGACCGGAATCTGCGTGATGCCGCGCAGTTGATATTCCACCGGATCTTCGATGGTGATGATCTTGTCCTCGTCAGTCTTGATTTCGTTGACGGCGGCATACAGCGTGGTGGTTTTGCCGCTGCCCGTCGGCCCGGTCACCAGCACCATCCCGTACGGTTCTTTGATATAGCGCCGGAACTTGCGCAGATCCTCGGGATCGAATCCAACCACGTCGAGCGTGAGCGTGCGGAACTTCTCGCTCATCGACTCTTTGTCGAGCACGCGCAACACCGCGTCTTCCCCGTGAATGGAGGGCATGATCGATACGCGGAAGTCGATCGCGCGCCCATTGAACCGCACCCGGAAGCGCCCGTCTTGGGGAACACGGCGTTCCGAGATGTCCAGTTCGCTCATGACCTTGATACGCGAAATGATGGTCTGGTGATGTTCTTTCCCGATCGGCGGCATCGCCTGCGACAGCACGCCGTCAATACGGAACTTGATCGCCACCGAATCGTCGCGGGTCTCGATATGAATGTCGCTGGCTCGCCGCTGCAGCGCGGTGAAAATCGTCGTGTCCACCAGGCGGATGATCGGGCTGATGTCACCTTGCGCCGTCAGCTTGTCGATCGAAATCGTTTCTTCGCCGGTTTGCTCGTCCTCGCGGATCACATCCAGCGCAAAGCCTTCGCTGGCTTCTTCCAGCACGCGCTGGGACTGTTCCGTTTTCTTCAGGATGTCGCTGATCTGCTTCAGAGTGGAGACTTTCGTGACGATCCGCTTGCCCAGCAGCAGGCTGATCTCGTCGATCATCATCAGCTGGCTGGGATCGGCAATTGCGATCGCCAGCTTCCCGTCTCGGGTCTCTTCCAGCGGGACGAAGTTGTAGCGGAACATCAGGTCGACCGGGACCTTCTTGAAGAGCTCATGCTGCAACTGAAAGTCGTTCAGGTCCACGAACTCGCAGCGGTACCGCCGCGCGATGTCCTGAGCCCGGTCCGTTTCCGAGGCTGGCCGCTCCGGCGTCACGCTCGCCGTCTTGCCGTTCCCGCCATTCACGACTGGTTTTTTATCTGCCATCCAAAAATTCCATCGACCTTCTGGCGGTTCGCCCGCGCTCCCCGCCGCGCATCCGACCGATTCTGCTACTTCAAAAATCTCGAGAAGCCATCCCATAAACAATCGGGAAGGGTACGACTTCGGTCGTGCCGTTTCTCGGCACCTATCATGCGGGCTTTGGCCCCTCAGGGTTTCCCCGCTTCACACTTTCGGTCCATCCTGGGATCGCTCTAGTGAAAATTCGATCCCAACGAGAAAATCGGCATGTACAGCGAAATCAGCACGCCACCTACAAAAATCGCCATGAAAATCAAAAGCACCGGCTCGATCAACGCCAGCGCAGCGCCCAAAGCGGTCTGCACGTCTTCCTCGTAAAACTCCGCCACTGAAGTCAGCATGGCGGGCAAAGCGCCCGTCGACTCGCCCACTTCCAGCATCTCCACCGCGAGGTCGGGGAAAATCTTCTGCATCTCCAGACTCTTGGCCAGCCCCTGGCCTTCCCGCACGCGAATCGTGGCCGACGCCACACCATTTAAGATTCGCCGGCTGGTCATCGACGCTCCGGCCGTTTCCATCGCTGGCACCAGCGGAATGCCGCCCAGCAACAGCGTCGAAAGCATGCGTGAAAAACTCGCAATCTGATACTTCAGACGGATCCCGCCCAGCACCGGGAACGCAAGCAGAAACCGGTCGATGTGTTCCGCCCCTGAGTCGGTGTTCTTCCACCGCCACAGCAGGGTCACCATCAACACCAGGCCCAGCGCCACGAACACCCCATACTTCTGCGCGCCCACTCCAACCGACAGCATGAACACCGTCATCGCCGGCAACTGCGTGCCCAGACTCTCAAACAGCTTGGCGAACTGCGGGACGACGTAGGTGACCAGGAACAGCACCATGATGATGACCGTCGAGATCAGCAGCGTCGGATACACCAGCGACACCAGCAGTTTCTTGCGGAAGGTCATCGCAATGCGCTGAAAAGCGACGTAGCGGCCCAGCACTTCTTCCATGTTGCCGCTCTTCTCGCCCGCCATCAGCGTGGTCGTGTACATCTTGGGGAACATGTTCTGCGCGGTGAACGCGTCCGACAGCGACTCGCCGCCTTTGACCCGGTCGCGCACGTTCTCTAGCACTGCCTTCAGCGACACGTCTTTCTGCCGTTTGATCAGTAATTCTAGGGCCGTCAGGATGGGCAGGCCCGCGTGGATCAGCGTGAGGAACTGCTGGTTATAGACCAGAAACGGACCTTGCCGGATTCGCCCCGCGCGCCGCAAGCCGCCGCCGGTCGCGGTGAACACACCCCGGGGCTTGACCCAGTACACCAGGTACCCTTGCTGCGAGACACGTTCCCGTACTTCTTCTTCCGAGTAGCCGTGCTCGAGCTGCTCGCTCAAATGCCCGCGTTCATCGGCCAGCTTGACTAGGAATTCCGCCATACACCGTAACCGGTTACCGCTCCTTCAAGCCCAAGTCTAACATTCAAAAATTGGCCCAGTTTGCCAATCTGCGCACTCCAAAGGCCTTGTCGAATCGTACTTACCAACCCCCCGAACGCGCTTCCTTCTGGGTTTGTCAAAAGTTTGCAATTTCTATCGCATCAACAAGTTAAGAGGAAGTCCTAAACCAACTCCGGCTACTGCCCGAAATCCTCTTCAATCATTTCCACTCCCAGCGGGGGTGTGAACCTGAAGCGCCCGTCCCCGATATCCACGTCTTCCCGCTGCTGCTCGAAGCGATACTCTGTGACCGCGCCGTTTACGTCCTCAATTTGGATGCGCCGAATCTGGTTCTCGGGGGTGATCTCCAGCACGACTTCGCTCACCCGGTCGGCCAGTGCCTGGGGCACCCCCCTCATGACCAGATCCCCTGGAATGAGCGGCGTGACGTCCGGGGCAAAGCCTAAACCGTGCAATTCCTTCTCCAATCGAGTCTTACCCAGCAACAGCCCCAGGGGAGACCGTAAGTCCTCCAGTTTCTTCACCGGGGTCTTGCGTACTTGCTTGTCGGCGGGCAAGTAAAACCACGCATCCTTGCCGTCGCTGAGAAACAGCTTGTCCTTGGGAGAACGGTATTCCCAGCGCATCTTGCCGGGTTTTTTCAGCCAAAGTGTCCCCGATTCGGTCCGGTCCATTCCGGCCCCCCGGAAGATTTCGGTAAACTCCGCCTGCAGGCTACGCAGGTGGTTGTAATGCTCATCCACCGCCTTCGCGACCGCATGGACGTCGGGAAGCGACGCCGCGCTGGCCGTGAACACCGCCAGCCACAACAGGGTCACCTTCACGACAACAGAATGAAAACGCACAGGAGTATTCAGATCTCTCTAACTCACTCAGACACCAACAAGCAGGGGACAGGGGGACAACTCCCAGGGGCTCGCGACCTGCTGCCGAGGGTTATTGTAAGCCTTTCCCTGCCGCGATGGAATCTGGAGTCGAGAATTCCTTTGCCACGGGAATTTCCTTCATTGAGTAGAGACGGGACAAGCCCCGTCTCTACCACGTGATACTAAGCTGACTCGTACACCGCATACTGGTGCGTGCCTTGCGTCTTCCGCAGCGCACTGCAGTTTGCCACCACACGCTCGAGCAGCGGATTGTGATACAGCACGGATAGTTTCCGGGGATGCGCCTCGAGCGAACGTTCGAGATTTTCGATCACCCGCTCCAACCTCGCCTCCGGCAAAGGATTGAACAGGTACAACACCGTCGGCTTAGCCGGGAACTCGAACTCGCAAGCATCCCCGCAAACGGATTCCAGCGCGAAACACTTCTGCGTCGCGCTCGTGTACTTCCGCAGATTTTCCTGGGCCACGCGATCGAGCGCGGGCAAAAGTTCGATGCCCACAATCCGCAAGAAGGGATACTCCGCCGCCATCAGCAGCGTGCGCCCCTTTCCCGATCCCAGATCGATGAACACGAAGCCCGTAAAGTCGATCGCCAAGGCGCACAGCATTTCATGAAAGAGCGCGGGTTCGGTCGGCTGATAGGCAGAGTGGAACACTCCCAGCAGCCGGTCGCGCCAGTGGACAGTAGCGCCGGTGGTATCCACGCCGTGATCCCAATCGTATTCCACGTCCCCGTAGCGGCGGCGGCGCTGTTCCGGCGTCGATTCCCGCAGGAAGCCCCACATCTCAGCGGTGAAGGTTCGCAGCGTTTGTCGCCAGCCATGTCGAGCCACACTCTGTTTCCACCAGGCGCGGACCGCGATTTTGAGATCGACGACTCTCGGAGCATCCATCGCCTGGATGGTATCGCAGCGCGGGCGTCAGATCTCGGGTTTCAGATCTTAGGTCTTGGGTGTGGGTCTTGGTGGCGGGTATCAGGTCGCAGGCGTCAGGTCTCGGGGTGTCGGGTTTCTGGGGCGTTGCCTGACGCCTAAGACCCATGACTCATGACCTAAGACCTGAGACCTGATACCTGATACCTAAGACCTGAGACCTAAGATGTTAAGACCGGTCCTCTTAGCTCCGGGAAAATAAAGCGCACTAGGAAGCGATTAGGCGCACAGGAAGGCTCCGGATGCCCCCCACCAAACATATTGACGTGGTTAAGGAGAGGCCGGAGCCTGGCGTCTTGGGGTTAGTGTCCGTCTGCTCCTGCGCCATGAGCAGTGAAGTCCACAAGGTCCGGAAGATCAGCGGAAAGCTCGGAAAATTTACCGATGAGCCTCATCACCAGAGAAATGGGTACACCCCCCGGATGGCTTCGAAGCTATCTGCACGTCTCGGCTGGGGGAACTGTCACTAATATCAGCGTTTCTGCACTTCAAATCGGATCGATGCCGTCCGGCATCGCGAAAGCGTAGCCAAGTGTTGTAAACAGGTGTGGCCGACGTCGTTATCAGTCGGGGATTCCGGGTTGCCGACAGCCCAGACGTATGATTAGGACAAGGAGTAACGAGCCGTGACCACGCGTTCAACCAAGGTTCACACGCAACTCGGGCGAGCCGCAGAGCAGATCTTTGCCGCCAATGAGCGCATGAACCAGATTCTTATCGAACACCTCGACCCTGCCGCCTGGGGAGCCAAACCGCCAGGCAAGGCCCGCACCATCGCGGCGATCTTCACGCACGTACACAATGTCCGCACCAAGTGGGTGCGGCTTACGGCTCCGCACCTGAAGGTACCTCGACAGCTCAACCGCGCGCAGTGCACGCCGCAGCAGGCCCGGGCGGGATTGGCTGAGAGTGCCGCTTGCTGCGCCGAGATGCTTGCCGAAGCGCTGGGCGGTGCTGGGAGCCGCGTTAAGAGATTTCACAGAGACGGCTGGGCCCGGCCTTGGCCGGTTGGCCCGGAAATGCTGTGCTACATGCTTGCTCACGAGGCCCATCATCGCGGGCAGGTGTGCATGCTCGCGCATCAGCTCGGATACCCGTTGCCGAACAAGGTGGGGTACGGGATGTGGAATTGGGAGAAGCTATGGAAAGAGTGCGGGTCACGGGGCGGGCCGGGCTGCGATTCCTAAGGAATCGCTTAGGGGCACAGGCGCCCGGGTTTGGGGCTGCGATGCAGGAGACATCGAGCCCCGGCCATTGGGACTGTTATAGAAGCTTCGGCGGTGTCAGCGGTCAGGAGGGGTGACCGGATCCCGTGTGTCGGGTGTTGCTGACCATGTTCCCGTGAGCAGAGTGAGGCGCTACGGCCGGTGTGCTTCGAGTCCTCAGGGAATGGGGGGCCAGCGCTTGCCATCCATATCGAGCCATTCTCCGAAGGGCACGTTTTGTTTCGGCTCAGAGCCGAGACGGAGCACGTTGCCGTCAATGTCCTCCACTTGCATCTCGTACGCCCACGAGTAGTTTGTCGGTGGATGACGAATCTTTGCGCCGGTACGCTGGTACTCTTCCAATAGCGCATCGGCATCTTCTACGCCGATCCAAACCCAGCCACCACTACGTCCCTGGTCGCCCTGGCTCAGGAAGATGTGGCACTTGCCGCGGCTTACCGACGCGAAATACGGACCCTGCCAGTCGACCTTAAACCCGAGGGTTCGAACGTAGTATTCGATGCTGGGAGGAATATCCCGCACGCGCAGAATGGGAGTGACTCCCTCAAAACCAACCGCCGATAGGTTCACTTGCGACGAAGTCAACGCACACCTCCCGACTAGTGCTCGGTTTCGAGCTACTCGGTTCGCAGGATCAATTGGGTTCCGCCGTCCAGATGGACGTTCGTGTTGGAGCTGACGACTGAGCCTTGATCAGAAGGATTCAGCGACAGCCCTTTCATGCCCACCACTCCGTGACTATGCGGGTCGAGCGCCGCGGCGGTTTGGCTCTCTGTAGGAACTGTGCCCGCGGGGACGTCTTGTGGGCTGCCCGCCGGGTAAGAAGATCCATCCGGACGGGCTGACCCTCCCGCCCCTCCAGGGGTACCGCGCCAATTGGGCGTGTTCCCGGCGTGCATACTCTGCGGAGCCTGGCCCGGCACTTCGTTCCCATTTTCCGGGAAGGGGAGGTGGTTCAGGGGGCGTCCGATGGCTTGCACGGTGGCTCGGATCTCAAGCTCGCGTCCATTTTTCAGGGCGATACGATCAAACGCGATTCCCACCGTGGACTCCGGGGACTCCTTGCTACGTGGTTTGGCTTCGGTCACGTGACCCATGACCTTGGAATCGACGGGAACTACGATCTGACCGTGCACCAGCAAGTCCATGGTGATTTTCGCCTCGATCTTATCGCCCGGCTTCACCTTCTTGGCGTCGAGAGATTTCGACAGTTCGGCGGCAATGATGGTCTCCGGAGGGAGCAGAGAGGCGCTAGCGTTCGTCTGGGATGCGGGGGAGGCGCCCGCTGTTTGCGATCCGCTAGTCGATGGTTGAGGAGGCGTCTGCGACAGCACTGACGCCGCCGCGAAAGCGATTGCCACCAGGAAAGGGAATCTTTGGATGTTCATGACTACTACCTCTAAAGTCCGATCGGCTTGGTCGGACGGTTTGGCTCGGCATCCAGCCACGGAAAATTAAGTTTTCGCCCGGGCATCCAATCCGAAGTCGTGTTCCAGGCTGCGGTAACTGCCTTCATTCTCGTCTCCTTGGGAGCCTTCGCCACGCGCGTCGTACGGTGTCGTGCTTTTTTTCCGGCTCTCATCAGCGACTTAGCTTACACAAAGGACCAGAGTCCTACCAGCAGGCCGCTGTCTCGGAATCATGGGGTGAAGCTCAACTGAGAAAGGCCACTCTGGTTGATACGGGCGTAGTAGCGCACAGCAGAGGAAGGGCGCCTGACGGTCGACGGGTCATGGTTAAGGTAGCTAGGCCATAGCACCCAAAATTCCGGCAACGAGTGCGATGTCGATGTAATGCCAACTACCTCAAAGGCCAGCCCCGTCGTTGATAGTAGGTCGACTATCCCCGCCAGCGCTCCATTGTTAGAACCGTACCCGCAAAGACGAATGTCCAAACAACAGTCAGCACTTTCGCGCTTGCGGTATGAGGCCATGCCACGAACACGGGGAACCAAACTACGCTGACTGCCAACGAAACCAAGAGGAGAATTAGCACCCATCTTCGTGGGCGAGGGGCAGGCTGCAAAGAGCGCCAAATGCGACCTCGAAGCAATATGTTGAGGCGCACTGACACCGACACCAATGCCAGAAGCAGAAGAAAAACCAGGATGACGGTCAATGAGTTTCAACATTCATCGGTGCGTGTCTTTGAATTTGTCGCAGCGATCTAGGACACCGACCGGAAGCAGAAAATTGCCGTTTCGCAGGGACCGATCGGAGCCAGCGCGGTCAAGCGCTTGTCCGCAATCCACAGCTCGACATTATCAGGAGGCGACACCGAATCGCCCTGTTCTTTCGGTTCAACAATATACGGGAAAGCCGTCTCCGGGCAGGCTCGACGGTTGGCGTAGCCAGGCCGTTAGCACCCCTTAACCCGCAAGGCACCGCCAGGTGGCGTAGTTGGTGGAATGGCGATTTTGCGCTGCGGGTTCACATCGCGGACGAGGACTTCGCCAAGAAATCGAGGAGTGACTAAAGGCGCTGTACCTGAGTGCTCCCCTGGAGGCAATCGGGGCATTCCAATCAAACCGGACAGTTTTATGCTCGTAGGAATCGCGAGCTCTTTTTTATGTGCCGTGTTTGTGGTCTACCTGCAAAGAAGGAACGCCACCAGCACTAACAGAAATGAAGAGACCACAGGAGATGAAAGCATGACCAAAAAGCAAAGCATAGGACTCGTCTTCATGCTCGGGTCAGCGGCAGCCGGCATTCAGTTGACCATCTTTAGTCCGGTACTGAGGGGATGGTTTTACAGTGTTTGCCTTGGGGTTCTCATCGTCATCTTCGCGGGCGGAGCGGACCTGTTCCGGGGAAATGAATGAGCCACCCGATGGAGGAATCGCTCGAGTGGATAGAGCGCCAGCTTGGTTCGTCGGGTGACCGGGGGATTTCTCGCCCACTGGTTTTGTTTTCGAACAGGTGACTGCCGCAAGCTGGGAATTACAAGTCGAACGTTCACGGGTCTCAGCGCCGCGAGTCCGGCGGCACCAGGTTGTTCGCGCGGTAGTACACCACGAGCTGTCCGTAGTGCTCGCCGCTGTGCTCGACGGCGAACATCCAGGTGTAGGAGTTGTGGACCAGCCTGTTTCCCCACGCATACTTAGTAACTTTGTCGAGCCCTGCGTCGCCCTGCCGTTGAATCAGGTTCGCTCCGTCGTCGACCGCCTGCTGCATCAGCTTCACCACGTCGGCTTTGGTCTTGTAAACGTCTCGCGACGGGTTATGCTTGTTCTTGCCGAAGTCGGGCCCAATGTTTGATTCGGAAGCCGAGCGCATCAGATCGTAGTCGACGGCGGCGACGTGTAGAAGATTTTCTGCAAAGGTGCGCTGGTCTTTCTGCAGCTTGAAGTCGTACTTGTCTTCTGGAAAATCCTCGGCCATGGCGACGAGTTTGTTCCCGATCTCGTTCCACAGGGCCAGCGTCTCATCCGCGCGGGAAAGAGAAGGCCCCGGCGCTTGATTCTGCGATTGGCCATGACTGGAGAGACTGGCTCCGACGACGGCAAGCAGCGTGATTGAAACCAGGGCAACGGTGGACCACTTCATCGGAAATTCCTCCTTCAGATCAGCAGGGACCCGCGCCGAAAACATCAACACGAGGTTGGACGCGATCATCAACGGGCCGTCAACACCGTTTCGTCGGCCGCCGCCGTTCTACCACCCGATCGGAATGATCCATTGTCCAGCCGGATCCCGGGACAAGTCCTGAGATTTACCCAAACCTCCGGAGTAGTACTACGTCTAAACTCCTGCCTTGGCAGGCAGAGGAGACTCACTCGAATGAAACCAGTCCGAATCTTGTTGCTCTCAGGAGTGCTCATCCTGGCGGTTAGTGCGCTTGGACAGGGTACAAGAAGCGTCGCGACCGCGCCTCAGGCACAAGCATCGCAGGTGGCGCCCAGCCTTGCTTCCGCCATCGATCGCGAGATCAGCGCCGTTGAAAAGCAAGTTCTCGATGCTGCCGAAGCCATGCCAGAAGACAAGTTCAACTTCTCTCCGGAGAGCTTGAACCTTCCGGGCAGCAACTACAAGGGTGTGCGGACTTTTGCCGTACAGGTCAAACACATTGCGGCTTCCAATTATTTCATCTGGTCGGGGCTCACGGGCGATAAGCTGCCCGAAAACCTGAAGGACGGGAATGGTCCGGAGGACGTCAAGACAAGAGCCGAGATCTTGAAGTTCCTGACGGATTCTTTTGCCCTGGGTCACAAGGCCGCGGCGACCTTGACCCCCGAGAACATGCTGCAGACAGCAGAGCACAGCAAGTCGACCCGCCTGCGCCTGGCCACGTTTGGCGTCGCGCACGCCTTCAATCATTACGGACAAATGGTGGAGTATTTGCGGATGAACGGAATTGTGCCGCCCGCCAGTCGGGGAAAGTCCGACTGATGGGCAGACGGTCCCAGGACGCGGGATGGCATAGGAACCGAGCGCTGGCGAACCTCGTATTGCTTCACTTCATCGACGAACGGCTAGCGCATCGCAGCCTAGTCGTCTTCGCCGCATGGTCGAGTTTTGCTCATGGCGAGGTGATGGCGTTCATGGCATTCCGCGATGCGAGCGAACGCGGACATCTTGTGGGTGTCGCTATCCTGCTGGTGATCGGCGTACCCCTGTTGATTCTGACTCCGGCGAAGCCACCCGTTGAGCGCCTGCCGTCACCCGTTGCGTAGGTATTCTTACCTAACTGCTAACGACGGTGTGCTTCGCGCGGGCGCGCCGCGGGAGTTCGCGCTCCATTTTCCGCAGCCAGCGTAACTCGCCACGGAACTGTTCGATCATGAGGCTGACCATCCAGACGGCTTCGTGAAAGCGGTGGCCTACTTCATGCTTGATCGAGCGCAGCGTGGCTTCCTCCCGGGACAGCTCGTTCTCGAGGAATTCCCGCCGGCGCCTGATCTGCCGGCGGAACACGCCGGGCCGCGCTTGCCAAGAGAGCGCGATCCAGGTGAGAAACGGTGGCCGCTCGCGGTGCAGCGCCCACTCCTCACGCTCCAGCGCGTCGGCCAGCGCCGCGCGTCCTTTGGCGGTCGTCTGGAAGACGCTGCGCTCAGGACCCGCCGCCGGCGCCTCAATCTCGGATGCGCGAACCAGCCCCAACTGCGCCAGCTTCTCGAGCGAGTAATAAACCTGGGGCCGCGAAATGCCCGCCCAATCGCGCACCTCACGCCGTTCCAGTTCGGCGTTGGCCTGATAGCCGTGCATCGGCCGTTCGGCGAGCAGGCTGAGCAGCACAAGGTCGGGCATCGTCAGCTCGCGCTTCCTAGCAGCCCGCATCCCTGGCCTTGCGCTTGCGGCTCCAGTGCCACCACAGGCGCTCGTCGCAGGGCAGATTCGGATCCTTAGCCTGCGCTACCGCCGCCCGAAATACGTCTAGGCAACAGATATCGTGCGCCTGGCCGGTGATTTGGCAGAGGGTCTCGTACATCTTCTCCGGATTGCGCCGGGCCAGCTGGGCCACGGTGCGCACCCCGAGGAGTTCGAAGTCGCGCAACATCGCCGGGCCGATCGAAACCAGGTCGCGCAATTGCCGTTCTTCGCCAGCCATAGAACCTCCTTGACGGGAACTTCGGAGTCTCCTATAGTGCAGCTAGTCTAAATAAGACTATTGACCTTGGCAAGCGCAAAATTACACCGCCTGTTCCGCTGAGGCCGAGACCTGGCAAAGGAGAAATCGCATGACAGTTAAGAGAATCACACCGGTACTGCTGGTGGACGAAGTCGAGCCCTGCGTTCAATTCTGGAAAGAGCGGCTGGGCTTCGAGGTGGCCATTGAAGTTCCCGAGGGTGACAAGATCGGGTTCGTTTCGCTGCACAAGGGAGGAGTCGAGTTGATGTATCAGAGCTATGCCAGCATTGAGAAAGATAGTTCGTTCTCAGCGCGAAAGTATGCCAAGGGCCCATCGTTCCTGTACATCGATGTCGACAGTCTCGACGATGTGATCGCGGCCACGAAAGGCGCGAAGGTGGTCATGCCGGAGCGCAAGACTTTCTACGGCGCACGCGAGATCGGGGTGGGGGATCCGGCCGGGCATTCCCTGACGTTCGCACAGTTCGGGGCCTAGAGCGGCCTGACGGAAAACGAGCCGGTTGCCGCGCCGCTCGAAGCGTAGGCCAAGCGCGCATCATGTGAAGAAGGGGTTCCGCAAGCGTTGTTCTGTCCAATAGACTTCTTGGAGCTGGTTGCATTTGGGAGCAACAATGCGATTTGCGAAGATTGTGTTTTGGATTGCTGGCATCTGGGGCGTGCTGGTTATCACCCCGCTCTACTTCCTGTTTGATTTGATCAGCCGGAATGATCCGCCGCCGATCACGCATCCGGGATTCTTCTACGGGTTCGTGGGAGCGGCTCTGGCTTGGCAGATCGCCTTTTTCTTCATCGCGACCGACCCGTTGCGCTATCGACCGCTCATGATTCCTTCGGTGCTCGAAAAACTCAGTTATAGTGCGGCTGTGGTTCTCTTAGTCCTGTTAGGGCGAATGCATGCGTCGGACCTCGTCTTCGGTGGGGCCGATTTGTTGCTCTGTGTCTTTTTCGCAATCGCGTACTTCAAGACACCACCGCGCATCGCATAGCTGCGACTGTACCTTCCATAACTACTGTCCGAGCCAGGGCGCCGAATCAGACGACCAGCGCCTTTTTCTTCTTCGTTCGGCGCTGTGAACAGGATGAGCGCTACGGCGATAGTTCAACCGCTACAATTGCCGGATGACGGGATTGCCTAAACGCACTTTTCGGAGGGCAGTGCCCACCATTGTCCTCGCAGTACTGGCCCATGCATCCAATGCTCAAGCGCCGGCGGACCGTTTGCAGCAAGTTGTGCAGCCTTATGCCGATGCCCAGATGTTCATGGGAAGCGTACTAGTAGCTAAAGACGGGAAGGTCGTTTTCAGCAAGAGCTATGGCATGGCGGATTTGGAGTGGAGCGTTCCAAATTCTCCCACGACCCGGTTCAATATCGCTTCGATGACGAAGCAATTCACCGCAGCCTCGATCCTGCTGCTTGAGGACCGTGGAAAACTGAAGACCGACGACCTGGTGAAGAAATACCTTCCCGACGCGCCCGCATCCTGGGACAAAATCACCATTTATCACCTGCTGACCCACACCTCCGGCATCCCCGACGACGCCGCCAAGTATGAACCTGGTACTCCCGACAAGCTGGTTTTTAATGACAGGCCTCTGAGCTTTCAGCCGGGCGAACAATGGGCGTACACCAACCTGGGATACATCGTGCTCGGGTACTTGCTAGAAAGGATCAGCGGGCACACCTACGAGGAGTTCGTTCAGGAGAATATTTTCAAACCGCTGCGCATGAACGACTCGGGACTCATGTCCTTTGTGACTATCATTCCGCGACGTGCGTCCGGTTATTGGCCCGGCAGCAATGGGATCGAAAATGCGGAGCGCCCCGATGCAAGGATCGGCTTTTCGGCAGGCTCTCTCTATTCGACAACCGAGGACTTGCTTCGATGGGAAGAGGGACTGTTTGGCGGCAGGTTATTGTCGCCTGTATCTCTGCGCAAAATGACCACACCGTTCAAGAGCGACTATGCCTGCGGCTTACATGTCAGTCGCGTTAACGGGCGCCTTATGGTTGAACATGACGGGAACAACATCGGGTTTAACGCAGACATGGCCTATTACCCCGACGAGGGGCTTGCCGTAATTGTTTTAGCAAATCTGAATGGCACCGTCACCGGCGAGATGACGAGGGCACTTGCGGCCGTGGCCCATGGGGAGACCGCCCCGATGCCTTCTGTACATAGGGAAATCTCGGTGTCCAAGGAAGTCCTGGCGCGGTATGCAGGGATGTATCAATTTCAGCATTACAGCCTGAAGATGGTGCCCGAAGGCAATCATCTGCTCGTCGAGTTTGACAAGGGCGGGACGCTCCCAGTTTTTCCTGAGTCGGAAACGAAGTTCTTCTCCAAGCCTTGGCCCGAACAATTCGAGTTTTTGAAGAACGATAAGGGTGAGTTCACCGTTCTGACACGGCACCAAAACGGCAAGGACGAGAACGGGACGAAGAAGTAAATACACAACGAACTTCTAGCCTAGCGTTATCGCCATTTCACTCACACCTTCCTCAGCCGGTTGAGCCGCTTTACGACTCGCGGAAGACTCAGCGCGGCAGGCTCTCGAGGTTTTGCGGAGGAGGCGGTTTGTATCCTGGCGGGGCGCCTTTCTCGAGAAATGGGATGTCGTCGGGTACCTCGACTTCGATGCGCCCGCTGCCCGTGAGTTTGTAGGGATGCCCGGTCGGGTCGAGCGGGATGCCCGGCAGCAGCTTCACCGCGACCACGTCGGCCAGGCTCTTGGGCAGTTGCCCGGTTTTCTGGCCGTACTGGGCGACCAGGTCTTCGAGCGCGGTCACGTCGTCGGCCACCCGCAAGGCGCGCAAGTGAGCCATGGCGTTGGCCCGAATCTGCTTATCTTCGGTGCTCTGGTAGGTGGTCGTCCACAGCGCGCGTGCCATTTGCGTGTCGCCGGCGTGCTGCGCCATCTGTGCGGCCAAGATCTTGAGCACCGGGTGAGCGTTGGGAACTTTCGCGCCCCGAGCAAAAGCCTCGGCTGCTCGCTGGTAGTCTTTCATGTCCATGTAGTAGATGAAGCCCAGGTCGTAGTAGAGCCTCCAGTTGTCGGGATTATTCTCGATCCCGAATTCCACGAGCTTAACGGCGTCGTCGGGCATGCCCGCCCCATAAGGCGGCTGCGGTGATAGGAAATTGGCGCCAAACTCGTAGGCCACCATCAAATGAGGGTCGAGCGTGGTCGTGATCGCGAGCAGCGGAGCCAGCTGGCGATAGTGGCTGGCATGCGCCGCGTGCCGCGCGCCAAAGTACTGCACAGTGCGTGTCCAGTAGACGTCGGCGAGCAGCCCATCGTAGCCCAGGCTCATCCGCTGCAAGAGCTTCGGCGAACGGAAGAACAACAGATCCTCGGACGCGGGGTCGGTCCGCAGTTGATCCACCCGGCGCAGGGAAAATGCTGATCCCAGCAGGCATGCGCCCAGCAGGAGGCTGGCCGCGAGCGTGACCTGGCGCGGGTGGCTCATTTCAGATTCCGGCGCTGGAAAATCAGGATGGCAGCGCTCAAGGCCATCGCCGAATAGAGGAGAGCGTAGGCGCTGTTGTGCAGGATCAGTTGCCCCGAGACCGGCCGTCCGTGTGCCACCGAAGCGATGATGTTCAAGGCGGAGAAGTTCGGCACCAGATAGGAGACGCCGGTTACCAGCCACCGCGTCGCTCCCGTGGCCATCTGGGCAAAGCCGCGCAGGTCCTCGGAGAAGCTGCCAATCACGAACAGCGAGAAGGCAAAGACCGCGGACAATAGCGGCGAGGAAAAAGAAGAAAACAGCAAGGCCAGCGCGCAGATGATCAGGAACTGCAACACGATGAAGTACAGCGCCACCAGAACCCAGCTATCCGAGGCCTGAAATTTGTGCGCCACGTAAAACAACGCTCCGAACACGCCAATGGCCATGAAGAACGTGTTGACCACCAGCGTTCCGGCGAGGCCGAAGAACTTCCCCACGATGAATTCCCACCGCCGAACCGGACGCGAGAGCACTGTGTATAGCGTGCGCTTCTCGATCTCCTTCGAAACCAGGCCGATGCCGATGAAAATCGAGATCACGATCCCAAACAGCGAAACCGCCGTCAGCCCCAGGTTGATGACCACCAGTTTCTCGATCTCAATAGAAATCTGGCCGACGAGGATGGCCGCTCCGGAAAGCAGCACTGCGAACGCAATCAGGTTGTAGAGTACGCGATCGCGGACGGCTTCGCGGAAGGTGTTGGAGGCGATATGAGTGATGCGTGTATTCATGCCACACTCCCGGCCGATTTTTCCGAGTGTTTCAGGCTCTCCACGAAATATTGTTCTAGGGTATTGCGCACGGGAGTGACCGAGATCAGCCTCATTCGTTCGCGGCGCACGACATCGATGGCCGCGTCCAGGTTCTCCTCCGCAAGCACGGCCCGGACCGTGTCCCCCGTGACGTGACACTCCACCCCCAGCGCCTTCAGCGCCGCAAGTACCACGCCCTGCCACACCACTTCCACCTTGCCGTGGACATTCGAGGTCAACTGCGCGACCGCACCCACCCCGCGCAATTCGCCGAGATGGATGACCGCCACCCGGTCGCACAGGGTCTCGGCGTCCGACAGGATGTGAGTCGAGAAGAAGACGGTTTTACCTTCCTGCTTGAGTTGCTCCATCAGATCTCGCAATTCGCGCCGTCCCATCGGGTCGAGGCCTGACATGGGCTCGTCAAAAAACACCACCTTCGGATCGTGCAAAATGGCCTGTGCGATTCCCACGCGTTGCAACATCCCTTTCGAGAACTTGCGCAATTGCACGCCCCCCATCTCGGGCAGTCCGACGCGGCCCAGCATTTGCTGTACGCGCCCGGAAAGGTCCTTCCCGCCCAGGCCCGAAAGCCGCCCGTAGTATTCCAGCAATTCCCGCGCGGTCAGGTAGTCGTAGAAGTAAGGCTGCTCGGGAAGAAACCCAATCTGCGCCTTGACGCGGGGATCGTTCACGTCCATGCCCAGGATGCGCGCGGAACCTCCTGTGGGGAACACCAGCCCCATCAGCATCTTCAGCGTGGTCGTCTTGCCCGCTCCATTGGGGCCGAGAAATCCGAAAATCTCCCCGTCCTCGATGGCGAGAGTCAGCGGGTGCAGTGCCCGCTTCGGCTTCTTACGCCAGAAACCAACTGTATAAGTTTTCTCGAGACCCAGAATTTCGATGGTGGGCATTGCAGGAAACTCACAAACCTAGTCAGGTTTTTCGATTTCATTATATGCAGGTCCTGCGCAATTGGGAGCGGGGTGGAAGGTTACGCAAGTCACAAGAATCAACTCTGGCAATCCCACATAGGAAAGGAAAAAGGGAGCGGTGGTGAACCACCGCTCCCCAGTTGTTTCGCCCCTCCGGACGAGGGTTCGAAGCGAGTTAGCTTAGTTGCCCAGTGCGACCAGAGGGCCGCAAGCCGCTTCCGTGGCGTTGACTGCACCCGCCGGATCCTTACGAACCACACCATCTTCCACCGAGCAGAAGCTGTTGACGCCCGTGCTGCCCACGGTGATGGGGGTGGCGGTGGCGACGTACTGGCCAGCGTTAATCACAGCCACCGCGAAGTTGTAACCGCTCTTGCCCTTCGCG
>DATMPS010000146.1:0-10104 GCA_035567435.1 Terriglobales bacterium | reverse complement strand
TCCGTGCCGTACCAACGTGAACCGATGAAAGTAACAGAGAACAATGTCTCCTACGTCGCCGACCTGGCCAACCTCGAGTTGACCGAGGAAGAGCGCGCACACATGGTACGCGACCTGAACTCCATCCTCGGCTACATCGACCGCTTGAACGAGTTGAATACGGACAAGGTCGAGCCCATGGCCCAGGTTTTTGATCGTTACGGCGGGGATGAATCCAAGGCCGGCAGCGCGCGTTTCGCCTACGCCAGCCGCGAGGACATTCTCGAGGGACTGCGCAAGTCCCTGCCCCACCAAGAGGTGCTCGAGAACGCGCCTGACTCGGACGAGAACTTCTTCGAAGTCCCCAAGGTGATCGAACGATAGAGAAGTATAGAGAACTGAGAGAGACCATGTCAGCCGAACTGCAGATCCCGCCGAATGTTGTGTCTGACAAGAAAGCTTGCGAACTGATTCGCGCGTGGGCCGCGCATGGCGGTCTGGTCTGCAGCCTGAATACTGGCACCTGGCCTCAGGATCAGGCTGCCGTAGCCTGGGGAATCCTGCTGAGCGACATTGCGCGGCACGTCGCCGACGCCCTCGATCAGGCGCATGGTTTGGACAAAGCCGCTGTTCTCGCCACCATGCGCGGGGTTTTCGATTCGGAGCTGGACAGTCCGCCCGCTCCGGCCACCGGGAAGTTCGTCTGACCGTATGGACCTCGACCTCCTGACCATCGACGCCGCCCGTTCCGCCGTTCAGGAGCGCAAGACCACATCCATGGCTCTGGTGGAGTCGTCCTACGCGAGAATCCAGAAAGAAGACGCGCACATCGGCGCGTACCTCACGCTTTGCAAGGACCGCGCCCTCGAGCAGGCCGACCGCATGGATCGCCTGGCCGCCGAAGGCAAGCCATTGCCTCCGCTCGGCGGCGTGCCCATCGCCATTAAAGATGTGATGTGTACCCGCGGCGTCCGCACCACCGCCGGCTCTCAGATTCTCGGGAACTTTGTTCCGCCGCACGACTGTACCGCCGTGGCCCGCCTGGAAGCCGCAGGCGCGGTAATTCTCGGAAAGCTGAATTGCGACGAGTTTGCCATGGGTTCCTCCAACGAGAATTCTTCGTTTCATCCCGTGCGCAATCCGCGCGACACCAGCCGCGTGCCGGGCGGTTCCTCGGGCGGATCGGCAGCAGCCGTCGCCGCCGGCATGGCGGTCGTTGCTCTCGGCTCCGACACCGGCGGCTCCATCCGACAGCCGGCATCGTTCTGTGGCGTTGTGGGCCTGATGCCGACCTACGGACGCGTTTCGCGCTACGGGCTGATCGCATTCGCATCGTCACTCGACCACATCGGGCCGCTGGCGAAAACTACCCGAGATGCGGCCATCGTGCTGCGCACCATCGCCGGCCGCGACCCCATGGATTCAACCTCGGCCGAAGTCCCTGTGCCCGATTACGTTGCGCAACTCAATGAGCCGCTGCGCGGTCTCAAGATCGGCGTGGCCAAAGAGTACTTCGGCGAAGGCCTGGACTCCGAGGTCCGTAAGGCCATCGAAGACGGCATTCAGAAGCTGGCGAAGCTTGAGTGTGAAGTGGTGCCGGTCTCGCTGCCACACACCAAGTATGCTGTGCCGACCTACTACATCGTCGCGACTGCCGAGGCCTCGGCCAACCTGGCGCGCTTCGACGGTGTGCGCTACGGATATCGCGCCAAGGGTGCTCGCACCCTCTCTGACATGTATCGGCGCACCCGTGATCACGGCTTCGGCGCCGAAGTCAAACGGCGCATCATGCTGGGCACCTATGCCCTGAGCGCAGGCTACTACGACGCCTACTATCTGAAAGCGCAGAAGGTGCGTACGCTGCTGACCGGCGATTTCGATGAGGCCTTCAAGAAGGTCGACGTGATCGTGACTCCGACCAGTCCATCCGCCGCCTTCAAGCTGGGCGAGAAGCTAAACGATCCGCTGGCCATGTACCTCGCCGACATCTACACCGTGACCGCGGACCTGGCGGGGATTCCCGGCATCTCGATCCCCTGCGGCGAGACCCGCGAGAAACTGCCCATCGGCCTGCAGATTCTGGGCAAGCACTTCGACGAAGCGACGATCCTGCGCGTAGCCCACGCATTCGAAAAAGCAGCAGCCTGAGTCGCGCCGGTGTCTCGCCGGCAGTCGCGGCCTAAGACCCCCCACCTAAGACCTGACACCTGACACCCGCCCTTCTACTTCCTTCGCCAGCGTACTCCGTCCTTGGTGTTTTCCACGATAATGCCCGCCGCGGTGAGTTCGGCGCGCAGGGCATCGGAGCGCTTGAAGTCACGGGCAGCACGGGCGGAATTCATCTCCACGATTTTTTTCTCGACGTCGGCATCGGAGAGAGCTGGCGAGCCGACCAGATCCAGCAATTCTTCGCTGATGTCCGCTTCGCGCCCTGTTGCACGCGCCCACTCGAGGACGGTCTTCATCTTCGCCGCATCGTCATCGGCAAGCACCGCGAAGATTTCATCGAACCTCTCCAGCGCCCCCAACAGCGGCGCCACGTCGTCCTTGCGGACCTCCTCCGCGTCGAACGCGACGTTAGCCGAGCGCACCATCTCGAAGATCGCCGCCTGCGCCTGCGCGGTGTTCAGGTCGTCCTCAAGCGCGGACCTCATACGGTCGACGGTTTCTTGGGCCAACTTCGTCATTACTTCGTTGGTGCCTGAAGGGAGCTGCCCCTGGGAGAGCCGCAGCCGAAAATTGCGCAGCCGGTCCACCGAAGTCGCGGCCTGCTTCAGCCCGTCGAAAGTGAAGTTGAGCTGGTGGCGGTACGGGACCGACGTCAACAGGTACCGGATCGACGACGGCTTGTGCCCCATGAGCACCAGGTCGCGCGGCGTATAGAAATTCCCCAGGCTCTTCGACATCTTCTCGCCCTCGACCAGCAGAAAGCGCGCATGAAACCAGAAGTTCGCGAACGTCTTCCCGGTGAGCGACTCCGACTGCGCGATCTCGTTCTCGTGATGTGGGAAGATCAGGTCTTCGCCCCCGGCGTGCAGATCGAACGTTTCCCCGAGTTCTTCCATCGACATCACCGAGCACTCGATGTGCCACCCAGGCCGGCCATGCCCGATCGCCGTGTCCCAGGACGCTTCACCCGGCTTGGGAGCTTTCCAGAGCGCGAAGTCGCGCGCATTATCCTTTTCGTATTCATCGACGTCGACGCGCGCGCCGTCCTCCATTCCGGCGAAATCCTTCTTCGACAGCTTCCCGTACGCAGGGAACTTCGCGATGCGAAAGTAGTACGAGCCATCGTCCGTGCAGTACGCCAGGTCCTTCTGCTCGAGCCGTGCGATGAAATCGGCCATCGCGGGAATGTGCTCGGTGGCGCGCACCAGATCCGGCTGCTGGATGTTCAGGGTGGCGGCGTCTTCCAAGAACGCTTTCTCGTATTTTTCGGTGTATTGCCGCACCGGAACGCCGTCGCGGGCGGAGTTGCGGATGATTTTGTCATCGACGTCCGTAATGTTCATGACATAACGGACCTTGTACCCGCTCTGGCGGAGGAAGCGTTGCAGCACGTCGACCGCAACGAAGGTACGGAAGTTGCCGATGTGGCCGTAGTCGTAGACAGTCGGGCCGCAGGCGTACATGCGAACTTCGTTGGGCAGAAGCGAGTGGAACTCCTCCACCCGGGCGGACATGGTGTTAAACAGGCGCAGTGGCATAGGTGAGATGAGAGCAGCCGAGCCGAAACGTTCATTCTAGGGGTGCGGGAGAAAAGGGGTCAATTGACGAGCGGGGTTATATACGGTGGGACGCTAAAAGCCCCCCACCCCCTGGCGAGCGGACGGGCGGCGAGAGAAGGGGGAGAGCGCTGGGGAAATAAGTGAAATGGCCTGCCTGCGTCAGCTGTCCTTGGATAGCCTTGCCACGAACCACTCTGGGCACCACCGTTCCTGAGAAAAATACGGAAGAATAGGTTGGAAGAATCAGGTCCGACCATATGAAGGAAATCTTCTCAGCCTTCGGGTCAGAGATATTTCGTCCACTCGCTACCATAGTTATCCCCGGAGCGATGGCCCTGAGTGTTTGGTTCGTAGTGCTGTTGCAGAAGTTCACCTCACTAGGCGCTCTGGCGGAAGTTCACCGCACGGAGACCGCCGTGCTCCTTGCTCTTGCTTGCATCGCAGCGGGCTTGTTTGTAGAAGACATTGGGTCAAGGATCGAGAGTCGCTGTTTTGACAAGTGGCTAGGCAAGCGACCGGCATTCTCCGCACATGCCGAGGAATGGAATCGATACCTTCGTCTTGCATTCAAAATTGAGCCGGTCGGTCAGCGCTATTTGCGCACAATCTTGCTAAGATTCAAGTTCGAACTTGGAACTGCTATCGCGCTGCTGTCATCAGGTCTGGGATTGTTGTTAACCACGCTGCCGTTCGGGACGGCGCTGACCTGGCTTGCAGTACTTGCAACGCTCGCAGCTTACTTGCTGCTCGTGGAGGCTCGCTCCTCGCATGAATTGTTGAGTGAAATCCGCCATGAGATTCTGCAGGGTGTTCTCGTGTATCCTGCAGAAGCATCTGAAGGGCAACATCACACCGAGTCCACTAAATAAGCATCCAGCCAAGCGCCAACAACCCCACCCCTCCCACCCCACAATAGTACGAGCGGGCACGCCTTTCGACCGGAGCACTACAGGCAAAAATGGGTAGGTCGGTAGGTGTTGGCCCGGTTGTGAGTGAAATGGCCTGTGGCTGTTGAAAAACTCACTCCCAGAAAAGTGCTCAGAAAAACTTTGCGTTAGGAAGGCCTACAAGCGACGTTCGCGCCTCGGGTAGACATTTTCTATCCCTGAAATTTTAGCTGTTTTGCGAAAAACGGACTTTTTCAACAGCCACGCCTGGTTACGCCAGTTGACGTGGCAGAAATGGTTGTCCGCGACCGTGTAGACTTCTTTGCGAAGGTCCAAGAGGCATTCCCATGCGATACGTGCCAGCCGTCTGCCTATTGATTTTGCTTAGCGCCGTAACCGCCAATGCTCAAATCCTAGCGACATCCAATGGGTCGTGCAGGGTCACGGCTTCGGGTTTGGAGTCTTGCAACTGGATGTCTGGAGTCAGTCACGGGAAAGCTCACGATTCAAAACTGTTCGTCACGCGGTGCATACTGGCACCCGGTGCGCCATTGAATCAGTTCGTGGAGGGTCGCGACCTTGTCATTGTTGGCATGACTAACGGCGAGCTCGTAAACGAGAAGAAGGCACCACAGAGCCACGTCAATGTTTCAAACGGCTTGGTGATATTGATGCCGAAAGAAGAGCCGTATCTACTACGGAATACTGGCAAAGAGAAACTTGAATTGCTTGTGATCGAAGTCGGGAAATGACCACGCCGGGCCGCGCGGGCTTGCCGATCCGGGTTGATCACTGGTGAAACATCCCATTGCACCAATTGACCCCGTTTTTGACGCAGCGAAAATCGACCCGTGCCAGCCCCGCGCCCCCATCCCAGCGCCGCCCCGGTCAGGGCCGCCGAAAGCTGCCCAAATCTGTTTACTCATCGGTAACGAGGGCAGTTTCAGATCGCTATACCTCCTATCCCGTCAATTGACGAGCGGGGTGGTATAAGGTGACGGCAAAATGCTCCCTCCCCCCTTTTGCCCTGCATCTTGCTCTTCGACTCTTCGACCTACCTCTTCCCCTTTCCTTCGTCCGAAATCATATTCAAATTCGTTCCGGAAGAGGGGAGCAAGTCAAGCAATACGGCAAGTCTCGTCTGCAGGGACAGGCTTACCTTGGGACCATTCCCGCAGCCCGAGGCAAGAAATCCTCCGCACGCTTGCAGCCTCCGAGCTTTGTCAAACAGCCCAAGTTGAAATCGTATGCCGCTCGCCTTTCTTCGGCAGTCGCTGAAGCGTTAAGAGCAACTCTAGTTGTGGATGCTCCAGCTACACTATCCGTGTTGAGCATCGGGCGAAAGCCCGGTGCGGAGGGATCGGTCTGCACGATGTCTTCAACAACATCAGCCCCGAGCGGAGCTGGTTGGGGAGGAGAGCCGCCGAGAGTGATTGAAAGCAAATCGGAACTGACCGCCGTTACACGATTGTTTTGTACATGAATAGATACATAGAAACCAGTTTTGGGTGCGAGATGCAGATAGTCCATCGGGAAGTTCGAAACAGCAATGTCAAAACGGCAGCTACTCGCGCTGCAAGGCACACCTTGGCGGCCAAAAATACCTGGGCGGCCGCCGAATCTCTCAGAAATCTCCTTGGCCTCTTCGAAATTCACGGACGACCAGCGTTCAGCTCTGACCTCATTCAATATCCGCCCGGCCTTCATGCGCTTCCAAAAAGCGGGCAAGACAATCATGAGAAAAGCCAGAACCAGTACAAATCCGCACCACAGAAATAATCTAAGCCAAACCTTCTTGAGCCGTAGCAATTGATCCCCCTTAATCCGGACATGCCTTACCAGCTACGTAAATGTGTACATGCCTTGGTGGCAAATCCCGGCAGCGATTGTTGTAGGTGCTATCGGGATTTGGCTTTGGATGACCCCGAGCTCCGAAGTCGCGAAGACATTCAAAGATATCTGGAAGCGGCTAAACACTCATTGACCGGGATCGTGAGTGTGATTGATTACGCCCGGCAACGCCCGCAGTTGCGGTAAACTCCTGCTCTTAACCGGCGCCCGCCCCTGGAACCTTTCGCATGATTGATCTTGCTGCCATCGCCATTAATCTTGAGCAGACCTCAGAAGGGACCTGGCGCTGCAAGTCAGCTTCGCCGGTTTCTTACCCGGAGTGGGGCAATGAAGCGTGCTTCCAGGTGGAAGACGCTTCGTTCTGGTTCCGACACCGCAACGCTTGCATCCTCGAGGCGATGAAGCAGTATCCGCCGTCGGGACCGGTGTTCGATGTCGGCGGCGGTAACGGATTCGTCGCTAAGGGCATGCAGGACATCGGCTTCGAGGTAGTGCTGCTTGAACCCGGAGCCGCTGGCTCCCGTAATGCGCAGCGCCGGGGCATTCAGAATGTCGTTTGTGCGGGACTCGAGGATGCCGGATTCGTGCATGCGAGCATGGCCGCGGTTGGGCTCTTCGACGTGATGGAGCATATCGCGGAGGATCGCAAGTTCCTGGAAATGGTTGGGAGCTACCTTTGGTCCAACGGGCGCGTGTACCTCACGGTGCCGGCCTACCAAGCGCTTTGGTCACACGAGGACGTCGATGCGGGACACTTCCGGCGTTACAGCAGGCAGGCACTGCGTGACTTGCTGAAGGGCGCCGGGTTTGACGTGGAGTTCCTCACAGGATTCTTTCAGTTTCTGCCGCCAGCCATCCTGGCGGGACGAGTCATACCATACCGACTGGGAGCCGCGAAGGCGGGGGCCCACGAGGTCAATGGGAAGCTGCGGGCCCAACACGAGGTTCGAAGTGCGCTAGTGAGGAGACCGCTCCTCTGGCTGCAGCGACGGGAACTGGCTAAGATAAGGACGCGCCGGGAAGCGACCTTCGGAGGAAGTTGGCTGGTGGTGGCGAGAAAGATCTAGCCGGAAGCGCCACTTGCAGAGAGCCGATTCGACACGCACGATCACAACTGTTGAAAAATCTTAGTACCCTCTCCAGAAACATCCTGCGGTGATGCTTCAAGGCTGAGCGTCGACGATAGAGAGGCCGAGCTTGGCCGCTTTCTTTCGCAATAGCATGACCTGTTGCTGGCGATATCTGACCTCGTAGTGCTGATTGCCTTTGTCGATGTATTGCTGTCCGTATTTGAGCATGCGATAGACGAGGCGAGCGAGTCGGTGAGCCATGGCGGTGATCGCCGTAGGGGCCCCGAGCTTGGTGCGGAGGCGGCGATACTGGGCGCCTAGATAGCTGCGGCTGCGGATGAGATTGTGGGCAGCCATGCGTAACGCGGTGGCGGCGCGGTTGACCACGTGCCGAGTCCCTCGCCGCAGAACTTTGTCCCCGCTGATGCGGTTGTCCGGACATAATCCTAGCCAGGAAGCAAAATGCGCCTCGGTTTTCCAACGGCTCATATCCAGACCCACCTCACTGATGATGGTCTGAGCTATCATGACGTCGACGCTGTCGATCTGGGTTAGATCGACCCCAGTGATGCGCTGTAGTTCGCCATTGAGATTGAATCGTGGAGCATTGCCTTGAGGCTTCCTTCGCTTCCGGGCCGGGTTTTCTTTCTGGAGCTCGCGTTCGGCCTCGGGTAGTTGAGGCGGAAGCTTGTCAGCGAATTGGGCAAGGTGCTTTTGTAATTGCTGGTCACACTCGGCCATTCGCTGTTGGTAGGTATCGTACATCTCTACTTCCTGTTGCAACACGAACAGGAGTTCCGCGCGCCAGTTGCCCTCTAAACTTTTTGCGATCTCCTCCCGGCTGGCTTGGATCCGCGGATGACTGAGGTCAGCAAGTTGCCAGGGATCGCGCTCTCCGGCTAGGATGGCTCGCACAATCGTCTGCCCGGTGAGGCCACTGAGATCGCTGATAACATTGGCCAACTGTAGATTCATCTGCGTGAGCACCTTTTTCATGCGTTGTATACAGGTTGCTGCTCCGCGCACGTGTTCTGCCCGCTGTCGCCAGTAGGTGCGGAGTGCTCGAATCTTGGCCTGTGGTTGGAACGAGTTGCTCAGCAACCCGTAGGTGTGCAACTTTAGTAGCCACTGACTCTCTTGCACATCACTCTTGCGTCCGGGCAGATTCTTGGTATGGCGCGCATTGACCAGGTACACCTCGAATCCGTGTTCTTCCAGAATTTCGTACAGCGGGATCCAATACACCCCGGTAGATTGCATCGCGACGGTCTTCACTCCAAGGGTCACGAGCCAATCTGCTAGACGATGCAGGTCCGCAGTGAAGCATTCGAACCGCCGCACTGGTTCTGGATCTAGCTCTGGGCGAACGGCAACGTAATGTGCCGCGTTGCCCACATCGATCTCCGCGGCTTGGGGATGGACGACCTCGAGCCCCGGGTCCTTCGACTGAATTCGTCGCGCCCATTCCTTCTTCTCTTTCTGGCTTCGCCACAACTTTCTGTCGGTTCCCATGACGGTTCTCCTAAGTGAAAAAATTAGGATCGGTTCGGCCCGGTGACGATAGGTTTAAGAATCTCTCCAACGGGGTCAAGAGCGGTCGCATCGACAGCTCCGCCACCATGCTAGTGATCGCCGGTACCGGGGCCACGCTATCGATCGGGCACGAAGCACCAGTGAGTATTAGGCCTTAGCTGCCGAACACAATCCTGGCCCAAGATTGACAGATCTCTTGAGCGCGACACCAGGTTTCTGGCACTCGTGACCGTGCCCAAAGGCACCGTCAATCGCTATCGACAAGTGCGCCGGCGCCAAGCACCCGCGTGGGCCCGAGTTTCCCGCCGGGGCACTTGCGATCGGGGGATTTGGACGAAGCCGCTGGCGTTTGCGGCGGACGCGGAGGGCTATATAAGTATTATGGTATGGGGATTCAATGGCCGTTTCGCCATCTCATCGCCCTCAGGCCACGCTAACTGGCGCGGGGGAGAAGCTGGAGCGGGAGGTCCATGTCTCAAAACGGTCCGTAGGTAGCGGAAGCCCCAGTTCTATGCCGCTCTCACCTGTGTACGGGCCGGAAACGAGCCGCCTGCAGGAAGGGGGGCGGCGGCTGCCCGGAGGTGTGAAGGGCATGCGAGGGTCAGCCGAACAGTGTTCGATTCGCACCCTGCATGCGGCATGCCGAAGAAAAACCGCTAATCTACCCAGTTGTATTCGCTCATCGTCCTATCTTTATGAAGACGTTCCCCGAGTTGTGTCGCGAGTCGTCCCAGCAGCTTCACGGGTCGCTTCAATCCAAGTGCCTCCATCCCATAGATCAGGTCGAGCCAGCGCGCAGCCCTACGCAGGTCGGCCGCGTACTGTTCCCGCGTCTTTCTCAGCGCTTCACTTTCGGTGGCGCTGAGTTCGACCGCCCCGCGTTCTAAAAGGAACGACAGAATTTCCATGGCGTAATCATGAAACTGCAGGTGAGCCGCAAGGAGACATAACTTGAAGAGTGCTGGTTTGTCACCTCGGTTTGCCAAGAACATGTAGTCCCGAAGAAATAGCGAATCGCCCCAAAGCAGTTGTCCGCGGGTCAGGGCGTGGGGCGGG
>DATMPS010000145.1:0-18192 GCA_035567435.1 Terriglobales bacterium | reverse complement strand
TGAGATGACGCGGGCGGCCGAGCTGATTGTCGACCTGGAGCAGGGGACGCGGATCGCGCTGGTTACAGACGCAGGCATGCCGGGGATCTCGGACCCGGGGTTCCGGCTGATTACGCTGGCCATTCGTCACCATGTGCCGGTGGTGCCGATTCCGGGGGCGTCGGCGTACCTGGCTGCGCTGGTGGCAAGCGGGTTGCCTACGGATTCGTTTCGCTTCAGCGGGTTTCTTCCGGCCAAGCGCGGGGAGCGGCGGACGGTGCTCGAGAGCATTCGTACGTCGCCGCGGACGCAGGTTTTCTACGAAGCGCCGCATCGGGTGGTGGAGACAGTCGAAGATATTGTGGCAGTGCTGGGTGGGGAACGGCACGTGGTGATCGCGCGGGAGGTGACCAAGCTGCACGAGGAGTTTCTGCGAGGGCGGGCGGAGGAGTTGCTGGAGACTCTGAAAGCGCGGGGTGAGGTGAGAGGGGAAATTGTTTTGCTGATGGGCAAGGCCGAGGAAGGCGTGCCGAAGGCGGCGCCGACTCGGGTGTCGGTGCGGGAACGGGTGGAGCAGATCATGACTGAGGAGAAGGTTGACGAGAAAGCGGCGTTGAAGAAAGTGGCGAAGGAGATGGGGGTTTCGAAGAGCGAGGCTTATCGGGAGTGGCAGAGGGGCAAGTAACGCCTGGGCAGACATCGTCTGCTGCCGATCTCGGAAATCAGCCACCCTAGGGCTCGGCCGGGGGCGGCCGAGCCCCCGTTGGGTCGTGCTCTATCGCGGCCGCGCTTGAGTTTGAGCAAAGAACTTGTCGTGCTTCGCACGACTGGGCAGACGAGGGCGTCTGCCCCTACGCGATTCGTGGCATTCGCGGCACTGCTTATTTGCCTGCCAGTTCTTTCTTTACGGTCTCGCTCACGACTTTTCCGTCGACGCGCATGCCTGCCGTGGCGAATCGTGCCATGGCGTTTTTCATGACGGTGCCCATCTCTTTCATGGTGGGGGCGGGGGTCATTTCAGCGATGGCGGCTTTTACGCCGGCTACGATCTCTTCTTCGCCGGCGGCTTTGGGGAGGTAAGTTTCTATCAGCTTGATTTCGGCGGCTTCCTTGTCGGCCATTTCCTGACGGCCGCCTTTGGTGAACTGCTCGACTGAGTCTTTGCGCTGCTTGATGAGCGTGGAGAGGACCTGCTGCGACTCTTTCTCGTCGAGCTCGGCCATCTTTTCGATCTTGCGGTTCATGAGCGCGGTCTTGACCATGCGCAGGCAGGAAAGGCGCTGCTCGTCGCGCGCTTTCATGGCGTAGACGATGTCTTTTTGAATCTGTTCGATTAGGCTCATGGAGAGGAATTATAGCGACTCTTGTTAACCTACGAATGTGGACCAAACATTGCCCAAGAGCATGCGGAACGCACAAACCGCGATCCCAGTCCGGCTGCTGAAGTAGATGACCACACCCCGGTCCGGTGCGTTACGCAATAAGACCAGCTGCAATCAGCAGAGCGATGGCCATGTAGAACGCACAGGTGAAGAACGTAAGCCTTAGAATGAATATAGAGCGTCCGTGGAAGACATGCTGGCATAGTGCGCCATCGCTGGCACATGCCTGTTGTGAGAGCCGTATTCTGTAAACTATCTATTGCCCCATTTTCCTGAGGACTAATCGATGCTACGGAAGAATCGTCTTTTTACCCCTGGGCCCACGCCCCTGCTGCCCGCGGCCCAGTTTGCGGGAGCTGCGTTTACCGCGCACCACCGTACGGCGGACTTCCGCGCCCTCTACACGCGCGTGCTAGCCGACATGAAGGAGTTCGTCGGCACGCAGAACGACGTGCTCGTCCTCGCGTGCTCGGGCACGGGCGTGATGGAAGCTTCGATCTCGAACCTGACGTCGCCGGGCGACAAGATTCTTGTGCTGACGGCCGGAAAGTTTGGCGAGCGCTGGACCGGCCTCGGCAAGGCATTCGGCTGCAATGTGGAAACGCTCAGCAAGCCCTACGGGCAGACGTTTGCGCTGGATGAGGTTCGGGCAAAGCTGAGGCCGGACGTGCGCGCTGTCTACGTGCAGGCGACCGAGAGTTCCACTGGCGCCCGCCACGACGTAAAGGGAATCGCGAAGCTGGTGCGTTCGGCGGGCGGCGACACTGTTCTGGTGGTCGATGCCATCACGGGGTTGGGGACGACGCACCTTGATGTGGACGGCTGGGGGGTGGACTTCGTCATCGGAGGATCGCAGAAGGCGCTGATGATTCCGCCGGGGCTGGCGTATTGTGCGGTGAGCGAGCGGGCGTGGCAGCGGATGGAAACCACGAAGTCGCCGCGCTACTACTTTGACTTGCGCAAGGAGCGCAAGTCGGCGGCGAAGGGCGAGTCGGCGTACACGCCCGCGACTTCGCTGTTTGCGGCGCTGGGCGCAGCGCTTGACTACATCCGGCAGATGGGGAACGGGAATCTGGCTGCGGGACGCGAAGACCTGGTGAACAACGCTGAACTGGGCGCGGAGATGACGCGTGCGGGGGCGCAGGCGCTGGGGCTGAAGTTGTTCGCGGGCCCTTGCCCGGCGGCGGCGGTCACTGCGATTGAGGCTCCCGCGGGTGTGGATTCCGGCGCGATCGTGAAGGAGTTCCGCGAGTCGTTCAACGCAGTGGTGGCCAACGGGCAGGGCGAGATGAAAGGCAAGCTGTTCCGTATGGCGCACATCGGGTACTACGACTATCTCGATACGATCGGCGCGCTGGCGGCCCTGGAACATGTGCTGGGGCAGGTGACCGGCAAGGCGGTGGAATTCGGGTCGGCAGTGCGGGCAGCGCAGGAAGTGTTTGCGCGGCAGATGGAGGCGAGTCCGGCGGGGACGTAGGGCCAGAGCCTAAAATTCGCGGCGAAATCCGAGCCTGCGCGGGAGTGCCGACGCCGCAAGCAAGATGCATAAGTCCTTGGCTGCGCTCAGGGTGACAGACTGATATGGCGGTCGCGGTGGTCTTTGTAGGATTCGACGTCAAGTTGCAATTCAATCTTCCGGGAAATCCAATCAGAAATGAAAATCGTCGTTGCCGAGAAAATATCTGCTTCCGCGGTAGAACTGCTGCAGGAGCCGCGCTGGACGATCATCACGCCCGATCAGATTGAGGGCAAGCTGACTTCGCACCTGGAATCGGCGGACGCGCTGATCGTGCGTTCCGCGGTGCAGGTAAATGACGCGCTGCTCGAACATGCGCCCAAGCTGCGCGTGGTGGGCCGCGCGGGCGTGGGCGTGGACAACGTCGATCTCGATGCGGCCACGCGCAAGGGCATTGCGGTGATGAACACGCCGGGTGCGAACGCCGTGGCCGTGGCCGAGCTGACCGTCGGCATGATGCTTGCGATGGCCCGGCTTCTTCCGCGTGCGGATGCGCTCATGCATGCGGGGAAGTGGGAGAAGAAGTCCCTGCAAGGGACAGAACTGCGGGGCAAGACGCTGGGCGTGGTCGGGCTGGGTAAGATCGGGATGGAAGTGGCGCGCCGCACCAAGGCGTTCGGCATGGAGATCGTGGGACACGATCCGTTTGTCTCGGCCGCTGTGGCTAAGGATCAGGGGATCCGGCTGGGCAAGCTGGAGGAGGTTTACGCGGCTGCCGACTATCTCACGCTGCACGTCGGGCTCACACCGCAGACGATGGGCATGATCAACGCGGATTCCATCAAGAAGATGAAGAAAGGCATCCGCATTGTGAACTGCGCGCGCGGCGAACTGGTCGACGAAGTTGCGCTGGCACAGGCGTTGAAGCAGGGACAGGTGGCCGGAGCGGCGCTTGATGTGTTTCAGGAAGAGCCGTTGAAGAATTCTCCGCTTACCGCGCTCGAGAACGTGATTCTGACGCCGCACATCGGGGGATCGACCCATGAGGCACAGGAGGCCGTGGGCTACCAGATCGCGCTGCAGGTGAAGGAATACCTGCAGAGCGGCGTGGCTCAGAATGCGGTGAACGTGCCCTCGGTGTCGCACGAAGAGTATGCCGAGATGCAGCCCTATGTGGTGCTGGCAGAGCGGCTGGGGTCGTTTCTGGCGCAGGTCAGCGACGGAGCGCTGGAGGAAATTTCGCTGCGCTACAGCGGGCACATCGCGGAGTGGAAGACGGAGCTCATCCGGAACGCGGCTATCAAGGGCGTCCTGAACCAGATGCTCGATGAGAAGGCGAACCTGGTGAATGCGGCGGCGATTGCATCGTCGCGCGGGCTGCGGGTGCACGAACTGCACAAGCCCAAGAGTTCAACGGGAGGGTCGGGGAGCGTGCTGTCGTTGCAGATCAAGACGGCCGGCGGCGAGCATCGCGTCAAGGGCGCGGTTCTGCATGGCGATGCGCCCCGGCTGCTCGGGGTGGATGACATCGACGTGGAAGCTCCGCTGGAGCGCAATTTGATCTACATGCGGAACCGGGACGTGCCCGGCGTGATCGGGAAAGTGGGGACGATTCTGGGAGAACACAAGATCAATATCGCGAATTTTTCGCTGGGACGGCAGTCAGGAAACGGCGGTACGGAGAAGAAAAGCGAGCCGCGCAAGGCGGTGGCCGTGGTGCACGTGGACGGGCGGGTGCCGGAGGATGTGTTGAAGGCGTTGCGGAAGGTAGCGGCGGTGGAGCAGGCAATGTCGATCCGCTTGTTTTGAGAAGAATTTCTCTCGCACCGAAGCGTGGGCCTGAGAAGCGGGTTGTCGTCCCTCCGGGGCTTGGGTTCGTCTTTCGTCCGGCTACCCAGCGCTGAAGCGCTGGGCTAAGCTGGATCACCCCGCCCGGGCTCGGGTCTGTGAACTCGCGGCACAGCGCGGAATTCGGGATCGTCCTGAACCTCGGATCGGGTCAACGCGGCCGGTGAGTTCGTTCCTTCGTCCAATCACAAATCTTCATGCTGCTTGCGGCATGGGCCGACACGTCCGATCGGCTCGCGGAAACAATGCTGTGCGTCGGGGCAAAGCCGACCTCGGGCGCTAAAGCGCAACGTATTTTCGGGATCTCAGCGGAAGGAGTGAACTCGTGCCCTTCCCCTTTCGTTTCTTGGGAGGCCTTTCTTCCGCAGGCTGCGAAATGGTACAACCGAGGCTGCTTGGAAACCGAGGCGGAGGGGACGCTTCGCCGACACGAAGGGAGGCACCCCGTCGCTCCGAGATCCAGCACCTAAGACTCCAGCGCTTCCTTGCGCAGCTTGCGGCTTTCGGCCAGCAGGGCCATGGAGTGCATCAGGTTCTGTAACGTGATGATCCCCACCAACTGCTGATCTTCGACCACCGGAATGATGCTGAGGTTGCGGGAGTTCAGCTTGCGGAAGGCGGACGCTAGTGACTCGGTGCGGGTGGAGACTTCGAAGATACGGTTCATGACCGACTGCACGTAGCCGTTGCCTTCGGCGCGCAGGGCTTGCAGGATGTTGGCTTTGGAAATCACGCCGACCATGTCGCCGCCGCGAACCACGGGGAAATCGTCCTGCAGGGTGTGAACGGCTTTTTCGAGCGCGTCTTCCAGGGTGTCGGCCGGCGAGAGCGTGGCGAAGTCGGTGAGCATCACGTCTTCGAGATGCACGGTTTCGAGCACCGACTGGAAAATCGCCGAGCGCTCTTCGAACTGTGCGCCGATCAGAAGGAAGAAGCCGAGCATTACCAGCCACGCGTTATCCGGATTGCCACGGATCAACTGCAGCATACCCACCACCACCATTAACGTGGCCAGGGCGTGGGCAATGGAAACGGCGCGCCGGGTGGCCTGTACGACGTCGGTTCGTCGAGCAAAGATTGCGCGCAATGCGCGGCCGCCATCCATGGGATAGGCGGGCAGCAAGTTGAAAACACCGAGATACAGATTCGACCACACCAAACTGCGCAGCAGGTGGTTGGAATGAATGAGCGGCTTGGTCCAGAGTTGAGCTTCAGGAAACCGGGTGAGCACAACGAAGGCGGAAATCACGGCGATCGCGATGTTCACCAAAGGGCCTGCGAACGCGATGCGAATGTCGCGAATCCAGGCGGGGGGTCCCTTGGATGAGGTTGTGATCGGGTCGTCCATCAGCGTAATTCCCCCGATCGGAAACAGGATGATGGCCTTGGCCTGCAAGCCTTCGTGTTTGGCCACCAGGGCGTGGCCCAGTTCGTGCAGCACGACGGAGCCAAAGATGATCCCGACCAGGCCGAGCACGCGTCCGGGCGTGCTGTTTCCTTTCATCGACGATTCGAGCATCCACACGAACGCGAGCAGGAAGACAAACGTGAGGTGAACGCGGATTTCGACTCCGAAGAGCCGTCCTACGGGAATGGACCAGTTTCTCATCGATGACCTGCGAACATGCAACCTGTAGATATCCTAAATCAAATCTATATAGTTAGATTCGGCTGGGAACCCGGCCGTTGCGGGAATGCGGTATCGGAAGGGCACAGACTCTGAGAGTGATCGCGGGCCAGTACCGAAGCCGACCGCTGCGCTCACTGCGCGGCATGGACATTCGTCCGACGGCGGATCGGTTGCGGGAGACGCTGTTCAATATGCTGACCGCGGGAAATCCGGCGGGGCTCGAGGGCTCGGTGTGGATTGATCTTTTCGCGGGGACGGGCGCGGTAGGGATCGAGGCATTGAGCAGGGGGGCGGCGAAGGTGTACTTCGTGGAGTCGTCCGCGGCGGCGGCGAGGGTGATCCGCCAGAATCTGAAATCGCTGCAGGTTGAGAGCGGATTCGATGTTATCCAGGACGACGCTTCGAAGGCCCTGCGGCGGCTGCAGGCGGAGGGCGTGCTGGCAGATTTCGTGTTTCTTGACCCACCCTATCGGATGGAGCGCGCCTATCGCCACGTGCTGGAGTTTGTGGGGACGTCTACGCTGGTGAAGCCGGAGGGCACGGTGATTGCGGAGCACGAGAAGCGGTTCGATCCGGGAGAGGAGTTTGGCGGGTTGAAGGCCGCGCGCAAGCTGGTGCAGGGAGACGCGGCGTTGCGGTTCTACCGGCGAGCGTGAACCGCGGTTCAGTTACATCAGGAATTCGGTGGTGTGGCGGACTATGGGGTGCTGCATCTCGGCGAGCTCGTTCTTGACGCGGTTGAGGCCGTAGACGCACTCTTCGAAGTTTCGTGACAGGTTGGCGAACAGGGGCGCGACCTTGGCGTATTCGAAGTGCTCGAACTTCGAGACGATGTAGTAGCTCTCTTTGCCCGCTTTCATCCAGTCGATCAGGCTCTCGAGGCGGTGGCGGCGGAGGCGGTAGTGGTTGACGCTTTCGGGGAACATGCCGGCGTAGAAGAGCGTGAAGTCGCCGATGTGCTTGCGCACCTGGCGTTCGCGATCGAACGAAGGCGCGGGTCCATAGATGGGGTCGGATTCGAGCAGCATTTCGCCCACGTCGTCGAGCGGGCGACTGGCGGCGTCGCGAATCTTGAAGAGCTGTTCGGCGTCACAGAATTCGGTGAGCAGGTGGGCGACGTAGCCGATCACCTGCTGGTCACGGATGCCGATTTCCTCCGCGTAGTGGCGTCCGACGAGTTCGACGAACATTTGCTGCAACGGATGCGATTCCGGAATCATGGTCTTTGGGCCCCCGTACTCCGCGCCCCGGCGCGGATTTTGTGCGTGTTGGCTGACTAATTAACCCACCTCATAGACAAACGCAAGTGACTTTTGTAAGCAAACACAAAAAACTGATGCTGAGTATTTGGTGCTTCCAGCAGCAACACCGTTGCACGCGAAACTTGTTGGCACTCGTCGGGTGCGGCTGCTAACGGCAACTCACGCGCGGCGAGACGGTTTCCTCTAGAATGATCGGCCACGGAGGAACTCTTCTTTGGTCATGGAACGCAAGAACATTTCCAGCGGTACCGCGTGGGAGCCGGTGGTGGGTTACTGTCGTGCGGTCCGGATCGGGCCATACGTGCACGTCGCGGGGACGACCGCGACCGGCCCGGATGGAAAGATCGTTGGGGTTGGGGATCCGTATGCGCAGGCGGTGCAGGTGCTCAAGAACATTGAGTCGGCGTTGCACAAAGCCGGCGCCAGCATGCAGGACGTGGTGCGCACGCGGATGTTTGTGACGAACATTGGGGATTGGGAAAAGATCGGGCGGGCGCATGGAGAATTTTTCCGCGACATTCGTCCGGCGGCCACGATGGTCGGGGTGACGGGGTTGGTCGATCCCGAGATGCTGGTGGAGATCGAGGCGGACGCTTATGTGGGGGATGGCTCGTAGGGGCGAGGCACCCGGCGCTGCAGGGAGCGGCGCCACCCAGATGGCGTCGTGTGTGGTGACAGAGGTCGGTCGGGCCAGCGGAGCCGCATGCAGGCATGGGGTCCTTCGACTTCGTTCGGCTCTGCCTCACCCCGTTCAGGATGACAATTCAGGTGAAGTCGAGCGCCAGGAGTTGTTCGGCGTCGTACAATCCCTCCCCGGAGAACTTCGCCATGAGAACTGTCTGCTGGGGTGTCTTTGTTACGCTGGCTGCGAGTTTGGCGGGTAGTGCGCAGGATCAAGCTGCGACGCCACAACTGAAGGCCTTCATCGTGATTCGGGCGGGGACGTTGATTGACGGCAAGTCCGATGCCGCGCGGCACGACCAGGTGATCGTGATCCGCGGCAACCTCATCGACAGCGTGTCCGATGCTACCAGCACCAAGATCCCGCCAGGTGCAACCGTCATTGATCTGTCCAAAGCAACGGTTTTGCCCGGGCTGATCGACTCGCATACGCACATCTTCCTGCAGGGAGAGAATCCAGTCGAGGGGGGATATGATGCGAACATCCTGAAGTATCCGCTCTCGTTGCGAGCCGCGCGGGCTACGGTGGCTGCACGCCGGGCACTGGAGCAGGGGTTTACCGTGTTGCGCGATGTGGAAACCGAGGGTGCAGGATATGGCGACGTGGGGATCAAGCAGGCCATCGAGGGCGGGTACATCCCCGGACCCCGTTTGTTGGTTGCGACCCGTGCGATCTCGACCACGGGTGGATATCCGCTGGAGGGCTATGCGCCGGAGTTGGAAATGCCAAAGGGGGCGCAACTGATTGACGGTCCGGTGGAGGCTCGCAAGGCGGCGCGCGAGCAGCTCGATCACGGCGCCGACTGGATCAAGGTGTACATGACGCACCGGTCCTGGGTAGGCAAAAACGGTGAGCTGGTTTCGCAACCGACGCTGACCGTGGAGGAACTGAAGGCGATCGTCGATGAGACGCATGGGTGGGGCAAGAAGGTCGCTTGCCATGCCTATGGAGGCATCGGGTTGCAACGCGCATTGGATGGCGGTTGCGACTCGATCGAGCACGGCCTCGCGATCGGCGATGCGCAGATCGCGCAGATGGTAAAGCAGGGCACGTGGTACTGTCCCACGCTGGCCGCGTACTACACGGATTGGGGCCCGGCCGACACGCCTGCCGGGCAGCGTGACCGGTTGCGGGCTTCGGTTCACGAAGAATCGTTCAGGAAGGCGTTGAAAGCGGGCGTGAAGATCGTGTTCGGCACCGATATGGGCGGGATCCCGTGGACTGAACCGATCGCGCAGGAATTTCCTCACATGGTCGAGCTCGGCATGTCGCCGATGGACGCGATCAAGAGCGCCACTACGCGCGCCGCCGACATGCTCGAGATGAGCGGACAGGTGGGCGTGGTCGCGCCGGGCGCTTACGCGGACATCATCGCGGTGCCGGGGGATCCGCTGAAGGACATCAAGGAGCTGGGGAAGGTGCAGTTCGTCATGAAGGACGGGAAGATGTTTCGGAGTGAGGGGAAGTAGCGGGGGGGGGCCGAACGGCGCAGTGTCGAGGACGGGCGCAGCAGCGGTGTGCAGAAAAAAAATTGGAGCCGGAGGTGCCGCCGGCTTACACGGGGTCCCTCGACTGCGCTCGGGATGACAGTCAGAGGAGAGATTCGCGGAGAGGCAGGTCATATTGAGAATCGGAAAAGCTGCAGGCCTGGAACAGATTTATTCGGGTCGAAGCACGCGGAAACTCTTGACACTGGCTGGGCTAGGTTCATAATGCCGCAATCTCGTTCCTGATCCCCGCCTCTGCGAGGAGTGCCCTATGAATGTATTGCAGTTGTGCGATCCGGAGGTCGCGGCGGTTCCGCTTGACGCGAGCGTCGCCGGCGCCATCCACAAAATGCTCGACTATCACGTTGGCGCGGTGGGCGTCATCGATGGTGAAGGACGAGTGGCGGGCATCTTCACCGAGCGCGATGTGCTGCGCAAACTGTCCCTGAGCAAGCTGGACCCGGAAACGACTCCCGTCCGCGATCTGATGACGACGCCGGTGGAAATGGCCACCCGCGAAACCGGCCCGGGAGAGGCGATGGCCACGATGGTCGAACGTCACTTCCGCCACCTGCCCGTGGTCGACAACGACGGGAAACTGCTGGGGATCCTCTCGATCCGGAATCTGCTGGAGTGGCGTATTGACGGCCTTACCCAGGAACTGGACTCGCTGGAACACTACATGAGCAACGACGGGCCCGGGGGCTAGCCGGCTCCGTGATACTTTCCCTTGGCGCGGCGGCGCCTTGCCGCCGTTCTGCTCTTAAGAATCAAAATGCCTGAGCCCTCGCCCGGTCTCTCCAGGACGATTGCCGTGGTCCGCGCGGCCACGGGCGTTCTCTTCCTTCTCTTCGGCGAATACAAAGTGGCCGATCCCGGCTTCGCCCACGGCGGCTTCCAGCTATACCTTCAGGGCTATATGGGCGGGGACGCAGTCGCCTTCTACCGGCCCTTCCTGGCGCACGTCGTCATGCCGTGCGCTGTCTTTTTCGGCTACTTTGTCGGCGTGCTCGAGTTATGTATCGGGTTGTCGCTGGTTCTGGGATGGTGGGTGCGGAGCGCGTCGATTGCGGGCGCGTTCTTCATGCTCAACCTGGCGCTCGCGACGTGGTGGGAACCCGGGCACGGGGCCGCCCTCTGGCGCTACTTCGGCGCAGAACTCGATAAAATTCCGCTGCTGTTTCTCTTCCTGATCTTCTACCGGGCTAGTGCCCACCAGCCCGGAGGAAAGGATCGCGGCCGACGCCCGCGGGCATAATTCGCGTGCAGCCTCCGGTTTCGCTATTCTTGCAGTCCTATTTCGTTCCCAAGGAGACACATGCGGAACCCCGCAAGAAAGCTATCGTTCTCTGTCCTCCTCATGTTGTGTGTGGCGGGAGCCGTAACGCAGGGTGCGTCTGCCACGCGACACGTCGTGATCCGTCCCGGCCATCTTTTGGATGTGAAGACCGGCAACACCCTGGCAGGTCAGGCCATCGTGATCGAAGACGACAAGATCGTCAGCGTGGGCCCTGCCGCCGACCTGAAACCCGCTCCTGGAACTGAGACCATCGATCTCCCGAACGCTACCGTTCTCCCCGGACTCATTGACGCTCACACCCATCTCACCGCCGACAATGGCCAATTCGGGTACCAGGGATTGGGAATCTCGATACCGCGCGAGGCGCTCACCGGCGCGAAGAACGCGCGCATCACTCTGGAGGCAGGTTTCACGACCGTGCGCAACGTGGGTGCCAGTGGCTACAGCGATGTGGCTTTGCGAGACGCGATCAACGCCGGGGATGTCCCTGGTCCGCGCATGCTGGTCAGCGGTCCCCCGCTTGGCATCACGGGCGGACACTGTGATGAGAACTTGCTCCCGTCTGAATTTCACTATCAGGCTGAAGGTGTCGCGGATGGCGTCGCAGCGGTTCAGCACAAGGTTCGCGAGGTGATCAAGTACGGGGCGGACGTCATCAAGTTCTGTGCTACCGGCGGCGTCATGTCAAAGGGGGATGATCCGAACGCGTCGCAATACACGCTTGAGGAAATGAAGGCGATCGTGACCGAGGCGCACCGCCTGGGGCGCAAAGTAGCTGCCCATGCGCACGGGGCGGAAGGCGTGCGCTGGGCATCGATCGCTGGCGTCGATTCGATCGAGCACGGGCACCTCATGGACGATGAATCGATCGCCACGCTCAAGAAGAATGGGACGTACATCGTTCCGACCCTCTATCTCATCGACTGGAACCGCGAAAATCTCGCCAAGCGCAACGCACCCGACTACATCGTCCAGAAGATGCAGACGGTTTCAGCCGCCGCACAGGGCATTCTGAAACGGGCCTTCGCGGCGGGATTGAAAGTCGGCTTCGGCACAGACGCCGCCGTCTATCCCCACGGTCTGAATGCCCATGAATTCGCGGTGTACGTGAGGCTGGGGATGACGGCGCTGCAGGCGATCCAAACCTCTACGATCAACGATGCTGATCTGCTGGGCTGGTCGAACAAGATCGGGACCATCGAGTCCGGCAAGTGGGCCGACATCATTGCGGTCGACGGCGATCCGCTGAAAGACGTCACGACGCTCGAGCACGTGAAGTTCGTGATGAAAGGCGGGGAAGTCGTAAAGAACGAATACGGGAAGTAGAGACGCGGTGAATCAGGAGTCCCAGTTGCCGCGGCAAACTACGCCGCGGCCGCACCGGCGAGGGCGTTTGTGCCTACGTGGCTCGTGGCCAATGACCTGCGTTTGCTGACGTACCGGGACTGTTTCGAAAATCAGTCGAACGACGAAAAGGCCGGCTTCGCAGCCGGCCTCTTTGCTTGCATCCCGAAAAAAAAATTACTTCTTGGGAGCGATTGCGTCCTTGGCAGCCTTGGCGACGCGGAACTTCACGACGGTCTTGGCCTTGATCTGAATCGGCTCACCCGTCTGGGGATTGCGTCCAACACGAGCCTTCCGATGCGCTTTCACCAGGCGGCCGAGGCCGGGAACCACGAACACGCCATTCTTCTTTGTTTCCTTGATGGCGGTATCAGCGAGATGCTCGAGGAACGCCGCTGCCGTCTTGTTCGGGGTCTCGAGCTTCTCTGCAAGGTGCCGCACCAGTTGGGTCTTGGTTAAACCTGAAGCCATGAATCCTCCTCAATGGAACTGCATGTGGTTGCGATGTCCGACATCTTATACCACTCGTCCTGTGGAAAAGTAGTGTTTCAGCCGCATTTTACGCGGTTTTTTCAAAGGGGATCCCTGAAAAGGTACGAAAAACGCCCCTTCCGCAGCATGGGGCATCGAAACCGCCCGCCTCAAGCAGCGCGGAAGGCACCTGAAGCCTTCGGGCACGAACTGCCCGCGCACCGCGCCCGAGGTGCCATAATGGGAAAGGAGGGGTTCGTGAGCTGCGCGATCTGTGAAGTCCGGAAGGAAAAACGCTTCTGCCCGGCCGTGCATGGGCGTATTTGCGCGCAGTGTTGCGGCGAACAGCGCGAAGTGACCCTCGATTGCCCGAGTGACTGTCCCTACCTGCAGCAGGCGCGGGAGCACGAAAAGCCGCGCTCCGCGCGCGAACTGGACGCTGCTGCACTGTTTACCCAGGTAGAGTTGGGCGACCAGTTTCTCTACCAGCACGAACACCTGATCATGGGACTGAGCTATGCGCTGTGCCGGAGCGCGCGCGCGGACAAGGCTCTGCACGACCGGGATCTGATCGCCGGGATCACGTCACTGGCACGCAGCTACCAGCGCCTGGTGAACTCCGGCCTGCACTACGACGAACCCCTCGAGGGAGCGGCCCAGCAAACGGTGGCAGCGGGACTCCAGAACATGGTGATGGAGTATCGCGAGGCGGAACAAAAGCACACCGGCTTGGTACGGCTGCGCGACTCGGATGTATTGAAAGGGTTGGTTTTCCTGGTTCGTATGGCGCATGGCCGGACTTCCGGCCGTCCCAAATCGCGCGCTTTCGTGGACTTCCTGGACCAGCAATTTCCCGAGAAGGAATCCGCGATTGCGTCCCCCGAGACGGCGGGCAGCCGGATCATCGTCCCTTAGACTGCCCGCTTCTTTCGGGTATTTTGTTTTTCATCTTCTCTTGTCCGAGCTTGCGAACGACCTGGCCGGGCGGAAGGGCGGCGCGCAACTCCTGCACGGTTTTCTTGAAGACGGGATGCAACACGCCGGACGCGATCTCAGCCAGCGGTTCCAGCACAAAACGGCGCTCGTGCAGGGCGGGATGCGGAATCGTCAGGCCGGCGGCTGCCACGATCGAGTTGCCGAAGAGCAGGATGTCGATATCGATGGTGCGGGGTCCCTTTTGCAGGGTGCGCCGCCGACCCATTTTGCGCTCCAGGTCGAGTAGGGCCTGCAGGAGTTGCCGGGGCATTTTCGTTGTTTCAAGCACAAGGGCGCAGTTCAGGAACCACGCTTGGGCAGTGAACTCAACCGGCTCGGTTTCGTAAAAGGACGAACGCGTAACCACCGTCCCGAGGTGGCCGAGTGCTTCGATAGCAGCGTTGAGGTTCCCCTGACGGTCTCCAACATTGGAGCCCAGCGAAAGATAGACGCGTTTGCGCACCGACGACCAGTGTCGGATTTCTGCCCGGCGATGGCCAGCAAAAAATCGACTGCAGGCCAGCCCCGAATGACGGATGCAGTTTGCGCGGAAGGACGATGACGGCCCGCGAGGCCGGTCAGCCTGGACCATTACCTTGGTGTCTTTGACCCCTCCCAGTGCACGACTAAAGTAGACAGTGATGAACCTGGAGTCCTTACTCGTGTGTCGCGACGCGGAGGTAGTACGCGTGCTCCGGCCGACTCTGGAAAAGCTCTCCATCGAGGTCGAAGTCTCCGCCGCTGCCCGGTCGGGCGCCGAGATCCTGTCCTCCGCCAAGTTCGACGCGGTGATCGTCGACTGTGACGATCTGCAGGGGGGAGTGGATGTGCTGCGTAGTCTGCGGCAAAACGCCAGCAACAAGACTTCGGTTTCGTTCGCCATCCTGAATGGAAAGACCACCACCCATCAAGCTTTTGAGATGGGCGCGAATTTCGTGCTGCAGAAACCGGTCACCACCGCCGGCACGCTGCGCTGCTTCCATACTGCGTTGGCCTTCATGATCCGCGAGAAGCGCCGCTACTTCCGTTGCGCGGTTGAATTTCCGGTGGTGCTGGTGTGCAGTCAGAGCGAGGAAATAAAGGCCACGGCCACCAACCTGAGCGAAGGCGGGATGGCCATCCATTTCGAGGGCGCGTTGGCCAAGAGGCCGGGGCTGAAGGTGCGTTTTGCCCTGCCCGAGACCAAGGTGACGATGGAGCCCCAGGCCGAAATTGCCTGGGCGGACGGGCTGGGGCGGGCCGGCGTCAAGTTCGTTGACGTGCCCGAAAGCTCGCGTGAGCAACTGGAGAAGTGGATCTTGCGGCGCATTGAGCGAGCCGCGCGGTCGTAGAACGCTGCCGCGGCTCGCTTCTCATCATTGCTCCTTTCCGGAAGCTCGCTCGGTCCACTCCTTCGCAAAGAGCCATGGAGTTGGTTTCCGCCCCCTACCTTGTCGACCATTCCGCTTCAGAAGCCGTACAACTGGGCCGGGTTGTCGACCAGGATCGCCTTGCGCAGGGCAGCGTCTGGCGCCCACACCGCCAGCTGGTTGAACAAGCGTCCGTCGTCGATCGGCAGCAGCGGCGAGATCTCTATCTTTCGTCCCGCTACTTGCGAGGGATGGGGCCAGTCGGTACCCCACAAAATCCGGTGCGGGTTTTCCGCAAGCAACGCCTTCGCGAGCGGCACGACATCGGGGTAATCTGGCGCCAGCGTTGAACTCCGGTACGCCCCCGAAATCTTGACGTACGCCTTGCCCGATCGCACCAGTTGCAACAGCGTCCCGAAGCCTGGCTGCGCCACCCCAAGCGCCGCTTTGGCTCCCCCAAAGTGGTCAAACACCACCGGCATGGGAGCCGCCTCGAGCAGGTCTGCGATTCCCTCAATTACCGACACGCGCGCATACACCTGCATGTGCCAGTTCTTGCGGCCCCGGATGCGCTCCACGCCAGCATGAAACCGCCGCCGAGCCACCGCCGGATCGGCTTCCCCGCCCGTCTCGAGGTTGATCCGTACGCCGCGCACCCCAACCCGATCCATCTCGTCGAGCGCAGCCTCAGGTGTCTGGTCGTCGATCACCGCAATGCCCCGCGCGCTCGCGCCCAGTCGCGTCACCGCATCCAGGGTGCAAGAGTTGTCGGTGCCGTAGACGCTGGGATTCACCACCACCACGCGATCCGTGTGCAGCGCCCGATGCAACTCCCGCATCTCCTCGACCGACGCCGGCGGCGGGGTGTACATCCGCGCCGGCGAAAACGGAAAGCGCTGCGGATCTCCAAACACATGCACATGGCAGTCACATGCTCCCGCCGGCACCTGAAAATTCACCGGCGTAACCGCCTGCGCCGCGGAAGCAAACACGCTGCCCCAATGCCGAACCACCGCCGCCGCGCTCGCCCCTGCCGCCGTGATCAGAATATCCCGCCGCGATAGCATGTCGATCCTCCGCAGGCGAAGCGTTCGAGCCGTCGCCTGCTCAACGAGCCGATTCGTATCGTAAAGGTACACGCGTCTCTTGTCGCGTTAACCCGATTGGAGCGAGCACACGCTCATCTCCAGCCCTGCGCGGTACCCGCTTGGTGACTTGTCGGCCCATCCCAGCCTGGTTAGCCTTTCCAGGAAGGAGTGTGGACTTTGGCTACGTTGGCTCAGAACCCGAAGATTGCCCGCGTGCAGCGCACGCTGCGCTGGCTCGAAGAAGACGTGCCGCTGCTCAATCAGCGCGTGAAAGACCTGTCCCCCGAACGGCAGAAGATCGCAAAGAAATTTGCCGCCCGCATGATCGACCACACCCGCGCCGAGCTAGAGAGGTTGATGGAAGAGCACGCCGAGGAAGCGGACGTCGCGGAATTTCCCTGCGAGCCTGCGGACTGAGGACCTTAGCACAGCTCCCAAGAAATTCGACCCATTTGGGTCGAGGCTGAGCGGCGCACACCCCTCGTTGGGCGCACGCCTTTTCGGGATAGGGCCAAGACCTCGGCTAAAGAGCCGGGTTGTTTTGACACTCCTACGGGCGCGCCTGAAGGCCCGCCCTGACCGGAATCGATCGAGCTTGCGCGGCCTCTGTGCCCTTTTTGGTCAAGAATCCACGGCGCGGGCCGCATCCTGCGATGAAGCAGATTCCTACCGCCTCGCTGCGCTCGCGCGTCGCAATGACAACGGGACGTGTATCGGAGGCGATCGGGACCGGGCAAGAGCTTCCACGAGCTCTTGCCGTCGTGGCCTGATACCAATCTCTGTTCTTCGTTCTTCCGCAGGGGAGGGCGTCTGACCGGGCGTTTAAGCGGTTTGTCCTCCGGCCATGGCGTGGTCGGCGGGAGCCGCGGTCTGGTCCACTTCTTCGATCGGGGTTTCTTCCCACAGAGTCCGGTCGCGCAGCAGGCGCGACACCAGGGCGGTGTGCATGGCGTGGCCTGCCCGATCGGCGACGATGTTGCCGAGAATCTGTTTTCCTGCCAGCGCCAGATCGCCGATCAGGTCCAGCACCTTGTGGCGGACGAACTCATCGCGATAGCGCAGCGGCGGGTTCATCACCTCGTGCCGGGTCAGAACGATAGCGTTCTCGATCGAAGCGCCGCGAATCAGTCCCTGCTGCCGCATGGCATCCGCTTCGTGCAGGAAACCGAAGGTGCGAGCGGGGGCGATTTCGCGCAGGTAGTTGCCATCGGAGAGATCAACCCGAAAGGTCTCCCGGCCGATGAGGGGGTGCGGGAAATCGATGGTGTATGAGACTGAGTAGCTGTCGGCGGGATAGATCGCGATGAATTTGTTCCCCTCACGCAGTTCGAGTTCGCGGCGGATTCGCATGTAAGAGCGAGGACGGCGCTGCTTGCGAATGCCTGCGTTTTGAATCATTTCCACGAAGGGGCGGGCGCTGCCGTCAAGAATCGGCAATTCCAGGTTGTCGAGTTCCACGATGGCGTTGTCGATGCCGGTGCCGATAAAGGCCGAGAGCAGGTGCTCGGTGGTCGAAATGAGCACGCCCTTCTTCATGAGGCTGGTGGCGTAGCTGACGCGCGCCACGTTGCGTCCGGTGGCTTCGACTTCGAAGTCGTCAAGGTCAGTGCGACGGAACACGATGCCGGATCCGGAGGGTGCCGGCAGAATTTTCAGTTGTACGGGAGCACCACTGTGGAGGCCGATCCCCTTGCAAGCCACGGCTGATCGAATTGTCTGTTCTTGCTTCAAAGGGGGAGGGCTGATGTGTCTGATCCCCATCAGCTTACAGGCGGAGTCAAATTTTTGTATGTGGTAAATTCGCCACACTCCGTGGTACAGGGGGAACGCCCGCAAACGGGGACGGGGCGCTATCGGGCTGATTTTATGGTGGATAAAGAGCGTCCGACAGGGAGGGCCGCGAAAGTACGGGACACCTTGGATTTCTTGATCAGGTCTT
>DATMPS010000144.1:0-18867 GCA_035567435.1 Terriglobales bacterium | reverse complement strand
CCGCTGCCTGAGCCTGCACTACCTGCGCGTGGTCAACCCCGATCACACCGTCACTCTGGGCGCGCACTCCATCGCTCTGCCCCCCTTGCCCGGCCATCGCGGCTACCCCGGAGAAACCGTCGAACTCTCCCATCAGCTCGACGGCACACTGCGCATCTATCGCGGAGACGCGCTGCTGCTGGCTCTGCCCTTGCCGCTGCAAGAACACGCCCAACCCCGCCCGGCGCCGATTACTTCGGCGCAGAAAAGAAAAACTCCGATGCCCCGCATCTACCACCTCTCCGGCCGCCCCGCTTTGGCGGCCGTTACCTAAACGACAACGGGGGTGACAGAGTCTCATTGCAGTTAATACGACATTTTCTGGTTGCAACAACAGGGCCGCGTGCGTTTGCCACGCAGCGCTGAAGGCGCGATTCATTCAGCGGCCTTTACGGCATGGCTGAAGACATGCTCTGACACGAGTCTCGCATGGAGTAGGCAAACTACTTGCGGCGACGTTTCGGAAGGAATGCGAAAAACAGGGGGATTACCCGCGCCCCACGCCCATGTACTGAAACCCCATGGCGCGGAGCCGGACGGAGTCGAGCAGGTTCTTGGTGTCGAAGATGATGGGCCGCTTCAGCAGGGTCTTGATCTTACCGAAGTCGAGGGTGCGGAACTCGGGCCAGCCGGTGCCGACCACGAGCGCATCGACGCCTTCGGCTGCGGCATAGGCTGTTTCGCAATAGCGCACGGTACCATTCAGCTCGAGCTTGGCATCGGAGAGGGCGACGGGATCGTAGGCCCGTACGCGCGCGCCCTGGGCCACCAGGGTCTGGGCCAGGCGGATCGAAGAGGAGCCCGCGACAGAATTGGTGTTCGGCTTGAAGGCCAGGCCAAGAATGCCAACGTCCTTGTTCTGGACCGAATTGACCATCCCGGAGATCTTGGCCACCAGGTTCTCGGCCAGCGCCGTGTTCACTTCGCGAGCGGCCGTGAGTATTTTCAGGTTTACGCCCTTCTCGCGCGCCAGTTGAGCCAGCGAGTCCATGTCGGACTCAGCGAAGACTCCACCCATTCCCGCCCCGGGTTGCAGGCAGCGGGGCGCGATCTTCTTGTCGAGACCGAGAGCCAGCGACAGGTTCACCGCGTCCGCATTCACGCGCTCGCAGAGCGTGGCCAGCTCGTTGATGAAGGAGATCTTGGTAGCGACAAATGCGGTGGCAGCTTCGCGTACCAGTTCGGCCGTCTCGTGATTGGTGACGACCACCGGAACTCCGCGCATGACGAGCGGGTGGAAAATCTGTTTGATCGCGGCGACCGCCTCGTTGGAGGCCGTACCCAGGATGATGCGGTCGGGCCAGTTGAAATCTTCGACGGCGCAGCCGTCCGTAAAGAACATGGGCTGCGAAACGATGCTGGCCTTGAGTTTCGCCTCCGCCAGGGCGCGCTCCAGGCTGGCGGCCGTCCCAACCGGAACTGGGGTCACGAGGGAAAACGTAACCGGGCGTCCGGCATGTCGCGCGATCCGCAGGACCACTTCCTGCAGACGTTCCGCGGAGTCTTCGGCCAGGAAGATCACCTGATTTTTTTTCGAGAAGGCTTCCACGTCGGTGGAATAGGCGAGCCGTCCGCAGCGGACGTTGCGCTTGACGATTTCCTTCAGGTTTTTTTCGAAGAAGAGGATGTTGCCCTGGGCCATCTCGACCATGCGGGTGCTGTCGGTATCGCAGCAGCCAACCGGAGTGCCGAAATCCGCCAGGCAAGCAGAAATGACGGTCCCCAGGTATCCCGATCCGTAAACCCCAACGTGCATGTAGAAAGTTCTCCCGATTGGGGATGCAACCCCGACGTCCGCTGGGGAAAGCGGCCTGCGCCGAGGCACACTGCACCTCGACTTCTTCATGTTGGGGCCACAGTGGGAAGGTTGGCAACGCACGTCGGGACAACGAGCCAGCCCGCGAGGGACATGTCCTTCTGGCCGGCACCTATGCGTCGGTTCAGAAGAGGAGCAGGGACTAGCGTTTGCCCGAAACGGTCAGATAGAAACCGCACCCGAGAATAAGCGCTACTTCCTTCGGGACGGCAGACTGCGCCCCAACGGCAGCGGTGCCAGATCAACCCAGCGGTTCTGCATGTCTTCACGGACGAAAGTAAGTGCTTCGAGCTGGATGTGCCGACTGCCGGAGTACCGCGCCCACCGGCGTCGCGCAACTTCGAAGGCTTTCCACGCCAGTTCTTCCGTGCCCATTTTGGCGATGGTGAGGTGAGGAATGTAGGGTAGCTGCTCGGTGCAGCAGAGCGCGTCCCGGTTGAGGCGGTCATGAAGCTCTTGCAGGCGCACGGCGGCGTGCGCCACGCGGATGAAGACGGTGGGGGTGACGGGAATGAAAGTCTCCACCTCGCCGAGGGAAACTTCAAAGGGCTCGACGTCGCGGCAGATCTCTTCCAGGTCATGGATGGCCGCGCTTTCGCTTCCCCGGAGCAGCCGAGGTGGAAGAATGGTGAGGTGGGCCGCCATGTGCGGCAACTCGGGGTGTAAATCACGGCGGAGAGTCTCCACGAATTCCCCCACCGGTTTTCGAACGTAGGCCACCAGGGCGTAACGCGAAACGGACATGGTCGAGGAGAGATTATACCGCGCTGACCTAGACGGCCTTGGGCTATCCTCCAGACACGACCTCTGGAGTGCCTTGGCGCTCTGCTTGAATCTGAAATTAGCAGACGATTTTCGAACTCTTCTGAGTGCCGACCGCTTCGAACCAGCATTTTCAGTTCTTTAGCTGTCACTGAGTGCTTGCGCCGTTTCTTCCTACACCTGCTGCCCAGAGGCTTCGTGCGCATCCGTCACTTCGGCTTTCTGGCAAATCGCTTTCGGGCTTCCCGTTTGGCACCAGGCCGACAACCGGCTGGCCTCCACTGGCTCGACCGAGCAGGAAGTTAGAGCACACCACGTGCCCGAGAGTTCTTCTCTATGGCACTGCTCGCGCTGCGGCGCATCGATGATCGTGATTCAGAGATTCGCTGCCACAAAACTATCAGCATGCACATACTTCGACTCTTCCTGATGCGTCCATCACCAACGACTCGACCAAGATGTGTTCCGGCACGCCGATACATTCGTGTGCTCACCCCAGCTCCACGACCCCGCTCACTACCCTCCGCCAACACTGCTGCAGTTTTCTGCAACACCGCAGACGGTCTTGATCCGCTCTTCGGCTGCCTACCCATAGACCTGTTTCGCCCCAAACTGCCGTTCCAATCCCATAGCGCACCGCGTCTGCCGCAAACCCCAGCGGCTTCCTCCTAGTCTGCTGATCGAAAACGCCTCGGATCCAGTTCCACTTCGTCGTGAAAGGTGTCGTGCCCGAGGCGTTTCCGATCAACCCTGCGACCGTCCTCAAACTGGGCATGGTTGTTTTACTCCCGAGGGCGTTTATCATTGCCCATGGAGGCGGTTAACCGGAATGTGGTCGCACAAGTGATGGTGAAGAGGTGTGGATGAACGACTTTATGAAGTTTGCCGCGATCGGAATGATGACCCTGCAATGTTTTGCCGCAGCAGCCCAGCAGGAAGCGGGGACAGAGGTAAATCGCACTCCGTGGCATGTCCCACTGGATGCCGGTATTGAACAAGAGCATGTTGCGTTCCTAAGCCGTGGGACGCGACTAAGCGGAACGCTTTACTATCAATCGCGCCAGCATCCGGGACCGGCGGTTGTGGTGCTGCACGGGGCCTCTTCACCATCGCAAGATTTGCCCCTCTACGAGCACCTCAAGCACATCCTTCCTCCGCTCGGTATCGCGGTTTTTGTGTATGACCGGCGTGGAAGCGGGGCCTCGGGCGGTGACGAAGGCCATTACGACTTTCAGATTCTCGCGCAAGATGGCGCCGCGGCACGTAATGCGCTGGCCAATAGTCCGCATGTAGATGCAGCACGAATCGGATATTGGGGCATCAGCCAGGGAGGATGGCTCGCGCTGGCGGCGGGTGCGATCGACTCCAAGGCAGCGTTTGTCGTTTCAGTGTCTGCACCCATGACAACACCGGACATGCAGATGAGCTTCGCTGTGGAGAATATCTTGCGCATTCACGGTTATGGGCCGGAGGAGATCGCGATAGCTCAGCATGCGCGACGCGCAGTGGATGATTATCTGCGCGGCAGACTAGATCGCGCGAGCGCCGAGCAGGCTCTCAATGCGGCGCGACAGCGACCATGGTTTCCGCTGATTTACATGGACAACACAGTTGGTAATCCAGAAACATCAAGCTGGCTGAAGCAAATGCGATTCGACCCGATGACGATGCTAGACAATGTATCGGCACCAGTGCTGATGCTGTACGGTCAGGATGATCCCTGGGTACCGGTTCGGTCGTCCATGGACCGCCTCCGTGCCATCGCAAAACAGCACGCGAACCTTAGGGTGGCTATAGTGGCTGGAGCTGACCATACGATGATGTTAGGGGTCGATCCGAAGGAGCAAGTGGACCCCGAGTTCTTTCCGAAAGAGGCGCCCGATGCACCAGCGTATTTTGCTTTTCTAGCCGCATGGCTAACACAACACGGCTTTGCGCAATGACACAGCGGATCGATGGCTTAGCTCATTCGCTTCGACGCTGAATGCAGTTCGCCTTCTGAGCCCGGGGGTTCAAATCCGCGCCCCCCGACCAATATTTTCCCTCCTTGCTTTCATGCACTTGCGCACGGCCCATCCTTCACTTTTGAACCCGAAGCAAGGCTATGATTACGAGAGCTGAGGCTTCGTTCCATGGGATAATTCCTGACGGTTCGCTGGCAGTTCCACGCGCTCGCGGAGGAGCGGAGGCGCGCATTGACAGAGCGGATATTCGAACACTCAACTCCCGCGCTTTACGACCGCTACATGGGGCCCGCTTTTGTTTGAACCTTACGCCAGGCTCGTCGCCGAGCGCTGCGCCCTTCTCCAGCCAGACCGGGTTCTCGAGACTGCTTCTGGCACCGGTATTGTCACTCGGGCGGTGCATCGGGCGGCCCCGCGAGCGGAGCTCGTCGCCACGGACATCAATCCCGCGATGCTTGAGTTCGCTGCGCGCATGGTGACCACCGAACATGTTTCGTTTCAGCCCGCGGATGCACAAAACTTACCGTTCGCCGAAGGGAGCTTCGATTTAGTCCTCTGTCAGTTCGGAGTGATGTTTTTTCCCGACAAGGTCCGCGCGAACCAGGAAGCGCGTCGTGTGCTTCGTCCCAATGGCCACTACGTGCTAGTCACATTCAACCGTCTCGAGTTGAACCCGGTAGCAAAAGCTGCAGCAGACGCGGTCAATGCGCTTTTTGCCCACGATCCGTTTGACTACATGGAACGTGGCCCCTTCTGCTACGCCGATCCGGCACGGATCAACCACGACCTGCTTGCCGCTGGCTTCAGTGAGGTGGAGATCGAGACGATCGAATTGTCGAGCCGGGTGAATGCCCGAGATGCCGCTCAGGGTTTGGTGTTTGGCTCTCCACTACGGGCAGAGATCGAGCGCCGGGACCCGTCAGCTCTTGACCGCACCGCTGATGCTGTTGCTCAGACACTGGGACGATGGCACGGTAAAGACGCCCCTATGTCAGCACATCTGGTTACTGCTAGAACTTCCTGCGCAACGCAATAACGCCAGGGCGAGCCGGTTGATGAATCCCGATTGCCTTCATTGACCCTGCAGGAACCAAGCTTCAAGTCTGTAAACTGCTGAAAACGGACTCGTGGCCGCCCACCGTTAACACAAGAGTTCGAAAATCGTCTGCTAAGGCCGACCAAGAACCTCAGTCCGTGTGTGCAGATACCTGCAAGTGTAGCCTTTAACACTTTCGGACACATGATGTTTCAACCGTAGGTTTCGACCGACATACACGTATGTGCCTAAAGAACTGGAAATGGGCTGGACTTGGTTGAGCATCATTGCACCTCGAGAGTTGTGCTCGTGGAACGTACGAGCGAGCCGCTCGCGGTGGACGATGTACCCGTTACTGTGATGGTGTATGCACCCGCGGGTGTGCCCGAGCTACCGGTCATGCTGCTGCCACCACACGCGGCCTGAAACAGCAAGCCGCCGACGAGCACGCAACCGAGCAGGAGAGCTTTTGTCTTGCGTTGCTTCGAGCCAAGTCGGTTCCCGATACCCATCAATCGCAGCAGTGGCAGCCACATCGCATAAAGAGCCCTCCCGGACTGTGAACTCATGCGTGCGCTTGGGCCGGTGGTAGTCACCTTCACGGTCACCGGAGTTCCGGGCGCTGCGGACGCTGGAGTGACTGAGCATTGGGGAGCCAGCGCGGGCTTCGGCGATACCGAGCATGTAAACGCCACCGTGTCAGTAAATCCGCTGACCGCAGCCAGATTCAGAATCGCTGACGCCGGCGATCCCGGCGAAACGGAAGCTGGCGTGAGCGTAAAAGCAGGAATGGCAAAATCCGGAGGTGTGGTCAGTTTGAACACCGTGCCGAAACCGCTGCTACCATGAGGCGTGACACCGTAAAGGTTGCCGTTTGCATCTAGTACGAGGTCGTCCGACACTCCCAGGTCAGATCCCGTGATTGTGTAGAGGTCGAACTCCTTGCCAGCGCGATCGAGTTTGAAGATCGTGCCTCCCGCCAGGCCGTAGAAGTTCCCGGCCGCGTCTCGCGTCAGTCCGGCCGTAGGTGAACCAGCGGTCACGAGGCCACCTTTAAAGGAGAATAGCGCGGTTTCTGTTCCAGCAGGAGTCAGCTGAAAGATCGTGCCACAATTCTCTTGCGGCAAACTCGGACACCCGGTAGCAGAGCCCCCGGCGGCGGTAGTGCTGAAGAGATTGCCCGCGGAATCGAGCGTCAAGCCAGCCTGAGGATAGGCGCCATCCGGTCCTGCCTCCGGCCCCTTGAACGAGTACAGCACGCTGAACGTGCCGGTCGTATCCACTTTGAAAACCGTGCCACAGCCATACATTGAGAGCGTGCAGCTCTGCAGGCCCCCCTGGTAGGCGGTTCCGAACAGATTGCCAGCTGTGTCTCGCACCAAGCCGGCGGACGGGAATACGCCATCGGTAATTTCGAACGGATGCAGGACACTTTCCTGGCCACTCGCATCGATCTTGAACACGGTGCCGCAACCGACGACGACCAGTTTTGAGCCAATACTTCGTTTGCATCTTGTTCCGCCGCCGGTGTGAGTGGTGCCGTAGAGGTTGCCCGCGCTGTCCAAGACCAGCCGGCCGGTGGGATTGGCCCCATCAGAAGTACCACCAAAGCGGTGCAGCACCGTCACCGTTCCGTTCGGGTCCAGCTTGAAGACGTTGCCGCAACCGGTTGCAGATTGACAGAGGAAGGAATCGGCCGTTGTTCCGTAAAGATTCCCTGCCGTGTCCCGCACCAGGCCACCTAACGGGTATGTTCCCGCCCCGGCCGAGCCCCCGAAGCTGGCGAGCACGCTTTCGTTGCCGCTCGGGTCCAGCTTGAACACTGTGCCGTAGCCAGCGGTGCCACCCTGGCTCGTTGTGCCGTAGAGGTTGCCCGCCTGATCGAACAGCAGTGTCCCTTGGGGATAGATCCCGTCGGGCCCGGTAAAGTTGTGGAGCACGGTCAAGGTTTGGGTCTGCGCTGACAGTGTCGCAACCAACGCCAACACAGTAAGCAGCACCACACCGTCGGTGGTCATCACGTTTTTCGATGTCATCGTCTCTTCCTCCAGTCTCAGCGCTGCGTCGCTGAGCTATCTGCTCGACGGTCGCAGGCCAGGAATGCGATAGCGATCGTTCTGGGGCGACTGAGACGGCTGCTGCCGTCCGCTGGGGACAGAGTGAGGCACAGTGCCTTGCGCTGCTGCGGGGGCGTTGCTCGTACTGTCATCAGCTTCGCCAACGGGGATCAGCAGAACGGCATGCAGGTCTCCGTTCGGGAGCACTCCGGTGCACACGATCTCTCCCCGGTCGTTGATCAGTTTCGCGTCCGCCAGGTGCAGGCCAGAGCCGGGAATCGCCAGGGTGTTCAAGTCCAGCATGGGGCCGCCGTTCTCCCACAACCAGGCGTCGCCGCCGATGCCGCATGCCCCCGCATCGCCCACGATCTGGCCGCTGTTGTTCACGGCGAAGCCGGTGCTGCAGGGATCATTGTTGATGACACCAAGATCGGTCACCGTCATCACGCCGTGGTTCCACATCCACCGAGTTCCGTGGTGAGTCTTGCTGCCCGATACATCGCCGTTACCCGTAATCACACCGGAGTCATTGATCCAATACGCCACCGATTGATTGCCTCCCAACGTGCCCAGGTCGGTGAGAGCTCCTCGGTCCCAAAGGAATCCGTGATGGGCTTTGTCTCCCGCCAGGTTAGAGTCGCCAACGACTTGGCCTCGATTGTTCATCCCCCACGGGTTGCCGTTGGTGCCACCGAGAGTGCCAATGTCCACCGCGTTGCCGCCCTCGTCCCAGAAGATTGGATCGACCGCCGCGCCGCCATTCACGTAGAACTGCCCCATGCTTTGCCCGCGAGCGTTCACCAGGTACGCCGCGCCATCCGTACCGCCCAGCGTGTCCAAGTCGTGCATGACACCTTTTTCCCAAAGAAATGGCCGGGTCTGAGTGGCAAAACCAAAAAAAGAAGCCGAATCGGGCACGGCGTTGGCTGCGACTCCGACGATTTGCCCACGATCATTGATATCGAAGGCCAGACTCTCATTGCCGCCCAGCGTGCCCAGGTTGGTGATCTGGCCGTTGCGCCAGACAACTGCCTCAAACTCCGCTGTCCCCACGACCGGATCGGTGATGCCGTTTTCCGCGGACCCGACCACCGTTCCGCGCGCGTTGATGGCTTGGGAATAGCTGTTGTAGCCACCGGGCAGTGGCCCCAAGTCCGTCAGTGTGTCATCCCGCCACTGGAACGCTTGATTGACGTTGCAATCCGGCACCCCCAAGGGGCCGTTGAAACACCCGGGATTCGGATTGGCGGCGGAAGTGTCCGCGCTGCCCACGACCGTCCCACGAGCAGTAATCTGGTGCTGGCAGCAGTTCACGGAGCTCGAGGGGCCGCCGAATGTTCCCAGGTCGACGACCTTATAGTGGTGATGCTTTGGGCCGTGATTCTCTGCGGCCAGTGGCAGTGTCAACAGGGTGAATAGCGCTATCGCAACGATCGACATCAGCTTTGGGAATCTCATAATCTTCTCCTCTGAGTCTTCGGGTGTCGATTTGCTCGACCTATCTGGCTGGCGATAGCGGGGCCTGAGACGACAGACTTGGACAACATGGGCATTGCCTGAAGCTCCCATCCACACTAGAATTTGCCGTCGGACGGGCTTTCTGGATCGGATCGATCCCGCCACGTGGGACCGTAACGGGGTTGCGGTTTCTACGTCCTTCGAAAGTTCTGGAAAAGTTCTGGGGAAAACCTTGCAGCCGCTATGAGCGGGCAGACAAAGCACTTCTACGCCTTTGGCCCTTTTCGCCTGGACTCCGAGAAGCGGGTCCTGGTGCGCGATGGTGGACCCGTGCCTCTTGCGCCTAAGGTGGCGGAAACCCTTCTCCTGCTGGTCGAAAGCGCCGGACACCTGGTGGATAAAGATGAGCTGATGAGGCGCGTTTGGCCCGACGCCTTCGTGGAGGAAGGAAACCTCAACAAGAACATCTTCGTTTTGCGGAAGGTCTTAGGCCTCTGGGAAGGCGAGCGGGAGTACATCGAGACCGTCCCCAAGCGCGGCTACCGGTTTGTGGCGCCGGTGGACGAAGTCACGCATGCTGAGGTCGCCGCGCGGTCCCTTGCAGCTGCAGGTGCGAATCATATCGGAAAGAGAGTCTCGCATTACCGGGTGCTGGAGATCGTGGGCGGCGGTGGCATGGGGCTGGTGTACAAGGCCGAGGACCTCAAGCTGGGCCGCCGCGTCGCGCTGAAGTTTCTTCCAGAAGAGCTCGGAAACGATGCCAGAGCTTTGGAGCGGTTCGAGCGGGAAGCACGCGCCGCTTCGTCTCTCGACCATCCGAATATCTGCGCGCTCTATGAATTCGGAGAGCACGAAGGCCAACCCTTCCTCGTAATGCCGTTGCTGGAGGGGGAAACCCTGCGAGATAGGATTGCCGAAAGTGCGCCCATCCCGACCGACACGCTGCTCGACATGGCGATTCAGATCGCCGACGGATTGGATGCCGCCCACCAGAAGGGGATCATCCATCGCGACATCAAGCCGGCGAACGTCTTCATTACGGATCGCGGAGAAGCCAAGATCTTGGATTTTGGCCTGGCGAAGCTGGTTGCTGCAGGTGCGGACACCGGCGCTTCCCCGGGAACTGGCCATCAGGATGAAGGGTCAGCGGGAGCGTCCCAAGAGAGTGTGCCGGCAGCGAGCCCGAATCTGTTCCTCAGCCGAACCGGGGTGGCCATGGGCACGGCGGGCTACATGTCACCGGAGCAGGTGCGAGGCGAAAAACTGGATGCGCGCACCGACCTGTTTTCGTTCGGCCTGGTGCTCTACGAGATGGCGACTGGGCAACAGCCGTTCACGGGCGACACCGCTGTCGCACTTCACGATGCCATCCTCAAGATCTCACCCACGCCTGCGCGGCAGTTGAATCCTGCGCTTCACCCAAAGCTGGAAGCAATTATCGGGCGAGCGCTCGAAAAGGACCGCGAGGCGCGTTACCAGTCGGCGTTGGAAATGCGTGCCGACATGGAGACCCTGCAGAAACACACAGAACCGAAACCGCGTCTTCGATGGAGTGCGACCGCGGCTGCGGTTGGCGGCCTCCTCCTTCTGGTTGCCAGTGCGGCGTACTGGTTCGCGCGAAACCATCCGCAAGCTTCCGCGGCGCTGAGCGAAGTTAAGTGGACACAACTTACCAGCAACTCCAGCGAGAATCTGGTGGGCGGCGGCAGCATCTCACCCGATGGAAAATATCTGCTGTATCCCGATGCCGAGGGAGTCCATCTCAAGCTCCTCGCCACTGGCGAGATCAAGGCGATCCCCAAACCGGACGAAATTAAAAAGCACCGAGTCTCGTGGGGCATTGGACCCTGGTTTCCCGACAGCACCAGGTTCGTCCTGAACGCCTACCCGTTCGGGGGCGACACCACCTTTCGGAATGCGCGGGGCGGCAGTGTCTGGATTGCCTCCGTGCTCGGTGGTCCGCCGCGCAAGCTGCGCGACGAGGCTGAGGCCCAATCGGTTTCTCCGGACGGCTCTCTCATCGCTTTTGGCGCCAACGCCTGGAAGTTTGGCGATCACGAACTCTGGCTCATGGGGCCGGACGGAGAACAGGCTCGGAAGGTTTTTGCAGTCGATGGGCGCACCTGGATTGACGGGTTCGAATGGCTTCCAGATGGCCAAAGCGTTATCTATGCCCAGGCGGAAGAAGAAAATCGCAACTTCGTGTTCGTAAGGCGCGATCTAAAAGGGGGCCCGGTGGTGACGATTCGTCCACCGGCCAGCCCGGATGATTGGTTGTGGCTGCCCGGGGGTCGGCTGATTTATCGATCGAATGAATTGGACGGCCGCAATCTCTGGCAGGCGCAGTTGGATTTGCAGAGCAATACTTTCGTAGGAAAGCCCCAGCAGTTCACGAAATTGACCGGGTTCGTGGCCAACGCAAACAACGCGACGGCCGATGGAAAACGGCTCATCGTCTATCAATGGCGGCCGATTGTGAACGTATTTGTGGGTGACGTGCAAGCCGCAGGGACGCGCATCTCAACTCCGACCCGCCTGACGTTGGAGGAGAGTTGGAATGAGCCCCTGGCGTGGACGGCTGACAGCAAATCCATTCTTCTTTATTCCAACCGCGGCGGGATCGGCCGGATTTTCAAACAGACTCTTGGTCAGATCAATGGGGAGACCCTGGTCACCGGTCCCAAGGGTCAGGACCCGGGGGATGCCTGCTTGAGTCCGGACGGCGCCTGGGTTTTCTACAAGTTGGGTTCCGATGATCCGACCATGGACAAACTCATGCGAGTTCCGGTCACCGGGGGCACGCCTGAGCCGGTGCTGGCGGCTCACCTCGATGGCCGGCCCCACTGCGCCCGGTCGCCGGCGTCCTTATGCGCCATGGCGGAACGAAGTGCGGACCGCAAGCAACTCGTGTTCACTGCTTTCGACTCTGTGAAAGGCCGAGGGCGAAAACTTGCCGAATTTGAAGCGGACCCAGGGTTTGACTATTGGTGGGACCTTTCTCCCGACGGCACTCGCGTCGCCATCGTCCAGGACCGGGCAGGACAGGTCCGCATTCTTTCGCTGAATGGCCGGGCACGTCAGGACATTACGGTCAAGGGATGGGAAACATTGACAACCGTCGCCTGGGCGGCGGATGGGAAGAGTCTTTTCGTATCTAGCTTCAAGGACCGCGGGCCGGTCATCCTGAGCGTGGACTTTCAAGGCAATGCTCGAGTCTTGTGGGAACACTTGGGCGGCATCGACACCTACGCGGTGCCTTCCCCCGACGGCCGCCACTTGGCCATGCGTGGGTGGAACGTGGAAGGCAACTTGTGGATGATGGAAAACTTCTGAAAACGAGCGCTCGTCCAGGTCGCCCGAAATCTTGCTCTGTACTCTAGAACCTTAGCTGGGCCTTAAGTTGAATCATCCTCGCAGTCGCGCCGTTACCCAGAATGCCGGTAGGTGGCTGCTCCATGTAACCGATGGTCCCGAACGTTGAATCCGAAATGAAGTTATCCCATGGGCTGAAGCTGGGATGGTTGAAGACGTTGAAGAACTGGAAACCGATTCCCAGCATGGCACTTTCCCAACCAGGAAGCCTCGTGTTCTTCATGATGGCGAAATCGGAATTGAAGTAGCCGGGTCCGCGGAACTGATTCCGCCGTTGGGCAAAGTGCACCAGGGGACCATCGCACACCCCAGAGGCACCCAGATGTCCACTGTTGAATCCCGTCTCGCAACCCACTTGTACAAAAAGTGCGTTTGGATTGGGATTTCCGTCAGGCAGCAACTGTGGCGGTTCACAAGGATGCGGTGCGAGTGGAATAGCCGCGCCTTCCCCGCACGGCGGATTTGGACGCGGAGGAGCGACCGGCACTGCATAGAGCCACCCGAAATAATTTTGTTGCTGAAGTTGTTGTGATTTCGCGAAGTCAAAAACTGTTTCGGATTCAGCCGAGCGGAAGAAGATAGTTCCCGATACCTGCCAACCCTTTACTAGAAAGGCCGGGCCGTAGCGGCCGAATGCCGACTTCAGCGGAAGTTCCCAAACGTAGTTCGCATTGAAAGAATGGCGATAGTCGTACTCCGCCGGTCCGTAGGCGCCGCGAAGATTTTTTGGGTCCTGCGGACTCAGTGAATCGAGGCCACCCGTGAAGAAAAAATCCCCGCCGTTGGAGATTTCATCGAAGTCGTGCGCGTAGGTGTAGTTGAACTGAAACAGGCCCTGGCTCCAGCGACTGAAGCGATGCTGGAAAGAAATCACCATGCCGTTGTAGTTGGAGATGGCAACCGAAGAGTTCTGCTGAACTCCGCTGAATCGGGGGTCGGCGCAGGGTGGAACCGGCGGACTGGTGCACAGCCCGGCGGGGAGTGACCCAAAACCCCAGGCGTTGGCGTTAGGATCCTCGACCAGTTCGTGAATGCCGTGGTTCCCGTGGTAGCCGATACTGAGGGAACTGCTGGTACCAATCCCTTTCTGCCACTCCAGACTCCACCTTTGATATTGCGGCAAATGCGCGTGGACACTCCAGCCAATAACACCAGGAGGAAAGAAGTTAGGATCGGCCTTCTCAATCTGGGCGAGGGTTTGGCCTGCTGCGAACCCGTTCACGAACCCCGCGTTGGAGGCGTTTGCAACCTTAAACAAGCTGGTTGCCTCGTCGGGAGTCAGGTTGTCTCCGGATACTGTGAATGCGTTGTTGAGCGGTGGGTTGCCGCTGGCAGACGTTGCGGGCCAACCAGCAATGGGGTCATAGAAGATACCGAAACCACCGCGCAGGACCGAACTGTGCACCACCCCCAAAGGTTGCCATGCGAAACTGAATCGCGGGGACCACACGATGCTGTCGATGCTGGGAAGACCGTGTCTTTGATGAATCAGGATCGCCTGATTGTAAGGCTGGGCCGGGTCGTGGCTGATGGATCCAAACGATCCGGCGAGCCGGGCAAAGCAGCGGCTCGCACACGACGGATTGCCCTGATGTTCAGCCCGCAGCGCCAGGGTCAGGGTGAGATTACGCCGCGCCTGCCACTCGTCCTGGCCATAGACTCCGAAGTGAGAAAAAGCCAGTCGGACAGACTCCGGGCCGGTGACAAAAGACTGTGAAAGATAAGTGGAGTCCGGGTTCGGATCCGTGTTGTTCAGAACCCCTGGATCCACGCCACCCCAATAAAAAGCGTCCAGCGTTTGGGAGGTCAGGTTTCCGATGCTACTTTTGTTCACGAGGGTCCAATCGATTCGTACGAAGTTGGCGCCGAACCCGAACTTCTGCTTGCCCCTGGTCATCGCTACATCTTCCGAAATCTGATATTGAGTAGTGGGCCTCGTAAAAGCGGGGTTGTAGGTGCTTCCCAAGGCGGTGAATGCCGGCACTGAGCCCTGCGCACCGAAGTTCAGCAGGGTGGGGAACGCGGCCAGCGCTCGGGCAGGATTGTTCGGCTGCTGGCCCCCACCACTATAGGAACCCGCTAGCAGGAATTGACTGGCTCCCGAAGAGCCAAAGGTGTGGGTCTCGCTGATCTGGCCTTGCCACCTGGGCCCCTTGGCATCGGTGTCGAACAGTGAGTTGATGGGATCCGTATGCCGCGCGTTGCGAGCAAGATCGTACTGCAGCCGGAGAAAGGCACGGTCGCTTCTACTCAAATTCCAATCCACTTTGCCCATGACGAGTGTCTCTTGACTCGCGCGACTACGCGACGAGAGAAAATGCCGGGCGCAAGGCACCGGTATCTTTGTGAGCGGGTCTGCACCCAGCACGGTAAATCCAGTGCAACCGCTTGGATCGGAGGAATCGATGCCACCTGGGGTCGCCGAACTCGCTCCCGGAGCTGCATTGTAGAGGTTGAAAATCTTTTTGTAGAACGCGTCGGTTGCGGAATTGGGGCCGAACCTTGGGTCCGAGTCGATGTTCGCAATGGTGGCGGCTTCGAACTGAGGACTTGGAATGAGGGCAATCGAAGGCTGAGGGATGAACAGCCGAAGGCCCTCGGTATCGAAAAAGAAAAAGAGAGTGTCCTGTTTTATCGGACCGCCAAAGGAGCCAGCCCACTGATGGGCGTTGTCGAATGGGCGCGGACTTCCAAAGGCGTTGCTCAACCAGTCGTTGGCGTTGAACAGGCGACCATTCCAATAGTATTGTGCGTTGCCGTGAAACTCCTTGCCCCCGGACTTCGTGAAGTAATTGATGTTGCCGCCGGCCGCGCCCCCGAATTGGCCGGAGTAGCCAGTCGTGACCACGGTCGCTTCCTGAATCTGGTTCAGGCCCAGTGACAGTCCGAGAAAGCCAGCCGACGCAGTGTTCTCTCCGTTTTCGTTGTTGTTCAACCCGTCGATCGTGAACAGGTAGGAACTCGAGGGCATTCCCAGAATTGAAAATCCGTAGCCTGCGTCCGTGTTCATGACCGTGCCGGGAGCGATCGTCACGATGTTGGTGAGGTCGTTGCCTGGATTCGGCACGTCGGAAATCTGCTGCGTATTGATGGTCGTGGAAACGTCGCCGTTCTGTGCGTGAACCAGCGGTGCTTCAGCCATCACCGACACCTTGGCCTCCGCCACCGCAAGTTGCAGCGTGATATTCACGGAGACTGGGGGCCCCAGCAAAACCGTCACCCCCCGGCCCTCCGTTCGAAAGCCTCCGTGCGACACGGTCAGCGTATATCGAGTGGGCGCCAGAAAGAAAAAACGGTACGATCCCTGGCGATCAGTGTTCGAGGATTGGGTCGTGCCTTTGGAGTTGTTCTTGATCTCGATCGCTGCGTCGACGATAACCGCCCCGCTCGGATCGGTCACGACTCCAGTTAACCCACCAGAAGTCGTGGTCTGAGCGGCTGAGAAGCCTGGGATCAGGAGCAAGAACAAAAGGCGCAAGATGACATAAAGCAAGTCGCGCGGCCTAAGAACTTGGACCGCACATCTGTTGGAAGGCGGCATTGAGCAGGAATGTTAGGCCCCCTGGGCTGTCTGGTCAATTAAGCAAGGGGATGTTGTTGGGAGAAGTGTCCACGCTGCTCCCTATGCTCCGAGCGCCATGCGTGTTGAGCACTGTTTATGCTGGTCTGAGCACTACGACATGCGCGATACCAGCGTCATTCGCCGGTCCGAGGGCACTAGGGCAAATGGGATATTACATCGTGAGACGATAGGGGCTGGGCGCGGGGAGTGCGGGAGCGGCGTGCGGGCGGGGGCGAGGGAGGTGGATTGGCCTTACTAGAGGCAGACCCCGTCAAAGGTTACGGGATTTCATCCACTCTTCTGATATTGACTTCTCCACCTTAACGTCAATCAGATGCCAATCGTCTTGTATCCTCTCGAAGCGAGCTTCGCCGTATAATTGGAGAGGAATTTCGCGCACCGTCGGCGAATCTCGTCTACTCCAATTCCACGGCGAAGGTTGTTGTTTTTTACCGCCTATCGGGAAAGAAAAGCGTACGGGGCGAGGCCAGCTCCAAGAAGAAGAGCAAACATCGTCTTGACTTTTTCGGGGGTCAGACAGCGAACCTGATGGATGAGACTTGGAAGCTGCGGGAATGCCGTCTGTCGGGCCCTTTTAGCGCGACCGTCAGGAATGGATTCTTATGGCTTGGAGATTTCTCCAGGTATTCTCTGAGTACCAAATGTCAACAAACTGCTTCACAGATTGGTGCTCCCTCTTTGCCATTTCGTCTGCCACCGGGGCACGAAGGAGACCCTTAATACTGCAAAATGCGGCTGCATCTTTGGCCGCCAGGTGCCTTGCCACTTCTCGCGCATCTTCCACCAGCTTTTCATCAGACGAAACTTGATCGATCATTCCGAGTTGCGACGCCGCCTGCGCCGAGTACATCGTTCCGTCGTAAAGAACAGCGTGTGCGTTCTTGCCACCAACAAGAAACTTGAGCATCGCCACACTGCCAGCAAACACCGACGAGCCAAAGGTGATCTCGTTCAAGGAAATTTTCGCTTTTCCCGTAACCATGATCCTATAGTCGCAGGCCAGTGCTAGCATGCATCCGCCGGCGATTGCATGGCCATTCAATGCAGCGACCAGGGGTTTTGGATAGGTGAACAGATAGGTGTATAAGCTTGTGAATCGCTTGAGGAACCTTGAAAATGACTTTTTGGAGTAGCTGCGGAATTCCGGGACGTCAAATCCAAAGGAGAAGAACGGACCGTCACCGGTGAAGATTGCAGCCCTGATGTCAGGATCAGCGGCTAGGCGCTGAAAGCATCCGCCAATTTCCTCCACGGCCTGCTCATTGAGTGCATTCACCTTCCCTCTGTTCAGCCTGACTTCTGCAATGCCTTCGTTTGTCGAGAGGCGCACAAAATCCATTTCCTCCTCCTTATCACGAATCAGCATCTCCTAATTGTAGAGGGTCGGTAGACTTCGAGGCGAAGATCGCGGGCCAAAGCTGGATATCTCCCCGGTTCGGACAGATGTCGCTGATTCGGAAATCTCAACGTCTTCCCGTTCCTCTGTTGACGGTCGGCTTAAAGCTCGCCCTTGAAAGCCGGCACTCACGGACGTTTGGGCGAAGCGCGGAAGGGGGAACGCTGCTTAGTCCAGGGTGGACACACGAGCGTTTTGTCAGGCCGACTTGTTCACCGGTGGAGCGAACTCGATGATCTTTCCGCGCTGTTCAGCAGAAACCCATTTCGAGCTTTTTCGGAAGTTCTTCGGAATATAGAATTCGATTACTTTTGCCACAGTCCGCCTGCCTGCCCTTCTAGGATTCCCGCACGCTGTTTACGGAGCGCCAGCCGGCTTTCGATCCGTATGGCCCTGCCACTCCCACCCACACTGACAGCGCACAAAATCGCTTAATCTCAGCTTCTTCAATAGAGCCTTACAAATAGCGCATGACCTCATCCACATCGCTGTTCTCCCAAGCAGCGACTCTCCTAACGAAAGCCGCTTTCGGTCGTACGAACATTGGAGTCGTGCAAGTCAAGTTGGGATTCGACGCAGTTGTCTCGAAATTGTTAGATGATTGTTTGCCGCGTTAGCGCAGGAATTTACAGACCGGCCCCGCGGTCCGGGATTTCGCGGTCGTTCATCGGCGCCTGAATCCGACCATTCCGGACGGATCGTCGGCAAGCCTTACCTGGGGATTACTTCCTGCTTGCTCACTCGGGTCCAAGAAAGCGGCAGGTCCCCCGTTTTCATCTCGATATTCCTCAATGACGGCGGCGTCCACGCGCTTTACATCCCGAAGGAATCGCCCAGCCCACCAGCAACGAAGACTGCTCAACCCGTGACGAGCATTTCCTAGACCGCCGCATTTTCCTTTTCGATTTGATTAGGAGCTAGGAGGAGGGCATCCACCCGAGAGCCTTGTGTCTGCGTCGAGTTGTCATTTCTTCAACTCCGCCTGTCAATTGAGCACGACCGTGATCCGACTGGCCGACGCATCGAGGTTTTGCGTTTGTATTGACTAGGAAACGCTGCCTGTCACGGCTGGGGACGTAGTGCGTGCGACGCGAAGTTACACCTTCGGGCACTCGTGTCTGAAACAACGTCTCGGGAAATTGGCAGCGTTCCTCAGCGGTTGACCGGTGACGACCTTTGGCCCAGCAGGTACTGCTTCTTTTTGGCGAACCGCTCGAACTTCGTCATGGGCGCGACGGCCCAATGTCCGTTCCGAGACATAGGTAACAGAACGTTCCGGAGACATAGGTTACACTTTTCGGCCCGAAGGGGGCGGAGAGGAGATGCCATGGAAGGAGCGTTCTGTGATGGACGAGCGAATGCGGTTTGTGATCCGGCTGAAGGA
>DATMPS010000143.1:0-24065 GCA_035567435.1 Terriglobales bacterium | reverse complement strand
CTGCTCATGAACGTCGGAAACAAACCGGTGCCTTCCCGCCACGGGCTCCTGACGACTTTGGCCTACAAGATGGGGGATCAGCCCCCGATGTTTGCCCTCGAGGGAAGCATCGCGATCACCGGAGCACTCGTCCAGTGGGTGCGCGACAACCTTGGCCTCATCGCCAAGAGTTCCGAAATCGAGGGGTTGGCGCTCTCGGTCCCCGATAATGGCGGCGTCTATTTCGTTCCGGCGTTCTCTGGTCTCTACGCTCCCTACTGGAAAGACGACGCGCGCGGGGTGATTGCCGGGCTTACCCGCTATGCGACCAAGGCGCACATCGCGCGAGCCGCACTCGAGGCCACGGCTTTTCAGACAAGGGAAGTACTCGAGGCGATGGAAAAGGACTCCGGCGTCGCCCTCGACTCGCTTCGCACCGACGGGGGCATGGTCGAAAACAATCTTCTCATGCAGTTTCAGGCCGACATTCTCAACAAGCCCGTGGTTCGTCCCACTATCAAAGAGACAACCGCGCTGGGCGCAGCCTATGCCGCAGGGCTGGCGGTGGGCTTCTACAAAAGCGTCGACGACTTGCGCGCGAACTGGAGCGTGGACCACACCTGGCAACCTGATCTTGAAGACAAGAAGCGCGAGCAGATGTACCAGTTGTGGAAGAAAGCGGTGACACGATCGTTCGCCTGGGTGGACTAGATCCGCGTGAAGGGAACCATCACAGACAGGAAGAAGGAGCATGCGAAACGATGACTTCACCATTCTTTGGCGAGTTCATGGGCACCGCGATTCTGATCGTGTTGGGGAACGGCGTGGTAGCGAATGTCCTGCTCAAAAAATCGAAGGGCGAAGGCGGTGGCTGGGTTGTCATCACCACGGGCTGGGCGTTTGCCGTCCTGTGTGGAGTGTTGACGGCCATCGCCTGCGGCAGCAGCGACGCCCATCTCAACCCGGCCGTAACTTTGGGTTTTGCGGTGGTCTCAGGAAACTTTTCGAAACTGGCACCGTACATCCTGGCACAGTTGCTCGGTGCCATTACCGGTGCCACCCTCGTCTGGCTACACTACCTACCGCATTGGCCCGAGACCCCGGACCCGTCGCTGAAACTGGCGTGCTTTTCCACTCGACCGGCAATTCGCAACCTCGCCACCGCTGCTGTGAGCGAGATCATCGCTACCTTCGTTTTGGTCTTCGTGGTCGGAGCGATTTTCTCAAAGGCTGTGGCAGCCACCGGATTTGCTCCGGGTTTCGGACCTTATCTGGTCGCCTGCCTGGTGTGGGGTATCGGGCTCTCGCTAGGTGGCCCTACGGGATACGCCATCAACCCAGCCCGGGATTTGGGCCCGCGCATCGCGCACGCGATCCTGCCGATCGCCGGCAAGGGGCCCTCGGATTGGGGCTACGCCATCGTTCCGGTGGTCAGCCCGCTCATTGGCGGGGGGATCGCCGGGTTTGCGATGAAAGCCATCGGCTTTTGATGGGAACTCAGTTGGGGGACAGGGGACAAAAGCCGCGGCGTTCACCGTCGCCAGCCTTGCCCATCTGAACACGAGTAACAGAACTGGGCTTCCCTAGTGGACAAATGTGAGGTTCAGACCAGTTGTGAAAATGACGTCGTTATTCTTCTTCCCCGACGGCGGATTCGTTACGTAAACATCTCCGAACATGTTCTGCCAACCCATCCATTGGTTGATTTTGGTGACCGTCCCGAAATCAAAGGTAGCCCGGTACTCACCGGCATCGCTGAGGTCAGGGAAGAAATAGGCCTTCTGAGTGATGACCGTCGACTTGGCAATCTTGTGCAGAAACTCATCGCCGATCTGCGCGGCCGAGAAACTGTGAATCAAGCGCGGCAGCGGCGCGAGCTGCGTGTAATTCTCGCGGGTGTAGTTGGCGCCTCCCAGGAAGTCGAGCGTCGTGTTCTGGCTTTTGATGGCGTGGAATCCCAAGCCGCCTCCCACGACTGACCGCAGATTCAGGTCCTGGAGCGCGTCGGTGAAGAAATCGGCGTTGACGAAACCGAACATGCGCGGGGTGATGTCGCGATCGTAGCGGGCCCCTCCCTGGTTGGTGTTCGACGTGACGTGGGGAGAGGCGGTGGGCACGTCGTTGGTCGCGTACACCGATCTTGCGTACAGGCTGAGCTTGTCGTGCAAGCCCTTGCGTGTGCCGGTGAAGGCGAACGCGAGATTCTTTGCCGCGCTATTGCCGCGGGTGAGCCCAAATCCTACATCGACTCCACCCTCCCATCCGTTCAGCAGTCCGGGGTGTTGAACCTTTTCGTAAGCGAGTTGTTCAGAGTCATTACGAATCACCACCACAGTTTCCTTCGCGGCCTCCACCTTTCCTGTCGCCTGGGTCGACACCTCAAGGGTTCCGTCGCTCGTGGTGACCGAGCCCACGACGGTCTGTCCATTCTTGAGGCCGACGTGCAGAGGTTGATCCGACTTGAGTTCCTGAATGGCGGGCCATTGCACCGTGACCTCGCCGGCAAATTCGGTTTTGATCACGAGAGCCTTGTCGTCCGATTTTTCGATGGTGCCAGTGAGACGGTCGCCATTTTTCAGGATAATTTGGTCACCAAATGACAAGCGGCAACATATAGCAAGAAATAGGGGGACCACCACTCTTGAACTAAGCAAGACTTCCTCCAGGAGGAAATAAAGGGCTGGGGTCAAACGTCAGTGATCGGCAGTCAAGCAGACCGCGAATCGCAGAAGCAAGTGGCTGGGATGAAACCGGACGATATCCCAAGAGTGAGGGTGATCGAGGTGGCGCATTCAGCGTTCGTTTTGCGGTTCAGCACGGAGTGGAGCCGCTGCAAAACTGATTCCATTCGAGGCTTGGCCACTTCGAAGCTTCCGGAACCTGCAGACGAAGCGGACGTCTTTAGCTCTGGCTCTTGACGTCCGGGTTGGGATTCTTGGCGGCCTCGCTCGGCTGATCCTTCATGCCGTCTTTGAGCGCGCGGATCCCTTCTCCGATCCCCTTGCCCAGCTCGGGCAACTTCTTCGGACCAAATACCAGGAGAGCAATGAAAAAGATCACCAACAAATGCATCGGTTGGAACAAACCTTCAAACATAAAACCCTCCGAAACCCATAGCGCACCACCCCTTACGTTACCGGAGGTAGGCCATTTACGTCAATTGTCGATCGCCTGCTCGTCCCTCTTATATCACTGATGGACCGGACTTTACACAAACGTCGGACCGGGCTTGGCTGGGCCGTCAGGACATCGGAGGCAGAGTTACCTCCGTGACCTACCGAGGATTACCGGCTCAGTCTAACGTCTTAAAAGCTGCGCAGAACTCCCGCTGCGCCAAAGGAGTGGTCGTGAAACGTGCGTCCTTGGCACTTTTGGGTTTCCTCCTTCTCCCTCCCCTGGCAAGCTTCGGCGAAGCGCTGAATTCTCGCCCCATCGACCGCACCCAACTTACGGCATGGCTGGCGGGTGGGATTTCGAACACCCGCATTTGCCGCCTGGTGACCGAACGCGGGATCGCATTTTCTCCGACTCTCCAGGATGAGAAGCAGTTACGCGCGGCAGGAGCGGATCCGGCCGTTATCAAGACTCTTCGCACCATGCGATCCTTCACCCCCCCCGGCGCGGGTGTTCCACTCCCGGCGGTTCTGGCCAAGGCAGCCCAAATGGCGCATGAGAAGCAGTACGACGCGGCCGAGGGGCAGCTGTCCGCCTTGATCCGTTCTGATTCCGCTAACGCCAGCCTGCACTTTGCCCTGGGCGAGGTTTTGCGGCGCGAAGACAAATGGGACCAGGCGCTGGACGAATTCACCGAAGCGGTTCGGCTGATGCCGGGTTTCCCCGACGCGCACAACCGGCTGGCCTACGTTTTCTACCGAACCGATGACGTCGACGCCGCCATCGCCGAAGCGCGCACCGCGCTCAGCATGGATCCCGGCAACGCTGAGGCTTATCGGTATCTTGGCTTGGGGCTCTACGCAACCGGCAAGTACGACGCGGCTTTGCACGCCTACGAAGAGTCTCTGCTGCGCGAATCCGAAAATGCAGATGTCTATTACGATATCGGCATCGTGCTGCATGATCGTGGCGACATGCGCGGTGCGGTTGCTGGCTACCGGCACGCTCTGCGCTTGAGGCCGGACTTCTGGGAGGCGCACAGCAATCTGGGCATCGTCATGCACGACCTGGGCAGGCTAGACGATGCGGTGTCCGAGTATCGCGAAGCCAAGCGCCTGGCGCCCGAGGAGGTGTCGGTCCGCAACAACCTGGGCAACACCTATTGCGACAAGGGCGAGTATGACGCCGCGATTGCCGAATTCCGTGACTTGTATCGTGTCGATGCCGGATGGGATGGTGGCCACGACTGCATGGCGCGCGCCTTCATGGCCAAGAAAGACTACCCCGACGCGATCTCAGAATTGCGCCTGGCCGTCCGGCAGAATCCGACCGGAGCGTCGGAGCACCGCGTTCTCGGACAAGCCCTGCTACTGGCAGGAAATCCTGAAGAAGCGTTGCAGGAACTCCAAGCCGCTGTGTATCTCAGCCCCGATTCCGCCCTTGCCCACCACTACCTGGGAACTGCGTTGTTTGAGACGCAAGCGTTCGAGGAAGCCGAGAAGCAGTTCCGCGAGGCGGTCCGACTCGAACCCACCGCGCAAAATCACTACTCTCTGGCGGCTTGCCTGATGGCCATGGGTCGCAACGATGACGCCCTCGCAGAACTGGAAAACGCCTCCCATCTCGATCCCACGCAGACCTTGTACCGTGCCCGCAAGGAAGAGTTGTTAAAGTTAATGACCCCGGGAAGCAGGCGTTAACCGCGGCCGGACGCGACCCAATCGATCGCGTCCAAGTTCCCCGAGTGCCTGCCAGCTCGGCGGTGTCCTCACCCTGTACCACTGGACGTGCCTCTGGATGCACTCCCGTGCGTCGGCAATCGCAGCGTAGGCTCGCTAAAATGTCGCCAGGAGCCACTACACGGGCTGATTCTCAGCGCAGGTCAAAGGGGCAACCAATGGATACCCGCAACCTTGTTCATTCCACCAGCAGCAGCGGGGCGGCGGCGGTTCGCGCTCCAATTCAGCCTGTCCATGAGACTCGTCGCACAGCGCCTTCCGTACGCACACCAGAGCAGGCCGCGATGCAAGGTCTCAAGCCTGTCGGCTACGGCTTGCCTTGCGCGAAGTGCAAGACGTACTATCTCGCCAATCTGGCGGCGTGCCCCATCTGCAAGTCTGCGGAGCGGATTTCGGCGAACTTAGCCATCCCAACGACCAATCCTGTGGAAGACTCCCATCCCGACGGAAATCTCGACGAGGAGCGCGAGCGTTTTCTGCGCGAGTTCAAGGCCAAGCTGTACGCGGCTCACATGCAAATCAATCCCTCGGCCTATCTTCGCTGCACCTTTGCGGATGAGGACGAGGGCGCCCACGAGTCGGCCACCGTATGCAAGACCTGCTACGACGGCTTGCGGACCCGGGTCGACCGCTTCGAAGCTGCCTTGCACATGGATGTGAACGAGGCTGCCCAGGTCATCTACGATGCGGTCTGGGCCGACCCTGCCGATTCCAACCGAACGTATCAGAATGCTGCGCAGGCCCTGCTGGCCGAGGTGCGGAAGCGGGCGGGAATGAAGCTGATTTTGAGCCCCCTGCAGTCCCTGCCCCACTAAGACACCGTCGTCAGCTCCCGGCCGGTTGGTCCAGGCAACTTACTCCTTCGCGGCGGCGAAGCGCATCCGCCCAAACGCGCTCGGCACGTGGAAGTTTGGTTGTGGCGTGCCAGTAGGCTGCCATGCGAAATATCTGCGCGGTTCTTCCTTGCCTTCGACCCGGTAGAAATTCACTCGCCAGATCGCGCTCGGATCAAATTTTTCCGTGAGGGCCTTCATCGGAATCGCCAACTCAGCGCTCCAAGTGCGACCTTTCTCGTCGAGCACGACCGACCGCTGCAATCCGCTCTTCAGATCGGGCTTGGCTCCCGGCGAAATGTCCAGGTCGATCCACATGCCGTTCGGGCTAATCTCAAATTCCTTGTAGGTATGCGACCGCGATGGATCGGGCTGCAGGAACGCCTCCGCCACGTCGCGGTCCCAGAGTTGATCGCGCCGGCCATTGGGATCGGAATCCGCAAACACGTGCAGTTCGCGATAGCGGCACTCGAAGCGAAGATATAGCGTGCTAGGCGACCAGAGCACGCGCACCCGGGTTTGCCGGTCCGGGTCGGGATTGTTTCCCCGCCAATCGGAACAGAACGTCACCGCCGTCGCTATATCCCACGCGGCCGCAGGATAAGCTGCGTTTAGCAGGAGCTCATGAGGCGCTCGGGTGGCCACGACTTCTCTGGACAAGTCGTCGCACGAGGCAGGTGTGCTGGTCTGGCTCATCATGGGGATACAGGAAAGCAACGGCACTACCCAAAGATGGAGGGCACGATTCACAGGGTCTGCGCCCCGCCATATTGCTGGAAAACTTGGTTTGACCGCAAGGTCCGGATAGCTCTCGCGGCGATCATACCCTAAGCTTTCGAATCATGACCACGAATGCGATACTCAGTTCGGAAAGCGCAGCACCCATGGCAAGCCTGCACGAAACCAAGTGGTGGAACGCCGTGCTGGCCCGAGACGGCAGTCAGGACGGAGATTTCTTTTTTGGGGTCTCAAGCACCGGGGTCTATTGTCGCCCGTCATGCCCCGCAAAACGTCCCCGCCGCGGGAACGTGACCTTCTTTCGCCGCCCCGAAGATGCCGAGAAAGCGGGGTACCGAGCCTGCCTGCGCTGCCGTCCCAAATCGGCGAGCCGCAACCCCCAGACCGACGCGGTGAAACGCATTTGCCGCTACATCGAACAGCATCTCGACGAACCCGTCACCTTGGAACGCCTGGGCGCGGCCTTCGGCTTGAGTCCCTTCCATCTGCAGAGAACCTTCAAGAAGGCCCTGGGGATCACACCCCGGGCGTACGCGGATTCCTGCCGTATGCGGCTTCTCAAGCGCAACCTGCAAGCCGGGCAGAGCGTGACTCATGCGCTCTATGACGCCGGCTACAGTTCGAGCAGTCGCCTGTACGAGCGCACGGCGTCGCAGCTTGGGATGACCCCGGACAAATACCGCAGGGGCGCGGTTGCAGCCACGATCCGCTACACGTGCACGGATTCTCCCCTGGGCCGAATGCTGGTTGCCGCCACCGACAAGGGAATCTGCGCGATTCAGTTCGCGGACACCGACGATGAATTGACCGAGGGGTTGAAACGTGAGTTCCCCTTTGCCAACCGTCGACGGGACGACGAATCGATGCGTCCTTGGACGAAAACACTTCTGGCGCACATCACTGGACACCGGCTGAGCCGAGCATTGCCCCTCGACATCCAGGCGACTGCTTTTCAGCGGCGGGTTTGGGCGCATTTGCAATCGCTGTCCTTTGGAGTTACCGAGTCCTACGGTCAGGTGGCTAAGGCCATCGGACGGCCCACCGCGGCCCGTGCAGTGGCACGTGCCTGCGCCACCAATCCCGTGGCCGTCGCGATTCCCTGCCATAGGGTGCTCCGCGAGGATGGTGAGATGGGCGGCTACCGCTGGGGGATCGAGCGCAAGCGGGCCTTGCTGCAACTGGAGCAACAGGGCGCGGAACGCCGCTCCCGGGACAGTGCAGGGCGGTAGTCGGTGCGCTGCGGCGAAGCCGTGGAGACCTATTTTTGCAGGTCCGCGTAGACCTTGCGCGCGCGCGACAACTGGTCAAGAACGGCAACCTTCTCCGGTTCACTGCTCCGGTCCTGGTTGGCTTGTGCGGCAGCAACCAGCCGGTCGATCCACGCGATGAAGTAAGTGGCGTCCGCTTTTGGCGGGATATGGGAGCCATCGACCTTGACGTAGATGGGACTGGTGGTGGCGTAGGGATACAGGTCAAGTACCGGATACGTTGCCCTTTCGTTCCACGCGCGCAACAGGCACCAGCCGCTCGCAGAGATCGGCAGCGAGCCCTCTTCGTCCTGGGCGTCGCGATTTCCGGCAAGCTTTACGTCATGGACGACCTGCCCGTTGCAGATCACTTCCAGATGATCCACGGGGACGATCGACCGCATCCAGACCTTGAATTTCACTTCAGGCGTGCCCGCGGGGAGTTTCAGTTCATCTCCAATTTGCTGACCGCCGAGTGAAAAGCCTAGCAACGGGCCATTGGTCGCAAACGTTCGCCCTTGCTGCAAGCTTGCCAGCCAGGGCTCTACGTCGAGCGGGCCATTCGGTACATTCACATAAACCCGATTGAGACCCACCGGCCCGCGCAAGGAAGCGAAGTCAGCCATCGCGTCAGTTCCCGCCGCTGCCGGCAGGTGGAAGCCACAATTCAGCAGCTGATACCAGACGTGAGCTGTCGACTTGTGGTCGCTGAAGCCGAGCACCTCGATGTAGTCGACCTTGCCGAGCGCGACGTCCACGGGCAATTCATTGGTAAGCGCTTCCTTCGCCGGGTCGGGATATGTGTCGAATGGATGAACATATCCGACCAGGGCCTTTTGTTCGTGCGCCATATCGGCCACGTCGGCGTTGGTTGGAGACAAGCTGGCTGCAGCGGTATTTGGATACGCCGCATAATCCGGTATCAGAAAATTCCGAGTCAGATGCAGCAGGCCCAAATGTCCCCAGTAGCTGGTGTGGAACTCCTGACCATGCAGCAGCAGATTGTCTCCGGTCGATGCCGGGTCTGGTGTCGTCCGGAAATACGGCATGTCGGGGATGCGCTGTTCCTTGTTCACCACCAGGTTCTCGACAATCGGCAGATTCTCCGCCGCGGCCTGGAAGACAAGATTGGCTGGAGCATTGCGATACGCACCTGCGTAGTTCATGTGCACGTGCACATCGCCGCTCACCCAATGTGAGCCGCTGCTCTTCGGAACCTCAAGGGCGTGCAGACGGATCGCGACCGGCGTTATCTGCCCCGCTTTCACGTCAACCCTGTGCCGCTCGAAGCGGTATTCAAATCCTCTCATGACTTCCACGGTCGCCTGTCCAACTGGCACATCCGCTTCTGCCTTGCCCGTGGAATGGAAGTAATGCGCTTCGAAAGGGCGCTCCGTGCGATCGAAGCCGTCGTCCGCGTGCATCCATGCGCCGTCGGGGGCGTAGGCTCGCCCGTCTTCACCCGTGATCGAGACGCGGGCTGCTACTTCGTGCCCGGCAGGGTCCATCAAAGTGACTGCGATCCGCCCCATCTCGGCCAGGTAGTGTCTCTCCTTCACCACGACTTGCTGTTGCAGACCGCCGGGAATGGTTTCGATCCACAACGAAGTGTTTCCGTCGCGATTTGAAATAAAGGCGATGGCGCGGCCATCCGGCGACCAGCGCGGATTGGTGTTGTCATAGTCTCCGTAGGTAAGCGGGAACGCATCTCCCCCGTCGGAGGGCATGACCCACAGCTGGTGCCATGCCCGACCCAGGTAAGACGCGTAGACAATCCGCTTTCCGTCGGGAGAGAACTCCGGTCGGGCTTTCCAGGAGGTTTCTTCGTAGTGGATTTCCCAGGCTTCGGCTCCCGGCGCCGCCTTCATGCGCCAGAACCCACCCGTCCCGTAGATGTGCCGGCGGTTGGAAACAAAGAGCAATTCCGAGCTGTCCGGCGACCACGCCGGGCTGATCTCGTGATCGAATTCGCTGTAGTAGTAGCGCGGCAGGGAACTGCGGCTTTCGCTGGTCATTTGCTCCACATCCTGCAATGCACCCCCAACGAAGGATCCCTCAAAAATGTGGAAACGACCGTTGTAGGAAGTCGACACGAAGGCAATGCGCCGGCAGTTCGGCGAGAAACGAGGCTCTAGGTTGACCGCGCCGCCTTGGGTCAAAGCGTGTGCCTGTTTCTTGGCGACATCGAGTGCCCAGAGCTCGATCGCGTCCTTGTCGTACTTCGAATAAACGATCCAACGCCCGTCCGAAGACCAGTCCGGCTGGTAGTCGTACCCTGGCCCTGCCGTCAATTGCTCGGCGACCGATGAGTCGAGCTTCTGCAGCCAGAGGGATCCCGCCATCGAATACACCGCCGCCTTCGAGTCGGGCGACCATGCCGCCGAACTCGGACCGGTGGTCAGCTGAGGCAGATACATTTCGCGGAAATAGTAGGGATGGGGCTCATCGATCTGCTTGAGGACGGGTTCCCGTTGCGCCAGGGAGGAAGCGGAAACGATTAAGGTAAAGATGGAGACAAAAACCGACTTTCTCAAAGACAAAGTGTCTCCTCCGGCTCCGGCACAGGGATACGGCAGATGGCGCGAATTATACCGGAAGCACCCGGTTGGCCGAGCGCGTCACATCCACGCATAGCCTTCCCCCGCGAGTTTCAGCTGCGAGGTCTGGCCTCGTCCCAATCGGTATGGGCCGTCCGTGCGTATTGACAATCGAGATAGGATCGACAAGCGCAATGAATCAAGTCACTCAGTCCGTCTTTGTCACCGGCGGTACCGGCTATATGGGGAGTCGGCTGATAACCCGGCTGCTCGATCGCGGCCACCAGGTTCGTGCTCTCGTGCGCCCTCAATCCCGGGACAAACTGGCGGCCGGCTGCACTCCGATCGTGGGGAACGCGCTTGCGGCGCTTTCTTACCGTGATGCGGTGCGGCCCGCGACTACGTTTGTGCAATTGGTCGGCGTGGCTCACCCCAGCCCCACCAAGGCGGCCGAGTTCCGCAGCATCGATCTGGTTGCCGGCCGGGAAGCCATCGCCGCAGCCGTCGCCGCCGGCATTCAGCATTTCGTCTATGTGAGCGTCGCTCAGCCGGCCCCGATGATGAAGGCCTACCTCTCGGTCCGAGCGGAATGCGAGGCCATGATTCGCGACAACGGCCTGCAGGCAACGATTCTGCGTCCTTGGTACGTCCTCGGTCCCGGTCATCGCTGGCCCTATGCGCTGATTCCGGGGTACTGGCTGATGGAGAAGTTCCGGTCGACCCGCGAAGGCGCGCTTCGCCTGGGATTGGTTACTCTGGAGCAGATGCTCCACGCCCTGGTTGGCGCAGTTGAGAATCCCTGCATCGGCGTCCGCATTCTGGGCGTTCCGGAGATTCGTCGTGGTACTTTCGATATAACGTCCCCGGTGGTAACCGCCTGAAACCAGCGCCAGACGGCCCTTTTGCATCATGGTAACGAAGAATTACCAAAGCTCATGCCCGTGGGACATCTATTCGCTTCGTTTTGCCGATGAGATGTTGAGGCTGCATTTACACCGGCCCCGAGCATGGATAAGAACGACTACCTCGAAGAAGTTCATCTCCGGATCCTGCGTGTTACCGACGATCTTCGCGTCATTCAACGGGAACTCAACTGCGCCGCGATGGAGGCGCCCGGCAACCCCGAACTGATGGAAGCCCTCAGCGAGGTTCCTGAACTAGAGTCCCTGCAGGTTCTGAAGTCCGCCCTCGACCAGATGCGGCACTTCCTCTGGTTCTATCTGCAGGTGATGACCAACGAATCCGAGTTCGGCGAGAAGTTACGCGAAACCATCCGCCAGAAGCCATCAAACGACGCAATGCTGCAGCCGCCCAATCCCCTGAACGACCGCATCCGCAGCGCCGCGGAGGCTCTCATGCTCCAGTATCTGGCCGATGGAAAGACCCGGAAACCCAACTAGAAGCCACGCGGCACAAAAGCAGTACCTGCCCTACTCCAACGTCACCGACTTGACCAAATTTCGCGGCCGGTCGACATCAAGGCCGCGTTTCACCGCCATGTAGTATGCCAACAGTTGCAGGGGCACAATCTCCAGAATCGGCAGTAGCAACTCGGGAGCGTCGGGGATGAATATCGTGTGGTCCGCCAGCTTCGGCACTGCGGCGTCTCCTGCGGAAGCCAGCGCGATCATGCGGCTCGACTGCCTCTTGAACCCCTTCATGTTTCCCAGGCTTTTCTCGTATCGAACAACGGAACCAGGATCTTTAGTGTCCCGCGTCGCGATAATCACCACCGGGAGGTTCTCGTCGATCAGGGCGTTCGGACCGTGCTTGGTTTCCCCGGTCGGGTAGCCCTCGGCGTGGACGTAGGAGACCTCCTTCAGTTTGAGGGCCCCATCCATCGCCACCGGATAATGGATGGCGCGCCCCAGAAAAAGGAAATCATCGACCTTGTGAAATTCCGTCGCGATCTGTTCACAATGCGGAGCGCAGGCCAGCAACGTTTTCAGTTTGCCGGGAATGTCCAGTAGCTCTCGAATGTAGTGGGCGAGTCGATCCTTCGGTAGCGTTTCGCGTGCCTGCGCCAGATGCAGGGCAAACAGGAACAGTGCCGCCATCTGAGCCGTGAAAGCCTTCGTCGACGCGATACTGATCTCGGGACCCGCCAGCGTGTAAATGACCCCGTCGGCTTCACGCGCGATGGTTGTACCCGCGACGTTCGAGATGGCCACCGTGCGGGACCCTCGGGCCTTCGCCTCCCGCTGCGCCGCTCCCGTGTCGGCGGTCTCCCCTGACTGCGTAATCACGATGGTGAGTTCGCTCTGCCCGATCATCGGGTTGCGGTACTCGAATTCGCTGGCGTAGTCGACGTCGACCGGAATCCCGGCCAGTTCCTGGATCATGTACTGGCCCACCATGCCCGCGTGCCGGCTGGTCCCGGAAGCGACAATGTTGATGCGCTGCAGTGCGCGCAATTCGTCGCGCCGGATCGGCACTTCATTGAGTTGCACCACCCCTTCGGGCAGCGAGATCCGGGGAGCAATGGTGTCGTGCAGCCCCTGCGGCTGCTCGAAGATCTCCTTGATCATGTGATGGGGGAATTCCTGCTTTTCTGCCATCCTCTAATTTCTCCTCACCCTTGCCAGAATGCTTACGTGACCTGACCGCGTACGATGGTCGTTCGCACCTCGCCGCTCGGACTCAAAGCCACGATGTCCGCGTCCCCCCCGGGGACGATACTCCCCAGACCCGACGGCAGCCCAGCGGTGCGCGCCGGATTCAGCGTGGCCAGGCGGACTGCTTGCTGCAGGTCCCAGTGGGCGAACTTCATGATGTTCTGCACCGCCTTGTCCATGGTGAGTACGCTACCCGCAAGTTTGCCACCCGCCATGCACCTGCCATCTTTCACGTCGACCTCGAGAGACCCCAGTTGATAGCGCCCGTTCGGCATTCCGGTCGCTGCCGTGGCATCGGTCACCAACACCGCTGCCTCAGCCCCCTTTGCGCGCAGGAACAAACGCACGATCAGAGGGTCCACGTGAATTCCGTCGGCGATGATTTCCGCACTGAGGCGCTCATCTGTCAGAACCTCGCCCAGAATCCCAGGTTTTCGGTGGTCAAGGGGTCGCATGGCGTTGAAGACGTGGGTCGCATGTCGGGCGCCCGCTGCCACACCGGCTTGGGTCGCTTGCAGGTCTGCATCGGAATGTCCCAGACTCACGCAAACCCCCCGTCGCGTCGCTTCGGCGATCACTGCCGGAGCCCCTTCCAGTTCAGGAGCGATCGTAATGATCTTGATGTGACCGCGCGAGGCGTCCCAGAATCTTTCAAACATTTCGAGCGTGGGCGGCAGAAGATCAGCGGGCGGATGAACGCCCCGCCGCGCGTGGCTGATAAACGGCCCTTCCAGGTGGATTCCAACCGGCCTTGCCCTGAGCTCACCACTTCCGCTCTTACCGCCAGCCTCGATGGCGTCCGCCAGCCGTTCAAGGGCTGCAAGCGTCAGGTCAACGGGAGCCGTAACCGTCGTGGGAACATAACTTGTGACTCCGTGCAGCCGCAGCAGTCGTCCCACAGCGGGTAGCGCTGCTGGGTCCGCTTTCATCACGTCATACCCGGCGCCACCGTGAATGTGAATGTCGATGAAGCCCGGGGCCAGGACGACGTCCCCCATGTCAGTCACGAGTGAACCGACGGGAATATCGCGCGACGTCCGAGACCTGACCTCGGTGATCATTCCATCCTCGACAAAAATCAGCGGGCGCTCGATTTCCTCGAGTGGCGTATAAAGACGGCCCGCTGTGATCACCGTTTGCATTGAATCGTTTTAATACAGGAAATATTGTAACGGACACCGGCCGATTTCCCTAGACCTCGCCCCGTGTACCGGTCGACGAACCAGTTCCTCTGGCTGGCCCTGCATGCATTTCGGAGAAATACTAGCAGCCTGACCCCGGAATCATCGAGATGCTATACTTTTGTTGCAACAGCAAGACTGTTGTTCCAGAGGTGGCTGCAAGAGTCGTCGTCCAGCGATGGCACGCAGCGTTTGTCGGGGAGTGGCTCAGCCTGGTAGAGCACCTGGTTCGGGACCAGGGGGTCGGAGGTTCAAATCCTCTCTCCCCGACCATCTTTTCAAACACTTACAGACGTGACTTGTGGTTCAACATGGGTGTAACTCGTGGTTACTTTCGTGCTGAAGTTGAACCCAAGGCCCACCCGCTGAGCTGTGATCGTGCGATAGAGCGAGTCGATCTTCACTCCACTACGAGAGTAGCGTTGTGAGATGTCCTTGTTCGAGTGCCCCATCCAAATGTGAACCAGGATCTCGGGCACCAGTTCCTTGTCGAGGTGCGCTGCACGGAATCGGCGGAAGGCGTGAAAGCCACAGAGAGGCTTCCCCATCTTCTTGAGGATCGGGTGCAGTGACCGGCGTAATAGGTTTGACTTGCGAAGGGCCGTGCCGCGTTCCGACTGGAAGATGTAACCAGCCGTGCGGCCCGCCAGGTGCGCGGAGAGCGCGTCGGCAAGCGAGGAGTGGAGGTCCACTGCCCGCGTGCCGCTGGCCGTCTTAGGGCTCGTCTGAACGCCTTCCCACATGCTGTGCCTAACGTTGACCACCGTGCCTTGGAGATCGGGCACAGTGAGTGCGAACGCTTCCCCGATACGCAAGCCCGTGCCGGCCAAAAAAGCGAAGAGCAACTGCTCTTGGCCCTCGGCTTTCGAGACGATGGTCTCGATCTCGGCGGCCGTGAAGCACGGTGTGTGCTGATCGGCGATCAGCGGCACATCCATGTACTCCGCGTCCCACCTCACCGGGTAGACCTGCTCACCTTTCTCGTTCTTCGCGTGCGCGACTACCATCTTCACAATCTGAAGGTAGTTCGCGATCGACTTGACCGAGAACCGCGGCTCACCGTCCTTGGTCTTCGCGTCGGCCATCTTTGCAATGAATAGCTTCACGCTATTGTTATTGACATCGGCGAGGGGAGTGTCGCCGATCGTGGCGTTGATGTATTTGAGGTAGCCCTTCCAGGACGCTGCTGTGCGCGGCTTGATCGGCCGGCGTTTGCGATGCTGCACAGATTCGAACCAGAGGGCGGCTTGTTCCTTGAATGGTGTCGAGAGGTTCGCGGCCTCCGCCGCGCGGAACGTGGGTTCGTCGTTGGCGCCGTGCTCCTGCACAATCTGCTGCAGCCGGCGTTTGCGTTGGGTTTTGCCAAGCGATCCAGGGCCTTCGACCGGGCAGATCCGCACGCGTTTGTAGGTGCGTGTGGCCTTGCCTGGCTCGTCCTTCCAGAATCGCGCGTAGTAGATGTTGCCACGGAGCTCGATGCTTCCTTGTTGACCAGGTCGGCGCTGCATACAGCCTTTCCGCCTGGTAGCGCGCGTCGAGAGTATCACGGCCGGCAACTGGGAAGACGTCGACACAGTTGCGAGCATGACGGGCCTTGGTCCAAGGGTCAAGGCTAAACGACTGAAACTACAAAGGTTAGTGGCAAAATGTCAGGAGGTTGCCAAAATGTCGGGGTCGGGCAGGAAGGACGGCCGGAATGGCCCGTAAGTAACTGTTACCAAAGAGAAAAGGTCCCGAGAGCGGGACCTAATCTTTAGATGCTTTTGGCACCTTGCGAAGGTACGTCTGGAGCTTAGTGCGGGCACCTGTACCTGTCAAGCGATTCTTAAGGTGCTGAGAAACTAAAGTTGGGGGTATCCTTGCGTTGACTCCCCCAACCTCTTTGTTATGATCTACTTGACTCTAACGTGGACCTGACGGGATTCGAACCCGCACCTGCGTCCTTCGCAAGGTGCCGCTCTGCCGTTAAGCTACAGGCCCAACGAGATCGTAAGGCCGTCCGCGGTAGAGGTAAAGAGTACGAAAGGTACAGTCGTACGCCACCTTTAGAATCAATAACATCGGGAGCGAGTTCTCGCTGCGCAACTTGTTGATTCTAAAGGATCGTCTATTCTGGGTGCAACTGTTGCACCCAAGTCGATCTTATAAGTGCTTTGTTATTAGATGTTTGCAGACAATAACACCTGGCATACTACCAGATGTTACTTACATCGGCCCGATTTCGGGCCAAGGTCATCGAAATATTTCGTTGGCGTGTGAGGCTCGGCCCACCGTAGGACACAAGCGGCCACGAAACGTGTATCACAAAATCCCACAACGACCGCCCTTGGGCCGAGGTCGGGAAGCTTTGGGAAGGTGCTTCGAGGATCCAGGACCAAAAAATTTCGGTCACGCGTCTCGGCTCCGAAAAACGACCTTTTGGGGGTCTCAGGATAACCGACCGACCGGTCGGGTGGCTCACGAAGCCCACACAAGAGTGACGGGGCGACGGAAACGATCAATTTCCCTAAAACCCCCATGAGTTTTTTTCTATAGATACTTTAGGGTTTTTGATCATTTGCATCGCAGCGTCACTTTTCACGCCACCAGCAACTCATTGCCCAACCACCTCACAACCCACTAGGCAAAACAGTTACGCGAAGTAGTGTTTCTGCCATACCGCCTTTCGCACTTCCTGCCACATAATCGGATCTCCGGAGTCGCGGCCGGAGAAATCACTTGGCTCGTGGGCGGGGTACCTCGATTCCCCGCCCATGTAGCCAGGAATCGAGGAAACAATGTCAACCCAGTCCGAACCGGCTCAGGCGGCCGGCCCAGAAGTCAAACCACTCACCAGACCAACGACCTTGGACCTTGTCCCTTCGGAGGTTCGCCTCTCTGGTCGCTTCATACTTCACGACGAGAACAAAATCCCTCTGAGAGCTGACGGCTCTCGCGCCTTCCTTGCACCGACACCGCGCTCTGAATCCTGGATAGGAAACGAAGCAGCGGCGCGCACCGCTCTTGGCAAAGTTCCGCATGCGGCCGGCGTCGGCTACGACTTGGGCGCACCGATTGCGGGGCGCGACTTCGATGACTGCGTCGAGAAGGTGTTCGACGATAACGGCGTCCTGATTGACCTGATCATCGACCCGGCTGTCGTTGAAGATCTCCGTGATCTCGGAACCTACGCTGAGTTCTCGCAGTCGTGCTTCAAGCCCGACGAGCCGCGGGGCGGCATCAAAGCCCTCTTCCATACCGGAAAGATTCCAGTCGAGCAGCGGGTCAAGCCGCAAGGGCTCGAGCTCTATTTTGTTGACCGGTATTTCGCTCTCACTGGCGCCAAGGTTCCAGGTTGCCCATCCGAGCTGGCGCGAGTAGAGCCGTCGGCACTCGAGCGCTGCATCAAGCGACACGCTGGCGTCGTCGCAGCCGGCAAGCCAAAGCACTGCCGCAAGGTGTGCGCTGGTGTGGATCCGATCGAGTTGCTGAAAAAAGCCGGCCTGGTCCTTCGCCAGAACGGGCAGTACCTCATCTACCACAACCTTGGGCAATCGCAGCCGTGCCTAGTAAAGGGTGAAGTCCACCAGGGCAACGGCAACCCGCGCAACCCGCGCTGCTCGGCCTTCGTCTGGAATCCCGACACACGAGAGCTGTATCACACGTGCCTGGCGGAGGGGTGCCGTGCGCAGAGCGGAAAGAAGACGGAGACGGCGCTCGAAAGGCTCGGCATCAATCCGGATGAAGTCTTCGAGCAACGCTCCTACATTTTCGGCGATGAAGGCGCGCGCAATCGCTTCGTTGACCGCTTCGGCGACGACTACCTCTACAACGTCGACCAGAAAATCTGGATGCTCTGGGATGGGACTCGCTTCAAGACCGACAAGGCGGATACGACCATAGAGCGATTGTCCGAGATCCGCGAGGACATCAGACGCGAAGCCGCGGCCGTCACTGACGATGCGGGTTACCCGCAGCGCTTGCAGAAAGAGGCGGCTCGTCTCTCGGGCTTTCAGGCGAAGACATCAGCCATCAAACATGCGCGCTCCAAGTTGCCGGTGTTAAACGCCGAGCTGGACTGTAACCCCTACCTCTTCAATTGCGCGAACGGCACCTATGACCTTGCGCGGATGAAGTTACTACCACACGACCGCGCGCTGAAGCTGTCGAAGTGCTCGCCGGTGAGCTATGACCCGCGGGCCACCTGCCCAGTCTTCGATGCATTCCTGACTCGAATACTACCCGACCCTAAGGTCCGCAAGTTCCTGCAGATGGGTATCGGTTACACACTCAGCGCTTTGACAGCCATCAAGATCATCTTCTTACTGATCGGCGAGAGCGGCGACAACGGGAAAACCACCTTCATCGAAATTTTCCGCTACCTCTTTGGAGAGGATGAGTATGCCGTCAGCTTGAGCTTCAAGGCACTCGAGCCTCAACACGAAGGCTCGAATGCGAACACTCCAGGGATAGCGCGGCTCGAAGGTGCGCGCTTCGTGTCAGCTTGTGAGAGTGAGCAGGGCCAGCGGTTGTCGGCCGCGATGCTAAAGCGCCTAGCCGGAGGCCGCGACACAATCACCGCAATGAAAAAGTACGAAAACGAGCGGACCTTCCAGCCCACGCACAAGATCTTCCTGGCCACGAACTACCCGCCAGGTCTGCCGGCAAACGACCAACCGCTATGGAACCGTATCGCGCGCGTCCCGTTCGACGTGTCCATTCCGAAGGCCGAGCAGGATGGGGAGCTCTTCGACAAGATGAAGCTCGAAGGCCCTGGCATCCTCAATTGGGCACTCGAAGGTTGGCGCGAACTGCGCCGCTGCAAAATGAAGCTCGAGCTTCCGCCCGCGGTTAAGGCCGCGACAGACAGCTATCGCCAATCGGTGGACACCATCCGCGATTGGTTTGAGTCGAGATACACAATCACCAACAATTCCGTTACTTTCCGCGGCGACCAGATACTGCTAGCAGACCTGCACACGGACCTCGTTGATTGGTGGACCAGAGAGCGGCGCCGCTCGCAAGTGCCGAGTAGCAAGGCTCTGCTCACTGAACTCGAACGCATCCTTGGACGCGAGTCCTTTAAGACCAACCGTGGTAAGTGCTTCACCGGAATCAAGCGTAAGTCCACGTCAGATATCCAAGACGACTTACACGACGATTCCAATCCGTTTGCGCATAGTTATAACTAGGAGGTTATCACGTTGAAACATACCCGAACTCGCGAGACTATTCACCGCACGAACCTTGATCAGGATCACTGTTTCTTCATTCCAGGAGAGTCGGAGGCGTCCGTTTCTGAGATTGATCAGGACCACGGTCAGGGGTATTTCGAAGGCAAGGACAGTGCTGTCGTACTGTTTTTCAAACTCCATCCTAACGCCTACGAAATGACAGGAAGTATCAAAGACAATGTGCTGGAGCTAAGGGTAGAGGGCTCCTCCGAATGTGAAGTACTCATTAGTGCGCTGGAGTTTTTCGTCAAAGCTTTGAAGAAGGGTCCTGCATGACCCGTCGCCGCGGCAACAAGACAAGTCGAGCTGTCAGAGAGCAGCGGACAGCCAAGGCCCTAGCGCTAGTGGCCGCAGGCTACAAGATGAAGGATATCGCGCGAATGATGCGCATTTCTCGCGACGCTTTACGGCGGTATTTACGGGCGGCCGAGGGCAGCTTAGGTGAGCTGAACCAGGAGCTATTGGCAAAGTTTGTTGAGCAGCTGATTCAGAATGCGCTGCGCGGCGACATAAAGGCAGCACTCCGAGTGCTGACCATTTTGGACAGGGGAGGGGACGAAGATGACGAAGACACGAACATCTAAGGCTCAAGCCAGCTACGAGCGGCGTAAGTTGAGGAGCAAAGCTGTAGGTCGATTCTCAAAGCTAGAAAATATCATCCTAGCTCTGCGAGTGCAAACCAACCCCGAGACCACCCCGAACCCAACAGTGACTTATAACATGGCGTGCACTGCGCATCGGCTGATCGAGGAACTGATCGCGATAGGCCGGGAGAGCAAGGACCGGAGGAAGTCATGATGACCACCGATGAGATTCTCGGACCAATCTTCCGCGCAAAGCTGAAGGACGTTCACGGCTTGTTGCTCGCAGCCAACCTCACCGGAGCGGCGACCGGTGCTGGCGTAAGTGAACAGCTCCGCCGAGCGTTTGAGATTGTCGACGTGCTGCTCGGGCTGCTCGAGGAGCAGTCGTGAGCCGTCCTCGCAACACCGAACTCGAGGCGGATGGCTCGATCGGACCGGACTTCCTGCAGTTCTGGGCGCACCGGGCCTTGACGCGAGGGTTCAGTCACGGTGCGGTTGCGCAGCGACTGCGGGTGCCGGAGGATCTGATTCGCCGGTGGGCGGCGCTTGGCCGGCCGTTCCGATGGCAGCCGCTGCTAGAAAAAATAAATTCTGCCGAAACCCCCGCAGAAACCGAACCATCTGTGACGATCGAATCGAGGTGAACACTCCCATGAAATCGGAACTTACTGAACGCGCTGCGGCGCCTTCTGCTTATAGCAACGGCAAACTGAGCTTGACGGTGATCCAGCCTGGCGTATCGAAGAACAACCGCTATTACAGCCCCGAGTTGCTCAAGAAATCGTACGGCATCTTCGAAGGCTGCAAGATGTTCGCCGACCACGCTACCGATAGCGAGTCGAAGCAGCGCCCTGAAGGCTCGGTCAACAACTGGGTGGCATCGATCGACAAGGTTTGGGCGGAGAGCGATGGCACCGTCAAGGCGACCGCCGTGGTCGTCGATGAAGCCTTCAAACAGAAGCTCACCAACCTTGCGAAGGCTGGACTGCTGTCACAGATGGGAGTCTCTATCCGCGCATTCGGTGAAGCCAGTGACGGGGAAGTTGGCGGCAAGAAAGTGAAGATCATCGAGTCGCTCGACGGCGCACGGTCCGTGGACTTCGTGACGTTCGCTGGCGCCGGTGGCCAGGTCGAAGCGATCGAATCGGACGGCGGCCGTAAGCCCGCTGACATCGACGCTGCTAAAGCCAAGCTCTCAGAGTCCTTCCAGGCTATGGGGTTCTCGAAGGCCGAATCCGATCTTTGCGCTGGGATTGAGGCAGACCCGATCGTGTTCGGCGATGTGCGCATGAGCCAGCTGAAGCCGTGAGGCGCGAACATCCGTTGATCTGGCTCCCCGACGGACTGGAGTGGAGCGAATTTAAGGAGGATTCAAATGGGCGATCATCCAGTATCAGACCTGTTCTACCCACCCATCAACTACCAGCCGCGCGTCGATCCAAAGCAGTTCGTGGCCGAAGTCGGAACCAAAAACCACGCAATCCCGCTGCTCGGAGTCGACGAGAAGAAGATCAGCGCGGCCGCTAAAGCTGTGCATGACCTGAACCCCGGGCCGCCGGTGAACTACTTCAAGAACCATCGGCACGAGATTGCGGACAACGAAGCTTTCATCGCCTACGACAAAGAGTGTGTGGCCCGCTACAGTGCCGGCATCCTGGACCTCGACGCGAAGATTGCCGAGACCGAAATCCGCATCAAGAAGTGCGACCAGTTGCTCGTAAAGAACCGAACACAAACTGTGCTCGGGGCCAAAAAAAATCACGAGCGAGTTCTCGAGAACCTCACCTACAGCCGGAAGGACCTGGTGCGGAAGCGCGACGGGAAACTGGCGCACGCGGCCGGCTGCCAACGGATCTTGGACCGGCTGCCGTGGGACCTGATCAAGCGCGATGAGAAAGCGTATCGCGAGGAGCAAGCCGCCCTGGAGTCGGTAGTCCCTAAGTCTTGGTAACACGACATGGCCGGGATGTGTTGGGTGGCAGTACTCACGCAGCTGCACCACCCATCGACCAGGCATCCCGGTCCAAAATGTGGGGGCAAGGGAACAACATGTCGTCTACCGGCGACATGCCCTCCCCACGCAAGTTTGGAAGAGTGGCCTTCGGGCCACCTCCTTTCCCGCGGCGAGGAGCGGGCTAGTCCTCGACAGGCACATCCGACGCGCCTGGTTAACAAGTGGCGCCGGAGCTGAGGCGGGCAGCATATCCCGCCGATAATTAGGAGATCTGACAATGGCGGATCAGGGAATTGATGTCGGCGACGCGGTACTAACTTTCCTCGGCGATACGACCCAGCTGGACACGGCGTTCGCAAGAGTCCAGGCCGGTGCTGCCACTTCTGCCGACGCCGTAGGTGGCCTCGACAAGCAGTTCGTCGTAGCCGCCTCTGGAGCGCAAGAGCTGGGCACAGTGACAAACCTAGCCGGCGAACAAGTTCGTGCTTCGATGTACGAGGCCCGCGGGGAAGTTGGATTGCTCGGCGAAGAGTTCGGCATCCGACTGCCTCGTCACGTACGTTCATTTGTCGCGGAACTCCCCGGAGTAGGTGAAGCGTTGACGGCCGCATTCTCCGCAACAGCGGTTTTGTTTCTCCTGCAAGCGTTGGTTGAGGGCACCAGCAAGCTAGTCGACTTCATCGATCACACCTTCATTATGACCAAAGCGATGGAGGAGTCGAACGCGCAGATTGCAGAGACCAACAAGACGTTGCAAGGCCAACAGAAGGAACTGGAAAAGCTGCAACTCGAGTACGAGCTTGCAGGTCTGAAAGGCGTCGCAAAGTTTCGCAAGGAGCTGGAACTTCTCAACGACACTCTTGGGGAGGGCAAGCGAAAGTTCGAGGACGTGCAGAAGGAACTCGACCACCTGAAGAACAGTCAGGGCGAGTTCGAGCAGAAGTTCCGCGACTCCCAAGGAGTCTTCTCTACCACCCTCGACACATTCAAAGCTTTCATTGGCAAGCAGACTTCCGACACCGACGCCTATTACAAAAAGACGGGCGAGTTGCAAGACGAACTGCTGGTAGCCCGGAAGCAGAATGAGATCACGCAGAAAGAGATCGACATCAAAGAGGTAGACCGCAAGCTTGCTCAGCAAGAGCTCGACGAAAAAGGTCAGAAGCTGGCGGAAAAGATCTGGTTCGAGATCGCGAAGGCCAGGGTTGACGCGGGCAAGATCATCGAGAAAGAAGCCAACGACGAGTCGAAGATCACCTCCGAGCGGCTCGCCGCGGGGCTGAAGGCAGAAGAGAAAACCAGCGCTGAGAAGATAAAGCTCATCAAGGAAGCCATCGTGGCGATTGTCGAGGAGCTATCCGAGGAAGAGGCTGCGATTAAAGGCTCGACCGACCGCAAAGCGGCCGAGCTGAAACGCCAGTACGCCACGGGAAGGATCAGCGGGAAGCAATACCTCGCGCAAGTGAAGGAGCTATACAACGAAGAGGTCGCTGCCCTGATCGCGATCATCAACAAGAAGGAAGCGCTGCTCAACACAGCCGACGCGAAAGACCTTGCGAAGCTGAAGAAGCTCGAGGACCAGAAGATCAAGATCATGGAGACCGCGGCCGCGAAGGTCGAGGAAGCCATGATCAAGCAGAATCAGCTGATCACCCAGACATCGAATGCCGCAGCGGCTGCCGTGGTTAGTTCTGTGGCAGCGGTAGTCACAGGTGCGGAGACGATGACTCAGGCCCTCGGCAAGATTACGCAGGCGATCTTGGACTCGATAGCGCACGAGGCTGAAGCACAAGGGGCCAAGCAGCTAGCCCTCGCTGCGGGGTCTTATCCGGATTTTGCCGGCATGGCTCACCACTTCGAATCGGCTACTTTGTGGTTTGCCCTGGCCGGTGGTTTGTCGGCGGCTGGAAGCCTGGCAGGCGGCGCCGGTGGTAGTGGAGGCGGCCAATCGAACGCCAGCAAGAATTACGGATCAGCAGCTGTGCAATCGGGCAGTTCGTTCAGCAGCGGCCCGGCTGGTGGGACCGGAATCAATATCCAGAAGTTTGGCGGAGGCGCGTTAGTAACAGCTCCAACCTTAGCTGTGGTCGGCGATTCCAAGAACGGCGGATCCGGCGCAGAGGCTGTCTTGCCATTGGAGGACGACCGCGCGATGGATGCAATTGCCGACCGCATCGGAAGTCGGATTGGTGGGAGTGGTGTCACGATCCACCAACATATTGAAGGCGTCATCAGCGGCGACAACCTCGCAAAGGTCGTGGACCGGATCAACCGAAAGGTGAATGCGAACCAGCTGCACCTTGAATCGAGCAACACCCGGCGCGTGACGAA
>DATMPS010000142.1:0-5149 GCA_035567435.1 Terriglobales bacterium | reverse complement strand
CCCGTAGAGTTGAACGGGCCCGGTCCTGCCGACGACCCAGGGCGTGAAGATGAAGTCAGGGATCCCGACGGTGTGATCCGAATGCAGATGCGTGACGAAGGCCGTCTTGAGCTTCGAGAAGTGAAGTCCCTTCACTCCCTTCCGGTAGGCGGCCGAGGCGCGTCGGACAACGCCCGGGCCCAGGTCAACGAGGTATGGGGTGTCGTTGACGACGATGGCGACACACGGCCCCGACCGTTCGGGGTCGGGACCGGGAGTTCCCGTCCCTAAGAGCACGACCTTGGTGATCGGCGACGTTTTGTACGCCGAATCCGGGAGGGCTGTCCCCGTTGTCATCAAAAGCGACGCGGCGGCGACTACGAACGGCAGGGGCCATCCAGCGAGACGCTTCGTGACCATCTCATGCCTCCCGACAGGATTCACCCGAGTGAACTCTATCCAGCAAAACGGAGCCAGCGTCCGCTCGTCGTCATCGACTATAGCACTCCGAGCGCTTGCGTTTCAACACAGCCATATAGGTCGCACAAACTGCGAGGTTTCCCGTGGGCGGGATGTTCATCGAATGATATGGGTGACGTGATCCTGACTGCGAAGACCGGCGCGAATCGTAAGCATCCCGTGAGCACTTCGCCGGATGGCTACGCTCGAAGGACGGCTTCGGGTCACTGGCGTCTTTTGCGCGACGTCGGTAGGTCTGCTGCTTCACCTCGAGCAGCGGACATCAAATCTCACGAACCGATCTGCTGAATAATGACTACCGTCATTCGATGCCTGCGACGCCGACAGGTCAGAGGAAAGCGAACGCCAGCGCAGAAACGAACACCCCACGCCGCTCCATCGTGCTCTGGCGTAAACTGGCGCGCCCCAAGAGATTCGAACTCCTGACCCCCCCGGATTCGTAGGCTGGTGCTCCGTGTCAGAGGTTCGGACCGTCTTGGTCTGCGACTTCTGCTCCGGGTGAAAAGCCGACCTGGGCGATAGACTTCCGAACGTCTGCTTTCACCTCAGCAACGGACATTGAAATTCGCCGATCACCGATTGTGGAATTTACCGTTCGTACGATCGCGGAATCGAACGCCGATGACGGCAGGGTTTTCGTCTGCTGGGTGAACTGGATCACACTCGGTGTCCGCCAATAGAGCTATGAGCAACCGGGGCGATAATCATTGGATTTTTCAATCTCAAGGGAACCGATCATGACAGCAATCCGGGAACATCCAGAACTGCGACTGCCCTATGAACTGATCCCTACGAACCTGCCCGGCGCATTTACCTCGCCGGCGCCGCCTTCGGATTTCAACCCGCGCACCGCGAGTGCGTCATCCCTTGTCAAACACGGCTTCTTGTGGCGGCGTCCAGGGAAGGGCGACAGCCCCGCGCTCCGCGGCGCTTGGGAGCGTCTCATCCGTCATTGGCGAGCCGAGGACTACCTCGTACCCCACCTTGAGCCACAGGCGGGCAAGACGCACGTTTTGAGGGGAGCTAAGCGGGCGGAGGACGGAAGCTTTCAAAGTAGCAATTGGGCCGGTGCGACCGTTCCGGGAACTTGGACCAGCGCGATTGGCGTGTGGGTCGTGCCAACAGTAAGTCAGCCCTTAATCCCACAGGGTACTGAGGGTGGCTGGAACTCTTCTTCCTGGGTCGGGCTCGATGGGGCATATGGCTCGGATGATGTGCTCCAGGCCGGCGTCGAGCAGAGGGTGAGTGTGAATGGCGGCGCCTCATACGTTGCCTGGTTCGAGTGGTTCGCTCCAATTCGACCCAACTCACCGCCATACGTATTTCAGACAAACATTTCCAATTTTCCGGTAAGGCCCGGAGATACCGTCTTCTGTTCTGTCCAATACGTTGGCGGACATACTGCCGGCGATGTGTTCTTTGCCAACTTCACAACCGGCCAGCGCTTCTCAATTACGTTGGCTCCTCCGCCACTTGCGACATTCAGCGGCAATTCTGCCGAGTGGATCATGGAGGCGCCAGATGGCGGTCTGCCGACAAGTTCGCTGCCCACATTCTCTCCCGTGGTGTTCACCGACGCCTTCTGTTGTGATGCCCATCAAATGACGGGAAATCCTGCAGTGGGAGATATTTGGAACGTTGTGGGTTTTGGTAAGACGCTCACCTCCGTCACAGTAGGTGACCTTACCTGCATTATAGAAGACCCCCTGGCGACCACCGTACCCGACGTCTTTGAGATGCACGTGAGCTATGCGACCCATGCTGTGCACACGGCGCATCTTGTCCCCGAGTTTTTCGGAACTGCTACCAACCACTCCTGGATTTCCTCGCAATCGCCGCCCGCCGGCACCACAGTCGACCCGGGAAGCACGGTGAAAATGCACCTGTCGAACATTACGCCGCCTTGATCCGTCGACATTCGGTACGGACCTTCACAATTAACGGCGGCGGCAAACAACCATGCCGCCGCCGCTCGCGGAGGTGAACACAGTCTCGCAACGACCATTTCGGGTCAAACATCGGGCCGCGATAAAATGAGCCCACCCATTCTTTCAGATGTTATGACATAAGTCGGCCACTGGTCGACTTATGCGTTGCACTCGCCAGCTGCGGGCCGACGCCGCCAATGCTCCGATCTCACTTCAAGATTGTTCGACGTGAACCAGTTCACACCAATCATGCGCGCCACCCCGCTAGTCTGCCGGATGCGCCTCAGGAAGGACCTGCGCGATGGCGAAGAGAAGAATCGTGGTGCTCTCCGACGGGACCGGAAACTCGTCGGCCGCGGTGTGGCGTACCAACGTCTGGCGCACCTTTGAAGCCCTCGATCTCTCGAACTCTGATCAGGTTGCTTTTTATGATGACGGAGTTGGCACCTCGACCTTCAAGCCATTGGCGCTCCTCGGTGGCGCGTTTGGCTTTGGCCTGAAGCGCAACGTCATCGATATCTATAAATTTGTCTGCAGAAATTACCGCGACGACGACGACGAAATCTTTGGCTTCGGTTTTAGCCGTGGCGCATTCACGATCCGCGTTGTCACGGGTCTGATACTTGACCAGGGCCTCGTGCAGGCCACGAACGAAATTGATCTCGACCGTCTCGCAAGAGCTGCTTTCCGCGATTATCGCAGGCGCAAGTACCACACCGTCTGGTGGGAACTCTTCCATAGGGATCGCAAGATACCGCCTTCCACCACGGCGGCGAACAATCGACAAGTCAACAACATACGCTTCCTCGGACTCTGGGACACCGTGGCGGCCTATGGGTTGCCGGTCGATGAAATGACCCGCGGCGTCAACAAATGGATCTGGCCGCTCGAACTCCCAAACCGTGTGCTTAGCCCCCGAGTCCAGCGAGCCTGCCACGCCCTTGCTTTGGACGACGAACGAACCACGTTTCACCCGGTCCTTTGGGATGAAAGTGCCGAGCCAACCACCGGTTCGGACCAGACGCGGCTCGTTTCCGACGAGCGCATCAGCCAGGTCTGGTTTTCGGGAATGCACTCCAATGTCGGCGGTGGCTATCCCGATGATTCACTGGCGCGGATTCCACAATATTGGATCATGACCGAGGCGCAGAAGTGTGGACTGCGATACAAGTCAGCGCCGAATGCCGACCCAGACAGCTTGATCAATACCAGCGCCGCCAGGGACAAGGACGGCCGACTCTACGATTCGCGCAGCGGATTGGGCGGTTACTATCGCTACGGCCCGCGTAATCTCGCCGAACTGTGCCACGACAGGTTTTCAGAAAATCCCGGGGACCAGGTCAATATCCCCCTGCCCAAGATCCACGAAAGCGTCTTCAGGCGCATCCAGAACAATGCGCATCCCTGTGCGCCTCTCGGGATTCCCGCAGACTACGAGGTCGTGACTGATACCGGCCAAATTCTTCCAGCGTCCGCAAATCCCTATGAAACACCCTCACAGGGCGAGGCGCGCGCGAAAGCCCAGGAGAGCGTGTGGAATACGGTCTGGAAGCGCCGCATCGTCTATTTCTCAACGGTCCTTGCAACGGCTGCTCTAGTTATTTTCCCTCTCCTTAAGAGCCTTCCTGCGTCAGATGAATACTCTTGCCCGGTGCGCTGGATTTCTGATCTGATCCGCCTCCTCAGTTCGTTTCTGCCTTCAGTCGCTGATCCCTGGGTGAACGGATATGCGCGCAGCCCCATCACCTTTGTCATTCTTGCTGCTGCTGCCGGAGCACTAACCTGGTTGGGCGTGCGGCTGGCGTCTCAGATCAAAAGCGACATGGGCTCGATCTGGCAGAGCGTAGTTGTCGGCAGCCATGCCGTCTCACGTTCCTACGACAACTGGATCTACCGGCTACGAAACAACCCAGCCTATGTGGCCGCAAAGAGATCATGGAAATTCAGCATTGGTCCTGGGCTCTCTGCCATCTTCTTTCTGTATGCTGGGGTCATGCTTTTGAATCACCTCGCCTACATTGTTCTTGACGATGCAGGCCTTGTTTGCAGCGAGAGCGCAGCTCCCACTCGAATGGCCAAAGCAGAAAAGAGAGTATTTGCCTTCAACACCTCTTCCATCTGTTCGGCGACCGGAATTCTTCTGGAAAATGGTGGCCGCTATGCAATCACAATCAAACCTAAGGAAACGTCCTGGTATGATCGCGATATCCCCACGAGCCCGGCAGGATTTTACAGCCTTGATGCACCAAGCTTCTGGCAAAAAGGGCTCATGGTCCTCGCCGTTCCGATGCGCCGCGAATTGATCAGACCATGGTTTCGCATTGTGGCGCGAACCGGCGGCACTGGTGGGGAAGAGAGCTTCTTGGATCCAGATCCAAAGGACCACACCATCGATGAAGTGCTCCACGCAACCCGTGACGGCGAACTCTTCCTTTTCGTCAACGACGCCATCATTGGAGTGCCGGGCCTCGCTGGCGCCTTCTACGCCAACAATATCGGCATTGCCGACGTGACCATCACTCGGCGTTGATTATCCCCGCGATGTTGCAACAAAGTAGAGATGTCTCGATTTCTGCAAAGTTGAAATGTCACTCGGCAGCCTCGCTGGGAGCGTGAGCCGTCGCCGCGGAGACCACCATATCGCAGCGGCGCCGGCCTCGGCGGTAGGCTTTTGGACACGATTTGGCGGCTTCAGTGATTTGCAAGGCGCGGTTCTTTAGAATGCCCGACTTCTGGCTCGATCGCCGTGGTCCATCCGGAAC
>DATMPS010000141.1:0-9007 GCA_035567435.1 Terriglobales bacterium | reverse complement strand
TGGGTGCAACCACGCCACCGCCGCCACCGCCATCCTGCTCGCCATTGAGTGGGAAGTCGTCTTCAAACACGAAGACCGAAAGCTTCGAAGTAGGAAGCGGTGTGGGCAGCACTTTCACCGTGACGGGAGCGAAGGCCGCGGTGCTGGCAGAAGTACACCCTGTGGTGAAAATGTTGCAGGCCGGTTGGACTTGAGAGCCGCCCATGGTGTGACCGCAACTCGTGTTCAGGCTGCCGTCGGGGTTAACCGGGGGGGCTGAGCAATCGGGCGCGCTCGTGTTAGTAGGAAATGGGTTGGCCGCGTCGCCCGGCAATACCGAGATGTAATAGCGCTTGGTGGGATCGAGATGGACCGAGCTGGGGTTCACAGGTGTTGTGCCGCCGCTTGTCGTGCAGGGGAGCGCCAAGCAGTTCGGGTCAGGCCGACAGGCGCCGTTGCCCAGGTCGCACACCGCGGGGATGTGCTGCCCCAGCGTCGGGCTGCCAGTGCGGGTATCCAACACGGTCTGGCCACCTTCGCAAGAGAGCGGCCCCGTGCAGCCTTGGGCGATGTAGTCCATGTGGCTGGCGTGGAAATTCGTGCCAAAGGTGGGGACGGTGGTTTGACCGGTTGGGCCCAGCACAACACCAGGGCAGCCCGGCGTGGTGACGCTGCTGTTGGTGGTGCAGTTCGGGTCGATCCAGAAGGTTTTGTCTTCTTCAATGATCCAGCGGTAGTCTGTAATGAGAGGCAAAGCGCTGATGCAGGTACTGTCTCCTTGGCAATTGCTATAAGCCTGGGCATCGACCACGTTGACCGTGAGATTGCTGGGGGCCGGGAAGTTGATGGTCACGAGCCCGGATCCGCTCGTTCTTCCCTGGGAGTCCCGCACGGTGTAGTTGAAGGTGGCCGTGGTCGCTGTTGTGGGCGTCCCAGAGAGGGTTGCATTGAACCCGCCTTGGGCATCCACCACCAGGGTTCCGCCGGTCATTGTCGGCGCAGGGGACGTCACCACGGTTAAAGGTAAGCCGCTCGGGTCCGAGTTCCCAATCAGGAGGCCGGGCGAAGCAATCTTTAGGTAGGTGGACGTTTCACCCGGGTAGACCTGGGCGATCGCGGTGGGGTTTCCTGCGAGCGTCGAAGCACCCAAGGTCACCGTAGCGGTGATGCCGGAGGAGCATGCGCCCGCCGTCACGGTGCCGTTCGCGCAGTAGGAAAAGCTGTCCGCCGTAGCGGTGGTTCCAGTTGGGGTGTACGTAAAGGTGCCGTTCGCGCAAATTCCCGCGACAGGGTTCTGCGGTTGCGCGTTGCAAGTCAGCGTGCCGCTGGCCGGGGCGGTAAGCAGCGTGACGCCGTAGACATTGGTGTCGTTGGCAATCAGGCCTTTGGAAACATCCGACACGCTGAAGGGCTGGGACTGTCCCGCAACCGTGTCGATGCCCTTGTAGGTATCCGCGCGGGCCACCGCGGGTGCAAACACACTACCCGCCGTGCCCGCCGCAACCGGGAGTCCTGCGCCATTGACGCCGATATAAGCCAGCATTCCGGCATCGCGCGTGGAAGAGTTGGCCGACAAACTCAACTCGCGGTCGTAGATGGGCAGGGCAGGCGCCGTCGATCCAGCAGCGGGCGCGTTGAACATCACGTCAAAAGTCTTGCCTGCGGCCATAAAGACGTCGGTCTGCACGCGGGGAGCCGCAGGGGCAGCGGTAGCTCCGGCCACCTGCACGCCCGGTACGGGGTTGCCGTCTTCCGCGATCAACGTGAATCCGCTAACCGCAGCAGTAGCTGAACCTGATCCGTTGAAACCGGTTGTGAGGGGATTGACGATGGAGGGCACGTGCATCCGCAGACCGGCATTGACCAGGCGCGCCAAAATTGTGCCGGCGATTCCGGTGGTGACCGGGGCAGTAGTCGCGCCGGGAATGCCAGCGTATGCGGCAAACACCGAAGCCGCTGGATGGGTCTTATCGAACGCACGCCCGTTGATGAGGTAATAGAACGGCGTGTAATTCACCGCCGGCGGGTAGCAAGTGTTGAAGGCCGCGCCCGAACTGGGGTTGCCACAGCGGCCTGGCAAACCGGACCAGACATTGGTTTCGCTGAAACCGGCCGTATTGACAGCTGTGTTGACCGCTTTGTTTTGCGCAGGGTCGATCTCGCTGAATTCCAGCGGAAGCTCGGCATTGTAGGTAACTGCGGGTACGGCGGTAGTCCCGGTACCGGATCCGGGATAAGCCGTGCCTGTGCCTGCCGCAGTACCCGACGACGCGGTGGTGACCACCAGCATGCCGATCAGTCCCATGGGGACCTGAATCGAAGGGTGCGTGCCCGACTCGAGCAGGTAGGTGCCGGGACGAAGGTTAGTCCACGTGAGCGCACTTCCGGAAGCAACCTGGGGGGCCACAAGTGTAGCGCCGGCGGCTGCCACTTCCGTGCCGAACGACTGCACGCGCGGGCCCTGGACAGGCGGACTGGAAATTGGTGTAGTCGTGGTGCACGGGGTGCCCGGTGGAAGGCCGGCGATAAACCAGGAGACGCACCCTTGAGCGTCAGTGTGGTCGGGGCTCGGCGCGGTGGTTCGCGAGACGCCGAGGCCGCCGCCCACCTGCCCCATGATGACGATGGAGGTGGGAATCGTATTCGCCGCCGTAGCCCCGGTGGGCGTGAACGAGAGATTATTCGCGAGATTGATCGTCAAGCTCGTGGCGGTCCCCGCGGCGGCAATGGGCACGGTAATTACCACGGGAGACCAGGTGGACGGAACGGTCGCCACCGTCGACACGGACGCCGGATTCAACGCCGCGCACGTCGCGGTGGAACCGGTAACCGGCGTGCCGCAAAAATAACCCCACATCGGCACGACGGTGCCATCGGGCATGGTCGTGGTGGTAGGGCCCGCGGTCAGATTAATCGACTGGCCAAAGGCCGCCGCCGCGAAGGGCAGAATCGCGAGTACTAGGGCCGCGCTCTTCAGGATCGCTTTGATATTCTTCGTTTGCATTGTTCTTCTCTCTCGTCGCCAGTTGGCTTTTCCGTTACTGACTCTCGTCAATCACAAATTCCCGCGAATCCACCAGCATCATCATGAGCATTCCGCCTGGGAAAACGTTGTTCGTGGTAATCTCGCGTTCGTTGTGGGAGTGCCACATAAAGGCCCAGCCGCGCTCGTTCGCGGGGTTGAGCTGGAGATTGGCAGGGTTCAGGGTGGTGCAGTTCGCGTTCGCGGGGTTAGCGGTGCCGTAGGGATTACCCACACAGGCTGGCATCGTGGCCCGCAAGTTCGCGTCGGGACCAAAGTACGGCGAGCCGCTGTACCAGAAGCCGTTGGTAAAGACATTGGGATCGGGCAGAGTGGCCGGCCCCCCTGCTGCCACATCGCCGAAGGGGGCCACTTGTACCGGCTTGTTGTGATCCTGGCACCACTCCATAAAGTTAATCGCCGACGTGGCGCTCGAGTTATAACCGTTCGCGTCGGGAGCGCAGGAAAGCGAGGCGAGAGAGTCCGCCGTATCGCCCGGGTGGTGACCATAGGGATCCCAGTTCAATCCCCTGCCGGTGAAGTAGAATATCCCGTCGAAAGACTCTCCCGGCGTCGTGTCGGTGTTGAACATCAGGAGACCGGCCAGCGCCCGTCCAGACGCCCCGGCGTCTCCAGTCAGACCTGACGTGAACGTAACGGGAGTCGTGGAGCCGCTAAGTTCCAGGTTCCCGTCGCGCGCCAAAATGCGTACGTGGTTGGCGTGCTCGTGGAAGGGGTGCTGCCACCGGCCCTGGCCGATGGTGCGGACGAGAGTCAACTCGCCCATATGCATATGCGGGTTGCCGTTGTAGGGCTGGTGCGGATACTCGCCCGCGAAGTTGGGGTCCATCAGGTCGGGCATCGAGCGCCCGTTGATCAGGAAGTAGGCAGGATGGTAGGGCTCGGTTTGTACGTTGAGACTGCATCCCACTGCACCGGCCGTGCAGCCAACCAGTGCCATGACCTGTGCCTGCGCCTGCCTGTGAATTCTGGTATCCATCTCGGCCCACTGGAACAGGTATTCGCGGTCGTAGCAGCTCCCAGGATGGTCGTAGGCAGCATGCGCCAGCCTAAAATCGGTCTCAACACGGCCCGCTGTACTTCGCGCAGTCGCGTTCAGGGCATGGTAGCCAGTGTTGCAGTTGGCCGGGATGGTCGACGGAAGGACAATGATGGCCCCGTATAGGCCCATCTCGACCTGAAGATCGCCTTGCGTCCCGCTGTAATACGGGTGCGTCCCCGGCGCGGAGGCAGTGAAGGTGTACGTCACCGTACCCCCGGGCGCAGCCTCGTTAGTGAGCAGGCCCGTGACGCCCCCTGTAGCCGTCACCGTGAAGCCGGGAAACAGAATCGACGTGTTGCCGGCGGCGGTCGGGAGACCGTTCAGCAAGTTGATGGTGACCGTTTGCCCTTCCGTGACGATCAGCGTCGGCCCGGGCACCTGCATCGTTGGGCAATTCTGGTTGGGCATGGTTGGGGCAAAGCCCGTAGGCGTGCCGTTGCACCCGTAGCCCCAGGAGTAAACCGACTCTCCATCCGGCTGGTTGAGAAACGCTTGTTGCGCCGTCAGGTTAAACGTCGGGCCGGTAATGCCGGGAGCCGCGGCAAAAGCCGTGGCTGCGAGCCACATCACCAACGCCATCGGCGCCAGAAACCGTACGCTCTTCGAGATCGCTGTTTTCATTGTCGTTTCCATTGCCGCTCTCCTAATTGCAGGTATTCCCGTACGTATTGCCACCTGTGACGCTACTGCAGATGTGGACCTCGGTCATGAGCCCACCGAAGTTTTCGGCGTCGTTCGAAAGGTGGTCGAGTTGGGGAGTGTAAAGATAGAAAACGCGCCCCGCCGGATAGAGCGTTGTCGCGCAGCCGGTGGATCCGCAACTGGCATCGCTGGCATCCAGAATCACGTCAAGCGACTCGCCGCCGCCGAGCGTGATGGAGTTGGTGAAGAATTCGGTGTTCATTCCCGCCTGGTCGCGCAAAAGTTTGGCGTTAAACCCGACCTCCTTCATCGGAATCCCCAGAGACTGCAAGGTGTGATATTCGGATACTGACAGGTTCACCAGGCGCAGCAGGGCCCTCCCGCCCACGGGGATATTAATGGTGGCGGGCATCGGCTGTGAGTAGTGCAACTGTCCGTCGCTAGACGTCGTGGCCTGGGGACCGGCGGCGACCGTGTCGGGGTAGCTCCGCCCGTTGAGCAGGAAATATTTGTCCTTCATGTCCACAAACCCTTCCGGGTTGAAGGTCATGCCCACGAAATGGAAATTGGGGTCGAACCCGTGCATCTGGAGGGGATACTCGACGTCGTAAGCCGTGGAACCGTCGCCGTCATTGTAGGTATACCGTTGCGGATTGCCCAGCTTGTCGGTGCCTTGAACGGCTCCCGTATTCACCGCCGGCGTGGTGGCAGAGCACAGGATATCGGCGCCGGGCTTGCAAACCGTACGCAGGTCGACCGCCGTTCCGGAAGGCAGACCGATACCATTCTGATAACCGAGATACGTAAAGAGGCTGCCGCCTGACGGCACGCGGTCCTGCCGCGGGCGCACATGAAGCTGCCCGACCATGCCCATCTGCAAGTGCTCGGGGGGCGTGATGTGGCAATGCCAGAAGTAAGTCCCGGCATCCGGTGCGAGGTAGTAATAGGTGAAGCTGGCGCCGATGTTGATGGCCACCGAAGCGTCCGGCACGCCATCATAGAAAGATGAAGCATTGGGGTAGCCGTGGAAGTGGATGGTGTGCTGCTCGAACAAATCCGGGCGCATGATCATGCCCACGTTGGTCAAGGTAAGGAAAAGTTCGTCGTCCTCGTCGAATTGCACCAGCGGGGCGGGGATGTTGCCGTTCATCACGCCGATGTCGATGACGGGGCGGGGATCGACGTGGCCATCCAGTACTGGGGGGGTCGACGCGCTCGGGCCGACCAACGCGGTTTGCGCACCTTGCCCTGCAGCTGCTGCATCCGTGTACTGGAAGGCAAATTGGGTGGATCCCTCCGGAGAGATGACGTTACTGTCCACGCAGGTCACGTTGAAAGTGCCGACAAAGCCCCCCGGAATTGGGGTACTGCCGATGATTGGGGTAGTAGTGCCGGGGATAGGAGGCGCCTGGTTGATCATCACCTGCGCGCCCACCGGAATGCCGAGCGGCTCAAACAGGTAACCGGTCACGGTGTTCGCCGTCGGAGTGGGGCAGTGTGGTGCGGTTGCCGGCGTGGGGAGAGCGCCCGCGACCAGGTCGGAGAGGGCTACCGTTTGCACGATATCAGGGGTAAGCCCTACCGCACCGTTCCACGTAAAGAGGGCCGATGAAGTGCCGCCGGACCCTGGAGAAGCACCACTTGATGCCCCGTCGCTCGTCGCGGGGTCACCGCGCTGTAAGAAGGGATTGCAGTTTGAGCAATTCCCCGGATACGGGACGTTGAAGCCGGACGGGAACTGGGTACCCGCTTGACCGTTCGCAATGTCCGCTAGCCCGGAAAGTGGCCCGAAGGAGAACATGAACGTTTGCGTGCCGTCGCCCATCGTCGCGTAACCGTCGCCGCCTGAAACCTGCTGGCACTTGATGGCGCCATTGACGGTCCCCGCGGTCGGCACCACCCACTGCGATGTGCCGGTCGTAGGCCTCGTAAACTGGGTCGGGCCGTTGTACACCGGCTCCGAATTGTTGGTGGCCGCCGGGTGTGTGACGGTGCTGTTCGGACATTGCACTCGGAATGACTGGGCACTTGCGGGCAGTGCTCCTGCAATACCAATCAGTCCTATCAACAGCCAAAAAGTGCCCAACTTTCTGCTCGCCATGCGTCCTCCTCTGACGCCGCCGCCGGCGGCGTTTGCCTGACCGCTGATCTCGCGGCTCGCCCCAGGGTCAAGCGCAACCCATGCCTTGCCGCGTCACGCTGTTTTAGCAGATCGGGATTTTGTGTCTTTGATTGTGAGCAAATTCCTAGAGAAATTTGTTGACGAAAGAAATGTTGAACCCTAACGCCGCGCTAGCTGCGCGCGAAGAGGAGTGAATAAGGCTCGGAAAAATGGTTCCCTGAGCATCACGACGTGTTCAAAAGCAATATGGACCGTTGAACTATGCGAGCGGATGCAATTCGAGGCACTGTCGGTTATTCAGATGCGGAATAGCCCACCGCAAAGCGCTTTTGCGCAGTTTGCAAAATGCAAAGTACAGACCATCATGGTCGAGCACCTCGACGGATTCGCCTTTGAGAACACGTTGAGGCTGCTGTTGCAGCTCGAGGTGTGTCGTGTTGACGGTGCCTGCGATGTCTGAACTACTGTTGCGATTGGCGCCCACTTCAGTGTACTATCCATTCGCTATTTGTTCTCTCAGGGCCGCGACCGGGCCCAGAAAAGACGTCGAGGCCATGCCGTGCGAGTGACCCTAAGCCATCGGATCGCGCTGGTTCCTAGGGCGGCGCAAGAAATTCTGTTGCGCCAGGCTGTGGGGGTCTCGCGCTTTTCTTATAACTGGGCGCTGACGGAGTGGCAGCGGCAGTACCAAGCCGGCCAAAAACCAAACGAAGGTGCTCTGCGCCGCCAGCTCAATTCCATCAAGCGGCAACAGTACCCGTGGATGCTGTTGGTTCCTAAGTCGGTGCCGCAGCAAGCCATCAAGAATTGTGGAAGAGCGTTCGAGCGATTCTTCCACAAGGAGGCGTGCTATCCGAAGTTCAAGAAGAAGGGCTTGCGCGATTCGGCACGTTTGGACAACGGTCCTGGTACATTCCAGATCGAGGGCCGTCGGCTGCGCTTGCCGATCATCGGATGGGTGAAACTTAGGGAAGAACTGCGTTTCTCTGGCAAAGCGCTTTCCACCACGGTTCGGCGCATCGCGGACCGCTGGTATATCAGTGTTGCGGTCGAGATAGAGATGCCCGAAACTGTTCGCGAGAGCCAAGCGGCGGTGGGCCTTGACCTCGGTGTGAGTACGGCAGCGACGCTGTCGACCGGAGAAAAGCTGGCAGGATCCAGAGCGTCGGATGTCAATCTGGAAAAGTTGCGAAGACTTTCTCGGTGGCACAGCCGGAAGAAGAAAGGCAGCAGCAACAGACGCAAATCGGCGTTGCGGCTGGCCCACTTGCACGCACGCATCTCAGCCATCCGGCAGGATTGGCTCCACCAGACCACCACGAGGCTAATGCGCGAGTTCGCGGTTCTGGGCATCGAGGACTTGTACGTGCGCGGCATGCTGGCGAATCCTAAACTGGCACGGAATATCGCCGACATCGGCATGGGTGAGTTCGGCCGCCAGCTGGAGTACAAAGCCAAGCTGTACGGTGCGGAGCTGGTGATGGCCAGCCCTTGGTTCCCCAGCAGCAAGATGTGCTCGCAATGCGCTCGGATCAGGGAAGACCTACCGTTGTCGATCCGGGATTGGACCTGCGCGTGGTGTGGCGCATTACACGACCGGGATACGAACGCGTCGACGAATCTCCGCTGCTACGCAATCGATAGGGCGAGTTGCGCCCAAATTAACGCCTGCGGAGAGGAAGGCTCTGGCGCTGGTCCTCTGGGCTAGCGTGAAACCGGCCTCGTTGAAACAGGAATCGGCCATGTCTTATTTGGGCATGGATTTGAGCAACGGAGTCAATGATGAAACTTTGTTGTTGTTTGGCCTTAGCCCTCGTCCTAAGCACTTGGCCGTTGCCTACTCCAGCGGATTCTTCCGCCGAGCGTTTGGCCAAAGGGGAAAAACTTTTCGCTGCCAAGGACTTCAGTGGCGCCATTCGTGAGTACCGCGAGGCTGTCCGTCTCAGCCCCCGCGACCCGAAGGGACATTTCGTACTCGGCTTGGCGCTAAAGTGGAGGGGCGACCTAGACGAAGCAGTTTCGCAATACCGTGAAGCGGTCCGGCTTGAGCCCGACCTAGCTGAAGCACATGTAAACATCGGGTCCATCCTCCGGATGAAAAACGATCCTGACGGAGCGATTTCGGAATACCGTGAAGCGATCCGGGTGAAGCCCGATCTCGCGCTCGCTCATGCGGACC
>DATMPS010000140.1:0-12186 GCA_035567435.1 Terriglobales bacterium | reverse complement strand
TGCGGCGCAGAACCCGCCCTATGGTGTGCTTCGTGAATGTCGAGAGCGTGGATCGCATCATCTATTCCATCTTCCAGAGATTCAACCTGGAATGGAAAACCCGCACCCTCAAACTATTTACACAAGCAGCTTGACGTCACCATCCAGTGGGGGGACGACCGGCAGCGTGACCTCGGGAGCGGGGGTAGGGTCGGCCGTAGCCTGGGTAGGCGCGTCCACGGTCGCCTGGCGCATGTAGAACGCAGCCGCCGTGGCCCTCTGCCAGAAACGCATCCCCAGCCACAGAACCAGCATTACCTGAGTAACCACAAAAGCTCCCAGAACGTTACTGGATGGCACAAACGAATGCCAGACCCAGATACCACCGGCCAGAACCGCCAGGGCCAGCAGGCAAATGATTCCGTATGCCGCCAACAGTGGGATCAGATTCTGCTGGGTGTACCCGAATGCGGCTATAACCGACTTCCGGACTGCACGCTGATCTCGCACCACCACATCCACTTGGGCCAGATCAAACCATACACGGATGACGGTGAGGACCAGGAATATGACCCCTAGCGTCGCCAGATTCGTATAAAACGGCAAAAGTTCGTAGGTGCTTTTTTCGGAGGCATGTACCAACGCGACATGGCCGCTAAAGAGCGCGCCGCCGATCAGTCCGGCGACGATGCCGTAAAACACGAGCACTCGAACAAACCTCCAGAGGTTGCGCCCGCAGCAGCGAAAGAAATCTTCGCGAGAGGGCCTGCCCTCGGATGTATAGGCATCGAGAACTCCAGGCATGCAGAACAATGTCACGATGAAGAACAGGATCGTGAAGTACATGGCGGGGACGGCGGAGCCCGGGGATGAACCCCATTCTGGGCGCGCGACCATCTCAAGGTAGACACCACGATCGAAACCCTGCAGCAGGCGGTCGGCGAGCAGGCTATGGTCCAGAACCGTATGCAGGCGATTGCGGACCGCTGCGGTACCGAACTCGGCCAAGCTCAAGTTCAGCAGCCACAACCAGAAGATGTAGCCCTTGTGACGGCTAACGATCCGGAGGCCGGCCAAGATCAAATTGGTATCTTCCTTCACGTTCGCTCTCCTAAACCAACCACCAAGCCAGGAACTGCGAGAGAGACTGCACCACAAAGGACCAGTAGTTGGCCAGCTTCCGCGCTGGCGCCTTGTTGGGCTCCATGGTTCGACTGTTGTTGAAATTGTCGCGATCGAGATAAATCGTATGGTCGGGATCGATCTCGGCCGACTCGATCTTCGCTTTCTTTTGATAGTTGAATTTTACCCAGCGATCCTGGCCGTCCCACTGCTCCCGGACTCTCTCGCCATTGTCGAATCGGATCTCAACCTCGACCGGGAAAGTGAAATCCCCTTTGCGATGTAACAGGACTCTCGATTCGTAAAGAGTTTCGCCCTTCTTTTCCTTCAAGTCCTTCTCGTACCAGTTCACGGGGTCAGAACTGATCTGCATTACCTCGTAGTCGAACACCTGGGTACCGTAAACCGCCTGGTTGAAATACCAGCGCAGGTCTCTGCCGGAAATTTCCTCGATCGTTTTGAGAACGTCTTCCTTGGTCGGATGCGTGAAGCGATAGCGCATAAAATAGGTGTGCAGGGCGTTGCGCATCGTATCTTCGCCAACGATCTTTTCCAGCGTGAGCAGGACACAGGCGGTTTTGCCGTAGGTAACACCCTCATAGGAATGGGAATTGGCATACTGCCATGCATTGCGCGCCATGGGATCGAGGTCAGCGGCGCCGATATAGAAAAGGCGCTGGTCCTCACGTTCTCCGTACGTCGCTCCGAAGAGGTTCCGGATCGAAGTATCGGGCCCGAAAATCGAGTCCATGACCTTGACTTCGGTGTAGCTGTTGATGCCTTCATCCATCCAGGCGTCTTCAAATTCGTTGGTTGCGACCATCCCGTACCAATACTGATGCCCGAATTCGTGCTCTACGACCAGCTCGGGCTCGTGGATAAGTGCCGGCATCCACCAAGACGTGCCACCCGTTATGAACGTGGGATATTCCATCCCGAAAGCCGCCGAATCGGGCTCCGGGTCCACGAGCGTCAGGGTCTTGTAAGGATAGGGCCCATACCAGCGCTCGAACTGATCCAGGCTTTCTTTGAGGATCCTGGCGTGGCGTTGTTCCTGATTCCAGTGTGCCGGCTGCATCATCAACCGTAGCTGAACTGTCCCCATGGCGCCCTGGAACGTGTCCTCGGCTACGCGGTAGCGCGGGCTAGCGGTCCAAGCGAAGTCATGAATGTCGTCGCCATGGTAAGTAAGCGTCTGAGTACCGTCGAAGTTCTTGGCCTCTTTCACCCGGACGCCGCTGGCACCCACAACTTCGTTTTGCGGCAAAGTCAAACTGACGTCATATACACCGAAATCGGCGAAGAACTCCGTGGTCGCGTGATACTGATGGCAGTTCCAGGCGCCGTGCCACCACACACCGACTTTCGGAAACCACTGTCCTCCGAGGACGAAATCACGGTTCCAACCACTGCGGGCTTGGGTCTCGGGTAACTGGTCGTGAAACTTGATCTTGAACTGGACGTAATCTCCGGGCGCCACGGCCTTCGGCACAATCACCCGCACGACGGTTTTATCGTCCTTGTTGCCGTCATCCGGTTGAATGAACTCCAGCTTTGAGGTCAGGTCACCCATGCCGACGACTTCGAAGCTCTTGATTTCGTCCGAGCCCCGGTCCTTCTCCTCCCATTCCTCGTAGCTGGTATCCCGGCTCCCCATCGCCTTGGCTTCGCGGACCCAGGTGGCTTTGGGTTGGAAGGCATTGAGATAAAGATGGAAGGGAAAACGGTCGAGCGGCTGGCCAGTCAGGTTGTGGTAGGTGAGAAGCTCGGTGCCGTCCAGCGTGTGTTTCACGGCGTCGTAGTTCGCGTCGATGTCGTAGGCGACAACGCGTTGCGAGAGGGGCGCGGAGGAGTTGATCGCCACTGTGGTATCCGGAATCAGAGGTGCGACGACCGCAGGGTTCGCCGCCTCGGCTTCCGCAATCTGTGCCACCGCGACCAGCGGCGCCAACGTCGTTACCAGCAAAAGCGTCAACGTCTTGCAAAGCGACATCTTGCTGCCTCCGTTTGGGTAACACGAAGCGGGCAATGATACCCCAATGTGAGAACTGGGGGCATGGGGATGGCATGGGAACGCTGGACCGGGGCGAAACCCGCTCGAATTATTCGAGACGTCGATTGCTTTGGGCTAGTGTGCTGCCATCGACCCGGCGAGGCCATCGGTGCTCAAGTGATGCAGCCGCGCTTTTAATTCTGGCAGTCCCTGCTCGACGGCGGGGGAGAGAGCTCCACCTGTTTCGAGGGACTCTCCGCCGATCGAAACGAGGTATGCCTTTGGACAGGAGCCGTACAACTCCGACCAGAGGTCAAGCAGCGCGGCTGGAGAGAGATGGTCGGTAAAGGCGACCGGAGGGGACTGTGGGCACACATCTTCACAATAGAATTCGCCCGGGTTGCCATTTCGTCCGCAGTCGACGAACAGCACAGCTTCTGCGCGGCTGACCGGCTCGCCAGTTCTGGCCTGAGTTGGTGGCATGAAAGCACCTCGACATCCGGCGACGCATTCGCGCGGAACAACTGCACGGCTAGCTGCCGGCCCCGACCATCGTCAGAACGAAGAGGATTACTGTAACCGAGGACCAGAACGGTTACCATGAAGCACCTCCTGTGGTTTCAGCAGGGTCTTCGGACTTCATCCAAGATTTTCAGGCATTTGCAGGTTCAGCCAATTCCACCAGGAGCCTGTCTACGACATTCTGAGCGCGAGTGAGAGCGTTCTGCAGTGAACTTCTGAACACCCTGTGACAGGCCTGCTCTTGCGCTGATATTCCCGGGCTCAACTCCTATGACGTAGCAACAGCACGGTAGGTCCCCAAGGAAGGCTGCTGTGGCCAGCACTTCGCCGGTGTTGCCCTCACTGGCTTTTGTCGAACTGCCTGACGGTAGCGAAGTACGTCGGATCCCTCGAGAACGGAAACCGTTCTTCTGGCGTCCCGAAGCCGCCGCATCCAGTACCACCAAGGCTTCGACCGGCGATTCGGCTCAGCAGTTCCAGACCTTGGGTACCCCCGGTCGACGAATTCCGATGAACCCACCGGCATACCGATACCCGTTCGGCCAGATCCGTAAGCAGCACAGGGCCTACTCACTCGTCGCCCAATCGGACATCTCCCACGGCCAGGACCAGGATGGGCGCGGTGTAGCCGCAGGGGGACGATTCAGTTGTCCTATTTCATGGCTCCTGGTCGCAACATCAGGATGTGCGGTTTTTTGGTTTGCGCTCACGGGCGTGTAGTGATATTGGTCCCAACGACGAGTGAACCATCCTGCCGCAACCGGCCGGACATCCAGGTTCGTTTCCGTGTCCCGCACAAATTCCCTCCAGATCGGTTAGGATTTTTCGTTCGCCAGCCGCAAGCCCACGCTTTGCTTCCGATAGAATGGGCACTTCGCTGCCATTGGCGACTGGGAGGAAAGGCCGCGTGATCATCGGTGTTCCGAAAGAGACGTATCCCGGAGAGCGGCGCGTCGCGCTGGTTCCGCTCGTCATTCCTGCTCTGGTTAAGGCCGGCTTCGGGGTCGTGGTCGAGTCCGACGCTGGGTTACAAGCCGGCTACCCCGACTCCCAGTACTCCGAAAAGGGCGCTCAAATCCTGACAGCGCGGTCTGCCGTGTTTGAGAAGGCGGACATCTTGCTCCAGGTTCTCTGTTACGGCTCGAACGACGTCACTGGCAAAGACGATCTTCCACTGCTTCACAAGGATCAACTACTGATCGGTTTCCTTCGTCCCTTCGGATCGCGAGAGGCGGTCCAGCAAGTCGCCGACCGGGCCGTGACGGCTTTTTCGGTCGAACTGGTGCCCAGGACAACCCGCGCTCAAAGCATGGATGCGCTCTCCTCGATGGGGACGATTTGCGGGTATAAAGCGGTTCTGATTGCGGCCGACAGCCATCCCCGGATCTTTCCCATGCTGACCACGGCCGCGGGCACCATCACTCCGGCCCGCGTGTTTGTGATCGGCGCCGGTGTCGCCGGATTGCAAGCGATTGCTACGGCACGGAGACTCGGCGCGGTGGCGTCCGCCTACGACCTGCGGCCCGCCGCCAAGGAGCAGGTGCAAAGTCTCGGCGGACGTTTTATCGAACTTCCCATTGAAGCGAAGGACGCCCAGGATGCTCGTGGTTATGCTCGCGCGCAGGACGAGAGTTTCTACAAGCAGCAGCGCGAACTGTTGGGGCGCGTGGTCAAGGAGAGTGACGTCGTAATCACTGCCGCCGTGATCCCGGGGAAGAAGTCCCCGATCCTGGTGACCGAGGAGATGGTCCAGGGGATGGCCCCCGGATCCGTGATCTTCGACCTGGCCGGCGAGCGCGGCGGGAACTGTGAACTGACCCAGCCCGGTGAGACCATCGTGAAGCACGGCGTGACCATCATTGGCGCGATCAACGTCGCCAGCGGAGTGCCTTACCACGCCAGCCAGATGTACGCTCGCAACGTAACAGCGTTCCTGTTGCACCTCATCAAAGACCAGAAGCTACGGCTCAATCTGGATGATGAGATCGTTCGCGAGACCCTGGTGACCCGCGCCGGAGCAGTGGTCAACCAACGTGTGCGCGAGTTCTTCGCCATGCCAGCGCTTGCGATGCAGGGCTAACAGAACTCTGGAGGACAGATGAACAGCTCGACCCTGATCAACGGCCTCTTTATCTTCATGCTGGCGGGGTTTATCGGATTCGAAGTGATCCGGCGCGTCTCGCCCTTGTTGCATACACCCCTGATGTCGCTCACAAACGCTCTGGATGCGATCGCGGTCGTGGGGGCCATCGTGCTTGTGGGCGAGCACAAGAGCACGCTTTCCGCGGTACTCGGCACGCTGGCGGTCATCGCCGCCACCAGCAACATCGTAGGTGGATTTCTGATCACCGACCGCATGCTGAAGATGTTCAAGAGCAGCCGTCCGGCAGCCAAATCATGAACGAATTCGCTGCACACCAAGTCGTCATCGAAATCATTTATCTCGTCGCGAGCGCATTGTTCATCCTTTCCTTGAAGTGGATGAGCTCTCCGACGACAGCTAGGCACGGCGTCTGGGCCGGCGAGCTCGGTATGCTTCTCGCCATTGGCGGAACCCTGCTGCACCACGGCATCGTTGAGTACAAATGGATCGCGATCGCCCTCGTCTTAGGAACCGTCATCGGAGTCCCTCTCGGCCGGGTGCAGATGACGGCCGTGCCGCAGCGGACCGCCCTGAGTCACGCCTTCGGAGCGCTGTGCGTCACCCTGGTGGGCACGGCCGAGTTCTACCTGCGCTCTCCCGACATTTCACGCTTCATGATGTCCGTGCTGTCGATGGAGGTCATTCTCGGTTCCTTGACGTTCACAGGCAGCTTGATGGCGGCGGGTAAACTGCAAGAGATCCTTCCCCAGCGTCCGCTTACCTATCGCGGACAAAATTTCGTTAATTTCCTGCTGCTCGCAATTGCCGTCGTGCTGGCGGTCTGCCTGGTGCTTCATCCAGAGGCCAGGCAGCTTTATCCGTTCATGCTGGTCATCGCGCTGGCTTTCGGTGTCCTGCTTGTGATCCCCATCGGCGGCGCCGACATGCCCACGGTCATTTCCTTGCTAAATGCTTATGCCGGACTGTCGGCGGCAGCCATGGGCTTCGTCTTGAACAACAAGCTGCTGATCGTCGCGGGTGCGCTCGATGGATCTTCGGGCTTAATTTTGTCGGTGATCATGTCGAAGGCGATGAATCGCTCGTTCACCAACGTTCTGTTCGGAGCTTTCGGCCAGGTGCAGGCTTCCGCGGTGACTGGGCAAGAAGCCAAACCGGTACGGAGCGCAACCGCCGAGGAAGCGGCTGCGATTCTTTCGGCCGCAAATAAAGTTGTCGTCGTTCCCGGTTACGGCATGGCCGTTGCGCAGGCTCAGCACAAAGTCCGCGAACTCTATGACGCTCTCGGCAAGCGCGGCGTGGACGTGCGTTTTGCCATCCATCCGGTTGCGGGTCGCATGCCGGGACACATGAATGTACTGCTCGCCGAAGCCGACATCCCCTATGACCGGCTCATGGACATGGACGACATCAACGGGGACTTCCCGCAGACCGACGTGGCCCTGGTGATTGGCGCCAACGACGTGACCAATCCCGCTGCTCGGACGGATGCCTCTAGCCCCATTTACGGGATGCCTATCCTCGATGTAGACAAGGCTCACACCGTGATGGTGATCAAACGCGGCATGAGTCCCGGCTTCGCCGGAATTGACAATCCTCTTTACTACCTCGACAACACCCTTATGCTATTCGGGGACGCGAAGGCTTTCGTGGGAAGCATCGTTCGTGAGTTGACGGGGGGCGGGCACAGCTAGTCGTCAAGCCGTAGAGAAACCGCCCAGCACTCCGCGCTGAAGTTTCACTATGTGCGCTATCCTCTAGGAATGCGAGCACCCGCTCTGCCTGTCGGAGACCAAACCCTGGTCCAGATCGTGGATGCAGCCCTAGCGGACGCAACCCGCAGAAGCGGCTCCTGGCTTGTTTGCCGCCCCGGGTGCACCCAGTGTTGTGTCGGAGTTTTTTCCATCAGTCAACTCGACGCCCTCCGACTTCAACGCGGTCTTACCGAGCTTGCCCGCTGTGAACCCGAACGTGCTGCTCGCATCCAAGCACGCGCTCGCCAGTCAGTAGAACGATTATCACCACGATTCCCCGGCAACCCGGAGACTGGCGTGCTCTCTGAAGACGTGGACGCAGAACAACGGTTCGAGGGTTTTGCAAACGAGGAACCCTGTCCGGTACTCGATCCAGCCACGGGAACTTGCGAACTCTATAGGTCGCGCCCGATTACCTGTCGATCGTTCGGACCGCCTGTCCGGTCGGAGGACGGGTTAGGCGTCTGCGAACTCTGTTTCCACGGAGCCACCGACGAACAGATAGCCGCTTGCGAAATGGAAGTCGATCCGGATGAGTTGGAATCCAAGCTTCTGAAGGAGCTGGCGGACACGAACGGCTGGCACGGCCGCACGCTCATCGCCTTCGCGTTATCAGATTGAGTTCTTGCGGTGGGTTCAACCTCTACTTCGAGGACCTGCCTCCGAGAGCGCCCAAAACCGTCTCCGCGGCCCGCACTCCGCGAAACTGCGCTTCTTCGAAGATCGAGAATCCACTCAGATCAGAATTCGCAAAGAGGAGCCGGCCATTGAGGCTCGCAAACTTGCGGCGCTCTGGGGAGAAGATCGCACCCGGACGGGGCCTCGCCATCGCGTGGCCGAACCGCATGATGTCGATGCGCGCGACGCACTGGCGAATATCCGGATGCACCCGCTCCAGGTCATGAAGAATCGCTTCCTTCCAGTAGCTCCAGTCTTTTTCCAGGAGCAGTCGCCGATTCTCCGACGGTGTGCTCTCAGCCAGCGCCCAATAAAATGTCCAGACCGTCCGCTCGACATGGCTGCGCAGAGTCTGGTGCATCGCGTCGACGTAGCCAAGGGTCGGCGAATCCATCATCACATTGTCCCAAGTTACATCCGCTCCGTAGGTTGCGGGCAATCGCTCTAGCGTTAGATTGGCCGTGAGCCAGGGCGAATATTCGAAATCGTGGAGAGGCGCTATCCCGTCGACCAGATATGGGGCCAGGAATGTCGGCGCGGCAAAGATCACGAACTCTGTGCGATACTCGGTTTCACCGGCGAAGACGCTGTACCCACTTCCTTGTCGCGCAATGCGGTACACCATCTGCCCCGTTCGGACGAGCCCGGAGACTCGTTCCAGCAACCGCTTCACAATCCAACCATTTCCCTCAGGCCAAGTGATCGGGCCCTTCTCTTCCGGTTCCCGCGATGCGAAGTAGTGGATTCCAGCCCACGCCGAGGTATCCGACGCCAGCGCCCCGTAATCGTCCCGGCAACAATAGTTCATGTACCACTTTAAGATCTTCGAATCCGTTCCTTGGCTGTGGAGCCAGTCGCTGAACGGAATCCGGTCGAGATCAGCGCTACGCGGAGAGAGGCCTCGTTCCATCGGGATGGTGAACTCACCGCTCTCGCGGAATTTGTGAAGGGAATCTTCCAGACGACGGAACTGCTCGCGATCTTTCGTGCTTAAACCGACGCCGGGCTCGATTCCCTCTTGCCACCGGCCATAAAGAAAAAGCCTCTCCTGCGGTGTAAAGCAGAGGAACCTCTCTTCCCACACACCGTTGTTCAGTACTCCGACTTCCTCAAGCAGTTCTCGAACATAGGTCGCCTCGGGTCCGGGAACGGGGATGTAGTGCGCACCCCACGGGTACGCAGTGATTTCGTTCTCCCCCCAGCGGGAATTGCCACCCGCCTGATCGTTCATTTCGAGGAGGACGAAATCGTTGAAGCCTCGTTTGTGGAGTCGCCACGCCGCGCTCAGCCCCGCAATGCCGCCACCCACAATAACGACGGGATGCTTCTCCACGGAGCGTGTTGCGGGGAATGCGCTTCGGTCCCGAAGTTCATGGCCTAACTGGAAGGCGTCGTTCACGAACGAACCTGCGATCGGGCGGCCACCTTTAAGGGAGAGACCTATTAAGGCCGCGCTGCCAGCCTCAAGAAACTTCCGTCGCGAAACCCTCAATGGCTGATGTCCTTCCAGTCTTGGTCGTAGGCTCGCACCAAAACCTGGTCGTTGAGCCGGTTGGGCGGCATGGGCATCGGCGACATGTCGGGCGGGAACTGAAACATGGACGGGAGTCCGTCAACGTTGACGAACCGCAAGCCGGTAGGCAGCAAGGTAGGAGGCACGTACTCGTGGGAAGAAGCGATCACAAAGCCCCACTCCCCGAATGACGGCACATACACATGGTAGGGGTAGGTTTTCAGCCCCGCTTGCTTCAACGTCTCCACGATGCACCAGTACGAATCGCGAGCAAACATGGGCGAGGTGCTCTGCACCACCATCAGCCCCTGCGCGCTCAGGTGCCGTGCTGCAGCTTTGTAGAAGGCGGTCGTGTACAGCTTGCCCAGCGAATAGTTGGTAGGATCGGGAAAATCGATCACGATGAAATCGAAGCTATCCGTGTTCGAATCCACCCACGGAAACGCGTCTGCGTTGATGATATGAACTCGCGCAGACTGAAACGACTTCTGATTCAGCCCCGTAAGCATTGGGTGCGTGGAGAACAAACGGGTCATCTCGGGATCCAGATCGACGAGCGTTACGCTTTCCACCTGCGGATATTTCAGAATTTCGCGGACCGCCAGTCCATCCCCGCCACCTAGCACCAGCACCCGCCGCGGTGCGGGGACCGCCGACAGGCCCGGGTGAATCAGCGCCTCGTGATAGCGATATTCGTCTCTCGAACTGAACTGAAGATGGCTGTTCAGAAATAAACGGATATCATCCTTGAAACGGGTCAGTACGATGTGCTGGTAGCGTGTGTCTCGGGCAAAGATGATCTCATCCGCGTAGATGTTGTCCTCGGCGGCTGCCGTGATGCGTTTTGCTTGAGCCAGTCCCCCGGCCAGCCCACACATGACAACCACGCACGCGACGCGCAAGCCGCGTGTCGAAGGCAACTGCCTCGCAAAAAGAAAAGTGCTCCACAACGCCACCGCCACGTTCACCAGTCCGAAGAGCATGGCCGAGCGCACCAGGCCAAGGTAGGGAACCAGCAGGATCGGGAACAGCAACGAAGCCCCAAGCGCTCCCAGATAGTCGAAGGTCAGCACGTGCGCGACCACGTCGCGGAAGTGATAGCGCTCGCGGACGATCCGCATAAGGATCGGAATCTCAAGCCCCACCAGCGTCCCGATCACCACGACCAGCGCGTACATGAGGATCTGAAATCCTTGCGAATACGCAAAAGCAAGGAAGAGCAGGGCGGAGGAAAATCCGCCGATCACCCCCAGCAGCAGTTCGATCCACACAAACCGATAGGCCAGTCCGCGATGGATGTAGCGGGAGAGCGCGCTCCCGATCCCCATGGCAAACAGGTAGCAGCCGATGATGGTCGAGAACTGCAGCACGCTGTCGCCCAGCAGGTAGCTGGCTAGCGTCCCGGCAATCAGCTCATAGATCAGCCCACAGGCCGCGATGAGCAGGACCGTAATGAAGAGCAGGATGCCCACGAGTTTAGTGAACCGCCGCCGCGATAATGATGCAGATGCCGATGGACATGGCGCCTACCAGAATCGCCAGCGCCGTGTTGTGTTCCTGCACGATCTCTTTCCACAGATGGTAAGGTGTGAGTTTGTCCATCACCAGAAAGGCCACGGTGAATACGACAATCCCAAGAAAAGCGAAGACGACCGCATTCTCGACGCTGCCCACTAGAGTCTGGCTCATTTCATTTGCCTCCGGTGTAGTGGTGATAGGAGTTGTAGACGGACCGATAGGACCCCGGATTGTCGCGCACCGACCGGGGAACATTCTTTACTTCGTTGATCGTGGCCAGGCTCCAGCCCCGGTATTGCGCAGTACTGAGCCCCAAGAGCACGATTGCGCCGTACACGACATAAAGATTTCTAATCATCGTCACTGCTCCCGAATTTTGATTGGAGGATGGTCACTCTCGGCCCAGCGCAGATGTTCGAAGCTCAGCGTCCTCCATGTCAGCAGGATCGCAGGCGCCAGAAGGGCAAGCAGGGCCAGGCCATAGAAGCTGTATTGGGGGACATCTCGCTTGATGGTCACGCTGTAGTAGGTGACTCCATACGATGGATCGCCCTCCGGTTCCACGCGCAGGTAGTAACGGCCCGGAGGCACGCTCGGCACGGCGACAGAGTCATTTTGTCCGCCCTCCGACCACGATCCGTCGGAGTCATATCCGTGGTAGTAGCTCACTTCGCGCCCGAAGTCGAATGCCTGTCCAGTCTCTTCGTTGATCAGCGCATAGTTCAGATAGATCCAGCGATTGTTCAAATCAGTGCTGGTGTCCACCTCCACGTTCGAGGTGTGCCCCTTAAGCTCGAAGTCATCGGTAACGAACGAAGCGTCGGCATGTTCTCTGGAATCGAATTTGTACGACCCGCTCAACACCTGTTCGTTGCGGGCCATCATGTCGAACCCGATCATCAGCACAACCAGCAGGAGCAGAAACGCCGCAAAGGCCACCCAGATATTTCTGGTGTCGGCGCTCATGGGAGACGGCTGGTTTTCATAGACACCGACGGTCTCGGGG
>DATMPS010000139.1:0-78725 GCA_035567435.1 Terriglobales bacterium | reverse complement strand
TGAATAAGAGTGCATCGGCGGAAAACATCTCCGGCATTTGTTTCTGCAGCACAAGATCGAAAACAATCCACAGCAGTTGGTCAAGCAGCCAGAGTCCCCACCCCGTGGCTTGAAGCATCCAAAACACGCGCATCCGCCCTTTGCTCGATGTACCGTGCAAACTGGTGACTATCAGCACGGAAAGCATCAGGAGAGCACATATAATGTCGCTGAAAGCTGCACGAGCAACACCGCGCGGGAGCAAGGCGAAGGCAACCGCCAGCACCGACGTGAGGAAGACAAGCGCGAGGATCAAGACTCTTGAAAGCAGCCGCAATTTCGGTGGCACTCTGTGCGATTCTAAAACTGCGCTATTGCTCCCCCTAGGTTACGGAAGTTACATGCCAGCTGGCTGCGTTCTCCGAATGACGTGGCAATTCGGAAGCCAATTGACGAAAACAGGCGTTAGCACAAGTTTGCGCCGTCTCTTCGCCCTATTCATGTCGCCTCTTTCGCCCCACGCAGTCACCAGACGAAGACCAAGTGGATGTCGGATTTTCGAGGGCCGGTTGCGAACTGCCACCATTCAACCAGCAAGCCAGCCAGACGCGCATTTACCTTCCAGAACTGCTCCGCCCCTCGCATTACAACAACATGCCCTTTCGCCGGAACCCACTCGTGAACATCGTCCAGATATTCGAGGAAGGCGTTGGCATTAGGGGCGTACTCTTCGTCACCGTACCAGCCCTTTGGCATCTTCAACGCTAGCGCGAAAGCTCTGCACAGTTCCTCCGGCGTGCGGATCGACGCGCTATCAATCTCCATGACCGCAACTCCATGCTCTGCTAATCTGGGCACAATGACGGCCATGTCGTCGGGTTCGCAGAAATGTACTGCGCAGGGCGCTGGCCGGGCCGTCAGGTCGAAAAAGAACTGCGTTTCCATTGCCAGCAAATGATACCTGTTGAAATCAGGGGGTCAGCACAAGTTTGCGCCGTCGCTTCGCTCGCTCGCCCACGTGCCAGCTCGCCAGCCATGCCTTGCCGCCCTGCCAACGACACGCGCGGGCGGGCCCAAAGTCAAAATCGGTCGATTCGGGGGGTGGAGCCGTTTTTCCCGTAGCCACATCCTACCCCGTGGCCGTTTGACGGGGATAGATATACGGCGCGTGAAAATTCCTACACCCACAACACCCTCCCACCACAGAACAAGGTTTTGACCTTGGGCAAGGGCCCGCTCGCCCGCGCGTGCGTTCGCTCGTGCGTAGGCGCGCGTGCGCGCGAGGGGGGCGTCTCATGATGGTGCGATCCAAAGCTTTTCTGCAATTCGATAACCTTACGCCTCGAGTATGGCTCCCTGGGCATGGCCTTTCGTCACCTTGAGCATCTCTTGGCAGTTCTGCAAGATACGGCAATATGGGAAAAGTGTCGAAGTCCGTTCCAGGTTACCGCGGCTAATGCTCGATTTTGGGGTTGGCCTGCACAACCCTAGACCCTCGCAGAGGATTCCAAGATTGTTATGACTCGACGACCCACGCTGTTGGCCACCGCTATCGTCACGATCATGGCTGGTCTTGCATCAGCGCAGACAACACCCAAGCCCGCCGCCCAGGAAAGCGGTATGACTGCGTACTTGCAGTTTGGTGGAACAGCCAACTCCGATGGGGCCGTTTACGAGTTGAATTCCAATATCGGCTACGACTTTAACTCGCATTTCGGGTTTGCCGTGGGAGCGCCGATTTACTTCATCCGTCCCGCGGCGTCCTCTGGAACGAGTTCTGCCACTGGCCTGGGCGATCCGTACCTTGCTCTTCATGCACGATACCCGAACCCGAAGCTCAATTTTGCGACGCTTTTGATCGGTGCCGCACCGGTTGGAAACAGCAAAGAGGGCCTGAGCACCGGGCGAGCAACCTTTGACTGGATTGGCCACATCGATCACTCGTTCTCGAGTCTCACGCCGTTCGTGGAAGCGGGCATTGCGAATACCACGGCTGACTCAAGCCTCTACTTACGGCCCTACACCACGCTTGGCATCAACGCGCATTTTCGCGGGGGCGCCTACTACGACGTGTGGAAGTTCGTCAGAGCAGGCGCAGCCGGGTTCGACACTCTGCCCAGCGGTCAGCAAACTGTGTTCAGCCGGGTCACGCATGGTCAAGGCAGTGGAGGTACTGGCCAGCACGGCCCTCCCTTCCTGAACAACCAGCAAACGACGGGGACGGCAAGCATTGGGCGTGACAACGGATTCTCCACTTGGGTCGATGTTTTTCCCCAATACGTAGTTGATTTTCAGGTGGGGTTCACGCGCACCTTCGTCTACGACTTAAATTCCGTTTCATTCAACTTCGGCTTAGACCTTGCCAAGTTGTATCGCAAGTCGCAGAAGTGAGGTTGAAGAAAGCCCAAACAGGAGGACACGCACAATGAAGAGCACTTACATTCTCGGCCTGACCGTGGCGGTCGCGCTGTACTGCGCCCCGGCCTTCGCACAGCACGGACATGGCGCCGGTGGTGGTCCCGGCGGAATGAACGGGATGGGAGCATCGAGCCACGCAGACTCCCACGGCAATAGCATAAGTGGCAACGCCAACGGTGCAGCTGGCAGCCACGGCAAGGCCATGGACCAACTGCTTACCCAGAATACGAAGCTGTCGGACAAGATCTCGGCTCTGACGGGAGAACCCGCCCAGCAGGCTTGCGGGGGCTTCAAAAATCTAGGACAGTGCGTTGCAGCGGCTCACGTTAGCAAGAACCTGGGCATCAACTTCGCGTGCCTGAAGAGCGATATGACGGGCACAGCGCCATCCAGCAGTCCTTCCTGCCCGGTGGGCACGGGAAGCAAATCAATGAGCCTAGGTAAATCCATTCAGGCACTGAGCCCAAAGACTGATAGCAAAACGGCCACGAAGAAAGGCCAGCGAGAGGCCGATCAGGACCTGATGGCTTCAGCAAAGACTTCGTAACAAAAACCCGAGGCATCGTGAGGTCCCGTAGCCAAGCGGGACCTCCTATTTTGGCGGGTCTACGAACTTGGACACGCCATTGATCAGCGGTTGGCGTAATCTCACTCACAACTCGGTTGTCGAACGTTTCCTTTCGGGGTCCTCGCTTCCCAGGCATGTCCTTATTGCTATAACACCGGGCACAGTTCGCCCGGCACAAGGTGCAGCGATTGTCGAAGCTGCGCGAAATAAGAGCCGCACTCCGCCCCATCGTAGACCCTGATGTGCTTACCTCAGGTTGGCGTATTCGGTCTTGGCGTGCTGCAGGATGGGGATGTCGGGATCGGCGTCTTTCCAAAGGGTGAGAAAATCCTGGTACGCCTGCTCCAGCCTTCGTAATATCACCTTGAAACACATACGCGCGAGCCAAGCCCACTCGGGCAAGCGGGCCCTTGCCCAAGGTCAAAACCTTGTTCTGTGGTGGGAGGGTGTTGTGGGTGTAGGAATTTTCACGCGCCGTATATCTATCCCCTGGCCGTTTGACACCCGCTTCCATCGCGCCCTAGACTGAAGGCCAGGTCTTGCGCTCCACAGAGGATGCATGAGCTGGCTCCAAAACAAATTCGAAAAGAACTTCCTCATCACCACAGTCGACTACGTGTTCAATTGGGCGCGGAAGTCCGCGGTTTGGCCGATGACGTTTGGCTTGGCTTGCTGTGCGATTGAGATGATTGCGTCGTCAACGGCGCGCTTCGACATCGCGCGCTTTGGCTCGGAGGTTTTCCGGCCCAGCCCGCGGCAAGCCGACCTGATGATCGTCTCCGGAACGGTGACTTTGAAGATGGCGCCGGTGGTCAAGCGTATCTATGACCAGATGCCCGAGCCGAAGTGGGTGATCTCGATGGGCGCGTGCTCGTCGGTGGGGGGGCCGTTCAATACCTACGCCGTGCTGCAGGGCGTCGACAAGATTGTGCCCGTCGATGTCTACGTGATCGGGTGCCCGCCGCGGCCGGAAAATCTCTTCTACGCGCTGCTCAAGCTCCAGGACAAGATCGACACCATGACCGTGGCCAAGAAGCCCACCGAAGTGCGCCTGCAGGAAGATATGGTCGAAAGCTTCAAGCGCCAGGTCATGATCGCGCAAACGTTGCAGCCGAAGTGACCGCGTTCAGCGGGCGTGAGCGACGCGGGAGCCCGCTGCGGTCATCCCTTCAGCAAGCTCAGGGCGGGCGGGCTCCGAGCGAAAGGAAGGATCCGGCAAGCCGTCAGCTTTCAGCGAGAAGCGCGTAGGGACAGACGCCTCGTCTGTCCAGCCGGGCCCAGCTCGGCAGAGAAATCTGAAGGCAGATGCTGACAGCCGAGAGCCATGTTTATCAAACTCGCCTCCCAAACCGAACTCCCCCCCAACAACGAAGCCAAGGAATTCCCCTGCGGCGACAAGGTCATCTGCGTCGCCAACGTCAACGGGACGATCTCCGCAATGGATAACGTCTGCCTGCATCGTGGCGGCCCTCTCGGGCAGGGGGTGATTGAGAAAGGCAAGTTGGTCTGCCCATGGCATGGCTGGGCTTGGGACCCGCATACCGGACAAGCGGGGGACAATCCAAACGTGAAGGTCGCCGTGTACCCGCTGAAGATTGAAAATGGCGACGTTCTGATCGAGATCTGAGTAGCGCCGGCGTCTCGCCGACTGTCGCGAGAGCCTCTCGCCCTCGCACCTCGGCTTCCATCTACCCCAAATACTTCAAGAACCGTCCGGGGGCGGTCTCGAACCCCGGGAATACCTGATCCAACTGCTCATTCCCCAAATGCCGCGACACCGCCTCGCCCAGCACGCGGCGGAAGTCCGTAGTCACCGCTAAATCGCGGCCTTCGTACAGTTGCGACTGGTCCAGTCCCGGCCACTGTCCGTAGACTTTGCCGCCCTTCACCGGCCCTCCCAGGACGAACATCACGTTGGCGTGGCCGTGGTCGGTACCACGGTTGCCGTTCTCTCGTACGGTGCGGCCGAACTCCGACATCGTGATGATCACGGTGTCATCAGCAAGGTCGCCGAGATCGGTCCAAAGCGCCGCGAGGGATTGCGAGAAGTCGCGCAGAACACTCGCGATCTGGCCCTGGGTGCTGCCTTCATTAACGTGGTGGTCCCAGCCTCCGATGTCGGCGAACGCAATCTGTACTCCCAGGTCCGCTTTGATCAGTTGCGCGAGTTGCTTCAGGCTGTCGCCGAAGCGCCCGCGAGCATAGTCCGCGCCCGCAGCAGGCTTGTACTTCGCCGGGTCGGCGGCCTTCAGCATCTTCACCGCGTCGAACGTCTCGCGCCCCGTGCCGTGCAGCACCGAGTCGACGGACTGGTCATACATCGCTTCGAAGGTATTGGCGATCGGGCTTGCATTCGGGTTCCGGCCGCCCACACCAAAGTCATTGATGTTGTTCACCGCGACCGCCGGTTCCGCTCCCGTAAGAATTCGGGGCAGAGCCGGCCCGAGCGCGATGGCCCGGAACGCTGACTTGTCCGTGGATGCGGGCAGGGCATGCAGGGTCCGGTTCAGCCAGCCGTCGGTCGTGGCTTTCAGGCCGGGGGTCCCAGATTCCATGAAGTCCTGCGCGTCGAAGTGGGAGCGGGTGGGATCGGGCGAGCCGGCAGCATGCACAATCGCCAGATGTCGCTGGTTCCACAGCGGCTGAAACGACGTCAGCGCGGGGTGGAGACCGAAAAAGCCGTCGAGATCAATCACCTGGTTGCGCGGGATGTTGATGCTGGGCCGCATCGCGTAATATGTGCGCTCACCATGAGGCACGACGATGTTCAGTCCATCCGCGGCACCGCGTTGGAAGATCACAACCAGCCGTTTGGGTCTGGTGCCGGCCTCGACCGCGCCGAAGGCGGCCCGAGTCAGAAAACTCGGGATGGCCGTGGTTCCGATGACGGCCATGGCGCTGTTCCGAAGAAACACGCGACGCGTGATGGACATGACGACTCCAGTTCTCAGGTCTCAGTCTGCCCTTGGCTCTCAGCCTATCCGGTGCGATTATGGGCCGCTGGCTGACGACTAGCGACTAGCGACTGACGACCGTTTTTCTCATCTTCTCTGAAATTCGGGCGACCCCAGAATCAAGCCTGCGATCGTGGCTGTGGTTGAAGCCGGGGCCGGCCTGTCGTTCTTGCGCGCCGCGGCCGGCTTCACCCCTGCTGTCGTCTGGGCCTGGTTCTCGATCTCGCTCGTGATCGCCTGGTGCGTCTGTTTCGAGACGTCTCCTGCCAACAGCGACCCTTCCAGCGCCGCCAGGGCTCGCGTCGAATCTGCCGGTGCTCCAGGCGGCGCGTTCGCCAGACGGTCCGCATCCACCTGAACACCCTTGATTTTTCCCGACATCAACGCCACCGAGAAATTCATGCGGCCCAAAAGTGCAGACGAGTTGACCCACGCATCCGACTCCATCGAGTACCCGGTTGGAGGCTGCATGCCGTAGAGCGGCATCCCCAGAGTATTCAGTTGGCGGGCCAGCGGCATCGCGTCGGTCACGTCGGCTCCGGTCGCGCGCACGGCTGACACCACGAATTCCAGCGGCGTTTTCATCTTGGCGCGATAGGCGTCGTCGCTCCAGAACTCGGGCGAAGCGAATAAGGTTTGTAAAACCTCGCGGATGTCACCCTTCTTCTTCAGAAAGGTTTGCGCCATGCGATCCACCAGTGCGGGCGGAGGATCGTCGGAGACGAAGCGCATGGCCAGCTTGGTGCAGATGAAGCGCGCTGTCGAAGGATGGTGCGCCAGCAGATGCAGCACTTCCATGCCCTCTTTTTCGCCGTGCTGCTTGATCTTGTGGCCCAGGACGATCTTGGCCCCCGGCTCGTGCATGCGTTCCTCGAACTTGAAGCCGCCCCCCTTCTGCGGCTGGTCGATGGTCCATCCCGTCAGCACGCGCGCGACTTCGGTGACATCTCTCTGGGTATAGCCACCATTCACCCCAAGCGTATGCAGTTCCATCAGTTCGCGGCCGTAGTTCTCGTTCAGGCCACCATTGCGTTTGCCTTTGCCCTTCACCTGCCGGGGCGGCGGAGGGAAGCGGCGGCGGCCATAGTAGTTCGGATTCCTGCGGATGCCGAGCGCGATGTCCGATTCCGGGCCCACGCTCAGCCAGTTATCCAGGTAAAACATCATTGCGGGACTCTTCGCGGTCGCCACCAGCAGGTCCTCGAACTTGCCGAGCGCGTGGGGACGGATTACATCCCGCTCGTAGCTGGTGACCAGGAAACGGTCCGCGCCCTTGCCCAGGAAAACGTTGAAATGGTTGAACCAGAAATCGGTCATCACTTCATCGAGTTGTCGCTCGCTATAAATCGCGCGCAGCAGTTTCGCCTGCATCAATTCGTCGCCGACCACTTGTTGAGGGTTCTTGAGAGCCTGCAGCGCTTCTTTTTGCTTGGGGTTCATGCCCGCCATGAACTCGTCGGCCTTCTGGCCTTTGAGCGACGTCGAGAGCGCGCGCTGCTCGTCCGGCGACATTTGCAGGACCTCTTTCATGCGCTGGTCAGGAGGTTTGTCCAGCAGTTCCTGCGCCTTCAGGTCGGCGTACAGGCGATCTTCGCGGTGTTGCGCCTCTTGCTCGTCGCTGAGCTTGCTAGGGCGTGCGGATGTGTTGTCGTTCGTCGGCGCGGCGCTGTCTCCCGTCGCTTGATCACCGCCCGCGTTCGTGGCCGTCGGCAGGGGATTCGCCGCAGCCGCTTCCTGCTTGCGTTCGTTCTTTTCCTGAAGTCGCTCGATTTGCGCCTGGTACACCGCACGCTTGACTGGATCGGACGGCATCGGACGCTTACCGTCGAGCACCGCCTTGATCATCTGCTCGTTCGGGAAGTTCTCGGCGATCTCGCGAGTGTCCATGTGGAGCGTGCGGAAAGGAGTCAGGTGGGTATCGAGAGCGCCGTCGTTAATCTTGTCCGGATGTAGCTGCAGGTCGATCCACTGCTCGACTCCCAGGGCCGCAACCCGATCCACGTCTCCGGGTCGAGGACCGAACGTCAGACGTTGCAGTGCGTGCAGCGCTCGCTTCTGCTCCCTCATCTGGGTGACGACTGGGGGCTTCTTCTTCGCCGTAGAGAGTGCGGTCAAACCGGCCAAGGTGAGCGTCAGCAAGATTCCGAGAACTACCACACGTCTGCTGAATTGCATGGTTCTCCACCAGGCGGAACGGGCGTTCCTTGAGATTATCAACCCCGCGCAGCAACAAAAGTTGCCGCCACAATAATCTCTGTAACATGTTAAGAATCAATCCGTTAGGAAGGCGACGGCGGAGCCAGGATAAGACGATTGCGGCTGACCTTGTGCTGCAGGCTCGCAGCCAGCAGGTCGATGTCGGTCGGGGCGATGTTGACCGCCATGCGGTCGTCGAGCAGGGAAGAGCGATTGCTGCCCACCGAATTCCGGCGTACTTGAATGAGCAAGGCCTGCACTGCGTTTGGGTCGTATTTCTCCGGAGCCAGCCGGACCAGCTCGCTGAGCGTGCCCCCCACGGTTAACGGCTCGCGATAGGGGCGCATGCTCGTCATCGCATCAAAGGTGTCGGCCAGTCCGATGATGCGGGCGGCCATCGGTACCTCCGACATAAGCAAGCCGTCGGGATACCCGGAACCGTCAGCGCGCTCATGATGCCAGCGGACGATCTCGGGAATCTTGGGCCAGGGAAACTGAATTCCGCTGACGATCTGGTGACCGACCACGGTGTGATCGGCCATCGCCCGGAACTCCTCCGGATCGAGCGCGCTCGGCTTGCCGAACAGATGCTTATCCACAGCGACCTTGCCGATGTCGTGCAAGTAGCCGGCGGAGCGCAGCGCCGCTACCTCGGTCGCATCAAGACCCATCGCTTCTCCGATGGCGGCTGCGTAGCGAGCCACGCGCAGCGAATGTCCGTGGATGTTGACGTGCTTGACGTCGATTGCAGTGGCAAAAGCCTCTAGCGCGTTGTCGTAGAACCCGTGCAACGAAGCCAGCAGGCGAAGATTTTCCGAGACCCGCTGGGTCAGCGTCTGCGCCAGGTTGTGATTCTGGACCGCGAGCGCGACATAACTGCATAGCAGGTTGAGGGCATCCAGTTCGTCGTCCTCATATAACGCGTCCCCTTCGCGACGGCCCAGCGCCAGCAAACCCGCGAGTTTGCCCGCCGCTTTGAGCGGGGCGACGCACTTGAACAGCTCGGGTGCCACATTCCCATTGGAACTGAAGAACAGATCGTAGGTGGTCTCATTGAGCACAACCGGACCGCGCCCGGCCGTGAGCGCATGTACATGTCTGGGGAGCAGCGGCACGATCGCCGGTTCGGGAAGCAGGGTGAATCCGCGAGCTGCGACTGAAGTGAGCAGCGAGGGCTTATCGCTGAAAGTGAAGAGCGCACCCTCACGGGCGCCAGCCGCTTCCATCAGGGCGGCGAGCATCAGTTGCGCGGTCTGGGAAAAGTCACGCTCCGCCGTCAGTTCCGGACCCAGGTCCGACAGCGCTTCCACCGTACGCAACAAACGCCGTAGATTGTTTCTCGGCACTGCCAATTTATCGGGGCAGCGAAAAACCAGAGCAAATTGAGATTACCATGCCGAAAAATCGGCAGAAGAGGAGCTTGTTGGTTAGTTTGGTGCGGGATGGCAACCCTGGGCAGGGAGCCGTGGCTCAAGGCTTGTCTAGGGCAGGCCCTCTTCGACGAGCTATCACTTCGGAAACGTCGACCTGCAGGTTTGTGCTCAGAAATGCTCGCGCAATTGGCCAAACTTCTCCACCGTTAGCAGACGAGTTGGTGGCGTGGGCTGAGCGACTTCGTCGTGTTCCAGAACCCAGGTCTCGCCGTGCGGAACGAACACCGCATTAATACCCGCAGACAAGGCCGGATTGATGTCCGATTTCGGGCTATTGCCGATCATCCAGGTGGTATCGGGGGCGAGGCCGTACTTGCCGACGATTGAGCGGTACGTGGCAACATCTTTCTCCGCTACGATCTCGACCGCCGCAAAATACTCTTTCAGGCCCGAGCGCTCGATTTTGCCCGACTGTTCCGCGATCGCTCCCTTGGTCAACAGGATCAAGTGGTGACGGCGGTTCAGGTGTTCCAGAGTGGCAGGCACATCAGGCAGAATTTCTACTGGATGATCGGCGATGGTGTGCGCGAAGCCGTGGATTTTCTCGTGCAATTCCGGGGTAACCGGTTCGACCGACGTCCGTTCGAAGGTTCGCACCAGGGCATGCGCAAAGCTGTGCAACCCGTAGCCGTGCGTGACGATGTTTTCACGCTCCACGTCGTTCAGGATTTCGCGCACCTGGCGGGGCGAGTACTCCTGGTGATTCAGGAACGAAATGAAACGCGCGATGGCACGCTCGAAATAGATGTTGTTCTCCCAGAGCGTGTCGTCGGCGTCGATCAGCAACGTTTGGGACCCGTTGGAATCCGTCTGACTAGCCATCCTGTCTGATGATAACGGTTCTGTCCTCGACTTCGCGAGGGGGACAAGTGGGCACGCCCGCTCTGCTAGAATCGAAGCCACTTCATGGCGACTCGAAATTGTTTTCCATTCCTTTTTTTCGTCATTGTTCTCTTGCCACATTCCAACCCTGCCCAGACCAGGCCTGAATTCATGACAGGTTCGGCGGCTAAAGCGGCGCAACCTGCTGCCGTCCACGTGGCCCCGGATCTGCCCAAGCGGGTGGCGAAGTTTCGCGCGGTGCCGATGCCTTTTCGCGCCGCAGACCTCAGCGATAGCGAACGCCAGCTGGTGGAGAAGCTGGTCGATGCGTGCCGTTACCTGGAGGACGTCTTTTGGCGGCAGAGAGATCCCGAAGCTCTGGCTCTGTACCAGGCTCTGGCCGGAAGCAAGAACCCGCGCGATGTGCAGCTCCGCCGCTATCTTTGGATCAACGCCTCCCGCTTCGATCTGATCGACGAGAACAAACCTTTTGTTGGCAAGGACCCGCTTTCTCCCGGACGCGGCTTTTATCCGCCGGGCCTGACCCGCGCGCAAATCGAGCGCTACGTCTCCGAGCATCCGGAGAAGAAAGCTGAGATTTACAGCCCGACCACCGTGATCCGCTGGCATGGGGGGCAGCTCGAGGGCGTGCCGTACCACATCGCCTACCGCTCGTTACTCGAACCGGCCGCCAGAAATCTGCGCGACGCCGCCAAGCTCACCTCCGATCCCGCCTTTGCTACCTTTTTGCAACTGCGCGCAGATGCCCTCCTGAGCGACGACTATCTCCCCAGCGACCTTGCTTGGGTGGATCTGAAAAATCCGAAGTTCGACATCATCCTTGCTCCGTACGAGACCTACACGGACGATCTGCTGGGAGTGAAAGCGTCCTACGGCGCCGCGGTGCTGATCCGCAACGAAAAAGACAGTCAAAAGCTGGAAATGTTCCAGCAATATGTTCCCCAGATCCAGGACGCCCTGCCCATTGCGGCCGAAGACCGGCCCTCCCTGCAGGGGCTCCGGACCCCGCTCGAAGTGATGGACGCTCCCTTCCGCGCTGGCGATCTCACTCACGGCTACCAGGCCGTCGCCGACAATCTGCCAAACGATCCCCGGGTTCACGAGCAGAAGGGCAGCAAGAAGCTTTTCTTCAAGAATTTCATGGATGCACGGGTGAGCTACGTCATCATTCCCGTAGCGCGGCAGATGTTGCGGACAGACCAGGCCGCCAAGGTCTCCGGTGAAGGCTACCTGCTCGACACGATCATGCATGAGATCGCTCATGGTCTGGGCCCCACGTTTGCCCGCACGTCGTCAGGCAAGATCAGCATCCGTGAGTCGATTGGTCCGATCTTTGGCGGACTGGAAGAAGCCAAGGCCGACGTCGCCGGCATGTTTGGACTGAAGTGGCTGGTGGATCACGACGCCCTACCCAAGGAAAAGCTGGAGGAGTTCTACGCTTCCTACGTAGGCGGAATGTTCCGTACGGTCCGCTTCGGAATCGCGGAAGCGCACGGGCAAGCCGAGATGATGGAGTTCAACTTTCTCAGTGAACGCGGCGCAGTCACCCGCGAGGCTGCGGGCCGCTACCAGATCGATTATGAAAAAATGCCCGGCGCGGTGGCCGATCTGGCCAAGGAGCTGCTTGAGATCGAAGCCACCGGTGATCGCCAGCGAGCCGAGAATTGGTTTCACAAATACGGCACGATGCCCGAGGATCTGACGCTCGCCCTCAAAAAGAAAACGGCCGATATCCCGGTGGATATCGACCCGGTGTTCTCCTTCAAGTTCAACGTCAAGTAGAAACCGCTACTATCCTACAAACTCAACCTTAGCGGCGTCCGGGATGATGCCGGCCTTGTGTCCCATATCGAGCAGGCGGCGCACTGCCTCCCGGCCATCCGGACCGTAGTCCAGAGTGCGTTCGTTGACATACATGCCCACAAACTTGTCCGCCGCCTGCGAGTCCAGGTCTCGTGCAAATTGCATGGCATAGGCGAGAGCTGCCTCGCGGTGATCGAGCGCGTACTGAATGCTGTCCCGCAGCGCGGTCCCGACCTTCAACATCAATTCCGGCCCCAGAGCGCGCCGAATGGCGTTTCCCCCCAGCGGCAGGGGAAGTCCCGTAACCTTCTGCCACCACTTGCCCAGGTCCACGACGCGATGCAGGCCGGCCTTCGCGTAGGTCAATTGGCCCTCGTGGATGATGAGCCCGGCCTCGTACTGTCCCTCGAGCACCTGAGGAATGATCTGGTCGAACGGCACAACCTCCACTTCAATTCCCGGAGCGAAGAGCTTGAGAACCAGGTACGCGGTCGTCAGCTTTCCGGGAATCGCAATCCGCTTCTTCTTGATCTCACTCTGGGTGAAGGCCCGCTGCGCAACGATCATGGGGCCGTAGCCGTCGCCGACGCTGCCTCCGCTCGGCAAAAGCGCATAGTGATCTTGGATGTACGGGAATGCGTGGAAGGAGATCGCCGTGACGTCGTAGACGCCTTCCTGTGCCTTGCGGTTGAGGGTCTCGATATCGCAAAGCGTGTGCGTGAAGCGCAGGCCTGGCACCCGGAGCTTGTTCGTCGCCAGCCCATAAAACATGAACGCATCGTCGGAGTCCGGGCTGTGGGCGACGGTGATCTCGCGAACCGAATCAGTCTCGATCGATGCCTGCGCAGACAGCTTGTCGGATGCGGTCGGCGTCATCCCTGCACCGTAGGGGACCGTTGCAGGCGAACCGCCACCGCCGCTGCCATCAAAACCTTGATTACCTCAGCAAAAACAAACCCGTACAAGCCATACATGAAGGCCTTCTTGAAGGAGCCCGCCCAGATCGCCAGCCACGACAGGCCGACCGCGAACAACAGAACCTCTGCCATCAGTCCCGCAAATGCCGCGCGCACGAAGGTCCTCTGCCCGCGTTCCATTATGAGTCCTGCGAGCCCTGCCACCAGCGGGTAAGCCAGGAGGTAGCCCCCAGTTGGACCGAACAGTTGCGCGACTCCCCCCAGTCCCGCGGGACTAAAGACTGGCAAGCCCGCAGCGCCCTCAGCCAGGTAGAGTACGAGGGCTCCGAACCCTCGCCGGGGGCCCAGCGCAAGACCCACCAGCAAAACGCCGAAGTTCTGCAGAGTCAGTGGGACAGGCGTGCCCGGCAAAGGCACCGTCACGCGCGCACACAAAGCCACAAACAAACTCGCGCCCACCACGAGGGCGGCCCGCTTTGCCCAATCCGCTGCCCGCTCGTGCCCAGGATTCAGAGCCTGAACCGCCAACTTCGCCATAGGAGACCTCTTCTGTGTGCGAACCGCGAACGTTCAAATGTGATCGATTGGTTCGCGATCGATCGCATCCAGGCCATCGTCGACCGGCGCTTCCGAGGCTCTCAGATGGCGGCGTATCCGCATGTAGCTGGCAATCGCCACGCACACCACCACCAGGGTGCTCAAGCCCAGAACGATAAACCACCACGTCATTCGCACGGCTATCTAGGATATCAAAAGGATGTGCTCTGCGCTGACGGCGGCGACCGAATGAGCGATCACTTTCCCATCATGGTGCGCTCGACCTCGTCCGCCGTATGCGGCAAAGCTGCGGCGAGGTTGATCAGTTTCCCGCTGCTGTCCACATAGAGCGTGTCTTCGATGCGTACGCCGAGCTTTTCTTCGGGAATATAAATCCCAGGCTCAATGGTGAAGACTGCCCCCGGGCCGAGTGGAACCGAGTAGTCGTTGTCGTCATGCACGGCGAGACCCACGTAGTGGCCGAGGCCATGGATGAAGTACTTCCCCAGCGACTCGCCGTGTAGATCTTTGCCATGAGAGTTGATGTACTCCTTGGCCACCTGGTTCAGCGAGTCGGCCCCATCCCCGCGGAGTGTCGACTTCCCAGACTGGAAGGCCGCGATAGCAGCTTGCGCCGCACCCAGCACGATGTCGTAGACCTCGCGCTGCCGAGGCGTAAACGTCCCGTTCGCCGGAAGCGTGCGGGTAATGTCGGAAGCGTACATCGAGTATTCGCCCGCCGCGTCAATCACCACCACATCCCCGGCCTGGATCGTCCGGGAATCTTCGGAGTAGTGCAGCACCGTGGAATTGAACCCAGAACCAACAATGGGGGCATAGGACGGCCTTTCACAGCCGCGCTTACCCCACTCGTATTGCAGCAGAGATGAGATCTCGCGCTCGTTGATTCCCGGCTTCATGGCTCGCATCGCCGCCAGCTGGGCGGCGACCGAGGCGTCCGTGGCCTTTCGGATCAGTTCAATCTCGCCGCTCTCCTTATAGGTGCGCAAGGAGGAGATGAGCGGCTTGACATCCTGAAACGAGGCGAAACCCATAAACGCATGCGCGCGCTTGAGCCAGTTGAGGCCGTCGGTGGCAGCGGAATCCTCGCGGTAACTGGGTAGGTCGCTATAGACCTTCGCCCTTCCGGGTGGGATCAGCCGCGCCACCTCGTCCCGCAATCTGTCAATGACCTCCACGTGATCAAACCCTGTGATGTGTGGCGCTTCCGGACTCTGGGGATTCAGCTTCGGCCCAGTCCACTTCTCCTCCACCGTGTTGTTCGCCGCGAGAAAGAGAATCTCCGTATACGGCCGCGCCGGCGTATTTCCCGAGGCCTCGACCGCTGGCGCGATCACCAGGGCCGCGCCCGGTTCGGCCCAGCCGGAGAGGTAATAGAAATTGTTGTCCTGGCGGAAGCCGTAGACTGCATTCGGCCCGTCCGCTTCCATCGGCGCAAACAACACAACCACTGCGCCGCCGGCGTTCTTCGATAATGCCTCGCGCCGCGCGCGGTAGTCGGCATTCGCTTGTCGCTCGAGGCAAAACGCCGTGTGCACCAGCACCGCAAAGACAAAAAAGCTCAGGGCCTTTTTCATTCGCATCGAATGCCTTTCTTGCTTGAACAGGTATGGACCTACTTCGACGCTCCCGTCATGGTTTTGTTGGTCTGCTGGAACAATTCCAGGTTGTTCTTGTCGATCAGCACCGAGCCTGTGTCCACAAATACAGGGAGCGGGGCGAAACTGTCCCGCGTCCAATCGGTGCTCAGGTTTGCAATCCTGTTGTGGTAAAGGTCATCGAGCATCCGCAAGCCGACCATCGACATGGTGTAAGGCTTCTGCCCGATGGTAGCCGCGATCACGCCTTTCTGCACCCAGTCCAGAGTGGCGGCGTCGGTGTCCATCGCAATGACCACTTTGTTGTGGATGTTGTAGTTGTTCAGCACCGTGGCCACTTCCTGGCCAGACTGCGCCTCCAGGCACACGAAGGCATCCACCTTGTCGCGCTCCTTCCCGAGAATTTCGGTGGTGGTGTCGAACGCGATGCGCGGATCGCCCTTGATGTCGACCACGCGCACGATCTTGACCTGCGAATTTTCTAGAGCGTCGCGGTAACCCTCCAGCCGTTCGGCGAGATTATTCTGTTCGGGCATGGTGAACACGACGACATTGCCTTTGCCCTTCAGTTCCTGGGCCAGACGCTTGCCGCCCATAAGACCGGCCTGATGGTTGTTGGTGCCGATGAAGAAAAGCCGCCGGCTGGCCGGCGAATCAGAATCGACCGTTATGACTGGAATGCCGGCAGCGATCGCCTGGTCGATGGAATCCTTCATCAGCGCGGCATCGGCAACCGCGATCAGAATCCCCGCCGGCTTCTTCTGCACGATCTCTTCAAACGCTTGCTTCTCCGCCTTGGGATCGTACGTGTCGGGGCCGACAAACGCGGCCCGCACCTGTAACTGCGAAGCAGCACTCGAAAGCCCCGCCTGCGCCGTTTCCCAGTAAGGGAGCTTGATGTTGGTGGCGACCATGTAATAGTTTTCGCTGGAATCGTGCCGCGACCCACAAGCCGCCGTCACGATCGGAAGGACAACTACAACAAACAGCCAGACCCGTCTTTGCGGATGGAACATAGGAGCCTCCTGTCGAGCAGTCGGGACGCCTGCGCTGAAGGTGACCCTGGAGCGAACGGATTCTAAACGAGGCAGAAAGGAATTGAAAGGTAGCGGACGAAAGGCGCTGGCGCACAGGGTCGTTTTGGGAAGCTCGCGCCTTCACGGCTTGCGGAAGTTCTTGTCCGCCCGATCGCAACCGATGCCTGCAACATTGTCATTCCGATGCGCGAGCGGAGCGAGGCAGGAGGAATCTGCTGTTCGCGGCTGGAGACACGCGGCAGAGCCAGCGCTTCATCCGGGAAGGGAACGGCTTCAGAGGTGCCGCGCAAGAGCGGCAAGGCCTAGGGCTTTAGCCGCTATGGAGTTCGCCCCGCAGAAGGGGCGGGTGAGATCGTTCCTACACGCCGACCGGGAACGGCTTGGTATGCGCTTCCGCGCTGAGCGAGATACCGGTGAAACGCCCCTGTAACAGGGACATCAACCCCGTATACCAGTACCCGACCACAAAGAGCAGCAGGAAGGGTACGGTGATGTAATTCTCATTTTGCAGGGCGTAGTACACCGTCATGGCAAAGTACGCGCCAATCACCAGTTCAACCCACGGAATCCATCCCAACCGGCGCCGGTACTTGGTCGCTCCCACTCTGTCTTTCTTGTTTTCCACACGGTACTTCGGAGTGCGCGCAAACGCGCTTTGCTTGCCGATCAGCGCTTCAATCACCGCCTTGGTGTTGGTAATCGTCAGGCCAATCCCAAGCGCCATCAAAAAGGGCAGATATAGCAGAGCTCGCGGCCAGGTCTTGGGGAAAAGTTCCCGCTGCGATACCAGATAGAAGCTTGAAATAGAGAACGTCGACGCCATGAACAGCGGCAGGTCGATGTACAACATCTGGAACCAGCCCTGGTAGAAGCGGATGATCATCGCTGGCAGCAGCAGCACCGAAAGCACAATCATCAGCGGATAACTCAGGTTCGCGGTCAGGTGATACCAGGCCTCAATCTTGGTGTGCCGCGGCGCGTCGCTCTTCAACACGCGCGGCAGAATTTTCTTTCCCGTCTGGATCAGCCCTTTCGCCCAGCGCGCCTGTTGCGTCTTGAACGCGGTCATCTCCACTGGGAGCTCGGCAGGGCACTCCACGTCCTGCAGGTAAATGAATTTCCACCCCGCCAGTTGGGCCCGATAGGAAAGATCCGTGTCCTCAGTCAGCGTGTCGTGCTGCCAGCCCCCGGCGTCCTCGATCGCCGACGCCCGCCAAACGCCCGCAGTGCCGTTGAAGTTGAAAAACACTCCGCTCTGTGCCCGACCCGAATGTTCGAGCACGAAATGCCCGTCGAGCAGAATCGCTTCGACCTCAGTCAGGAAAGAGTAATGCCGGTTAATGTGCGTCCAGCGCGTCTGCACCATCCCGATCTTGGGATCGGTGAAGTGATGAATGGTCTGCAACAGGAAATCTTCCGGAGGAGTGAAGTCAGCATCGAAAATCGTAATAAACTCGCCCTTGGCCGTCTTCATCCCCTCCTGCAACGCTCCAGCTTTGAAGCCTTCCCGATTGGTCCGATGATGATAGGTGATCGGATGGCCCAGCGCCGCATAGCGCTCCACCAGGTCGCGCACCACTTCCACAGTTTCGTCGGTGGAATCGTCGAGCACCTGAATGTCCAGCTTCTGTTTCGGATATTTCAGCTTGCAGATGCAGTCGATCAGTCGCTCTGCCACGTAGCGCTCGTTGAACATCGGCAGTTGCACGGTGACGCGCGGCAGTTCCTCAAAACGGGTGGCCGGTTCCGTGGTGCGCTTCTTCCTGTTCTTGTAGTAGAGATACACCAGCACGTACCGGTGCAGTCCGTACGAGGCGAGCAGAATCAGCACGACAAAGTAGGGAACCAGCAGCGCGATGTCGAACGAGTTGGCGTGGTAAAGCCCTTGGAAAGTCTTGTCGAGAAAATGCTGCCGGATGTAGGGACCAATGCCCTTCGGCGCCGAGAATAGGCCGAGCATGGACAGGCGCGAAATGAGGAAACACTGGAGCAAGAGACTCCTCTACAGCCGGTTCGTCTCGGCCTTCTTAAACTTCCTATTCTACCTGAGGGCGGCTCTATCTGATGTCCCTCGAGCGGCCTAAGGTTGGTCGGCGGGTGCGGGAATGAGCTTCAGGGAAGTGCTCTGATGGCCGCTCTTTTCGAGGTGAATCCCGGTTCCCCTGTCCTCATAGGATTTCAGATACTCCGGATCGAAAAATTCATCTTCCGCCATCACTTCCCAGGCGAACAATTTGTACTCACCTGGCCGCAGGCCGCGCATGGAGAAACGTCCCGTCTGATCGGTGGCCCCCCTGTGGTAGCGGTTTCCCTGTTTGCGGTACTTGGATTCAGGCACCGCGACAACCACGGCGTTGGCCACTGGTTCGTTCTTATCGTTTGTAACGCTGCCTTCCACGGTGCCGCTCTCGAGACTTACCGCGACATCGATTGCGATCGTGCCTCCGCCCACACTCAGCCCGCCGTCGGTCACATCCTTCGTACCAGCGGCAACGGATTCCACGAAGCTGTCAGTCATCGCTTTGGAATCACCGGTGACCTCGACGGAATAGGTTCCGGGCAAAACGTTCTTTAGTTCAAAGGTGCCATCGGCTTTCGCCCGCGCCGTCCTCGGAGACACCGGCAAGCCATCTGCCGTAAACGGGAGAGCGTCGGAAACATCGTCTTCCCCGTCGCTCCGTTGCAGATGCACATAGAGCAGCGAGGGATCGATCTTCGGTGGCTTACTCCCGACTCGAACTCGCCCGCGCACGCTCGCCATTGTGAGCGGTGTCAGCCGGAGTCCATCAACGTCAGCATCTGTGACGTCCACTCTCCGGTGGGCAATTTGCGGCGAGTTGCCCATCTCTGTGGTCGCGAGCAGCGTGTAAGCCCCCGGAGCCACAAGGGCGATCTCGAACTTGCCGTCTTTGCCCACCTCGGCGGTGATGTACATCCCGCGCGAATCTTCGCTACGCAGCATCACCATGGCCTTCGCTCCCGAAGCGAGGCCCGCAAACCAGCCGCGGAGGTGAACCGTGTGCCTGCGGGTGAGAGAAAAATTCACCGGCATGTCGTCACCCGCGTGCAGTTCGATCGTCGCCGCTTGGTTTCGGTCTGGGGTGTTCGGGTAGTAGGTGGTTCCATAGGCCATGTCGGGTGGGGTGGCGGTCGGATCTTCCGGCCCTTTTTGTGCCGGAAACAGGCTCTGTAGAGTGGGCATGGGGCTCGCGAGCACATAGTATTTCCCGGCGAAAAGGCCGCCCACACGGTATTCACCCAGGTCATCGGTCTCGGCCTGTCCGTTGGGTTCGAAGCCCGAACCCGCAGCCGCCCACTTACGCCGCAACACGGTGACCTGGACTTTCGGCATCGGGTCGCCATCCTCATCGACGACGCGGCCCGCGATGATCGCCGCCGGTAGCATGTGCAGGACCTGATCCTTCACCTCCTGCCCCGCTTCAAACGAGATGGCAGTTCCTTCCGCGCGGCGCCGTTTCTTGTCGACCTCGATGTAACCGGTTCGCTCCACAAACAGAAGATACCGGCCCGGCAGAATGTCCGAGATCCTGAAGTGTCCCTCCGGGTCGGAAGTCGCCGTGTAGTTGCCGCTTTCTTCCGGGTCGTGACCGATCAACTCGAGGATGGCCTTCTTGAGAGGTTCTCCGCTCGGCTCCCTGACGACCCTGCCCTCAAGTGAGGCCGGGGCCGGGTTCTTGCTGGCGTCCTGAGCCTGGCCCGCTACGCCAGAGGCGAGCACCAGCGAACACACGCAGAGGATGGCCGGTTTCATTCGCATCGATTCCACGACAGGGAGGGCTAGTTCAGGAAGTACGTTCGATACAACGTGTCGCGCTGCACGGGGTTGAAGCCTGCGTCGCGGATGATCCGGCGCAGCTCTTCCTCCGTCGTGCAGTTGGTCACTCCGGCGGCGCGCACTACGTTTTCTTCGAGCATGACCGAGCCGACATCGTTTCCGCCAAAGCGCAGCCCCATCTGGCAGACCTTCAGGCCCTGCGTTACCCAGCTCGACTGCACGTTGAGGAAGTTCGACAAGTACAGCCGCGAAATCGCCAGCACTTTCAAGTACTCGACTGCGGTCGCCTCGTCCCAGTGGCGGCCGCCCAGAGCCGTGTTTGACGGCTGGAAACTCCACGGAATAAATGCCGTGAATCCGCCCGTCTCTTCCTGCAGGTCGTACAGCCGCTGGAAGTGGTTGACGCGGTGCTCGTACTTCTCGCCCACCCCGAACATCATGGTGGCAGTGGTGCGCATGCCCAGTTGGTGCGCGGTCCGATGCACGCTGATCCAGTCTTCGGTCAGGCACTTGAGCCGGGCGATCTTGTACCGCACCTCGTCGTCCAGGATTTCGGCGCCACCGCCCGGAATCGAATCCAGCCCGGCATCCCGCAGCCGGGCAATTGTGTCGCGGAGGCTCAGATTGCTGTACTCGGCAATCGCCAGAATCTCTGACGCCGAGTAGCAGTGCAAATGCACCTTGGGGAAACGTTCCCGAATACCGCGCAGCATCTTCTCGTGCCACTCGATCTCCAGGTCAGGATGCAACCCGCCCTGCATCAGAATCCCGGTGCCCCCCAGTTCCACCGTCTCGCGGATCTTGTCGTAAATGGTTTCGAACTCAAGGATGTACCCTTCTTTGGCCGACGGTCCCTTCAACGGCCGGTAGAAGGCGCAGAAGGTGCAGTATTCCGTGCAGAAGTTCGTGTAATTAATGTTGCGGTCGATGACGTAGCTGACCACGCCTTCGGGATGCAGTTTTCGCCGCACGGCATCGGCTTCCATGCCGATCCCGATCAGGTCATCGGAGTGGAACATCTCCAGGGCTTGTTGCTTGGTCAAGGACATAGGGTCGTCGGAGAGCCTAACCTGTCATTTTACCGTCCGATCGGAAGTTTCTCCACCCGGATGTAAGCCGCGCCAGGGAACCAAATTTCCACTGGGTTGCCTTCGCGATCTTTGCGCCCCCTTTGCGTTCTTTGCGGTTAAGAGCTTTGAGAGATTACGAAAATCGCCCCAACCGCAGAGTTCGCCCACCAGGCCTGCAAAGGACGCAAAGAGGAGGGGTCTAGGACACCACCAGAACGGTTATCGCGAAGGCTCCGGACTCCGCTCCGGAGCCGACCGCAGCGCCGAGTACCCGGCCAGCGCCGCCACGACCACATTCGCGACGATCACCGGCACCGCGTGCATCAGGAAGCCGTACAGCATCCAGCACAACGCCGCCGAGGCCTGCACCCAGCGCATGATCGATTGGTTGCGGACAAAATACGAGACCCCGAAAATCGCCGTCGCCAGCCACCCGATGGCATTAGACACGGGCGGCCTCCGCCTGCGCCAGCCCGGCGGCCAACGCTCCCGGTGTGTTATCCCGGATCGTCACCACGTCGGTCGAGACCTTGTCCCACTCCTGAATCACGAAGCCGCGGGTCTCGAGGAACGCCCGGATCTGCGCCCGCTCCCAGCCCACGATCTCCTCCAGGATCGGAATCAGTACCCCGAGCGCATTCGCGCTCAGCACAGTACGCTTTGCGATGGGCGCAAGGTGCTTGTTCTCCGATACGGCGATCGTAAAGCCGTCACGCCGGTTGATGTGCAGCATCACATGCACGTCGGAGCTACCGTCGCCGACATACACGATGCGGTCGGAACTGACCTGCAGGTCGCTCTGAATGCGATCGAGCGCCGCCACTTTTCCGTATCCCGCCGTCACTCCTTCAATGGAAACAATCTCACCGGAGGAGTTGTAGCGGAACTGCGTTCCAAAAATGCGATCCTCGGGAACGATGCCCTCCAGTGCCGACTGGATCACTTCCACCGGCGCCGCCGAAATCACGTAAAACTCAAACCGGTGCCCGGCAATGCCGTCTTCGAGAACGCGGTGAAGGAAGTCGATGTTCTCCTTCAACCGGATCCGCTTGCCCACCTCGTGCAGATGCTCGGGGCGCACCCGGTCGTGAAACTCCGGGTCATGCAGCAGCAGGTACGCCAGCTCGCCCCCCTGTTGCACGAGGTTCAACTTGGCCATGCCCTGGGCTTTGCGTTCGAATTCTTTGGTCGGGATTCCCAGCAACTCGCTCAGCACATACCCCGAGTCGTTATAGCTCAGGGTCTGGTCGAAATCGCTGGCAAAAATGTAGTGCTTAGCAGACTGAAGCTTCTCCATAAGCTATTAGATCGAAGTAAACCGGAAAAGGCTAGTAAATTTGTTGTGAATGTTACGTAAGTAATTGATTCTATGTGGCTAATAGAAAAATTGATGGATCGGATCAGTTTGCGTGCTGCTCCTGCGGCTGCAGCTGGACTTCCGCATTTCCTTCGCCCTCATGACGGTAGCGGAGGTAGGCGACCAGCGCCGCGATGCCGGCTACCAGCGACATCCCGATCAGCACAATCAGGGTTGGCTTCGTGTACCGATTGAAAAAGCGGAGGAAGTGGCGCCCATAGTGGACGCCGAGGTACGCCAGAACCCCGTAGCGCAGGCTTCTGCCCAAGCTGAGCGCGGCCACAAATTTCTTGCGGGAATACTGCAGCGCACCTGCGGCCAGCAGGAACGGGACCAGCGGGAATGGAGGCGGCAAGATCGCCGGCACCGCGACCGCCCAGAATCCCCAACGCTCGAAGCGTTGGTAGAAGGCATCCGCTCCACGATGCCCGAGTCGGTGTTCGAGCGCGGCCTTGCCACCCTTGCGCGCCAGGCGGTAGGTCACATAGCCGCCAATTACGGCGCCCAGGGTTGCCATCGCGGCATAGTAAAGCCAGTCGCTGTGGTGGTGCACTGCGAACCATATGGTCAGCACGTCCATGCTACCCGGCAACGGGATCAGCGAATTGTCCGCCAGGCCAAGCAACAGCAGTCCCGGCCCGCCCAGATGACGCAGCCAGGTCCACAACTTGGACGCGAGCACCAGCCCCAAAGTCACGGTCATATGCGGCGTTCCGCAGGATGGAGTCGCGCAGGCAGAGCGTGCTGGTCAGGTGGTCGCAAACTTTGCGACCTCCACGAATTGAAGCCGGGGCGCCGGCGGCAGGGCGCCGCATTCGGCAGCGTAGCGGTAGAACAGTTGTAAGCCTTCGAGGCAACCGGGATCCAGATGGTAGTGAATGTTCTCCGTGAGATATGCGTGCGCCTCATCCTCAGAGAGTCCCACCCGCCCCGCCCACTCGTGCGCCAGGAAGTTGATGTTCTGGGCCTGCACGCCATGATCGCGTGAGGTTTGGAAAATGGATGCAAGTTCGGCCGGCGCATTTGCCAGCGCCGCGCGCCGGACGGCCCAAAACGCGAACACAAATGCCTTTCCCGTAAGACGAATCCATTCTTCCGCCAAATCCAGCGTGAAGTATTTCGAGCGATCCACTTGCAGGGCCGTATCGCCGATCACCAGACCGGCATCGTGATCCCGCAGCATCAGTTCGAGATTGGGCGCCATGTCGGTGAACTTCCGTCCCGCACCCAGCCAGCGCTCAAACAGAACCTTCGTCAGCGCCACGGAAGTCATCGAGGACGTGTCCAGTGCAATCGTCTCGATCTTCTCGATAGGCACCTGGCTGACCAGCAGGATCGAACGCACCGGCCGCCGGGCTGCAATCGCCACCCCGGGAATAATCGCGAGGTCGGGGATCTGCGCATACCCCGCAACCGGAATGATTCCAATGTCGGCGATCCCCGCCGCCAATTGACCCGCGCAGGCGGACGGAACCGTATAAGAAATGTCGAATTGCGCCCCTCGGGCTCCATGTTCGAAGTCCCACATCAAAGGCGCCGTGTTCAGGAATGAAATGGCAGAAATGCGAAGCCGACTCATGTTCACTATGTTTGATTCTAACAAAGCGATGTGCGTCGCTCCCTGGGCAGGATTTTTTCCAGGCACATAGATGGGAACATGGAGATTCTTGCGCCTCGAACGACTTCCGCAGTGGATCGGCCCCTTGTCGAGCAGACCCTAGAGTGGCTCGCACTGGGACTCTCCCCAGGCCTTGGGCCAACGCGCGCAGATCGTCTGGTCGAGCATTTCGGCAACCTGGCAGCGCTCTCCCGTGCGTTCCTTGCCGAACTCGAAGTCACTGGACTGCTTGCCGTATCGGCGCAGTCGCTCGGCACGGGCAAGTCCATCGAGCTGCCGCAGCAGGAGATGGGCAGGGCCAAGGCCTCCGGAGTGCAAGTCCTCACGCTCGACGATCCCGCCTATCCACCGCACCTCCGAGATCTACGATCCGCCGCCGCTGGTGCTCTACGTCCGCGGCGACGTGCACGTTCTTTCGCAACCGGGGCTCGCCGTTTTCAGCGGCATGGCGCGAGGGGTTGACAGCGCCGCATCGCGGCGCGATCGCCGCCAAAAGGCAAGACCGTCGCCGTTTTTGGCACTGACGTAGACGTTCTCTACGCGAAGCAGAATCGCCGTCTCTCCGAGCAAGTCCGTTCGCTCAGCGGAGCGCTGATCTCGGAATTCGCACTGGGGACTTTCGCCGCGCCGCAGAATTTTCCCATCCGCAATCGCATCATCAGCGGCGTGTCGATTGGCATGTCAGTATCGAGGCAGCCGAATGCCGTGGCACGCGCATCACAGCACGGTGCGCCCTCGAACAGAATCGCGACGTTTTCGCCGTGCCCAGCAGATGTCACCAACAAGAATTCCTGGGGGCCAAACACTCTGATCAAGCAGGGCGCGAAGATCGTGGCCACATGGAAAGACGTGGGGGGAGGAACTCCATGAAAACATAAGACTTGCGCTGACTCCCGCCCGGACCGATGAATCGCCCACCGGAGAAACCGCATCTCTATTCCCAAAGCGACGACCCCCCGGAGCCCGCACCAGCGCAAGATTTTCGCGCTGCTCAAAGCGGACCAAGCCACGCACATCGATGAGATTGTCGAGCGGCTGGAGCCGGAACTGTCGTCGTCCGAAAATTTACGCCGCGTTATTCGAACTGGAGCTGGCGGGAAAGGTCAGGCAGCTGGCGGGAAAGAATTTTGTGAAAAACTTTTAGCCTTTAGCTGTTAGCTCTAAAGCCCGCGGATGGGAGCAGGGAACCAAGCGCGAAGGCCAATCCCTAACCGCTCTCACATCGTAACTTGTTCCCGAACTCGCATTCGTGCTAGCTTCAAAACCATTAATCATTAAAAAAGAGGAAACATTGTCCAAAGGTTTGGTCATCGTCGAATCGCCCGCCAAGGCGAAAACTATTCAGAAATATCTCGGCAAGGGATTCACCGTCGAAGCCTCGCTCGGCCACGTGAAAGACCTGCCCAAGAGCACGCTTGGCGTCGATACCGACAACGATTTCGATACGGAGTACATCGTCATTCCGGGTAAAGAAAAGGTGCTCACCCGGCTGAAGAAGCTGGCCGAGTCTGCCGACCATATCTATCTCGCCCCTGACCCGGATCGCGAAGGCGAAGCGATCGCCGCCCACCTGGCCGACGAGCTCGCCACCAACGGCAGCAAGAAATCGAAGAAGAAGACAAAAAAGGAAAAAGAAGAGGACGGCCTGCGCATCCAGCGCGTGACCTTCAACGAAATCACGCAGCGCGCCGTCCGGGAAGCCTTCGAGCATCCCCGGCAAATCGATCAGAATCTGGTCGACGCGCAGCAGGCACGCCGGGTTCTCGACCGCCTGGTCGGCTACCAGGTCTCGCCTCTGCTGTGGGACAAAGTTCGCCGCGGCCTTTCCGCGGGACGCGTCCAGACCGTCGCACTTCGCCTGATCGTCGAACGCGAGCGTGAGATCAAGGCCTTCGAGAAGAAGGAATACTGGACCATCGACGCGCACCTCAACGGTCCCAAGCCGCCCGCATTCGACGCCCGTTTTGTCGGCAAGGGCGAGGAAAAAATAGAAGTCGGCAACGGGGAAGAGGCCGAGAAGATCCGTGCCTTCGTCGAGAAAGCCGACTGGCTGGTTCGCTCGGTCGACCGCAAAGAACGCCGCCGCAACGCCACCCCGCCCTTCACGACCAGCAAGCTGCAACAGGATTCCGCCCGCAAGCTGCGCTTCAGCGTAAAGCGCACCATGATGATCGCCCAGCGCCTCTACGAAGGTATCGAACTGGGTGAAGAAGGCCTGGTCGGCCTCATTACTTATATGCGTACCGATTCGACCCGCGTCTCGAACGAGGCGCTCGCCGAAGTGCGCGAGCTGATCGCGAAGGATTTTGGGCCGCAGTATCTGCCCGAGCAGCCCAATACCTACAAGTCGAAAAAAGGCGCGCAGGAAGCGCACGAGGCCATTCGTCCGGCCAGTGTGGCGCGCCATCCCGATTCCGTGAAGCAGTACCTGAAAGAAGATGAGTTCAAGGTCTACAAGCTGATCTGGCAGCGTTTCGTCGCATCTCAGATTATGCCCGCCGTCTTCGACCAGACCACGGTCGACATCGACGCCAAACAGGGAAGCGACAGCTACTGGTTCCGCGTAACCGGCTCCGTCATGAAGTTCGACGGCTTCCTGAAGGTCTACGAAGAATCCAAGGAAGGCAAGGACGACGAGGACGAGGAACTAAAGCACAAGCTCCCGCCGCTCGAAGCGGGTCAGAAGCTGACACTCAAGGAACTGAAACCGGAACAGCATTTCACCGAGCCGCCGCCGCGCTACAACGAAGCCTCTCTGGTGAAGGAACTGGAAGAACGTGGCATCGGCCGTCCGTCCACCTACGCGACGATTCTGACGACCATTCAGGAGCGCCAGTACGTTACCAAGCTGGGCGGCAAGTTCGCTCCGACCGAGATCGGCCTGGTTGTCACCGATCTGCTGGTGGAGAACTTCCGCGACATCTTCGACGTGGCCTACACCGCGCGCTTGGAAGAAGAACTCGACGAAGTCGAAGAAGGCAAGGAGAAGTGGACCGACGCGCTCGCCGACTTCTACAAGAAGTTCCAGAAGGACCTCAAATACGCTGAGAAGCACATGGAAAACATCAAGCGTATGGAGAAGCCCACCGACGAGAAGTGCGAGCGTTGCCAGTCGCCACTCGTCATCAAATGGGGCAAGCATGGGTCCTTCTACGCCTGCAGCTCTTATGACAAGGAAAATCCGGAGAGCTGCACCTTCACCAAGGAAAACCCGATCAATCTGCCCGACCTCGATTCGGCCGACCTGCAGGAGACCGCGCAGGAGGAATATTGCGAGAACTGCGGCCGGGTGATGGTGCTCAAGCGTGGCCGCTTCGGCCAGTTCATGGCCTGCACCGGATATCCGGATTGCAAAACGACACGGCGTCTCGATCAGGGTAAGCGCGTGCCCGACATTCCACTCGATGAACCCTGCCCGAAGTGCGGCCGTAACCTGATGATCCGCCACGGCCGCTACGGAGAGTTCACGGCCTGCTCGGGTTATCCCGATTGCAAGTTCGTAAAGCAGAACTTCATCGGCATGAAGTGCCCGCTCTGCAAAGACGGCGACCTGGTGGAGAAAAAGGCCCGCAAAGGCAACACGTTCTATGGGTGCTCGGCCTATCCCAAGTGCAAGTTCACCGCCGCCCACAAGCCCATCGACGAAAGATGCCCAGCTTGCGGCCACGAATTTTTGGTGGAAAAGTATTTAAAGGCGGGCCCGGTGATCGCGTGCCCTAATAAAGAATGCGATTTCGAACGGCCGGCCCCACCCGCCCAGGCAGCAGAAGCCGGCGCCTGAGAGTCGCTATCGAGCGGTCAGGAAACATCAGGCCGAGAACGGTTTTGCACCGCCCGCCCATCCGGGGGTCATCTAAGCGTCAGGTTGTACATTCCTTTACACTTTGGAGGCTGCTCCCATGCCCAAAAAGCCCACGACTGCCGATGCCGAGCTGATCTTGAAACTCTATGATGCCCGCCGTGAAGCCGAGATCCGCAAAGCCCGCCAATGGTTTGCCGGAGCGTTCTGGCCCACTAGCGCCGATGACGTTCTCGAGGTCACCCGCGGCACAGGCCAGGAAAACGCCTGGTACCGGCAGGTGCTGGGGTACTGGAACATGGCGTCGTCGTTTGTCATCCATGGAGCCTTGAACGAAAACCTCTTCCTCGAAACCGCCTTCTGCGGAGAAATGTACTTCATCTATGCCAAGCTCCAGCCCTTCCTCAAAGAGCTCCGCGACAAGATGCAGAACCCGCTGTTTCTCGCCAACATCGAGAAACTGATCATGCGGTCGAAGACAGGCCGGGAGCGACTGGCGATCGTGGCCAGGAACGTAGAAGCCCGCCGGAATGCGCTGGCCGAGGCGGCCAAGGCCAAAGCTAGCTAATTTAGTAGGCTCTCAACTACGAGATGTACTCCCGGATGTATTGGTCCTGGCTTCCTGCCAGTGCGTGCAGATCGCCGTCGAAAATCACCTTGCCGTCGCGCAACATAAGGAAGGCCAGCGGAACTTCAACCCGCCCTCCCGGCGGGACCAGCCGCATCTGGTTGGCTTTGAGGTCGAAGGAATGGTTGGCCATGATGAAGGCATCCTGCAAACGGTGGGTCACGAGCAGCGAACTCGTCTTGTAGACGTCGCGTTGCTTCACAATCAGCTCGACGATGGTGGTCGATGTGATCGGATCGAGGCCGCCCGTGGGTGAGTCGTAGAGCAGAGTTTCCGGCTGCGTGATGATGGCTCGTGCGATCGCCACCCGGCGCCGCATGCCGCCAGACAGTTCCGCGGGGAACAGGTCCACGGTGTTTTCGAGTTCGACGAAGCGCAACGCTTCGCGCACGCGACGGTCGATCTGTTCCGCCTCGACCGTGCCTTCTTCCATCAGCCGGAACGCCACGTTATCGTGCACCGTCAGCGAGTCGAACAGGGCGCTCTCCTGGAATACGATCCCCACTTTGCGGCGAAGTTCGAAAAGTTGCTCCTCGGGCATTTGCGTCACGTCTTCGCCCAGCGTATAGATGTGCCCGCTGTCCGGCTTGATGAGCCCCAGTGCCAGTTTAAGAATCGTGCTCTTTCCCGACCCGGCAACGCCGAAGACGGCCTTGGTTTCACCCCGAGGCAGCCGAAACGAGATGCCGTCGAGCACCACCTTGTCTTCGAAGGCAATGGAAACGTCCTCGAACACGATCACGTCGTTCGCCGGCTGCTGGCTTGCCGTCGCGGGAGCCTCCAGGGGCAGGGAAGGTGTCGACATGCTACGACCCCAAAAGCGTCGTGAGCAGTTGAGTGACAAATACGTCGACAGCAATAATCAGGATCATTGCCGCCACCACCGCTTCTGTCGTCGCCCGACCGACGCCCTGCGTTCCGCCTTTGGTCGACAATCCGTAGTAGCAACCGACGGTCGCGATAATGAAGCCGAAGACGAGTGGCTTAAACAGCCCCATGAAAACGTCGGAGAAGACCAGCGTCTGCCACGCGTTGCTCCAGTACGCATGGGCATCCTGGCCAAGCAACAGTGCGGCGACGATGCTTCCCCCGATCAAACCCAGCAGGTCTCCCAGAATCGTCAGGAAGAACAACATGATGACCGTGGCCATCACTCGCGGGGTCACCAGTTTTTTCAGGGGATCGGTGCCCAGTGCGCGCATGGCGTCGATCTGCTCAGTCACGATCATGGAACCAAGTTCGCTGGCCATCCCCGAAGAATTGCGTCCGGCCACCACCAGCCCGGCCAACACCGGCCCCAGTTCGCGAATGATGCCGATCGAGACCAGTTGTCCGATCACGGTCGTGGCGCCGAAGCGCTTCAGGGTGATTGCGCTGTTGAGAGCGAGCGCGGCTCCGGTGAAAAAAACCGAGGCCAGGACGATGGGCAGCGAGCCAAACCCGATCAGGTCCATCTGCTGAACCATGTCGGCCAGGTACCGCGGGCGGCGGAACAGGTTAGCCACCGACTGGGCGGCCAGGATCGAGTAATCCTGAACAGACTGGACTTTTTTCTTGGCGAATTCCGAGGGCGAGATCAGTTCAATACTGCTGAGGAAATCTCCGGCTGCCATTCCGCGCTCCCTAGGGACCTTAGCGGGAACTATAGCAGGAGCTGCAAGCCCTGAGCTATAAGCCTTCAGCTACCCACCCTGAGCTTTCAGCTCTCAGCCAATCAACTTGCAGTTCCCAAGTTCTCGAGGTTTCTCGTTGAGGTCGAGCGGAGATGCAAACTGACAGGAAGGAAATAAGCCAAGTTCAGGTGTCCCAGAGCCGGGCCGGCTGCGGAAAGAGCCTCGTGCCTAGCAAATGGGCAGGGCACGAGTTTGCTCGTGCCGCTGAGGCCTTGAAGAACCAGTTGCGCTTGCGCCTGAGGTTGGCTTGGCGCCAAACTCACAGCATTCTTGTGCAAGCCGGCTCGAGTCTAGTGCTACTCTCTGCCCTTCTTCTTAATCTCAATGTTCAGCCGTTTGATTTTCTGATTCAGGGTTGACAGCGGCACCCGGAACCGCTCGGCAGCCTCGGTCTGGTTCCAGTTGCATTTCTCCAGCATGTCGGTAATGATGCGCCGCTCGCAGTCTTCCAGGATGTCAAACAGCGAAGCATCCGGGCGATGCTCTAGAACCGGGAACGGCGTGCCTCGTCCCACGATCTGGTCAGGCAGCAGGTCCACGCCCACTTCGGGTCCGGAGGAGAGCACTACTGCGCGCTCAATGACGTTTTCCAGTTCGCGTACGTTCCCCGGCCACGAGTACCCCACCAGCGGCCGCATTCCCTCCGGAGTGATGCGCCTGTATTGCCGCTCGTTCTCCTCCGAGTACTTTCTCAGGAAGTGGTCCACCAGCAGTGGAATGTCTTCCTTCCGCTGTCGGAGCGGCGGTAGATCGATGCTGATGACGTTGAGCCGGTAAAACAGGTCTTCGCGGAACTTGCCTTCCCGCACCAGTTGCCGCAGATCCACGTTGGTGGCGGCGATGATGCGCACATCGACCTGCAACTCGTGCACCCCGCCCAGGTGCATGAACTTCCGGTCCTGCAACACACGCAGGATCTTGCTCTGCGTGTCCATGCCCATGGTGCCGATCTCGTCGAGGAAGAGCGTCCCCTTGTCGGCGACTTCGAATAAGCCTTTCTTCGACGCGATGGCGCTCGTGAATGCGCCCTTCACGTGCCCGAAAAGCGTCGATTCCAGCAGATCCGGTGGCATCGAGCCGGTGTTCACCGGGACAAACGGGCGCTCGCGCCGCGGCGAATTGAGATGGATTGCTTTCGCGATCAGTTCCTTGCCCGTCCCGCTTTCGCCTTGCAGCAGCACCGTCGACCGGCTGGGCGCCACTTGTGCGACCAGATCGAAAATCTTCAGCATCGGCTCGCTCTTGCCGACGATGTGCTCGAAGTTGTAGCGCTGCTTCAGCGCCCGCTTCAGCTGGATGTTTTCTTCTTCGGCGCGGTGACGCGCCACCGCGGCGCGCACGTCGGCCAGCAGTTTCTCGTTGTCCCAGGGCTTCTGGATGAAGTTCACAGCGCCCGACTGCATGGCCTTCACCGCGTTTTCCACGGTACCGTAAGCGGTAATCATGATCACGGCCATACCCGGGTCCTGCGTGTGCATGTCCGCCAGGATGTCCAGGCCGTTGCGATCCGGGAGAGCCAGATCAAGCAGGATGAGGTCGAACCCACGTTGTCCGACCCGGTTCAATCCTTGCAGGCCGGTCGCGGCCGTTTCTACCTCGTAGCCCTCCATCTCGAGCAGGGTCTGTAGAGACTCGCGGATTTCGGCTTCATCGTCGATGATCAGCACCGAGCCCACCGCCGGCGTCGGCACTGGTTCGGCGTCGCCCAGTTTGCTGCGGAGAATGACGGCGGCTTCAGACATTGACGGCCTTCCGGGTCAGAGGGAAATCGAGATAGAACGTTGTTCCTTCGCCGGGACGACTTTCAACCCGAATCTTGCCTGCGTGCTCCTGGATGATGCCGTACGTGACCGACAGGCCTAAGCCTGTGCCACGGTTCTGCCCCTCGCGCGGGGTCGTCTTGGTGGTGAAAAACGGATCGTAAATCCGCGCAATGTGTTCCGGCGCGATTCCGCTGCCCGTGTCGGTTACGGCCACGGTCACGCCGTTTCCATTGGACGTGACCACGCGCAGCCGTCCGCCGCTGTTCATCGCATCCTTGGCGTTCAGAAACAGATTCAGAAACACCTGTTGCAGCCGTCCGGTGTTACCCTGGATGCGTGGCAGATGATCCGCCAGTTCGTCTTCCACCGTGATGTGTGACGTCTTGAACTGGTGTTCGAGCAGCGCCAGCGTGTCGCTGATAATCTTGTTTACGTCGACATCGGCAAATTCCGCCCCGCTGGTGCGCGAGAAATTCAGCAGGTTGTTTACGATCTCCGAGGCCCGGAAGGTCTGGCGCGTAATCTTCTCGAGCAACCCCGCTTTTTGCGGGTCCGATTGCAACTGCTTCCCGAGCATCTGCGTGTAGGACGAAATCACCGCGAGCGGCGTGTTTACTTCATGAGCAACGCCCGCCGCCAGCAGCCCAATCGACGAAAGCTTGTCGGCCTGCGAAAGCTGCGCTTCCAGTTCCATGCGCTCGGTGATGTCGTCCATGATGATCAGCCGCCCGATCACGTTGAACTTCTTCGTCACCAGCGGCGCAATCGCCGCGTTGATCGTGCGCACTTCCCCGGCCGGTGTGATCAACCGGAACTTGTACAGGTTGTGAATCCCCGGATTCTGCCGCACCCGGTAGAACTCTTCGACAAACTCCGCCGGGAAGATCTCGCTCAACGGCCGGGTCAGCGCCTGCCAGCGGGGCAGCGCATACATCACTTCCATTTGCGAATTCCAGGACTCGATCCGGTCCGCTAGATCCACCGCCAGCACGCCCACATTGATCGACTCCACGATGTTCTCGTTAAAGTCCTTCAGGCGCTCGTACTCGGCCACCTTCTGTTCCAAAGACGCGTACAGGCGCGCATTCTGAATGGCGATCCCGATATATCCCGCCAGCGTTTCCAGCAGTTCCACGTCCTCGCTGGTCAGGAAGTCGCCTTGCATGGTCTTGCCCAGGCCGAGCACGGCGATCACTTTGCGCTGGGCGCGGCAGGGAATGTAGTAGTTCAAGTCCAGCCGGGCGATGCTGTTCTGCGCCGTCCCGGTCTCTCGCGGCACCTGGTGGGTATTGTCGAAGAACAGGTGTCCCGCTTCCATGTCCGGACGTTGTGCGCTCAGAAAACTCAGATCCAGGCCGCTGGTCTGCGCCATGCCAAACGACTTCGCCAGCACGAAGTAGTCGGCCTGTTCTCCCGTGGCCAGGAAGATCGCGATCCGATCGACCAGCAGCGTCCGCGAAAGCCGATCCACCACCGACGTGAGCATCTCGTCCAGGTCGGTCTCTGACCCCAGTTCCCGGCCAAACTCGATCAGCGTCTTGCGGTAGTCGTAACGCGTGCGGTAGAAGAACTGGTCCACCCACTCCTGAATCCACTTCCGCAGTGGATCGAACAGGAGCGCGGTCACTACGATCGCCAGAATCAATCCGTACGGCCCGCTGCTCGGAATCCGCGCGCGCACCAGTTCCGCCACTGCCGCCACCAGCCCGAAATACAGCATCACCACCACGCCGGCCGAAAGCGTGTAAACCATCCCGCGCTTGAAAATCAGATCGACGTCCATCAATCGGTAGCGGAAGATCGCGTATCCAAACGTCAGCGGGATCAGCCCCAGCGACAGGACCGACAACTTCATGAACCCAACGGGCAGCCAGTTGCCCAGATCAGGAACAACATAGGGAACCACGTAAAACAGTGTGAAGGGAGCGATCGCCAGAATCGTGCCGCGCGTGACCCACTTCAGTTGCTGGCGTAAGATCGGCGTGCTGGCCCGGCGATAGCTGTTCCACAACACCGCGCCGGAGAGCACGAACAGGACTGCCAGGTACAACATCTCGATCCGATCGAGGTCCAAACGCAGCCGAGCACTGGCCACCAGGTATTGCATAGCCAGAGCGTGCAGGCCCAGCAACATCAACCCCGGGACATACACTGCTGCCACCACCCGCGGATGCTTCTTGACGAAGGCGCGCTTCTCCGGAAAGGTCAGAACAAAGTGCAGGAACAACGCCGGCTGCAGCATCCAGGCCACCACGTTGCACCCGTAGATCAGCCAGTCAAACAGGTTCAGCTTCCCGGTGTAGTGGAAGGAATAGAAAATGAACGAGACCAGGCAAAAAATATAGAAATGTGTCGAACTGGGCGCCGTCCAGCGGCGCAGCAGAACATACACGCCAATGCCCAGGTAGATCAGCGCGATCAAGCGCAGCCAGTCGTTCAGTGAGCGATCCGCCGGGATCAGGATCACCACCGAGTCCACCGGAACCGCATTCCGTATCACCGAATAAGAGGCCTTCGACCAGACTCCAATCCCGAACAGCTGCCGCTCGAGCGCGGGCGTGCTCTTGATCTCGCGCCCGCTAACCGTCAAAAGCTGGTCGCCCTCGCGGATGCCTGCCTTGTCCGCTGGGCCATTCGGTTCCACCCGGTCGGCGACCAGATGTCCCCCACGTTCCATCCACCACACGCCGTCGTAGGGAATTTGAAACTCGTGCTCTTTTTGGAAGTTAATCCACGCGAAAACGCACGCAGCCACCGTCATCAGAAACAGCAGCCCGGCCGTAAAGCGAATTTGGAAATCCCGGTTCATGGACCCAAGGGGCAACCCGGAGGCAGTCTGTTGCCCTGCCTCCGTACTTCCCCGAGAAAACGTCTGCAACTTCGCTGCCATGACTCAGAGTCTTCCTCAGGCCGCTAACTCGCTTAGTGCGAGCGACTTCCATGATTATAGGGCCAGTTCCGAACGGCGAATACGGCTTTTGGAAGGTTTCTCTGTGTTTCCGTATCCTATTGCCACATCAGGTACTTACAGTAATTCCAGCGATCTCCCCGTAGGAATTCCCCGCTCCGCAAGCCACTCGGGTAAAATCCTCTTTTCCATGACTAACTTCGAAAATATTGTTGACCTCGAGCGCCGCCACCTTCTTCAAACCTACAACCGCTATCCGGTCGCTTTCGGGCGCGGCAAGGGAGTTTTTCTCTATGGGCTCGACGGCAAGAAGTACCTCGACTTCGTCTCCGGACTCGGCGTCAACGCGCTCGGCCACGCGCACCCCAGGATCGTCAAGACGATTCGCGACCAGGCCGCCCGCCTGATCCACGTTTCCAACCTCTACTACCACGAGTACCAGGGCCCGCTCGCCGAAAAACTGTGCGTACTCTCCGGGCTGGACCGCGTTTTCTTTTCCAACAGCGGCACCGAAGCCATCGAAGGCTCCATCAAACTCGCCCGTCTCGCCGGCCACCGCGCCGGCGGTCTCGAGAAGAGCCGCCTCATCGGACTCGACGGTTCCTACCACGGTCGCACTTTCGGCGCACTCTCTCTCACCGGACAGGACAAGCACCGCAAAGGATTCGAGCCCCTGCTCGAACAGGTCACGTTTGTTCCCCGCAACAACATCGAGGCGCTCCGCGCCGCTGTCAATGACAACACTTGCGCCATCGTGCTCGAACCCATTTTCGGAGAAGGCGGTATCCTCGAATGTTCGGTCGAATTCCTCCGCGAGTGCCGCGCCCTCGCCGACCGCCACAAAGCTGCGCTGATCTTTGACGAAATCCAGTGCGGCCTGGGACGCACCGGGACCATGTTTGCCTTCCAGACCTTCGGGGTCACGCCCGACATCGTTGCCATCGCCAAGCCCATCGCCGCCGGACTCCCGCTCGGCGCTTTCATCGCGCGCGAGGAGTTTGCCTCCGCCATCTCCGCCGGACAACATGGCACCACCTTCGGCGGCGGTCCGCTCGCCTGCCGCGTCGCGCTCGAATACCTGGCGATTGTGGAAGAAGAGAATCTCCTCGGAAATGTCGCCCAGGTCGGCGCCTATCTGACGCACGAGCTGCAGCAGTTGGTCGACGGTTACGCCGCCGCCCGGGAAGTACGCGGCCGCGGATTCATCCAGGGCATCGACCTCGAGATTCCCAGCCGCCCCATCGTCGAGCAGGGACTGGCACAGGGCGTCCTGTTCAACAGCACGCAAGACACCGTCGTGCGCTTCCTGCCGCCCTTCCTGCTGCAGGAGCAACACGTCGACAAGGGGGTTCGCGTTCTGAAGAAGTTCCTGGGACGCAAGCGCCGCCGCGCCGCGTAAAAACGGGGAGCCGAAGCTCCCCATCACAGAAGCGACAGAGGCGATATCACTTCCATAGACTCCACCGCGCCCCGAAGAGTTGTACCCGGGCGGAAAGAAACCATCCTGGACGCGAGCGGCACGAGAAAAATTTCCCTATCGCCTCCCGCCGAAGAATGCTTTGCCCAAGTCGACGGTGCGCGCATGCGCTACCTGCGCGCCGGTTCCGGTCCGCCCCTGGTCCTCCTGCACGGGTTGATGGGGTACTCGTTCTCCTGGCGCTTCACCCTGCCTGTTCTTTCCCACTACGCCACGGTTTACGCAGTCGACATGCTGGGTGCCGGATTCTCCGACCGCCCTGTCGGCCTCGATTGCCGCCTGCGCGCCAATGCCGGACGCGTACTGCATTTTCTGGACGCCGTCGGGATCCGCTCGTTCGACCTTTTAGGCACGTCTTACGGCGGAGCCTTGGCCATGATGGCTGCGGCGATGTGCAGCCAGCGTGCCGACCTCGATCTGCGCAAGTTGATCCTGGTGGCGCCGGTGAACCCGTGGTCGTCCCACGGGCGCAAGCTCGCTCCGTTGCTGGGAAGCCCGCTCGGCTCAGCGCTATTCCTGCGCACCTTCCCCCGCATGCGCTGGACATTTCCACGCCTGTTGGCCCGGTTGTACGGCCAACCCAGTCGCATCTCTCCCGGCACTCTTGAGGGCTACGTTGCGCCGGTTTCCATTCCTGGCAGTCTTGAGTACGCCCTTGGCATCGCCCGGCACTGGACTGAAGATCTCGCCGAACTCGAGTCCACCATCCCTCAACTGGCCGACACTCCTACTCTGCTCATCTGGGGCGTGGACGATGCCGCTGTCTACGTGCAGTCCGCCGGCAAGCTGCGCAAGGCCTTCAAAGACTGCAAAGTGGTGGCCTACGGCGGAGTCGGACATCTGCCCTACGAGGAAGTGCCGGAAAAGTTCAACGCAACATTGATCGAGTTTCTTGCTCGGGACAGCTCGTGACCACGTTCTCTGCGGTGGTTCGCAAAGGATGCGCTCTGCCCCAGCTCGTCATCTCGAGCCATAGACCCGCTTTCAGCGGGTTAAAAGAGCAATGAACAAAGGGCATGTGTGGTGCTGCCAACAGGGCGTGGCTAAAGGTATGCTCATGGCCATCCTGGTCGTGGGCTGTAGGCCGGCAACCCATTGGTGCTGCCAGCCCGTTCTCGAGCTTGGTCCGAAGCTTCCTGATTGAAACCGTGGTGACGCGGTTGCGCTGTGCAGCTGCGATCCCGATTAGGATCAGGCGGAGGAGGAGCGGAGTGAGGCGACAGCCGAACGCAGTCGAGAGACCCCGTGTGCGCCGGCGCTACCCCGGACCCGGATGAGTTCTCGACCACACCCCGATCCGATTCTCCGGATTTAAAATCGGCGCTGCGGGCGAGATCACCAGTCAGGAGCGGCTCATCCTCGAAACCCTGCGCGGTACCATCGTCGACTACGGTTACTGGGCTGTCGGGATCGCATTGCTACTCGAAAACGCCGGCATCCCCGTGCCCGGTGAAACCATCCTGCTTCTGGCCAGCTTTCTCGCCTATTCCCAGCACGAGCTCCAACTCCCCTACATCATTCTCGTAGGAGTGGGCGCCGCTACGCTCGGCGACAATCTCGGCTTTTTCGTCGGCTACCGCGGCGGCCGCCCGCTGCTCGATCGCTACCGCAGCGTTTTTCGCATCGACCCCGCCGCCATCGCTCGCGGCGAGCGTCTGTTCGAACAGTACGGAGCGGTCACCATCTTCTTCGCCCGCTTTATCTTCGGATTGCGAGTGTTCGCCGGGCCGCTGGCGGGCGTCTTGCGCATGTCCTGGAAGCGGTTCGCCCTCTTCAACTTCCTGGGTGCGATGTTGTGGGTGAGCGTGATCTCTGCCGTCGGCTACAAGTTCGGCAAGCACTGGGACCGGCTACTCGACTTCGTGAAAGACCTGAACATCGGCATTGCAGTCCTGGCGGTTGCGATCGGTCTGCTCCTCTGGCTCTGGCGCCGAAAACACAAGAGCCGCTGACCGCGCGGCGCGAGCCGGAACAGATTCGATCTCTACGCCCAGGATAGCACCGACCCGCAAGGCCACTGCACCCTGCGCGGCCTCAATCCCGGCGAGTACACGGTCATGGCATGGGAAAACCTCGAAGACAACGTCCGTGACCCCGAGGTGGTAAAACTCTATGAGGACCGCGGCGAGAAAGTTCAACTCGACGAAGGAGCCAGGAAAAGCATTGTCGTGACGGTCATTCCCGCTGCGGCTGAGACTCGCCAGGGTTCGGTCTCGAGGATCTCAAAAAACTCTAACCATCCTGTCAGCTCGACCCCGCCAGGTTACGAAAGCTTCCTCCTATCCCTGACCTCGATTGCCGGCAGAGCATCGCAGTGCTAGGCTCAGCCCTAAGACTCCCTCAATGGGCGATACTCCCAAAGTCAACCCTCCCGCTCCGGGAGCGCTTTCCCCGCGGCTCACCGCTTTTCTGCGCCTTGAGGCCGTCGACCTCTGGATCAAATTCCTCGGCGCCCTGGCAGGTCTCGCCCTGGCCTTCGCGGCCGCACTGTTCTCGACCGTTTCCCGCGAATCGGGCAACATCTGGGCCACGCTCGTGCTGGCATCGGCAGCACTGATTCTCGCCACACTCGTGGGACTCACCACCCTACCTCAGCTGGCGCGCCGCGTGGTCGTCACCCGCCTCCGCGACGCCGTCGACTACGACGTCACCCGCGCCGGCATCATCTACGTTCTGGCTACCTTGCTCATCGGAATCGCCGCCCTCAACACCGGCAACAACCTGCTCTACATCATCGTGGCCGCGATGCTCGCGGCCGTGCTGGTTTCCGGCGTCGCCTCCGCCCTTGTGCTGCGCGATCTCGAACTCGATGTCCGCTTGCCCGAGCACGTGTTCGCCGGCAAACCCGTTCTCGGCCGCTTCCTGTTGCACAACCCCCGCCGCTGGCTGCCTTCGTTCTCCATTCACGTCGTGCCTTCCAAAAGGAAGCCTGCCAAGAAATGGCTCATCGAGCCCGCAACTTTTGGATTTCCCCTCAAGCGTCCGCCCGAACAGCAGTGGGTGCGCCTCCCCGACCGCCGTGTGCGCCGCATCGTGAACGATGGCACGGCCCCCGGAATCTTCCAGGGTTTTGCTTATTTTCCCTATCTCGCGCCGCACGCCGAACTCTCCGCCGATCTCGAACTGCGCTTCCAGCGCCGGGGACGCTATGCCGAAGACAGCTTCGGCCTGTCCACTCGCTTTCCGTTTGCCTTCCTCACCAAGACCCGCCGCGTCCCGCTCGCGCGCACCGTGCTCGTCTATCCCGGCGTCGAGCCTACCGACGAGTTCCTCGACATCCTGCCCATGATCACCGGCGAGTTCGAGACCTTCGTCCGCGGCCGCGGCAACGACCTCTACCGCATCCGCGAACATATGCCTGAGGACTCGGCCCGCCACGTCGACTGGAAGGCCACCGCGAAGTCCGGTTCGCTCAAGGTCCGTGAGTTCAGCCGGGAAGACGAACGTAAGCTCCGCCTGGTTTTCGACAATCCCGCCCCCGGCACCCTGGCTCCGCCAGCCTACGAACGCGCCGTGGCTCTGGCCGCGTCTCTGGGCTGGCACTTCGCCAACGTGGAGGCTGACCTCTCTTTCGTGGCGCAAGGCTACAAAGGCGATCCTGGCATCTACCAGTTCCTCGCCCACCTCGCCCTGGTGGAACCGCAAGCTGAGCCCTCGGTGATCGACCAACTGCCCGTTACCGGGGACTACAACATCGTGCTGACCACCCGTCCCCGCGGCACCATTCCCACCCCCCTGTGGAACGCTTCCTACATGATCTTCCTCGCCGACGGCGGCGCGGACCATGACGAACACAAGCGCGTCCCCGACAAACTCCTGCGGACAAGATAAGAAGGGATTAATGTTTCAAGGTTTCCCAAGGGTCCAGAGTTAACGGTGATCCGAGATCTCCCGAAATCCAAAAACCCAAGCTGAGACCTAAGACTCAAAGCCCTCAGCTCCGCCTTCCGCCCAGGTTACCTTCAGGGCACAACTTTCCCCGCTCCCGTCGCCGCTCCCTCGCCTAACATGCTCATTGACAATGCCTTGAGCTTAGGAGAAGGTAACGGTTACCCTTGATTACTTTGGTACATTGATCCGTTGTGCGGACCTGCTAAGGTGGAATGGCAAAGGAAACCTTTTTGTGCGGGGAGCAGTCCGCATAGTATCGCTTCCCATTGGCCGGTGGGTGGCGCGACATAGCGATGAGTCCGAACGTCCATCTCGCGTATAACGCTCTCTGGTTCGCCCACCCCACCCTGCAGGCGGCCGTGGCAGCCATCATGCTGCGCCGGAAGCTCCATCGCACCTTCCCGATCTTCTTCACCTACGTCGTTTTCCAGATCGTCGCCTTTGCCCTCACCTTCCCGCTGCGCGAAGAACGTTTCTACGAAATCTTTTTCTATTCCTACTGGGCGACCACGGCGGTCAGCGTGGGCCTCGGCTTCAAAGTGATTCACGAGGTTTTCCTCGACGTCTTCCGCCCTTACCATACCCTGCGCGATCTCGGCTCGGTGCTTTTCAAGTGGGCGGGCCTGGTCATGCTGATGGTGGCTGCCGTTATGGCGGGTTCTCTGCGCTCCGGCGGAGAGTATCCCCTCGTGGCCGGCATCCTCACCTTGCAGCGCAGCGTACGCGTGGTGCAGTGCGGCCTGGTTTTGTTCCTGCTCGTGTTTTCGCGCTATCTCGGGATCAACTGGCGGCAGAAAAGCTTCGGCATCGCGCTCGGCTTCGGTACCCTCGCCAGTGTCGAGCTTTCCCTGGTCGTCTTGGGCGAACGTCAGATCGTCAGCAGCTTCGTCAACATGGTGGCCTTCAACATCACCATTCTGACTTGGCTGGGATACATGTTGGCCAAAAGCCCGGCGCGCGACCATTCCTCGATTATGCTCCGTCCACAGCGCTGGGAAGAGTCCCTGAATGACATCCAGCACCCGGTGGCAGCCGACTCCCTGATTCCGATGTTTGAGGGCATGGTGGATCGCGCCCTGTCCCGCACCAATGGCGACCCGTCGCCCACCTCTCTACCAGAGAAGATTGCCGTCGGCGAGAGCTCGTCCTCGCGCCCTGCCTTCGTCTATCCCCCCATGCCGCAACGCGTCCCTTCGAAAACTTAATCTCTCGCTTCAAGTCGAACACCGAGCGATGCTGAGCCGCTGCCTGCCTCCTCCGTAGCCGCTCCGGCTGATCCCGCGAAACCCGCGCCTCCCGCAGAAGCCGGATATCCAACTCGACTGCCCGGACCGCGCCTTCACGGCGTACGCAAAAACCCGATTTCTCTGCTCAATCTGCTCAAAAGGTTGGAGGCGTTGCGGAACCCAACTCTCCCTTTTCCGACCCCGTTCTTGGACCCCGAAGTCCGTTTCGGAACCGGAAGGGCACACCCATTGCGGAATAGCTTGCAGAACGCTTGACTTGGGGCTATATAATTCGGGCGCACGAAGGTAACCGAGGTTTGGTTACTTTCGGGCAAGGAGAGAACCCAATGAAACGTGCTTGTAGGCTCGTGATTTTGTTCACAGCCTTTGTGAGCACATACGTAGTGGCCTTCGCCCCCAGAGTTCCCGCTCCGGACGGTGGTCCGCTACCTATGTGCCCACCCAAGAAAGGTCCAAATTGCCAGTTACAGCCACCTCATGCAAGGTAACCAAAGTAACCGGCACGTAACCATGTAGTATGCGGTACCGAAATTTTGGATCTGTGGGCCGACGCGAGGTCACTACTTGCGTCGGCCCGTCTTTTTGGCGGCGAAGCGCGCCGCAGGGAAAATCCGCAACCCAACCGGCCGAGACTAATCTCATGAACGAGCGCCGCTGACCTTCTTGGCGAAATGGAAAATGTCCTCCACCGTCGCCTTCCCTCCGCGGTGTCTAAAGAATCGTAGCGTTGCAATCCGCCCAAATGACCGTCTTCGATTAAGCTGGTGCAAGATGGGGGCGCTATCGACTCCCGATTCTCCAAGGGATATTGGCACTTGTTCTGTTATCTGTGGCGGGGTTTCAACGAGGAAAGCTATTACGACTGGTTCTTCAGAGCACACCCCAAAAAGCCTTCGAGATCTACTACGCTCACAATCCCCCAGCTACGCCGCCGATTTTCTCAAGGTCTCCCGTAACAACTCCGCCAGTTCCTCCGGCTCCGACACCGGCGGCCGGCAACTGAAGCCCGAACACACCACGGCCGTCACCGCGCTCCCCTTGATCCCAGCTACGCCGGGAATCGTCTCCGCGAACGCTGGCGGAAGATTCTGCTTAACCGCTTCATTCGCGGTAAGGCTTAGAACAACTTTGTTGAATGCAAAGCTCGCGGCCGCGGTTGAGAACATACGCTCCGCGTCATCCCCCGTTCCGATGATCACCACCTGCGTGTGCGGCTGCGAAAAATGGACGGCCGCAATTCCGTACGTGGATCCGAAAATTCCATACTGCTCCGCCATCCCGGCAAACACTTCCATGGTCTGCTCGGCCTTGTCGCGATAGCTTTCATCGTTCGTGTAGCTGTGCATCCGCAACAGGGCAATCGCCGCCACGGAATTCCCCGCCGGCGTCGGTGAGTCCTGGAATGGTTTGCGCCGCGTCGCCAAAACTCCGAGCTCCTTACCCGCGTCGCCTCGCCCCACCTCAGTGTCCAGAAAGCCTCCGGCAACCGGGTCGAAGAACCTCTCGACCATCGCATCCGTGATGGCCTTGGCGAACTTGAAATAGCTGAGGTCCGCCGACGCCTCGTATGCGTCCAGGCACCCGACCGCCGTGAACGCATAGTCTTCCAGGCCCCCGCGCACCTCCCGCCGCGCTGCCTTGGGATCGGAGTACGCGATCACGTGCAGCAACCCCTCTCCCGGACGCCACGCCTCTGCCAGGATCCGGTCCAGCGACCGCAGCGCAAAGGGGCGAGTCTCCTTCAGCCTCAACACCTTCGCCGCCTCCAGATACGCCGAGATACACATGCTGTTCCAGCCCACGTACACCGTCTTATCGACATAGGGCGTCGGCCGCTGCAGTCGCGCCGCGTACATTTTCTTCTTCGCCGAGCCCAGCAACTCCCGCACCCGTTCCGGTGAAATCTTCAAGCGGCTCGCAATCTCCTCAACCGGTGCCCGCACATACAGCACATTCTTTGCCGGATTGTGATGCATCTCGCCGATTTCGTTGATGTCGTAGTGCAGGCAAGCGACCGCGGCCTCCTCCGGGCTGAGCGCCGCCTTCGTTTCCTCGACCGTCCAGGTAAAGTAGTCGCCGTCGTCCTCCATCGAATAGTCGGCGTCCTGCGAAGCGTAAAACCCTCCGCGTTCGCGGTCACTCAGCCACTCGTCCATCCAGCGCACGATGTCCCGCGCCACCTCCGCGAAAAATTCCGTTCCCGTCACCTGATAGGCATGCACGTAGTTCTTCAGCAGTTCCGAATTGTCGTAGCACATCTTCTCGAAGTGCGGCACCACCCAGCGCTCGTCCACCGAATAGCGGTGAAACCCGCCCGCCAGTTGGTCATACACGCCGCCCTTCGCCATCCCCTCAAGCGTGGTCACGATGACGGTTTTCACCGCCTCGTCGTTCGTACGCGCGCAATGCTCGATCAATAGATCGAGCGTAGCCGGATGCGGAAACTTCGGCGCCTGCCCGAACCCGCCGTTCTTCGCGTCAAACATCCCCAGTGCCGCCTTCACGATGGCCTCAATCACCCGCGACGAAAACCGCCCGCTGCGTCCGGCGAACGACTCTGCCCGCGCGAGGCTCTGCTCCACCAGTGCCGCCTGCTCAGTGACATCCGCATGCTTCTCGCGATACGCGTTCGCAATCGACGCCAGCACCCGCTTGAAGCTCGGCCGCCCCCACTGGTCCTCCGGCGGGAAATACGTTCCCCCGTAAAACGGCTTCCCCTCGGGTGTGAGAAACGCCGTCAACGGCCACCCGCCCTGCCCGCTGATGGCGCTCACCGCCGCCTGGTAGCGGCTGTCGATGTCCGGCCTCTCGTCGCGGTCCACTTTCACAGCGATGAAGTTCTGGTTCACGATCTGCGCCACTTCCGGATCGTCATACGATTCCCGGTCCATCACATGACACCAGTGGCACCACACCGCGCCGATATCGAGCAGCATGGGCTTGTTCTCGCGCGCCGCCGCCCGAAAAGCCTCTTCTCCCCACTCATGCCACCGAATAGGCTGATGCATCGCAGAACGCAGGTAGGCCGAAGACGCATGGGCCAGCGAGTTGAGCGCGTCGGAGGACATGTTTCCAGTGTAATTGCTTTTCAGGAGGCACAAATAACTCATCCTGAGCCAAGCGAGGCGTCAGCCGAACGCGGTCGAGAGACCCCGTGTCTGTCCGCGATGCCCCCAGGCCGGGATGCCTTTTCTACCACGCACGATTTGTTCGTCGAACCATTGCCGCAGGGAAGTGCAGTTCCGGTAATCAAATTTCCTTCAACTCCAGCCGCCGCTAAACACAGACGCAGACCGAAGCGGTTGTCGTATCCTAACAACGCGGAGGCAACCGTGAAGCGACTGGGCAGATGGCTGCTGATTATTGCTTTCTCACTGGCGCTTCTCCTCGGAATCGCCATCACCTTCACCATCGGCTGGCGTCCCTTCCTCCGCCCCAAAGCCCGTCCCCTCACCGCCCGCAGCTTCGAACGCACGCCGCAGCGCCTCGAGCGCGGCCACTACATTGCGACCGCGTTGAGCGGTTGCTCCTACTGCCACACGCCGCACGACTGGACCGCCCCCGGTACGCCCATGATCGCCGGCAGAGAAGGCGCCGGCGGGATTCTGCCCTACTACGGCTTGCCCGGACGCATCGTCGCCCCAACCTCACGCCTGATCCCGAAACTGGTGCCGGGCGCTGGACCGATGACCAACTCGCCCGCGCCATCCGCGAAGGCGTCGGTCACGACGGTCGCGCCCTTTTCCCCATCATGCCCTACCCCCACTACCGCAACATGTCAGACGAAGACCTGGCCTCCACCGTGGTCTACCTGCGCTCCCTGCCGCCGGCCCGCAACCAGCTGCCCGCCACTGAAATCATTTTTCCCGTGAAGTATCTGATCCGCAGCGTGCCCCAGCCGGTCACCGCACCGGTCGCTGATGTCGGAGGCAGCGACCAACTAAAATACGGCGCGCATCTTACGGATCAGGCCGGCTGCATCGATTGCCACACCGCTCAAGTCCAGGGACAGAACGTCCCCGGCATGGACTTCGCCGGAGGCTTCGCCTTCATTGGCCCCTGGGGCAACGTAGCCAGTGCAAACATCACGCCTGACCCCTCCGGAATTTCCTACTACGACGAGGCGCTCTTCCTCGAAGTCATGCGCACCGACCAGGTCAAAGCCCGCAAGCTGAGCCCGATCATGCCCGTGATGATTTACAAAAATCTAACCGACGACGACCTCAAAGCGATCTTCGCTTTCCTGCGCACCGTAAGGCCGGTCAAGCATCGCGTAGACAACATCGAGCCCCCGACCGAATGCAAGCTGTGCAAGCAGAAACACGGCGCCGGCAACGCAGACTAGTGGCGAGCCCCGTCCCGGCGGCGGTCCGGCGGGCGCACTCGCCCGCCGAGCCACGTCAACAGCCTCCCGCTGCGAACAGCAACATCGTGCTGGTAGGGAAAACGATTCTTGTATCGCGCAAGTTCGCTCTCCGACCCGATCCTGTCGTCCGAGCGCTGGGCGCCTCACACAGTCGCCATCCAACCGTCGCGCAGCGACGCCAGGTACTCGCCCCGCACGTCAGCGCTGGGTCAGCTCGACCAACCATCCCAGAGCCCCCTCCAGGGGACACGTTCTCACCCAGCGTTTTGATCGCCGTTCCACCGGTCCCCACGATCGACGACCGAGGCCCGACCGCTGGCGACCAGCGACCAACGACCAACGACCAACGACCAACGACCAACGACCAACGACTAACGACTAACGACCATCCACCAGCTTCCGCGTAATGCCGCAATACAACTCCACCGCCTCCGCCAGCTGTGACTTCTCCACGTACTCGCCCGCGGTGTGCGCTACATGAATCGATCCCGGCCCGATCAGCAGAGGCTCGCCCCAATTCGGCAGCGCCGGAATGTCGGTCGTGTACGCCGCCACCATCGTCGGCATCCCATCGATCGCCCGAAAGCGCATGAACGGAATCTCCAGATAGAAATCCACCTTCACCAGTTCGCGCACCGTCGCGACGATCTGCCGCCGCAACTCCTCCGTCGACCCCACCAGCCGGTACAGCAAGTGCGCCTTGGCATGATCGGGAATCACGTTGGGCGCGCGCCCGCCTTCAATCAGCCCGATATTGAACGTGCACGGCCCAATCCCCTCCGTCGCCGGCAGCGGCATGGCCCGCAGCCGCGTAAGCGCCACAATCAGCTTGTCGATCGCCGACTCTCCCAGCTCCGGATACGCCGAGTGCGCCATCCTCCCCGACGCCACCAGCTCCACCCGCAGCGTCCCCTTCGAAGCCACCGCCAGATGATTCTCTGTAGGCTCACCGTTGATCAGAAATCGCGCTCCAATCGCCTGCTCGTTGGCGACTTTCGCGCCCGTGCTGTCGCGCTCCTCGCCCACCACGAACAGCAGCCCGACCCGAATCCCCTCACCCCGCAACTTCTCCGCCGCTGCCAGCTGGATCGCGATAATCCCCTTGGCATCGCACGCCCCCCGCCCGTACACGCGCGTCTCGTCCTCCGACGACGCAATGAACGGCGGCACCGTATCCATGTGCGTAGAAAACACCACCGCCGGACGCGGCTCCTCGGGGGCAGTCGCGAGCACATTAAAGCGGCCGCCCTCGACCGCCATCTTCTCAACCCGATACCCCAGGGCCGCCAGCTCGCGAGCGAGTAGCTCCCCGACCGCTGTCTCATTCCCCGTAATCGACTCGATATCGATCAGCTTTCGCGTAAGCGCCACGACGTCCATAGGCAAAGAGAATACCCCACAGCAAGTTTATGGAGCGCGCCCCGCCCGACGCGTGAAGCGTCGCGACCCCCGTGAGTCGTCACCGCCCGCGCAGGGACGGCCGCCCCCGGCCGTCCGGCGGCCCGGAATTTTTGGGCCGCAGCTACCCTTGGCGCCCCCCGCTTATCCCAATCCTTGTCATTCCGAAGCCGAGCGCAGCGGAGGCAGAGGAATCTGCTGTTGTGCCAATCCCGCCTGCCCACGTTGTAATCTACCCCCGTGCACATGACCCTCCGCTCCTTCTTCCTCCCCGGGCCCGTCGGGCAACTCGAAGCTCTCCTCAACGCGGGCTCCCCAGACGCCACCCACGCCGCCCTGGTTTGCCATCCCCATCCTCTCTACGGCGGAACCCTGCACAACAAAGTCGTCTTCCACGCCATGAAGGCCCTGAACGCCCTGGGCCTCCCCGTCCTCCGCTTCAACTTCCGCGGCGCCGGACTTAGTCACGGCGAGCACGACCACGGCACCGGAGAACTCGACGATGTCCGCAGCGCCCTCGACTTCCTCGACCACGAATTCCATCTCCCGTTGATCTTCGCCGGCTTCTCCTTTGGCGCCGCCGTGGGCCTCCGCGCCGCCTGCCCCGACTCGCGCGTCCGCGCGCTCATCGCCCTGGGCACGCCCATCACACCCATCGACGACCGCACCTACGACTACGATTTCCTGAAGACCTGTACCAAGCCGAAACTCTTCGTAAGCGGCTCCCGCGACCAGTTCGCCTCGAAAGCCAAGCTCGAGGCACTACTGGCCCCCCTCCCCGAGCCAAAGAAGCTGGTAATCATCGAAGCCGCCGACCATTTTTTCGAAGGACGATTGCGGGAAGTGCGGGAAGCAATCGTAGAATGGACGTCCGCTTTACTCGGAAGGGCCGCATGAGAACGCTCCTCCTTATTCTCGTTTTGTCCACGGGAGGGTTTGGTCAGAGTTCTCCCTCACTTTCGGCTCAGCCATTTACGGATTCAAGTCTCGGCATTCAGCTACACTCCGCCTGCCGGGATGCGAGACACAGCCAACGACGCTCGGCAGGCCATGCTGGAGCGGGCAGCCGCACTCCCCACCTCCAACATCATGGCACTGATGCTTTCTCTGGAAGCAGGACTGAGCGACACTGATGAGGACTGGCATTCGATCTCGATCGAGGCGTATTCTCGGAAAAAATGCACGCTCGGAGCAAGGCGGACGTCGCGGTGTGGAAGGAATCAGAACTATGGCGTGAGTCGAGACCACGGTGCCGTTGCTTCAGCCGATGCGAACCTCCGAGAAGCCCAGCGCGGAATTCCTGCACAGGCATCCCCCAGCAGCCCTCGTGGATCGCTTCTTGAAGGACTTGAGCCGCTGAGAGGGGCCGATGCCAGGCAGGCCGAACCCGCAGCTACTGGGATGAGGTTGACTCATCGCGAATCACAGTGGCCCCTGTGCTGCGCTGCCAGGATTTTTCGGAGTGAGCTCTTTCGGCCGGAAAACTCGGAGGTGCTCCTGAAACAGCTCGAATTCCGGCGTCGAGACTGTCATCGCGGTTTGCTTTGGCCGCACTTCCGCAATCTCCTTCGGCACAGCCTTCAGGCGGTCAGGCAGCGGCGGCAGTGGACGAAACGCCATCGCCACGCTGAGCCGTGCTGCCTCATCGTCCGCCCAAACCCGCTGCAGCGCCTGTGAGAAACATTCCGGCAAATAGCCAGCTCGGTAGACGTACTGCAGGCCAAAATAGTCCGCGTCCAATTCGTCTTCCCGCCTCCAACTGAGTAAGGTCAAAGGCAGGAAGTTCGCGGACTTCCCGACCGGCGGCACCCCCGATCCCACAAAGATCAACGGAATACTCCCGATTCGCGCCATGGCTTCGCGCGTCATTTCCCGCGTGGCGGAATGCAATGCTGTGTGCGCAATCCCACGTGCCAATACGCTTGCCAGTTCAGCTTCACTCTCTAACCGGAGCAAAAGTCCAAGGCTAACGTACTGGTAACCGCCGGGCAGAGTGAAAGCGTTCACTTCGTCACTGTCGATTACTCGAACGGTGATGGGCAGGTCCGCGTCGGAGTTTCGCGCCACCTTCTGCGTCAGACGCGCCAGGTAGTCGGCGATCGCAGGATCACGCAGCATCGCGGTCTTCTCCTCGAATGCTGCAGAGAACTCTTTTCCTATCTCGGCTTCGTTCTTTCGGTAGAAGTTCGAGCCACGAGCGATCTTTCGGTGCCCAATGGCGTTGATATCTTTGTCCGATCGGGACCGATGACGGGCAGGGACAGATGAGGCGAATAGACGGTCGGCAGACAAAGCAACGGCAAACTCAAATGCCAGGAAGACCACCAGCCGCGTGCCACTGCACCGTCCCATACTTAGGCCTTTAAGAGACAGTATGAACCTTTTCTCGTCGTTCAGAAAGGAATCGTGGCCTGCACCAGCCATCGTTCCCAATACCCTGGAGCCCCTCGCGCCAATCCTGTTACCTTGCTAGAGATGTCCGCCCCCGACCCCCACCGCCCGCTGCGCTCCATCGCCCGCACCATCTTCGCCCACGCCCTGCGCGAGGCCGCCATCTCAAAAGCCTTTGCCCGCCACGTCAGCTGCGACCGCGGCATCCTCCGCGTTTGTGACGACCTCTACGACCTCAACGCCCACTCCCGCGTCTTCGTCGTCGCCATCGGCAAAGCTGGACACACCATGGTCGAGGCCCTCGCAGCCCAGGTCGGCAGCCGCCTCGAAGGCATCGTCGCCACCTCCGTCGACCCCGGCTCGCAAGTCCACGGCTTCCGTTATTTCAAAGGCGGTCATCCCACGCCCAACGCCGACTCCGTCCGCGCCGCTGAAGCCATTCTGAAATCGCTGAACGCGCAAACCGCGACATCCCTGGTGATCTTCATGCTGAGCGGCGGCGGCTCCGCTATTGCCGAAAAGCCCATCGACGACGAAATCTCCCTCCCCGACCTGATCGCCACCTATCGCGCCCTCGTGCTTTCCGGCGCGCCCATCGCCGAGATCAACGCCATCCGCAAGCATCTTTCCGGCGTGAAAGGTGGCCGCCTGGCGCAGGCCGCCTATCCCGCCCAGCAGGTTTCGCTCATGGTCTCCGACGTCCCCGACAGCACTCCCGACGCGCTCGCCTCCGGCCCCACCATGCCCGACTCCACCAGCGTCGCCGATTGCTACGCGATCCTCGAAAAATACGCCCTGCTCGACCAGTTCCCGCCGTCGGTGCGTGAATTGTTCCAGCAGCATGCCCTCGAAGACACACCGAAATCCGACGACCCCGCTTTCGTGCACGCCCGCTGGTGGCCCGTCCTCTCGAACAAAACTGCAATCGACGAAGCTGGAGTCGCCGCCACTACCCATGGCTTCGCCGTCGAAGTCGACAACAGTTGCGATGACTGGGACTACGACCGCGCCGCCGACTACCTGCTCGAACGCCTGCGCAAACTGCGTAAGAGCGTCTCCCGGGTCTGCTTAATTTCGGGCGGAGAAGTGACCGTCAAAGTCACCAACGGCGGCATCGGCGGTCGCAACCAGCAATTCGCCCTGGCCTGCGCCCAAAGAATCGCCGGCGAAAACACCACCGTTCTGAGCGCCGGCACCGACGGCATCGACGGTAACAGCACCGCCGCCGGCGCGGTCGCCGACGGAACCACCACAGAAAGAGCAAAGGCCGCCGGGTATGATCCCGGGGCGGCCCTTGGAAGTTTCAACGCCTATCCGTTATTCAACGCGTTAGGGGACGCCATCATCACCGGTCCCAGCGGCAACAACCTCCGCGACCTCCGCATCCTCCTGGCGTGGTGAGTGTGACGGCATGGTGAGTGCGGCCTGGTCGGTGTGGCGCGCACACTCTTGTGCGCGGAATGTCTGTATCGAGCCAAACGCAAGCATCGCGACGACCCGCGTAGGCACAGGCGCCCCCGCCTGTGCGGCCGCGGCGGTGTTCGCCGCGCGGCCAGCACGCCCTTCCAGTCTTGTCATTCCGACCCCGAGCGAACCGGAGGGGGAGGAATCTGCTTTTCCGCCCTCCCCGGCATCGTTCGCTGATCAGACTGTTTCTGCGCTGGAGTCACGTTGCCGCTTTTTTCCGTGTCTCCGTGGTGAAAACGCCCCGCAGCTACGCCGTCTTCTTCTGCGGCATCTTCTGCGCCATGGTCTTCATCATCTCGTCCTGCGCCTTCCGCATCTCTTCCGGCGACATGTCCTTGATGTGCGTCGCCAGCGACCACCGGAACCCGTACGGGTCCACCAGCGTCCCGTACCGATCCCCCCAGAACTGATCCATCAAGGGCATCTTGACCGTAGCCCCGGCGGCCACGGCCTGGTTAAACACGTTGTCCACGTTGTCCACGTAGACGTGGATCATGTACCCGCCCACCTCCGTGCGAGGCGCCGCATTGCCGCCCCACTCCGGAAACTCGTCGTTCAGCATGAGGATCGAGTCGCCAATCTTCAGCGACGCGTGCATGACCCGCCCGTCGGGCGTATGGCTGGCGTTCAGTAGCTGCGCATTCAAGGCTTTCTTGTAAAACTCGATCGCGTTCTTGGCGTCGCGTACCGTTATATGAGGAGTCAGTGTGTGGAAACCGTCAGGAATGGCTGTTACTTTTTCAGGCATGGAACCTCCTTGCGGAAAATCATTTTAGGAACTGTTCGAGGCGGGAACAGACCCCGCTAGTCTACCTCCGCCGGAAACCGCGTGCGGCAAAAAAAGGACTGTTTTCCTGAGCGTAGTGAGGCGCAAGCCGAACGCAGTCGAAGCATCCCATGCCCGCATGCGATTGCACCCGCATAGACGATTTTTCCATCACGGCCCAAGCCTGAGCTTCAATCAGAATTCCTCCCCTCGCAAAGATTTTCTCCTCTCCCCGACAAACCACGACATCCCCACCCTGTCGCACCATGGCCCTTGCGTCCCCGCCGAAACAGTGGCATAAGACCACTGCCCTCGGAGGCCACCATGCGGCAAACTCAGAAACTCGCTCAACTCTTGCTGTTGTGCCTTTCGGCGTTTCCCCGGGTCTTCGCGCAGACCGCAGGAACGCCCGATGCCTCCGCCTCGCCCAACCTGATCAAAGACAAATACCACCTGGCGCAGGTCGATACCTTCGCGGTCAAATCCGGGCTGGACTTTCCGCCCGAGTATCTCAAAACCCTGCAGGCAGAGACTTCCAAACAACTCGCAGACGCCAAGATTTTCGCCGAAATCCTGCCACCCGGCCAGGCTCCGGCGAACCCTGACCAGCCGGTTCTGCGCCTGACCGGAACCATCCACAACTACAAGCAGGGCAGTCGCAGCAAGCGCTACGCGGCCGGTCAGTTCGGCGCGGGCAACGCTGAAGTCGATGCCCAGCTCACTCTTGTCGATGGCGCGACCGGCCAAGCCCTGGTCGTCGAAGACCTGAGAGCCGTCCTCACCGGCGGTGTCTTCGGGGGCGACGAGTCCAAGGTCACTCAGGAACTCGCCCGCCAGATCGCAATCCAAACCAAGCTGATCCTGGAAAGAAAGTTGCCCGCGCCCGCCGAGGCCACTCCTCCCGCCGGAGCGGCTGTTCTCATCCCGGCAACCGACCACCACACCTTGACCATGGACGCCAAGAAGTGGTCGGAAGGCGAAGCCAAACTCGGGGAAGACTCGTCCTCGGGGTACCGCGTCGCGAGTCTTTCCCTCACCGGATCTTTCACCGCCGATCTCGACCTCGAGAAGTCAGCCGCCCCGCCCGCCGTGTATCAATACCGCTGGATTCATCTGCGGCTCGCGACTCACCTCGAAAAGGAAGTCAACCAGGCTGCCGCCGATGGATTTCGCGCCTCCCCGCACACCCTCGTTGCCCTGGGACCGTACCTTACCGTGGTGATGGAGAAGCCGCCCACAATCTCCCCGCCCCGATATCAGTACCGCGTCTCTGAGACCGTGCGCCTCTCCAACGCGCAGAAAGACATCGCCACCCGCCAGCGCGAGGGCTACGTCCTGCTCGACGAGCTCGAATTCGCCAGCATCCACATCCTGCTGTTCGAGAAACCCGCCGAAGAAACAAAGAAGTAACCCGTCTCCAGAGCGACAGGAATTCTCACCCGTTGCCGGGCCGCCTGGCATGTAGCGCCGCGTACGCGGCGGCTGTCGCGAGGGCGTCTCGCCCTCGTCCGGTCACTCAGTTCATCGGAGTTCAAATCAGGAAGGCTACAACGGATCGCAGAAAGCTCGAAGACTGAAAGAAGACTGAAAGAAGACTGAAAGCTGAGAGCGGCGGACCAAACAACCCAGCGGTCAGTGGCCCACTCGAGCCCGCTTTGTGGCTTGTGGGTCAGTCGCCCAACACCCACCCTAAAAAAATCTTGTGACCCCCTCTTCGAGCACCACCACCCGATTCTCAATCCCCGCGCGTTTCGCTTCTTTTTCGAGAAGTTGCAGCGGTTCGTCGATCGGTTCGTGCGACAGCCGGAAGCTCCCGTAATGCATGGGCACCATCCAGCGTGAATTCAGATCGAGAAACGCTCGCGTGGCATCTCCCGGGCTGGTGTGCACGTTGCGAAACTGCTCGGGGTTGTAGGCGCCAATCGGCAGCAGGGCGACCTCGGGCGACAAGCGTTGCCCGATCTCGCGGAAGCCGGCGAAGTATGCTGTGTCTCCAGCGTGATAAACGGAATGCTTCTCCGACTGCAGTACGTATCCGCCATACCCGCGGTGCGAGTCTTTCAGGATGCGCGCACCCCAATGCCGCGACGGCACATGCGTTACGGTCAGCCCGCCCTGGCGGTAGTGGTTCCACCAGTCCAGTTCGATGATCTCTTCGAAGCCCAGGTCCGAGACTAAGTCGAACACGTGGTGCGGGATAACGAGGGTCGGCGCCTTGCCCGTGCGCCGCCGCGTGTGCGCCACAATCGCCCGCAGCGAGGGCCGGTGCAGGTGATCGAAGTGGGCGTGCGTGACCAGTACCAGGTCAATCGGCGGCAGATCGTTGATGTGCAGTCCCGGTTTTCGTAATCGCTTCAGGACAAACAGCCATCTGGCAAAGTTGGGGTCGAGCAACATGCTCTGCCCGCCCATCTGCACAAAAAAAGCCGCGTGCCCAATGAAAGTGACTCCCAGCTCGCCGTTCGTGACCAGTTGTGGTTTGTGGGTGTTTCCGGTGCGGGGCGTCACCGCCGAGTGCCGGACGAGCCGTCCGAATTGCTGTGCCCGCTTGCGCAGGGCGGGATTTCTCAAGGTCGCTTTAATCATCGGGCCCAATAAAACCTAGGGATCTGTTTTCTGACCCCATGTTCCATCATCATTTCGCGCAGGCACCCCGTCGCCCCAACCCGGCGGCCTGCAAAACTGTAATGGCGAAGAATAGTACGCTCATTTTAAAGCAAATCGCTGCCAGATTGCTTGACCATCGTTACGATCGTCATATCTAATTCAGATACCTGTCTATACGGATCCTGGGGTAGAGACGGGGCTTGCCCCGTCTTTCTTCTTTTTTCGCGCGACGCTGCAAAGCGGGGACGCGGCCAGCCGCGTCTCACAACAAGATCGGAGAATCCGGCGATGCGTGTTGCTTTCTTGGGTTTAGGAATCATGGGACAGCCGATGGCGGCCAACCTGGTGAAGGCTGGCCACGAGGTCTCGGTGTGGAATCGCACGCCGAAAGAGGTGGCAGGCGCACGCACCGCTGAGTCTCCCGCCGACGCCACCACCGGCGCCGAAGTGGTGTGGATGTGCGTCTCCGACACGAAAGCGGTTGAAAACGTCTTGTTTGGTCCGCAAGGAGTGGAGTCGACGATCGCGTCGGGCGCGATCGTCGTCGATTCCAGCACCATCTCTCCCTCCGCCGAGCATTCCTTCGCCGAAAGACTTCGCGCCAAAGGAGTTGACTACGTCGACGCACCCGTCACCGGCTCCAAGGTGGCGGCCAACGCTGGCACGTTGATCTTCATGGTGGGCGGCGACGAAGCCGTGTTGGCGAAACTCGATCCGTTGTTTAAAGCCATGGGCAAGCAGGTCTTCCGCATGGGCGAGACCAGCAAGGGCCAGGCCGCCAAGCTCGTCATGAACCTGCAGATCGCCCTGATCTTCGAAGGCTTTGCCGAGGCGCTCACCCTCGCCACCAAGCTCGGCGTCAACGTGGATGCGCTGCTGCCTCTGATCCAGGCTTCGATGGTGCGCTCGGGCGTGGTCGAGTACAAGGCGCCGTTCGTCCTGAAGCGCGACTTCACCCCCAACTTTCCCTTGCGCCTCATGCTGAAAGACATCCACCTCGCGCTCGCGGCCGCGAAGGAAGCGCGCGTCAAGCTGCCGGCGCTCGAGACCGTCGAAGAGGTGTATGAGATGGCCGCTGAAGACGGACACCAGGATTTGGACTATGCCGCAACCCTGACCCTGCTCGAAAAGTGGGCAGGGATTGAAGTAAAGGGCGCGGCCTGACTGGACTTCGTCGGCGCCGGGCAGTTTTTCTGGGCGGCGGGTAGTTCCGCATCGCAGTATCCCACAGCTAAGGCATCGCCCCAGACGTGTTTATAGGCTCGCCGCAGACGGCAGCGACCCTTCCTGCCTCCGCGCAGCCCCAACTGTTCGTCTACGGGCTTCTAATCGCGCTCTACGGGAAATCCCAGGTGACGGTCTCTCCGGCCAAACTCCAGTTTTCATCGGTCCTGCTTTCCCGTTTTGCTATAACTCCTAGCTGCGGACCTTCGTGCAGCGGCTCCTACTCGCCGGAGAGCAGGACATGCCGGTCGAAACGTCCCAGCCTAGGCAAAGGCATCGTTTTAACAAAGCTTTTACAGGCTAAGAGGATCGGGTTACCGGATAATAACGGGTGACGGGTAGGGCTTGCGAAGGGAGAGTTCTCCATGAGCGAGGCTGAATCCAAACAGCAGTCCGGAAACAATGAGGCGGCGCCCGCCTGGCAGGGGCGCGCCGCGGACGAACTCGCCTACATCCGGACCGAAACCGACTACATTTCATCGATCGTGCGCTCCAGAGGCGGGTTGCTTTCTTCCGACGACCTCGAGCGCGTCATCACGTTGACCCGCGTGCTCGAAAGAATCAACCGGCGCATGGCGTGCGGCCGTCCGTAAAACCCTGAGCGGGCAAGCCATCCGCCTGTGACGGATGCTGCAAGCTCGATCCAGAACCCCCAGTATTTACAATGCGGCAGCCGGAAACGCTCCGGCAACTTTTCGGGCATGGAGCGAGCATGAACGTGCTGCTGCAACTCTTCGTTGGCGCCGTGGTGGGGATTCTGGTCGGGATCACCGGGACGGGTGGCGCATTCGTGATTCCCGCGTTGATCTACCTTTTCCGCATGGATCAACTGCGCGCGCAGGGAACGGCCTTGCTGATCTCGTCCTTGCCCATTTGGTTTATCGCGTTCATCCCCTATGCCCGCTCGCATCATTTTGATTTGAGGCTGGGATTGCTCATCGCGCTGGGCATTTGCGTGGGCAGTTATTTTGGAGCGAGTTGGGCGCAGCATTTGCCGTTGCCGGTGCTGCGAAGGATCTTAGGGAGCGTGCTGATCCTGATTGGCGCGCGGTTTCTGTATCAGGGATAAACTCTGTTCCGAGGGCTAGTTCATGGTAGAGACGCGACTGGTCGCGTGTCAGACGGGGCAAGCCCCGTCTCTACCCTGGGTGAACCTGGAGCGGCAGAGAACGGGTTCGAATCGCAATAGCACTTCACCGCTGGCGCCGTTACCCTCGTAATCCTCTAAGTCGTTGCTATTACACAAGTATTACAGAGGGCTGCGCGCAGTCCTTGATACCTTACTCGTAGGGCATTCCAATCGGGGAACATTTCAATGGAACTGGAAACCATCGCGCGCGAACACGCCGGGGACGACCAGATTAACTGGGTCACTGCGATTTTCATGGGTTTGTTTCACCTGGGCGCCATTGCGGCGCTCTTTTTCTTTTCGTGGAAGGCGTTGTTTGTGGCCTGCTTTCTGTGGTGGGTGTCGGGCTCTCTCGGTATCGGGATGAGCTACCACCGGCTGCTCACGCACCGCGGTTACAAGACGCCCAAGTGGGTGGAGTACTTCCTCACGGTCTGCGCCACGCTCGCGCTCGAAGGTGGGCCGATTTTCTGGGTGGCGACGCATCGCATTCATCACCAGTTCTCGGACCAGGAAGGCGATCCCCATTCCCCGATCGACGGTACCTGGTGGGCGCACATGGGGTGGATCCTGATGGGCAAGTCGATGCATCACGACACGACCACCTTAGCGCGCTATGTTCCCGACCTCGCCAAAGACAAGTTTCACGTCTGGATCACGAAGTATCACTATGTACCGATGATCGCTTTAGGGTTGATCCTGCTGGCGATCGGCGGGCCTCGGTTTGTGTTGTGGGGTATTTTCCTGCGCACGGTGGTGGGGTTGCACGCGACCTGGGCGGTGAATTCGATCACGCACATATGGGGCTCGCGCCGGTTTACGACGCGCGACCTGTCGACCAACAACTGGCTGGTGGCGATCTTCACCTTCGGCGAAGGCTGGCACAATAATCACCATGCGCATCCGACGTCGGCACGGCATGGGTTGACGTGGTACGAGGTGGATTTGAACTGGTACGGGATCTGGGCTTTGAAGAAGCTTGGGCTGGCGTGGCAGATTCAGAAGGTGAATTTGAAGGAGATCAAGCAGGGGCTGGTGGCAGCGCCGAACGGAGCGCTGGTCTCGCCGCAGTTTACGGATTAGTTTTCCATGGTGGTTCAAATGGCGGCCTCCGCGGAGGCCGCGTTTTTTTTGTCGCAGTAGGGAGTGTCGTCCCCTGAAGGGAACTCGGGGATCGTGTGGCGTTGGTACCCCGCACTGACGTGCGAGGCTAGTCTCTGACGTCGCTGCGCGACTGGGGGCATACGCACAATCGCGACCACCGAAGTGGGGGGTCGGTGCGCGACTGGGCTGCACAGGGTCGTCCTCGCAGGAGGAGACCCAGGTTGTCGGCGGAGCGTCGAGCGAGCCCGCGATTGCTGCGGCTTGTAGGCGATGATATTTTTCGTGGATGCCGAAGAACGCCCGTCGCCCGTCGCCTGAGCACTCTTCCATGCTGGCGCTCGTCCGGGCGATCGTCCGCGATGACACATCTGAGGTCGCGAGGCTGCTGGGCACGTCACCATTGCTGGCTCAGCGATCGCTCGCGGTCGGCGCTACTCGCGCAGGGGCGACGGATTTCTTCTTTGAAGAAATCGGCCACTATTTGTACGCCGGCGATACACCTTTGCATGTCGCGGCGGCGGCCTACCGGCGAGAAATTGCGAGAGAACTTCTCAAGCGTGGAGCGAAGGTCGCGGCGGTGAACCGGCGCGGAGCCGGTCCGCTGCACTACGCGGCCGACGGAGGGCCCGTGGTGCGCTCCTGGAATCCGGTGGCACAAGCGGAAATGATTACTCTCCTGATCAAGGCCGGAGCCGATCCGAATGCGTTGGACAAGAGTGGTGTAGCGCCTCTGCACAGGGCTGTGCGCCAGCGATGTCCGCTGGCCGTGGATGCCCTGCTGCGCAACGGTGCGGCGATCCGGCTCAAGAATAAGAGCGGATCAGCGCCCTTGCACCTCGCGGTGCAGAGTACGGGGCGAGGTGGGAGCGGATCGCCCGAAGCGAAAGCATTACAGAGAGAAATTATTGAGTTGCTGCTCAAGGCCGGGGCGGATCCGAAAGAGCGGAATGCGCGAGGCAAGACGGCTATGGAGCGCGCCCAAGGAAAGTGGGTACGGGCGCCGTTCTAGGTCGCCAGTTCGTTTGAGTGGCGGTCGCTCTTGCTCGTCGTGAGATGGGGACCTCTCGCTTCGCGCTTCTGAAAGAAGATCATCTCGATGCTGCCGTCGTCGGAAAACAGGTGAACTGCAATTCCATCCTGACGAACTCGAGGGCTCCCTCTCCTGAAATCCTGAGTGGTCCTGGCTTTGCAAACGAGAAGATGCCACTTTCAGCGGATTTGAGGAGCGCACGCGACTTGATCATCAGCAGGAATTGGTCTTGATCGCACGTCCCGAGCGACACGGCCACCCGGGCTCTGTGGGTATTCATAAGACCCAGTCATCCGGGTCATCTTAGTTCTTCAGCGCGGGGAGCCCAAGTTACCCGCGCTGCTGGATGCTGACTAGCCTCAGCCGGGCGGGTCACCGAGGTTGCGGGCCCCCTTTTTCGCCGTAGAGACTTGGCTTGCCCCGTCTAGAGACGCGGCCAGCCGCGTCTCTACCCCGAAGCGGCGTAAAATCAGGGCGGAGCTACATCTCCATGCGCATCACCTCCCGCAGCCGGACGATTGCGTTTTTCATCGTGCTGGGCGTGTGCCTGGTGATGCTGGCGGTCGCGCTCAACGTTGGGTGGATCATCCTCAACTGGCGCGAAGGGGTCATGCTGTTTTTGGGTGTGATTTTCTTCGCGGTGCTGATTGCGGGCATGATCGTCAATACCAGCTTCCTGGTCCGCGAGATCCGGCGGAATGAGCAGCATGACAGTTTTATCAATGCGGTCACGCACGAGTTGAAGACGCCGATTGCGTCGATACGGCTGTACTTGGAGACGCTGCAGAGCCGGGCGGTGGACGATGTGCGGCGGCAGGAGTTTTACAAACTCATGCTGAGCGATACCGATCGGCTGCTGGGGACGGTCGAGCAGGTGCTGAAAGCGGGACAGGCGGGGCAGAAGAGCGAGAAGCACCAGCGGGCGAAGGTGGAGTTCGGCGGGCTGGTAGAGGAATGCATGAATCTGGTGCGCACGCGGCATCACCTGCAGCCGGAGGCGCTGCGCTACAAGGTGGAGGGCAGCAATGGCGCGGGTACCCTGGTGTTCGGGGATGCGGAGGAGTTGCGCACGGCCGTGTCGAACCTGCTCGACAACGCGATCAAGTATTCAGGTGGCAAGGTGGATGTTTCGGTGAAGGTCGAGAGTGACGACAAGCATGTGGTCCTGCAGGTGTGCGATCGCGGGGTGGGGATCGCGCCGGAAGAATTGAAACGGATCTTCAAGCGGTTTTATCGCGTGTCAAGCCGGTCGCTCGCGCAGGTGAAGGGGACCGGACTGGGGCTGTTCATCGTGCGGGCAATTGCGCGCAAACACGGCGGCAAGGTGTTTGCCGAGAGCGCGGGCGAAGGGCAGGGAACCACGGTGACGATGGAACTGCCGCGGAGCGGGGCGTAGGAGTGGTTTCATCAGAGCCTGAGTGTTAGCGAAGGGCGGACCTCTGGGGCTGAAGCCCGAGTTTTTTAGCCCTAGTCGGCACGACCAAAGTCGTGCCCTTCCGAACCTTGCGTAGAAGAAGCTTCAGAGGGATGGCATGGGTGGAGTGTTCATGACACGGAGCGGGGTATGAGCCGCGTGCTGGTGGTCGAGGACGAATCGCATCTGGCGAACGGGTTGTCGTTCAACCTGGTCGCGGAAGGGCACTCGGTAGAGGTGGTGGGGGATGGCGAGTCGGCGCTCGAGCGCCTGCTCGCGAAAAAAGAGAGCTTCGACGCCGTTGTGCTCGACGTCATGCTGCCCGGCAAAGACGGGTTCGAAGTGGCCACCGAGTTGCGCGCGGCCCAGAACTTTGTGCCCGTGTTAATGCTGACGGCGCGCGGGCGTCCGGAGGACGTGCTGAAGGGTTTTGCGTCGGGCGCAGATGACTATCTTCCCAAGCCGTTTGAGCTGGCGATTCTGCTGGCGCGGTTGCAGGGATTGCTGCGGCGGAGCGCGTGGTTGCGCGGGGGACACGGGGAGGTGGCGAGCGTGGGTTCGTCGTCGGAATGGCCGGTTGGCGACGTGTTCAGCTTTCGAGGCAAGACCATCGATTTCACTACGCTCGAATTGAGCAGCGCCAACGGTAAGATCCAGCTAACCTTGATGGAGGCGGAGCTGCTGCGTCACTTGATCCGCAGCAACGGGCGGGTGGTTTCGCGGAAGTCGATTCTCGAGGAAGTGTGGGGGCTGAAGGAGGACACCGACACGCGAGCGATCGACAACTTTGTGGTGCGGCTGCGGCGCTACATCGAAGACGATCCGGCGAAGCCGCAGTATCTGCTGACAGTACGGGGGATCGGGTACCGGTTTCTGGCGGAGCCCGAGGGGTGATGGCAGTCGCTGTTCCTGGCCGCTTTTTGCTTTTGTTGCAGACGGCATGCGGCACGAGCAACAGCGGCAACAGGATGCTTCCGCCGACCAATTTCACGGTGACCGTCAGGGCCACATCCGGGGCAGTCCAGCAAACGACACAGCGAGCGACAACAATGGAGTAATTGTTTCGCCACAAGTTTGCTCGCGCTCTCACCAAGCCATGCGGGCGCCTCGGTCGAGCTTCTCGCGGCGGCATCGCATACTCCTCGGTCTTGCCGAGCTACGCCGTGAAATCCTTCACGAACTCCACCAAACTCCGCACCGCAATTCCGGACGGGCCTTTGGCGATCCACGGCTTCGCTTCTTCCGTCCAGGCGGTGCCGGCGATGTCGAGGTGCAGCCAGGGAGTGTCTTCCGCAAATTCTTTCAGGAACATGGCGGCGGTGATGGCGCCTCCCCAGCGGCCGCCGGAGTTGACGATGTCGGCGATGCCGCTCTTGATGACGTCTTTGTATTCTTCGTCGAGGGGCATGCGCCAGAATTTTTCTCCGGCTTTGTCTTCAGCTTTGCTGAAGCGGGCGTAGAGCTGATCGTCGTTGGCAAAGATGCCGGCGTTTACGTAGCCAAGCGCGACCACAACAGCGCCGGTGAGGGTGGCGGCGTCGACCAGGTGGGTGCAGCCGAGCTGGCGGGCGTAGAAGAGGCCGTCGGCGAGGACGAGGCGGCCTTCGGCGTCGGTGTTGATGATCTCGATCGATTTGCCGGACATGGCGATTTGCACGTCGCCGGGCTTTTGCGCTTTGCCGGAGGGCATGTTCTCGGTGGCGCAGACGATCATGGTGACTTTCACTTTGGGCTTGAGTAGCGCGATGGCGCGCATAGCACCCAGCATGGCGGCGCCGCCGGCCATGTCGTATTTCATCTTCTCCATGCCGTCGGCGGGTTTGATGGAGATGCCGCCGGTGTCGAAGGTGATGCCTTTGCCGACCAGGCCGAGGACGGGCTTCTCGGGCGCTCCAGCGGGTTCGTAGCGCAGGATGATCAGCGCGGGCGGCTCATCGGATCCTTGCGCCACGCTCCAGAATGCGCCCATTTTGAGTTCCTTGATCTTGTCGGCGCCATAGACTTCGCATTTCAGGCCGACTTCCTGCGCCATCTTCTTGGCGCGGTCGGCGAGCATAGTCGGGGTCATGCGATTGCTCGGTTCGTTGACCAGTTCGCGGGTGAAGTTCTGCGACTCGCCTATGGTGCGGGCTTCGTTCACCGCGGACTGAAGTTTGGACTGATCGCCGAAGGCGACGACGGTGAGCTCGTCGATCTTCTGATCTTTGCGGTCGCTCTTGTAGGTGTCGGGGTCGAAGTTGCCGACGAAGGCGCCTTCCACGACGGCCTTGGCGGCGGACTCGGGGGTGAGTCCGGTCTGGGGAGCGACGAAGGCGAAGCTGCGCAGGCCGCGGGATTTCAGGGTGCGAACGGCGGCGCCGGCGAGGCGGCGCAGGTCGAAGGCGGAAAAGCTCTTGGCTTTGCCTCCTCCGAGTACGAGCAGACGCTTGGCCTTCAGTCCGGCGGGATGATGCAGGAGCGCGGTTTCGAACGGCTTGCCGGTGACTTCGCCGTTGGCGATGACTTCGGCGGCGGCACTCTTCACGGCAGCGTCGGCGGTTTCGAGGGCGACTTCGGGCTGGTCTCTTTTAGTTTGATCGGGAGCGCCGCGATCGAGGGCGACGACGACCAGGCATTCGGTTTCGACTTGGGCCGGTGGGGTGAGAAGCAAGTGGGTTTTCATGGTTGTCGGTAATCAGTATCGTCGGCGAGTGGGGAAAAGCGCAAGATCAGTCATCAGTCGATAGTCTGTAGTCGCAAGTCGTCAGGTCACAGATTTCAGGGTCCAGTTCTCAGTGGAAGTGAATTTTCCGAAACGCTTGATCGATGGAGCGGAACTTGAGGACTGCCCATAGATGATCGACGACCGACGACTGGAGACTGGCGACAGCTTCCCTATGTCTCCGTTTCGTCACTTCGCAGTCATGATCCGTTGATTTGAAAACCGCAAAGCTTTTACCCACCGCTGACAGGATGGTGACAACCCGGTTTCCGGTGACCGATAGTCTCTGTTCAACACTTGAACATACCCGTTGCCCCGGGGCTTCGAGAATTGGTTGGAGGAATGGCAGCGGTGACGAAACGAACTTTGCTCTTGGTCCTTGGGATGGCGTTGGCGCTGGGTTTCGCGCCGGCGGCGCCTGCGCAGCAAACCAGTTACACACAGACAAACCTGACCGCCAACGTGGCGGGGGTGGCGGCTCATACGGACGCTCAGCTTTCAAATCCATGGGGAATTTCGTTTATCCCGGGCGACGTGTTCTGGATCGCGAACAACAACGGCGGCACGTCGACCACTTATGACGCCCAAGGCGTCAAGCAGGCCATCACGGCGGGGATTCCCGTCGCGTCCATGAACCCCTGCAATCCCGGCTGTCCGACGGGTACGGTGGCGAATCAGTCGACCGACTTCGGGGGAGCAACGTTTCTGTTCGATACCGAGGACGGCATTGTCGCGAGTTGGAATGGCACGGCGAATGCGATCACCAAGGTGGACAATTCCCCGGGCGGGGCGGTGTACAAGGGGCTCGCCCTGGTCAGCAATGCGCAGGGAAATTTTCTTCTGGCGGCGAACTTCCACAGCGGGAAGATTGACGTCTACGATCACAACTTTCAGCCGGCTACGCTGAGCGGCGGAACCTTCACGGATCCGAACCTGCCGGCCGGGTACGCGCCGCACGGCGTGCACGTGATCAACAACGTCGTGTTCGTGACTTACGCTGTGCAGGATGCGGCGAAGCACGATCCGCTCGTCGGAGCGGGAATGGGATTGGTTGATCTGTTCCAGACGGATGGCCACTTCGAGCGTCGGGGAATGACGGGAGGAACGTTGAATGCGCCGTGGGGCATAGCGTCCGCGCCCGCGAATTTCGGGGCGTTCTCGAATGATGTGCTAGTGGGCAATTTCGGGGATGGAACGATCAGCGCGTACGACAGCACCGGAAGTTTCCTGGGGCAGTTGAAAAACAGCAACGCCCAGGTGATTACCAACCCAGGCCTGTGGGAGCTGGTGTTTGGGGCCGGGGGTACGGGGGATCCGAACACGCTTTACTTCACGGCGGGGGGAGCGGCGCAAACCTCGGGGCTGTTCGGGACTCTGGTACCCGCGGCGGCGGCAGGGACGGATTTCAACCTGAACCTGTCGGCACCGGCGGCGACGGTGACGCGGGGCGGCTCGACTTCGCTGAATATCGACGCGAGCGGTTCGGGCGGATTCAACAGCCCGATCAGCTTGTCCTGCTCGGGATTGCCGACGGGAGTGACCTGCACGTTCGTGCCGGCCACGATCACACCGGGCGGCACGGCGGCGAGTTCGCAGCTCACGATCGCGGTGGGTACGGGCTACGTTCCGCCGACGGGATATGTGGTTATGGGTTCACTCACTGGCATGGGATTGCTCGGACTGGTCTATGGGGCGCGAAAGCGGGACCAGGGGGGCATGGCACGGCGGACTGGGATATGGGCACTGGGATCCGTCGTGCTGTTGCTCGGGCTGCTGCTGGCTGCAGTTGGTTGTGGCAGCAGCTCGAGCAATCATGTGACGCCGCCGGGAGCACAGTCGGTGATGGTGGTGGGAACTGGAGGCGGCATCTCGCACTCGTTCCCGCTCAGCCTGACGATTCACTAGGAAGTTTGTTCGCTGGGTAGTTCACTCTCTCCAACGGGTTCGGGACTTGTTCCCGGACCCTTTTTTGCCTATCAAGCAGAGGACGCCGAAAAAAGGATTCCTGCGCAAGCAGCATGCCCGGGATTCCCGGCAGAGGCGGGGCTTGGCCCCGTTTAGGCGTGATTGAAGGCAGCGGGGGAGTTAGTCCGCATCCGGCGGAAATCGCCCCCTGGTGGGAAGTTGGCTGTCCCCGCAAGCTCGAACCACTTCAGGCAACGCCGATAGGCTTGGCCACGGCTCAGACGCGGCGAGCCGCGTCTCTAACCCGGACGTTTTCTAAGGGCGCACAGCCTTGCCGGACGTGCGCCGGCTGCGGACTTCGGCTGGTTTCCGAGCTTGCTACGCTCGCTTGCGGCCGCGGGCGACGGCTTCGCGGGCTTCCTTGTCGGCGGTGCGGCGGCGTTCGGTTTCGCGCTTGTCCCAGAGTTGCTTGCCCTTGGCGAGGGCCAGTTCAACCTTCACCTTGCCGTTCTTGAAGTACATGCGGGTGGGGATGAGGGTGAGGCCTTTTTGCTGGGTCTTGCCCACCAGTTTGCGCAGTTCGTCCTTGTGCACCAGCAGCTTGCGAGTGCGAAGAGGGGCGTGGTTGAAGATGTTGCCGTGGTCGTAGGGGCCGATGTGGGCGTTCAGGAGCCAGAGTTCGCCGTCTTTGACTAAACCGTAGGAATCCTTAAGGTTGGCGCGGCCGTCGCGGATGGATTTGACCTCGGTTCCGGTGAGGACGACGCCGGTCTCAAATTTTTCGAGCAAGAAGTAGTTATGTGAAGCGATCCTATTCACAGCGGCGTCTCGCTGTCCGGCGGCGGTCGGGTCACGCCGGGGATTTTTCTCGGCGTTGGGCTTGGTCTGGTGTGTGGACTGACGGGCCATGATTGAAGGAGAACGTTAGCACAACGCCAGCGGCCGGCGGACCTTTGGCCGGCTCTTTAGGCGCCGAAGCCAGGGGCGGGCCGCGCCCGGGCGGCAAGCAGGGCAGAAGCCGGGCAGGACGGGCGGTTTCGCGGATTTGGTCTGTCCCGGAGCGGGCTGGCGGAACCGGTTTTGCGGTCGTTTTCGACCCTTTTGGGACTACGACTAAAGAGTGTAACTGTCGGACAGACAGGCACTTCGGAACTGATAGCAGCGAATGTTATAATCGCGCAGCTTTTGTGTTTTTTTTCTGCTGACAAAGGCGAGAAGGTCCCCCCAAGGGGGTTAGCCACCCCGGATCCAGATCGCATACGAGGGATGATTGAATGAGACGTCTGTTGCGCCCGGCGGCTTTGCTGCTCGTGGTCCTCGCCATAACCCTGCCGGCAGCCGCTGACAAGGCCCATTCGCTGTGGAACAAAGGAAGGGATGCGGAAGCCCGCCAGGACTACGAGAAGGCCTTCGAGTTCTACCAGCAAGCCTTCAACCTGAAGCCGAAGGATTTACGCTACCGGACCTCCTACGAGCACAGCAAGTTCCTGGCCTCGGCTTCGCACGTTCACCGGGGCCAGATTCTGCGGGACAACGGCAAACTGGACGAGGCGCTGGTGGAATTCCAGAAGGCTACGCTGATCGACTCCTCCAGCTTCATTGCCCAGCAGGAAATGCGGCGGACCCAGGACATGATTAACAAGGCCACCAACCCGCAGCAGACGGTGGCGCCGGTCCCCGATGTCCTGAGAAAGAGGCTGGCGGAGGCGGGCGGACCGGTCGAATTGGCGGCGATCTCGAATGTCCCCATCACGCTGAAGCTTACCGAAGACACGAAAGTGATTTACGAGACAGTGGGGAAGCTGGCGGGGATCAACGTGCTGTTCGATCCCGATTACACCTCCCGGAAGATCCGTATCGAGCTGAATGGAGTGACGCTGGAAGATGCGCTGGGCATCATTGCGCTGGAGTCCAAGACCTTCTGGCGCCCGGTGACCACTAACACGATTTTTATCGCGACCGATAATCCAGCCAAGCGCAAGGAACTGGACCAGAGCGTCATCAAGACTTTTTATCTGTCGAACCTGTCGCAAGCCACGGAACTGCAGGACGTAGTGAACGCCATGCGCACCCTGCTGGAAGTGAGTCGCATTCAGCAGTTGCAGTCGCAGAACGCCATCATCGTGCGGGGAACTCCGGACCAGCTGGTGCTGGCGCAGAAGCTAGTGGACGATCTGGACAAGGCGAAAGCGGAAGTGCTCATCGATGTGGTGATCATGCAGGTGAGCCGGGACAAGACCCGTACCCTGGGCTTCAATCCGCCGACCAGCACCAGCATTTCGCTCAACGGCAACGTGAACAGCACGACGACTACCTCGACCGGGGCAGCTGGCGGGACAGGCACCGGGTCCTCCAGCGGGAACGGGGGCATCAACCTGAATCGCATCGGGAACCTGAATGCGACGGACTTCTCGATCACGATTCCGGGAGTCACGGCGTCGGCCGTGATGGGCGCGACGGATACCAAGATCATCCAGAATCCCCAGATTCGCGCGCTGGACGGCCAAAAGGCGACGCTCAAGATCGGCGACCGCATCCCGGTGGCGACGGGTTCGTTCCAGCCAGGCATTGGCGGCGTGGGGATCAACCCCTTGGTCAACACGCAATTTCAGTATCTCGACGTTGGCGTAAACATCGATATCACGCCGCGGGTGCATGCCGGACGGGAAGTGACGCTGAAGGTCAGTCTGGATATTTCTTCGGAGACCGGACAGGCGAACATTGGCGGCATCAGCCAGCCCATCATCGGCCAGCGCAAGATCGAACATGAAATCCGGTTGAAGGAAGGGGAAGTCAACATCCTGGGCGGGCTGTTTGAAGACAGCCAGACCCAGTCCATTGGGGGCCTCCCCTTGCTGGCACAAATTCCATTCCTGAAATATTTCTTTGGGTCCGACACGCGCGATCATAGCGAGCAGGAGATGGTGTTCGCGCTGATTCCGCACATCGTGCGCGGGCTCGACGTCAACGATTCGAACCAGCAGATGATCGATGTGGGCACGGCCAATTCGCTGGAACTGCGGCACGTGAAGGCGACGGAGGTTGTGCCAGTCCCTGCGGCGGTTCCGGCGGGTGCGGCCCCGGCGGGCGCAGCACCGGGAGGAGCCCAGCCTGCGGCGCGGCCGGCGCCCCCAGTTGCGGGCGGGGCGAGTTTCCTGTTCGATCCCGGCTCGGTCACGCAGCCGAAGGGCGCGACGTTCACCGTCAACATCGTGATGTCGGGCGCGCAGAACGTGTACTCGGTGCCGCTGCAGTTGAACTACGATCCGGTGAAATTGCAGCTGTTGAACGTGTCGAATGGCGGGTTCCTGTCGCAGGATGGCCAGGCCGTGGCCCTGGTGCATCGCGAGGATGAGACGACCGGGACGTTGCAGATCACGGCGACGCGTCCGCCCAACTCGGGCGGGGTCTCCGGACAAGGCGCGGTGGTGACGCTGACTTTCATGGCGAAGGGGAGCGGGCAAGCGCCACTGACCATTACGCGCGGAGGCGCGCGGGATCCGGCCATGCAGGCGATTACGGTGAACGGCGCACAGGCCGTGGTGAACATTCAGTGAAGCGTGCGAGGTGCCAGCAATGATGTTTTCGGTCAAACGGGTGGACGGGGCTTCCGCAAACAGCGGCGCCCGGGGTTTCACCCTGGTGGAGTTGATCATCGCGACCACCATCATGGTGATCCTGACGGGCATGGCGCTGCCGCTGGCGCGCGTGACCATCGCGCGGGAGAAAGAGCGGGAGCTGCGTTACGACTTGTGGATGATGCGCGATGGGATCGACCGCTACAAAGACGCGGCGGACCGGGGCGCTTTCCAGATCAAAGTCGACAGTAACGGCTACCCTCCGGACCTTGACACGATGGTGCAGGGTGTGGATTCAAACGGGAAGAAGCTCAAGTTCCTGCGTCGGATTCCGGTGGATCCGATGACGGGCAAGCCGGAGTGGGGCATGCGTTCGATGCAGGACGATCCCACGTCGGATTCCTGGGGCGAGCAGAACGTATTCGACGTGTATACGAAGTCGGAAGGCACGGCGCTGGACGGCACGAAGTATAAGGACTGGTAAATGGGACGAGTGTCGAAGATCCGGCCGAGCCGCGGGTTTACCCTGATCGAGATGATGATCGTGATCAGTTTGATCCTGATCCTGATCTCGGTCGCGGTTCCGATCTACAACCGCTCCATCCTGCGCGCGAAAGAAGCCACCCTGCGGCAGGATCTGTTCACGCTGCGACAGGTGATCTCGCAGTATACGCTCGATAAACAGAAAGCCCCGCAGGCTTTGGATGATCTGAAGACGGCGGGCTACATTCGCGACATTCCGATCGATCCTTTCACTAACGAACGCAACTGGACGGTTGTGCAGGAGGACTCCCTCATGGCGGCGGACCAGACGGAGCCGGGGATCATCGACGTAAACAGCGCGTCGAACCTGGTGGGGACTGACGGGACTGCGTACAGCACGTGGTGAGGGTCGGTTTTCGGCCGTCAGACCATTAGTCGTCGGAAACTCCGATGAAGTTCGCGCTTGAGTTTGTGGCCAGCCTCTGCACTGCGCTCTTCGCGGGTGCGCCTCTCTACATCAATTTGGTGGAGCATCCGGCACGGATGGAGTGTGGAACCGCGCTGGCGGCGGCTGAGTTTGGTCCCAGTTACCGGCGGGCCACGATGATGCAGGCGTCGCTGGCAGTCGTAGCATTTCTGACGGGGACTTGGGCATGGTGGCTGAACTCGACAGGGGCGTGGCTGGTAGGGGGGATCCTCATTGGCGCGGTGGTTCCTTTTACCTTGATCGCCATCCTTCCCACCAACAAGAAGCTTCTTGATCCCCTACTCGACCCGAACTCGGAGCTGGCGCGGACACTTTTGAAGAAGTGGGGAAGGCTCCACGCGGTGCGAACGGTGTTGAGCGTAGTGGCGCTGGTGGTCTTTTTGGCGGAAATGGCGGCGGCGGACGTCGGGCACCAAAGAGAAGCGGAACTGCGAGAGGACTTGTTCATCCTGCGGCAGGTCGTCTCCCTATATACACTTGACAAGCAGAGGGCGCCACAGACTCCTAATGACCTGGTGGAGGCCGGGTATTTGAGGTCGATCCCGGTCGATCCGTTTACTGGCCGGGCTGATTGGGTTTCAGAGGCTGAGCCTGAGCCTGAGATCCAAGATCCACTTCTCGCCGGACCAGGGCCGGGGATTGTTGTGCACAGCGCGTCGAACCTCACGGGGCAGGACGGGACGGCGTACAGGAGTTGGTAAGTGCGGCTGGCGTTGTTGCAACTCTTCCCACGAATGCCCCCTCGACACCGGCAGGCGAAAAAACCTCAGGGGCTGAAGGCCAACATTTTTGCGGCGGTGTGGGCACGACTGAAATCGTGCCCTTCCCAGTAGTGTTTGCAAATTGCGCGTATCTCTCCAAAGCAATACCATTGCCATATGCCCGTCGAAACTGAGATTTCTTCCAAGACTTACACGCCGATTCGTGCGCCGCGCGGCACTTCGCTGTCCTGCAAGAGCTGGCAGCAGGAAGCGGCGATGCGCATGCTCATGAACAATCTCGATGAAGAAGTAGCGGAGCGGCCACAGGACCTGGTGGTCTACGGCGGCACGGGGCGGGCGGCGCGCAGCTGGGAGGCGTATCACGCGATCGTGACTACGCTGAAGACGCTCGATAACGACGAAACGTTGCTGGTGCAGTCGGGCAAGCCCGTGGGCGTGTTCAAGACGCACGAGTACGCGCCGCGCGTGCTGATTGCCAACTCGAATCTGGTGGGACACTGGTCGAACTGGGAGAAGTTCAACGAACTGGAACGCGCGGGCCTGATGATGTACGGCCAGATGACAGCAGGGTCGTGGATTTACATCGGCTCGCAGGGAATCGTGGAAGGGACATTCGAGACGTTCTCGGCCGCGGGTGAAAAACACTTTGGCGGCGACCTCGGGGGCAAGCTGATCGTTTCCGGCGGCATGGGCGGCATGGGCGGAGCGCAGCCGCTCGCAGCCACCATGACGGGCGCGGCGTTCCTGGGAATCGACGTCGATCCGGAACGCATCAAGAAGCGCCTGAAAACCGGCTACTGCGATTTCATGGTGACCACGCTCGACGAGGCGTTGCGCATCCTGAAGAACGCGCTGCGGAAAAAGGAGAACGTTTCGGTTGGACTGGTAGGGAACTGCGCGGACATTATTCCGGAGCTCGGCGAGCGCGGCGTGGTGCCCGACATCCTGACTGACCAGACTTCTGCGCACGATCCGCTGAATGGGTATGTTCCACACGGCATGACGTTCGAGGCGGCGCTCGAATTGCGCAAGAGCGATCCGAAGGCATATCAGGAGAAGTCGCTGGACGCGATGGCGCGCCATGTCGAGGGCATGCTGCGGCTGCAGAAGATGGGGTCGGTGACGTTCGACTATGGCAATAATATTCGCACGTTCGCGTTCCAGCACGGCGTGAGGGAGGCGTACGACTTCCCGGGGTTTGTGCCGGCCTACATTCGTCCGTTGTTCTGCGAAGGGCGCGGGCCGTTCCGGTGGGTGGCGTTGTCGGGTGAGGCGTCGGACATCGCTGTCACTGATGATCTCGTTTTGGAATTATTTCCGGAGAATCGCATCCTGCGGCGGTGGATCGAACTGGCGAAGAAGCGGATCAAGTTCCAGGGCCTGCCGGCGCGTATCTGCTGGCTGGGGTACGGTGAGCGCGCGCAGTTTGGGTTGGCGATGAATGACCTTGTGAAAAAAGGGAGGATCAAGGCGCCGATTGTGATTGGGCGCGATCACCTGGACTGCGGTTCGGTGGCGTCGCCGTTTCGCGAGACCGAGAGCATGAAAGACGGCTCTGATGCGGTGGCGGATTGGCCGATCCTGAATGCGTTGCTCAATACTGCCGCGGGCGCATCGTGGGTGTCGGTGCACAACGGCGGCGGCGTGGGGATTGGGTATTCCCTGCATGCCGGGCAGGTTACCGTGGCCGACGGGACCGAGATGATGGCCAGGCGGATCGAGAGAGTGCTGACGACGGATCCGGGGATGGGTGTGATCCGGCACGTGGACTCCGGGTATGACGAGGCGAAGGCGTTTGCGGAAAACAGCGGCGTGAAGGTGCCGATGGGGAAGACCCTCGTTGGTCGTTAGTGGTCGGAGAAGTTGCCATCCTCACTCTGTGTTTGAAGTTGGACCCGCAGGGGGCAGGGCTGAGGGCAGGGAAGCCAAACCAGCCATCACTTCTCACGCTTGCGCACGCGGCGATACGCCCGGGGAGTATCACCAGCAACCCTTCAATTTTCTTGCCGAAGTAGGCGCCGAAGCGTCCGACGTCGCCGGTGAGAGGATGAGACGCACCGGCTTGCAGTGCGGCGAGCACAATCGGCGCGTCTTCCTCGGGAAACGCAATTCCACGAGGCAGCTGCCGCTCCGCCTCTGCAAAGAGTTGTAGCTTCGCCGAAAGCCTAAGCAGGCGCGTTCTTTGCTCCTCCTCCTCCAACTAGATCCGGGCCTCTTCAAGACCGTACCGAGAAGTGCATAAAACAACTTTGCTCAATTCCCAGCAGTGAAGGAGTCCTGCGTTGGCGTGGTACGCCGCGGACAAGAGCACGTTGGCGTCGAAGAACAGGCGGTGCATCTATGTGAGACGCTGGTGCGGGACTGAATCGGGTTCAGGCCGAGCTTGCAAAGCGCGCTGCGGGCTCTTCGGTAATCGGCCTCGGTGGTCGCGTTGAAAAGGTGAAATTCCGCTTTGCGCTCCGGGCCGTAACGCTCAACCGGCACGACGACGGCCGGACGGATCAGGATGCCGTCTTCTCTCTCCTCAGCGAGCACAATGCTGCCTTCCTCGATGCCGAAGCGTTTGCCGAATCTGGCGGGAACGATGATCGCGCCCCGCTTGCCCACCTTTGCAAGATTCCACAGTTGAACCGATCCTCTGACGATCCGAGTACACCAAATGAATGAAATCCGGGCAATGCACTCCGAAGACGGGGCCTGCTGTCGGCATCCTGTTAAACTGCGAATCAGAGTGGCTTCCACCAGAAGACAGAGCCCGCGAGTGCCGGCCGCCGTGCTGCTGGTCAATGTCGGTCAGTTGCTGACCCTGCGCTTGCCCTCGGGCAAGCCCGGCCCGCGGCGTGGAGCCGATCTTCACGAACTTGGCATCCTCGAAGACGCGGCCGTCCTGTGCGTCGGGGGCAAGATCGTTTCTGTGGGCCCGACGAAAGATGCGCTGCGCGATCCTTGGATCAAGAAGAATCGGAAGAAAATTCTCGAGATTGATTGCGAGGAGCAAGTCGTCCTGCCCGGGTTTGTCGATTCCCATACCCATCCGGCGTTCATGACTCCGCGGCTGGTGGATTTCGAGAAACGCACGGCGGGCGCGACTTACGAGGAAATCGCGGCCGCCGGGGGCGGGATCCGATCGAGCGTCGAACCGGTGCGCGGGGCGGGGAAGGGCGCTCTGGCAGCCAAGGTGCTCGACGGATTGCACGAGATGGCGGAGCAGGGCACGACGACGGTGGAGGCGAAGTCCGGATACGGCCTGACAGTCGAATCGGAGTTGAAGTCGCTGGAGGCGATTCGAGCCGCCGCTTCGCAATGGCCGGGCACGGTGATTGCGACGCTGCTGGGGGCCCATGTCATTCCGAAAGAATTCCAGGGCCGCTCACAAAACTACGTCGAGGCCGTCTGTAAGGAGATGGTTCCGCAAGCCGCGCGGCGGAAACTCGCGCAATTTGTGGACGTGTTCTGCGAGCGGGGCGCGTTTTCGGAAAAAGAGACGGCCACCATATTCGGTGCGGCAATTGCGAGCGGCCTGGATGTGCGGGCGCACATCGGACAACTCTCCCAGCCCGCTGCCGGGTTCATCGATTCGATTGTGAGTTGTTGCCACCCGGCATCCCTCGACCATATGGATCACGCGGGCGAGGATGACATCAAGGCGCTCGCCAAGGCCGATACCGTGGCCACGTTTGTGCCGGGTGCCAACTATTTTCTGGGATTGGATAAGTATCCGGCGGCGCGCAAGTTTATCGACGCCGGGGTTCCGGTGGCGCTGGCGACCGATTACAATCCAGGTAGCTCTCCCACAGCCAGCATGCCGTTTGTCCTGTCGCTGGCTTGCACGCACATGAAGATGTCGCCAGCGGAAGCGCTCTCGGCCGCGACGATTAATGGGGCGTGGGCACTGCGCGTGCAGAATCGCAAGGCGTCGATTGAGCCAGGGAAGGATGCGGACCTGGCGGTATTCGATGTCGCGGACTATCGCGAAATCCCATACTGGTTTGCGTCAAACCGTTGCGCATTCACGGTTTTGAATGGGACGCTGGTGGCGTCGGGCGGTTCGGGCGAGCTGGGGTGAGCCGCTGACAGGGAGACTCCGTACTAATAAATAATGGAAGTCTGGGGCGCGCCCGGAGATGTTCGCGGGCGCATCTTAGTGTGTGCTTCGTCGTCTGATTGAAACATTCTGTATTGGGAACCTGAAGGAGAGGAATGAAACGAGTTTTTCTGTTTTTCACATTTTTCATCCTGGTGGCCGTCGTGGCCTGGGCGCAACGCTTACCGGAGCTGGCGGTTCCGGAAAATTACAAACTGACGTTCGCTCCCGACTTCGAGACGGATACCTTCACGGGAGACGAGACCATTCAGATCCGCGTGTTGAAGCCGACATCGGAAATCGTGCTGAATGCGGCCGAGATCGAGTTCCGGGAGGCGACAGTGTCGAGCGGCGGCGCCATGCAAGTTGCCCGGGTCACGCTCGATAAAACAAAAGAGATGGCGACTCTGGCGTTCGAGCATGCGATCGAGCCGGGTGCAGCGAGCGTGCACATCAGGTATGTGGGAATCCTGAATGACGAATTGCGCGGCTTGTACCTGGGCAGAGACAAGGACGGGCACAAATACGCGGCAACGCAGTTTGAAGCGACCGATGCACGGCGGGCGTTCCCGTCGTTTGACGAGCCGGATTACAAGGCGACCTTCGATCTCACGGTGATTGCCGATCGCGGTCACGTGGCGATCTCGAACGGGAAGCTACTTTCGGACACGCCCGGTCCGGGCGAGGCGAAGCACACGGTGAAGTTTGCAACCACTGCGACGATGTCGTCGTACCTGGTGGCGCTGGCGGTGGGTCAGTTCGAATTCATCGAAGGCCAGGCCGACGGCGTTCCGATCCGCGTTTGGGCCACGCCCGGCACAAAACAGGACGGAAAATTCGCGCTGGAAGTCGCCGAGCAGTGCATCCGGTATTACAACCGCTACTTCGGCATCCCGTATCCATTTGAGAAGCTCGACATGATCGGCCTGCCCGATTTTTCGGCGGGCGCGATGGAGAACACCGGGCTCATCACCTATCGCGAGGTACTGCTGCAACTCGACGACAAGAAAGCGTCGGTCGAGCTACACCAGACGGTGGCGACGGTGATCGCGCACGAAATCGCGCACCAGTGGTTTGGGGACTTGGTCACCATGAAGTGGTGGGATGACATCTGGCTCAACGAAGGCTTCGCCACCTGGATGGAAACCAAGGCCGTGGCGGTGTGGAAGCCGGAATGGCATCTGGAACTGGACGAGGTGCAGCAGACGATGGCCACTCTGAACGTGGACGCGCTGCAACATACGCGACCCATCCATCAGGCCGCCGAGACACCCGCGCAGATCCAGGAGCTGTTTGACGGCATCGCCTACGGCAAGGCGGCTTCGGTGCTGCGCATGCTCGAGGCGTATCTCGGGCCGGAAGTCTTTCGGGCAGGCGTGGACGAGTATCTGAAACAACATTCGTACAGGAACGCCACTGCTGACGATTTCTGGAAGGCGCTGGCGGTTGTTTCCAAGAAACCGGTGGACCGCGTGATGCCGACCTTCGTCAAGCAACCCGGGGCCCCGATGCTCAGCCTGCAGACGCAGTGCTCTGACGGCTCATCGACAGCGACGCTTTCTCAGAAGCGTTATTTCTTTGACCGTGCCCTGTTCCAGGCGGGCAACGACGAGCTGTGGCAGGTGCCGGTGTGCATGAAAGAGGGCGGGCCAGCGGCAGACCGAAGACAGAAGTGCGTGTTGCTGACGAAGAAGCAAGACAGTATCACATTGCCGGGGTGTGGTCCCTGGGTGATGGCGAATTCCGGGGCGCAAGGGTACTACCGCACGGGATATTCGTCGAACGCGATCCGGGCTCTCGGGCGGGATGCTGAGAAAGAGCTGAGCCCGGCAGAGCGCATCGTGTTGCTGAGCGATTCCTGGGCTGCGGTGGGTGTCGGTGAGCAACAGATCGGTGATTACCTCGCCTTGGCGGAAGGCCTGGAAAACGATCGCACGCGGGCGGTGTTGGAGGAGGTAACGGCGCAACTGGAGTACATCAGCGATCACCTGGTGACTGACGGGGACCGGGAGGGATATGAACTTTGGGTCCGCCGCTTGTTGCGGCCGGTAGCCAACGAACTGGGCTGGCAACCGAAGGCGGACGAGAGCGATGAGACGCGGACGCTGCGCTCGCAGGTGATGCACGCCCTGGGGTACGCCGGACGTGATCCAGAAGTGCTTGCGGAGGCGCGCAAGCTGACGGAGCAGTCGCTGGAGGATCCGGCATCGGTCGATCACACCGTGGCGTTCACAGCGTTCACGCTCGCGGCTCGGAACGGAGACGCGGTGTTGTACGACAAAGTGATGAGCCACCTGCACCAGAAGGGCGCAAGCCTCGAGGAATATTACCTATACTTCAAAGCGCTGGCTCAGTTCAGCGACCCCAAGCTGTTGCAGCGCACACTGGAGTACGCCATCTCTCCTTCAGTGCGCACGCAGGACACCTTGGGTTTGATTGCGAGTGTGATGAAGAATCCCAATGGCAGGAAGTTGGCGTGGGATTTCGTGCGCAGCCACTGGCCGGATCTGGAAAAAGTAGGAGGCGGATTCACGAGCGGGGAAGTGGTAGCCGCGACGAGTTCCTTCTGCGATGTGGGCATGCGCGACGAAGTCGAGGAGTTTTTCGCGGTCCACAAGGTCCCGACCGCCGAGCGCACGCTCAAGCAATCGGTGGAAAGGATGAACTACTGCGTAGATCTAAAGTCGCAGCAAACCCGGCAGCTGTCGTCGTGGCTCGAACACCGGGGTGGCGCTTCGGGGCGATAAGGGTGTGTCGAAGGTATGATGCGGGTCCAAAGTGTGAGCGGCTCTTGTGCGACATACATCGAAGATCACAACTATTGGACAACTCGTACCGCAGGGTACATCGGAGCAGCGTCGGGCGAGGCGGTGGGAGCGCTGCTCGTCGGGGTCCGCATCTTTCCAGGAATGCGTGGGGCGCGGGGCCGAGGCATGAGGCGGAGTGTTTGAGTGATTCGGAGGTGGTTGCTATAATCGAGAACGTTCCGCGTGCTCGCGGCGCAAGAGTAGTTGTCGGCGCCAGCTGACCGTCGCGTAAAGGCGCGTCGCGAATAACTCGCCGCAAGAGCCTGCTTGCGCGGGCGCCCCACGGCAGTGGCCAGGTAGCTCAGGTGGTAGAGCGCAGCCCTGAAAAGGCTGGCGTCGGCGGTTCAACTCCGTCCCTGGCCACCATTTTAATAGCCTGCGGTTTAATTAACTTACAGACGTATCTATTTTTATGCCTTACGTTTGCATTGCCGATCTGTTAGAATTTGTCTTGGATCGAGATCGAACTCGGTCAAACTTAGGCCGAACACGGGGAGAGGAGGACAATGATCGCAGTCACGGTTTACCGAAGGCACAGCGGGGATTGCACCAAGAAGGGCGCGAAGGATCAGAAGCGGAGTTGCGATTGCAAGGTCTGGGTCTCTTGGAGCAAGGACGGCAAACAGACGCAGCAGTCAGTGAAATCGCGGGACTGGGCTGAAGGTGAGGCAAGGGCTCATGAGATCGAGAGCCGATTCAAAGACGCTGCGGAGGGTAGGGAATCGCCGAGTGCTGTCAAGTCTGTCACGGACGCTATCTCTGCGTTCATTCAGAAGAAGAAGAACGGTGGGCACGCGCTGGATACGATTTATCGGCACGAGCACATCATGGCCGAGTTTCAGACGTTCTGCAATCAGAACGGAATTCTCTTCGTCAGGGACATCACGCTCGACCATCTGAACAAATGGCAGACAAGCTGGACGGTCAAGGCTCCGCAGGCAGTCCGGTCGCAGCAGGAGAAGGTTCGCAACTTCTTCAAGTATTGTCTCGCCAACAATTGGATTAGCGTCAACCCTTCGATCCCTGACAAGTGGGAGTCCCCAAAAATCAACCGCCGGGAGCGGGAAAAGAATATCAGGGCCTTCACGCCAGAGGAGTATGACAAGATTCTATCGAGTATCGAGTTGACGACCATGACCCCCGTCAACAAGGCCCGAGTCCACGCACTGATGCAGCTTCAACGCTGGAGCGGTCTGTCCCTTGTCGATGCGGTCATGCTTGCACAAGATGAATTGAGACTGGAATCAGGGAGAGGGAAGATCGGGGAGTTCCGAGTGGTGACGGATCGGCAGAAGACGGGCGGGTTGATCAACAACCCCATTCCTTACGCTGTCGGCGAAGAATTGCTCAAGGTCAAAAATGGCAACCCGAAGTATTTTTTCTGGTCAGGAGTGACGACAGCGGAAGACGCGCCGAGCTATTTCCACAAGCTCTATCGCAAGGTCTTCAAGGCGGCGGGGATTGACGGTTCTAGTCACGACCTGAGGCACACATACGCCATCGGGCTTCTGCTGGCTGGTACGGACATCAG
>DATMPS010000138.1:0-41130 GCA_035567435.1 Terriglobales bacterium | reverse complement strand
GATCTGAAACGGATTGCGAGCGAGCCTTAGGTTGGTATGGCACAGCTTCAAATAGAGCGAAATGGCGCGCTCTTCGGAGTGCACGGGTTGGTACGCTCAAAAAGTGTTTGACACCGCCGACATTGTCAGAGACGCGATGTTACGCCAGCTGTCCTGCGGCAGCAGCACGACGCAGCATTCGCCATTGGAGAACTCGGGCTGTCACGGTAGTGGCGCCTAGAATCCCCCAAAGCAAACCACCGCCCACAAACATCAAGAAATCGAAATGTCTGTCGTCAGGCAGGCTGGTAAGGATTCCTACGAGACTTGCAACGCCGATGCAAGCCGCCACAATGCCGAATATCGTTTCGACTAACGTTATCCGAGGTAGCACGATTGACCTCCGAGCGGCACGCAGTGCCTCTATTGCTCTTCCTACGCACCACCAGAACGGGATTCCGACTAAGGGCCAGCCTAGTGCTCTCCATGTTTCGAGCAGAGTCCCTCCAGCCGGGTGCCCGGTACGTGCGTAAACTGCGAGCGTGTAGGGCACCTCAACCAGCAACGCAGGGAAGTCGAGCACTATTGGGACTTTCATCAGCCGATCCCGAACGTCCGAGGCTCTCTCTATTGCATCAAGGTCCGCCTGATTCAGCTGAATACTGCCGTCTACTGATCGCAGTGGCCGGGTCGAACGATAAACCTCAAAGAAAAGGAACCATCGCACTGGCAACACGATCACAAGGCAGACTAGAAGCTGAGCCAGTGGCAATAGCCATCGAAGAGTGAAAGCCGCACGAGCGCGTTTCATCGGTTGAAGTCTAGGAGATCGCAGGCGGAGACACAACTGTTGTAAGCAGGCCATAGCGCTCAAAACCAGGTCAAGCCGCGTCCATCTTCGCCAAGAATCTGGCGTGAGAGCGGATAGAGCCCCTTTCATAGGGTGAGTGTAATGCGATGTAACGCCAACCGAGAATCATTTTGTGCCGCATCGACGATTGGCCCTGGCATCTAGCTAGCGCGACACTAAGAAAGGGGCCGGATGCACTTCCGTGTATCGATCAAACGCCGAGTTGAGGACGTGCACCTATCACGATCTGTCAATCGGGATGCTTTCCCTTCGGCGCCTTACAGAAGAGTATGTAAACTATTTGTATCCGGCGTACCTGCGTGGCCAAGCTTGTCTCCTCGCACACAATGGCACCGCCGCGGCCGCTGAATTCCAGAAGCTACTCGACAACAGGGGCATTGTGGAGAATTTTGTGACGGGTTCTCTGGCTCATCTACAAATCGCACGTGCCTATATGCGGACAGGGAACGGTGACAAAGCGAAAATTGCCTATCGGAATTTCCTCACCCTCTGGAAAGGCGCCGACCCGGACATTCCCATCCTGAAGCAAGCCAAAGCGGAGTACGCAAAGTTGCAGTAGCGAAGAATGCACATAAGACTGGCCGGTTGGCGAGCCCTTGGTCAATTGTTGAAACAGGCTGATAGCGCCAACTGAAGCCACAATGAAACTTATTCTGCCGCTGGACTGTAACTATTCCGTAGGAGGTTGACATGCATGACACAAAGGAGCGGTTGTCTCCCTTGTAAACGGTTTCCTGACCTTCGTTCCGCCTCTTGTCGGTGCCCGGACTCCCGCTCTTCCTGAGTACCTGTTCTTCGCGACGATCGAAACTGTATGCACTTCAGTCATCATCTGGCAGGTCGTGGACTTGGTCAGAGGTGAAGCCAGCAGTTAGTTCGGCACGGGTCATCGGCCAACCGGAAGCTGGGATCACTTCTTCTTAAACTAACCGGATTGCTCAAAAATGTACTCAAACGATCCACGCCTTTGGAGGCCACCGTGCCGACCGCGAACGGCAGGATCGATGAGATCGCGGTAGGGATACCGCTTACGCGGTACCCCCCGCGCGGACCCGGACGGGCGCTTATTAGCGCATCCGGTTCTTATCGCGGATGACTGGCGGCGAAGCGATCCGCAGGTGAGGGTGACACATCCTGTTGGTTGGGGCCGCTGTCCTGGGACAATGCAACACAAATGTGGCGTGTTGCTTCTGGAACGACACGATACCGGGACGCGGAAACGTGAGACTTCGCGTCCCGGTGGGCCAGCTGTGCTTAGAGCCCGAGATTCGCCGCGCAGGCAGGTGCGGGTTGATCGATCCGCAACGCTCTACCCTGCGCGGTGATGAACCACGCGACCAGTTGGACGCCTGGGCTGTTGGCCTTAAACGCGTGTATCTGGCTCCCCTCGAGCCAAGTGTCACCGGCATTGTATACCGTCGGCTCACAGTTCTCGTCATACCAAGTGATCGAGCCCGAAGTGAGCGTGACGGCCACCATGCCGGGATGCGAGTGCCAGCCGTTGTGAGCGGGATAGCCGAAGGCTGCGACCTGCGTTGAATAAGTGGATGGCCCTTCTGTTCGCAGCCTCACCTCGAAAGGCTCGCCTGTGGCGGTCGTGGAGACACCATGCGCGTGCAAATTGGCGCTATTGTTCCCCACCGAAAGAAGCGGCGAGATGAGTCCAACGATCGGCGTCGCGAACGCCAGTCCGACAAGCATAGTTGCGATTGCGCCGATGCTGATGATTACTTTCGTCTTGGTCTTCACTTTTGTCTCCTTTCTGGATACGGGCATTTGGGCACCATAAAAAGTCACTGTTCACCGGTGCAGATAGGTCTATCGTGCTTGAGGGATTGCCAAACCCCCGCGATAATTCCCACGGCGAGCAGGTCCAGCGAACGTGTGTACCTCGCAAAAGTTCGCATTGATATTTCCTCGAATCGCCAATCTTGTATCTGGGTTTGGGCCTACACAGTGGAAGGCCCGATTCTGGCTTGGATACCAGCAGAAGTGTTCGGCCCTAACTGCTAACGGATGGAATGCCGGAGTTAAATTGTGTCTAACTCTCGCCGACGTGCGGGGCCTGGGATGCAGGGACTATCCTCGCGTCCAAAGTAAAAGTCAAGTAAAAAACTGCGGAAATTATCGTAAGACGGACTGACCGGACCAGAGTTGGCGTAACATCGCCTGGTTTCGCCAGTTATCATGTGAGTGGCACGGCTGGCAGCGAAATATATGGGCACACGATGTCCGCACTGCAAAGTTGAAGTTACGATGAAGAACGTTCCGGGACCGTGCCCGTACTGCGGAGAGAAGGTGAATTTTTGCGACAGGTGGCGATGGGCACGCGGGATTACGTGCGGCGTCGTTGCCTTGATACCAATGTATCTCTGGTATCACTTCGATGACACGTTAGTTCTCTCTCTCAAGTGGCTGGCATTTGTCTGGGTTCTGTGGTTCGTATTGTTCTTCGTGTCGTATCGCTTGGTTCCGCCACAACTTGGACTCGCACCTCAAGGTGGGCCGATACGCCTCGACCTATAGGGGAATGAATCGCAGCCGTCCCCGGGTAGTTGTTGATAAATTGCGCTCACTGGCTCCAGTTGGCCAAATTCTCACTTTAAGCAAACGCTGTTAACGTCAATAGCGCCACTCGCCAAACGGCATATGCCGATGGCAACTCATCCAGCTTCGAGAGGTAATCAGAGATGGCTCTCAGCGAACTTCCTAAGAAAGCCAAACGACGACGAGGTTCGCATAACTGGGTTTCACAAATCAGGCGTTCAGCTTCCAATACCCATTGAGCGGAGCCTTCTGGACCTTCCGCTCGCCAAGCAGGAGGTTCAACGCCCTACCGACCGTATCCCGGCGCCTTCGAAGCAGTGCTGCCAAGTCATTCTCGCCAACCACCACCTCTCCGGTCGGGTAACGGCGATGGACGCTGTGTCCATAGCTTAAGATTTTGTCGGCGAGGGCTCGAATCTCTTCTCCCTTTTCTTTCGTTCGTTGCGCACGTTCGGCGCGTGTCTCATCTGTCTCAATGGATTGTCCCGACGTGACTGCAATTCGGACAGCACGAGCGACCGCCGAACATATTCTCCAGTGTGAGGCAATCCAAGAAGAGATGCGTGGAGGAGTGCTCACAATCTGAATGATCCAAACCGAGTGGAATCGGTAAGCCCGAAGTATCCTGCCGTCAAGTTTGCTCAATTCCTCGCCAAGTTCGTGGAGGCGGTCGTTTCTTGCTTGATATGCGTCCATTCCCGGTTGGGGCGTCTCGCCGAGGGAGATCGTCGCGGGGTTCGTCATAACCAGAGTTTGGTGGTTTAGAAGCGTGCGTATCTCGGCCGTGATCTCTTGTGCCTTGTCGTGGTTCATCGCCAGTCTCCTTTGCAGTTTTGTTTTGCTCCCAAGGGTGCCGGGAGGCGACCTCGTTGGGAAACGAGCATGGATGGCGCAATTCTGCCAAGCATGAGCACCACATGTGGGACATGGAACGGGAGGCAGCGGTTGAGAAAGTCAGTTACCAGTTTTCACACCCACATAGTGCAACGTCTTGACGGCATGATGGGACTTTTTCAAGACGGAAAACTGTTCAATTGTGGACAGGCGGAGGAAATAAGGATCAGACCCGGCACGGTTTGAGAATAGCCCTCGACACCTCTCATGTTCGACGAGCGTCTCAACTGCGATCATGATTACTACTTCGAACTCCTCGTTATCGAGGAGCAGGACGCCCAATCAATTTCTCGGTGTTCGAGTGCACACCATCGCGATTTCCGGGCTGTCCCACGTGCGAACCGAACTTGACCCACTGCGGATAGTCCCATCCCTGGCGCATCATCCAGTACAAACGAACCGCCAGTCTCCGGGCCATCGCTACCTTGGCGGTCTTGCGTCCCCGCCGCATCATCAGGTGGAGATATTTGCTGCGCCACTCCGGCAGGCTGCGCACCGTTACCTGCGCCGCTTCCACCAGCAAGAAGCGCATCATCGAACTCCCCTGTTTGGTGATATGCCCCAGCCGTCGCCGATGGCCGCTGGACTCTTCCAACGGCACCAGCCCCAGATAGCTGGCCACCTGCTTGCCCGAGCCAAAGCGCTCGGCTTTGCCGATGATCAGCACGAAGGCCAGTGCGGTCAAGGCACCGACTCCGGGATGCGTCCTCAGTCGCTGCGCTGCCGGACACTTCTCGACTTCCTGCTCGGATCGCTTGGGTCAGTTCTGTGATCGTCGGGTTCAGTCGATCCATCAGCTCCAGTAGATCGCGGCGTCGCCGGCTGGCCCACGGTGCGAGGCGAAACGATTCCAGCTGCTGTCGTCCGTGTTCTCGCCACAACCGCTTCTTGCAGCGCAGGCCTTCGTTCAGTGCCACCGCTTGCAACTGATTCATGATGCGCGTTCGGGCCTGCACCATCCGGTGGCGGGGCCACACTAGTTGCCGCAGATCGCGGTTCTCCCAGTTCGGCACCCAGATCTGCGGGAAGCGGTCTTCCAGCAGCAAACGTAGGATCAGCTGCGCGTCCTGGCGATCCGTCTTTTGCTTACGCACTCGCTTCGTGCGGATCTCCGCCGCGTCTCCGATCCACAGCTCATACTGCAACTCGGCCACCAGTCGTTCGAACCAGCGTGCGTGTCCGCTGGCTTCCATTCCGACCCGCACCTTCTGGCCCGCAGCCGCCAGAGCGCGATAGAACTTCTCCGCCTCCTCGCGATGCCCCAGCCGTTTTTCCTGGATCTCTCCGCTGTCGGTATCCACCGAAGCTATTTGTTGAAACTCGGGGTGAAAATCTACTCCTATAATGATCATGTTCGGCTCCTTTCTCCCGAGCCTGTTGGTTGGCTTTAGCACCACCAACTTTACTCGGGCGTCGGAGCCGACAGTGTCATGGAATCAATTTCACTCACTGGCGGAACGAGAGGGTGTACTGCCGCAGTAGCTACCCCAAAAACGAAAACGCCCCAGACTCCGGTTAGAGTCCTGGGACGCATCGCTGAACAGCCCTCCCCCGAGTACTGCTCGATTTCCAGCCTACGTTCCAATTGTCCACTTGTGAATGGCACAGTCAGGCCGATAGGGAGCACGTTCGTGCGGAGAGGCGCCACTACGAGAAACGGCTCCTAGCCACGGCCCGCGCACATCCGGTGAGCTGTCCACACCGAAACCCCAAACCTTTCTGCAAGAACTCTGAACGGCACGTCATCATGTATCCTCTGTCGCCTGAGTTCGCGAGTTTCCGCCGGCGTCAGTGTACGAAGTGGAGGGCGTCCCAGCATTTTCCCTCGTGCCCGCGCATTCGCCAATCCTGACTTCACTCGTTCCGCGATCAGCGATCTCTCAAACTGGGCAAGTGCTCCAATCATCTGGAACACAAGCTCGCCGCTCGGTAGGCTCGAATCGATCCCGAGTGCTCGACACATTTCGAGTCCCGACATGAGCTGCTTCAGTGAGCGCGCAAATCTGTCGAACTTCCATACCACAACGACATCGACCGATCCTCGGCTTTGGAGGGTTCGTAGGAGTCTCTAGCGGGCCTGCGCCGAAGGACGCGTTTATACGCGATCTTATATGACCTTTGGCGTGATCTTTATATAACTATAAGAGATACAATGAATTACAGCGAGTTTTCGCTGAAATCGGCTGGCTTCGCTGCTGAAGGCGGGACTCGAGGAGGGTCAGGTTTAAAGTGGCTTGGGACCGCTCCCTCTATGGAAGTCACATGGGGTGTCAGTCTCGTTGAGCTGAAGCGTGCTTTTCGCCGACTGTCGGCTCGACTGTCTGATGAGTTTGGAGCGGGCGGAGCGTTCGTCGTCCTCATCGCGCGTGACGACAAGCTGGAGATCACTGCAAACAGGATCCCCGAGGGCTTATCGGCCTCCGTCGTTTGTCCAGGACGCGCGCGAGCGTGCCATTTCCCGTCTTCCGAGGCGTCGCGAGAATCCTGCGTTCCTATCGCGGGGCAACCGTTCGACTTACTTTTTCCGCTTGGTGCATTGAGCATCGACCGAACTGAATTTCGGCAGGTGGGAATCTCTGCTCGTCCTACCCGCGGGTTCGGTCAGCCAGGACGGTTAAGGCCGCCGCCGTCTCTTGTTGCGGTTTTGTTGCGTATTTTGCAGGACTTTGCTTGATTTGGCCGAGCTAAGTCCTTTATCTTCTTTGCCCTCAATCTGCCTAGAGGGGCTCATAATCCCTAGGTCGTTGGTTCGAGTCAACCGCCGCCACCAACCTCAAGGTTTTGTTTTCAACCACCTGGGCGTGAGTGGATTGTGACCGTCTCAGGTCGCCTGCTCGGAGTGCTCGGGTTAGTGCGCTCAGAAAGTTTCTTGACGACACCCACAGCTGCTTGCGTCAACAATCCCGCGATGCACCTGATCGGCCATCGCAGCCAGGTGATCAATATTGAACAGACTGCTCCTTCGCGCTTCGCGTATGGTGCCGCTTCGGGCACCCGTCATCTGCCCATCGCTAAGTCTGCGAAGTTCACGAGAACAATGGGCTTTGATCGAGGCCAGGTATGTTCTATTCCATTTGGTTACTTGCCGCGGGGCTCGCTGGTTGGGCGAGTGGCAAAATCACAGGGAACAACGGATTCGGAACAGTGGCCGACATTCTCCTGGGAATCACGGGAGCTTATGTAGTTCGTTGGTTCCTTGAGAACGCGGGTATTTCCCTTGCCAATGTGTATCTGCTTCTGTTCTCGATCTGGGGAGCAGCAGCCGTCCCAGCCGTTGTGAGGCTTGGGATCAGACGCCACAGGCGGTTGAAGACGCGACCACGACTCCAAAACAACTAGCCTAGGATCCTCGCTTCATCGGTTCTGCCTTGGAGTCTCAGGATGGCTTTGGACGCTCAGCGCAATGCCGCCAAGCCCTGACCAGTAGCCACCACCCGTCTTCTCATCTGCGATAATCGAGTCATGTGCGGCAGGTACCGATTGACCCGCTCTGACAGACGGCTAAATGAGACCTTTGACGTCGAAGGCGATTTTGACATCGCCCCCCGTTACAACATCGCGCCTTCTCAGCCCGTACTCACGATCCGCCAAGAACCCCGTAGGCGCAGACAGTTCTCAACCATGCGATGGGGCCTTGTTCCTTTTTGGGCGAAGGACTCAAGCATCGGCTTCAAAACGATCAACGCACGAGGGGAAGCGGTCCAGACTACTCCTTCGTTTCGCGACCCGTTCAAATCGCAGCGCTGCCTGATTCCTGCCGATGGATTCTACGAGTGGGCGCGAAACGGCAAAGTAAAGCGGCCATACTGTTTTGAGGTGGGCGAGGCAGAGGTGTTTGCTTTCGCGGGTCTTTGGGACACGTGGCTCGATCCGAATGGGAGCATTCTGGAGAGCTGCACGATCCTGACAACCACGCCCAATCTACTCCTCTCGAACTTTCACGACCGAATGCCGGTGATCCTCCATCCCGAGAACTATGCAGCATGGCTCACCCCCGGAAACACGGATGCTGCTCTGGAAATGTTGAAGCCTTGCGAGCGAATGATGCGTTCGTACCCGGTGAGCACAAGACTCAACCAAGTGCAGAACGATGATCCTGATTGTGCTGCGCCACTCGAACCAGAGGCACCGCCGCAGGGGCGGCTATTCTAATTCGCTGTGATGCGGGTCACGGGTCAAAGGGTGGACCGGGTACTCCCGCCGTTACATGACCCAGCGGGAATAACCAATGAACTCTTGATGTGTCTGAAGCCTCTTGTCGATGATATCTAGCAGGTCCTCGACGCTACCCCCGCATGGAGAATCAGGATCATTTGTTCCACGCTGACCCTAGCTTGCTCGCCCACTCGGGCAGATCACCCCTGTGAAAATAGAAATCCCATGCAGTTGCTGAAAAGACATCAGTACGAGTCCGGGGTGAGAAAAGGGGAATGCGAGTTGGTGCTAAGCGGCACCGAGTGGTCCCTCTCGAAGAGACCGGGTTCAGGAATCGGCCCCTCCCTCCATTCAGTGCCGCCAGCCGTATTAAAGGTAGAGTCTTGTTTGCGGCGACAGAATGGCACGGGCGTGCGGAAGGGTGGCACAAAACGGGAAGCAAATTTGACATTGGGGTTTAGAGACCTCGTCAAGGCGAGTTCCATCATGGCTTCTTGATGATTGAATCCTTGCATCTGAAAGTCGGGGACATCCCGAAACTTCAGGGTCGTGAGTGCTGGGTTCTCATAATCCCCAGGGTCGTTGGTTCGAGTCCAACCGCCGCCACCAATCCTATCAATGACTTCCGGCGAATCGGGGCCTGTTGCTCCCGCCAGCGGCTCTTGAACCTTTTCCGGGCCCTACTGTAGGGTTCCTCTATGATTCGTCTCAACCGGACGTTGCGGGCTATCCCCTTGGCCCTTGGTGGGTTCGCGCTAATCGGCGTCGGATTGCTCTTCGCGTGGGATACCGTTCCCGGGTTCTTTCCGCTCAGAGCACACGACATTCTCGGGGCCTTCCCGCTTGCCATGATTGCAGTCGCTTATCTCGTCTACCAGGTTGCGCATCGTCCTGCTCCACTCGAACTATTCAAAGCGATCATGCTGGCTGTCGCCTTTCTTTTTTGGGCCGCCAATCAACTCTGGCCGGATTTGCGTCAAGCTATGCTCTTCAACGACATTGCAATCGCGCTCTTCGTGCTTGATGTTTTCCTGGTCATGACGGGCTGGCCCGCAGCCTATCCCGACGAATCTTTCGCTGAGACCCACGTCGAACCCAAGCAAACCTCTAGCAGCGTGGGACGCGATAAGTGATGCCGGCCGTTTCGCTGTGCTTTTGACTGACCTGCCGGGGTGCCCTCTGAATGCGATCTGTCTCCCTTCACCCCGCTCTCAACCCCTCTCGCTGGCCGCCCCTCGAACCGCCCGCCTCAAACTTGATACCCTAGTACGCGTCGAAGGTGGCGCTCTCGCGGCCCTCCAGAGCCCGAGACCTAACACCCAGACCTGAGACCTGACACCTGATTTCCTACGAAACCGCCGTCGCCCGCATGTACGCGCTCGGCCACGAACTGGCCACTACGCCGTCGCAGAAGTTCGACCTGGCCCACATGCGGGTGCTGCTCGAGGCGCTGGAGAACCCCGAGCAGAAGTTCCCCGCCGTCCTTATCGCGGGCACCAACGGCAAAGGCTCCACGGCCGCGACGCTGGCGTCCATTCTGCAAGCCTCCGGTTACAAAACCGGCCTCTACACGTCGCCCCACCTGTTGCGCATTAACGAACGCATCCGGATCAGCGGTACCGCGATCACCGACGATGATTTCGCCGGCATCCACGATCTGGTCGACCGCACCGCCGAGCGTCTGGTCACGGAAAACGAGCTTCCCTGGCATCCCAGCTTTTTCGAGATGCTCACCGCCATCGCCTTCGAATACTTCGCGCGCGAGAAGGTCGAAATCGCCGTCCTCGAAGTCGGCATGGGCGGCCGCCTCGATGCCACTAACGTGGTCGACCCGCGCGTCAGCGTCATCACCGACATCTCCCTCGACCACCAGAAATTTCTCGGTGACACGCTCACCGAGATCGCGCGGGAGAAGGCCGGCATCATTCGTCCCAAAGGCGTCGTGGTCACGCTTCCGCAAGCCCCCGAAGCCAACGACGTCATCGGCAATGCCATCCTCGATGCTGCCGCGAAAGCGGTGAGCGCGGTGCAGTACGTGCCGCCCGTCAGTCCCAATAGCGCGCAATACCTGCTGTCCAGCACGCGGGAAGAAGCCGGATACGTTTCGCGGTATCCGCTGCCGTTCAAGGGAGCGCAGATCGAGGTCGAGACGCCGCTGGTCGGGCGCCACCAGCTCCGCAACCTCGCCCTGGCCATCGCCACCGCCGAAGAGCTGAGCCACCAGGGATTCGCCGGCATCACCGCCGCCAGCATCGAGCGCGGCATTCGCGAGACCCGCTGGCCCGGCCGTTTCCAGTTACTGCCCGCCAGCGGAGTTTATCCTGAGATTGTCTTCGACGTTGCGCATAACCCGGCCGGAGCCTGGGCGCTGCGCTCGACGCTGTCAGCAACCTACGAAGAGCGTCCGCTTGTCTTTGTTTTCGGTGCCATGCGCGACAAAGCCGTAAGCGAAATGGCCGAAATTCTGTTCCCGCTCGCCGACCGCGTGATCGCCACCCACGCCGACAACCCGCGCGCTATGACCCCAGCCGAGATCCGCGAGGCTGCCCATCGAGTGGCCGTCGAAATTGACGAAGCCCTCGACGTTCCCGCCGCCCTCGCAAAGGCCCGCACGGCCGCGGGATCTCGGGGCTTGGTACTAGTAACTGGTTCCATATACATTGTAGGAGAGGCGATGCGCGCGCTCGGCGCCCGCATCCAATAGACCTGTGGCGCTTAGAACCACATCGGCGGAACTCGAAAGCGGGGAACTTCGCGTATCCCCGCAGACCGAAGCCGTCGAGCGCGTCATGGCGCCCGTTGCCGCGCCCGCGCACCGGCATGGTCTTCTGAGCCGCCTGCGTTCCTATCTCATCTTCGATCCGCTGATCTGGATGTACACCGTCGTCCTCGGCCTGCTCTCCATTCCGGTCTCGCTTTTCGGCGACACCGAGCGCATCTTGCACAACTTCGCCCGCGCCTGGTCGTGGATGATCATGAAGACCATCTTCTCCCCGGTGAAGGTCACCGGCCTCGGGAAGATCGACACCACCAAGCCGCATGTCTACGCCGTGAACCACGCCTCCGCGCTCGATATTCCGGTTCTCTACGTCTACTTGCCGTTCCAGTTCCGCATTGCCTTCAAGAAAGAACTGCTCTCGTACCCGATCGTCGGTTGGCATCTCAAGCGTTCCGGGCAGATCTGCGTCGACCAGCAGAACCCCGCCGGGTCCATCGGCAGCATCCGCTCCGCGCTGAAGAGTCTGAAAGCCGGCACGCCCCTGGTGATCTATCCCGAAGGAGGGCGTACGCCGGACGGTCAGATCAAACCCTTTCTTCCGGGCGCGTTCTTCCTCGCCATCAAGGCGCATGTCGACGTCGTTCCCGTCGCTCTCATCGGCACCTACGAACTGCTCCCGATGAACACCTACCACATTAAGTGCCGACCCCTGGAGATGCGCGTCGGCGAGCCGATCTCCACCGCCGGCCTCACCGGCCACGACATGCAAGCCCTGTCCGCGAAAGTGCAGAAAGCAGTTGAGGGCTTGTACGAGTCAGGATTGGCTCCCGCAGACTCCTCGACCAGGGTTCCCGTATAATCTTTCCCCGCTGCGGATTGCTAGAGCTGCTCGGATCGATTGCTTTTGGAAGGGCACGACTTCAGTCGTGCCGTTAAGTTGAAAATGAGTCCGCGCTTTAGCGCCTGAGGTCTGCTTTTCTCCGCACTCGGGGAACTTTTTCTGCTAGCCCTGGGGAGCCTTCACGCCCCTTGGATCATTTATGAAGTCGGTTCTAGTACCATTCTCAATTCATCGCGAGGTGCTCATGAAATCTCTGGCCACCCTCATCTTGCTGCTTTGTCCTCTCCTTCTCCCGGCGCAAACCCAGCCCACGGTAGCCGAAGCGGAACAATTCATGAAGCAAGCCGAAGAGCGCTTCAACGACTACGGCATCAAGGCCGCCCGCGCCGCCTGGGTGCAAGAGAATTTCATCACCGAAGATACGGAGGCGCTCTCCGCCGATGCCAACGACCAGGTCACCGCCGTCATCACCGAGCTGGCGGACCAGGCCAAACGCTTCGACGGTCTGACCCTGCCTCCCGAGCTGGCCCGCAAATTCATGCTGCTGCGCCTGTCTCTCACCGCGCCAGCCCCCAAAGATCCGAAGCTTCGCAAAGAGTTGACGCAGATTGCCAGCTCCCTGGACGCGGACTACGGCCGGGGCAAGTACTGCCGCAAGCCTGACAATTGCCTCGACATCACCGCCATCGAGCGGATCATGAGCACCAGCCGCGATCCCGAGGAACTCAAAGACCTCTGGCTAGGCTGGCACAAGGTCGGCACTCCCATGCGCGACCGCTACGCGCGTTTCGTTGAGCTCTCGAACCAAGGTGCCCGCGAGATGGGGTTCAAAGACACCGGCGCCATGTGGCGCTCCGGTTACGACATGCCCCCGGACGCCTTCAGCGCCGACCTCGAGCGGCTCTGGAACCAGGTGCGTCCTCTCTATCTTTCTCTGCATACGTATGTTCGCGCCCGCCTGTCCCAGCACTATGGCCCGGGCCTGGTTCCACCGAACGGTCCCATCCCCGCCGACCTTCTCGGCAACCCTTGGGCCCAGGAGTGGGGCAACGTCTTTCCCCTGCTCGGGCTCCCGGAAAACACACGTGGCTACGATCTCACGGAACTGCTGAAAGCTAAGAAGGTCGACGCCAAGGAGATGGTCCGCTACGGCGAACGCTTCTACACGTCCCTGGGCTTCGCACCGCTGCCAGCAACGTTTTGGGAGCGTTCGCTCTTCACGAAACCCGCCGATCGCGATGTGGTCTGCCACGCCAGCGCCTGGGACCTCGACAACAAGGAGGACCTCCGAGTCAAAATGTGCATCCAGATCCGCGACGTGGATTTCGTGACCATCCACCACGAACTCGGCCACAACATGTATCAGCGCGCCTACAAAGATCAGCCCCCGCTGTTTCAAAGCGGCGCCAACGACGGTTTTCACGAGGCCATCGGCGATACTATTGCCCTCGCCATCACGCCCGAGTATCTGCAAAAAGTTGGTTTGCTCGACAAAGTGCCATCCGCCGATGCCGACATACCGCTCTTGCTCAAGCAGGCGCTCGACCGGGTTGCGTTCCTGCCCTTCGGCTTACTGATCGATCAGTGGCGCTGGAAAGTATTCTCGGGAGAAGCGAAGCCCGCCGAGTACAACAAAGCCTGGTGGGAACTGCGCCTGAAATACCAGGGTGTGGCGCCGCCAGTGGCGCGCAGCGAGGCCGACTTCGATCCCGGCGCCAAATACCACGTGGCCAGCAACACACCTTATATCCGCTACTTCCTCGCCCACATGCTGGAGTTCCAGTTCTACCGCGCTCTTTGCCAGGCCTCCGGATACACCGGCCCGCTGCACCGCTGCACATTCTACGGTTCGAAGGAAGCGGGTGCAAAGTTCAACGCGATGCTGGCCATGGGACAAAGCAAGCCCTGGCCCGATGCGCTCGAAGCCCTGACCGGAACCCGCCAGATCGACGGCGGCGCGCTGCTGGAATATTTTGCGCCCCTGCAGAAGTGGCTCGATGAGCAGAACAAGGGGCAGAAGATGGGATGGTAAGGGCAGACGAAAGGATCCCCACAAGCGCTTATTGTACCCGGTGATATTGACACCCCCAATTAATCCTGGGGAAATCTGTGTTTGTGGACGACTTCGATACCTACACGAAGTTCGTGGAAAGCCGGCGCCTCGCATCCGGTTCGCTCTTGGATTAACTTCAGACGACGAAAGAGCACATCGATCGGAACATGACTGAGGAGAAGGCCGGTGAGAGTCTCCTGATCTTCCACGATTAGACCGGTAAGCAGACGGACTTCGACCCCAGTGGATCCATTCAAGATGTATTGAATCGGGCCCTACCAAAGCCGCCTCGTATCGGGCCAGGAAGGCCGAAATTGGGCGTAGCGTCCCGGGAGGTCTCCCTTTTACCGCGTCATTGGGCGTGGCTAGAGGCTCAACCGAGCGGTGCTTCGGCGGCCCTGCGTCGTCTCCTAGACGACGCCCGAAAGCGGGGCTCAGGCGAGTCTGCGGCCCGGCAGCGCGGAGTCTCTTCGAACGCGCGAGCGATACATCATCTGCCCAATGGTTCTCTAAACTTAACCCGCACTTCCTGCCCGGAATACACAATTTCCTTGTCGAGGCTGTTCGCGGCCTCCGCCCCGCCGCCGTGCTTGGCATCGACCCACACGACCTGGAACTTCTGCTGGCTCGCCATACCCGGATAATTTCCCTGGCGCGCGCCGATGGTCAGCGTGCTTGAACTCTCCTCCCACCGGATCAGTATCGTTGCATCCACGCCATGTTCGTAGGCGTAGCTGTCACCCTGATCCTGAAAGAGAAGGAACGATCCATCCGCGCCGCGATAGATGCGCAGTTCGATCGGCGCGTCGGGCTTCTCACCCCCGTACTCGCGCTCCGGACCCATCGCCACAATCGATCCGGCGCGCACGTACAGAGGAATGCGGTCGAGGGGCGCGGCGGCATCGATCGTCTGCTCCCCACTTACGCGCTCGCCCGTCCAGAAGTCGTACCAGGCAGGCGCCGGAGGAAGATACACGCGGCGCCTGGTCTCGCCTTGGCCCGTCACCGGACTTACTAGCAGCGCGGGCCCAAACATGAACTGGTCGTTGATCTCCCAGACCTTGCGATCACCCCGCCAGTCCATGGCCAGCGGCCGCATGATGGTGTAGTCATCTTTCGTGACCTGCCAGGCGAGCGAATAAATATAGGGAAGCAGCCGGTAACGCAGCCGGTCGAACTTCACCAGCGTAGGCGTCCCAGGGCCATACGCCCAGAGCTCATTCTGATTGTTGGCGCGATGGCCGTGAATGCGGAAGATTGGACAGAATGCACCGTACTCAAACCAGCGGGTAAAGACTTCCTGATATTTCGAATCGCCGGTGTCGCCGTTCGGGAAGCCATACCCGCCGATGTCGGTCGTCCAGTAGGGAATTCCGGAAATGGAGAAATTCAATCCTGCCGGGATCTGGTGTTTCAGAGCCCAGAAATTGCTATACACATCGCCCGACCAGGTGGCTGCGGCATTGCGCTGCTGCCCGAGAAATGCCGAGCGGGTTAACACAAAATTCCGCTTCTGTTCGCTGGTTTGCCGCCAGTGCTCATAAACGCCCAAACTGTGCAGGAACGGAAAAATGTTGGTGTAGAGCGAGCTGGCTCCGAAGTTGAGCTTGCGCCCGGGAGGAATGCCCAGATCGCCGGCTTCCGGCTCGGAGGCATCGAGCCAGAATGCATCCACTCCCTTGGCCACCAGCGTACTCGGCAGCAGCTTCCAGTACAGGTCGCGCGCTTCAGGACTAGTGACGTCGTAATCTCCTTTTTCATCGATCAGGAAATGCCGCTCGTTCATCTCCTTCCAGATCGGGGTCGAGGGATCGAAGTTCGGCCAGATTGAAATCATCACGTGGGCATGCTGGTCGTGGATCTTGCTCACGGCAGCGGCGAAATCCGGGTACTTGTCGTTGAAGTCGCTCGAACCCCATTTGGTCCACCATTGCCAGTCCTGCACGACCGTGTCGAGCGGGATATGCTCGCTGCGGTACTTGCTGACGATGCCGACCAACTGGTCCTGCGTCTCGTAGCGGTCCTTCGATTGGAAAAGGCCGTAGGCCCACTCGCCGAACAGGGGAGCGTGACCGGTCAGCTCGCGATAAAGATGGATGATCTGATCCGCCTCAGGGCCGTACAGAAAGTAGTAGTCGAGTCCTTCCACGCCTTCCGCGCTGAACCGCACGGAACGCGGGAACTGGTTGTTCATCATGCTGCGCGCGGCCGTGTTCCACATCAGGCCATATCCGCGCGTCGAGATCATCAGCGGCACCGCGACGTCGGCATTGTTCTGGGCCAGCGAAATCGCCAGCCCCCGGTTGTTCAGCGATCCCGTCTGATGCTGGCCGAGCCCGTAGATGGCCTCATCTTCTGGCATCTGAAAAGATTCGCTCAGGTTGTAGAGGGGGCCGCCGGCTTGTTCCGCGGGTTGGTATTGCCGGGTGGAAGTCCACGACCAGATGCCCTCGGTGAGCAGGGTATTCCCGGCTTTGTCGGCGAACTGGAGGCCACCCGCCGCAACCGAGATTTTCACCTGCAACGCATCGGTGCTGAGCAGATAGAACTTCGCAGTCTGCGTCAGCGAAAACGCGCCGGCGGAGCAGGGCCCGACAATCCACGGCTGCTGCGGCGAACTCGCCTGGGGAGCGTCTGGCCCGGCGGTGATATGAACCATCGCCGTCCCGCACACCGCGATGTGAAGCTGATCGTGCGCCGTCGTGACCAAAACGCCGCCGGCAACTTTCGAGACCGAGACCGGAGTTTCGGCGCACCACCCAGCCAACGAAAGGACCCCTATCGCAGCGGCCCACCGCATCACAAAGAAACGGCCCCGGAGTCTCATGGAGCGCTCCCTGGTCGATCAAGATTGCAAAGCTCGTCCTTTGTACAGCAGTCGCTGTGGAAAGAAAATCGTTGATCGGATGCCCAGCAAAATCCATCCGAAAGATTGTCCGCCCCAGAGGGGCCCGCCAGCGCAGCGCTGGGGAAGCGGGAAGCCTGTGTCAGGTCCCGGAGGGACGGCCCGCCTTTGACGCGGAGCCTGCCAGATCCCGCCGCGGGTCATACCCATCATCCTCCGCCGCCACCCGAAACGTATTGGCGTGCGCTTCCGCGGTGAGCGCGATCGGTTGGGCGTATCCTCCGCCGATCGTGATCACGAAGGGCACGCCCAACTGCCGCGCGCCCCAGATCACCATCCGATCGCGCTCCTTCAACCCATCGTGAGTAAGCTGCAACCGCCCCAGACGATCCGACCCCAGCCCATCCACTCCCGACTGATAGAAAACAATTTCCGGCTGGAATTCCCACACGCGGGGCAGCACTTCGCCAAGCACACGCAGGTACTCCGCATCTCCGACTCCCGCGTCCAGTTCTACGTCCATCTTGCTTTGCTGCTTGCGCAAGGGAAAGTTGTTCTTGCAGTGCACCGACAGCGTGAACACCGACGGCTCGTCGCGAAAAATGTGCGCCGTCCCGTCTCCCTGGTGCACGTCCAGGTCAATCACCGCGACCCGTGTCACCCGGCGACCCGATCCGCCCTCCTGGGAATCACCACGGCCCACGTAGGAGCAGGCGCCCTCGTCGGCCCGGCCGAGCGTCAGTTCGGCAACTTCCTGCGATGTCTGCACCCACCGGGCCGCCACAGCAATATCATTGAACACGCAAAACCCCGACCCTTCGCCGGCGAACGCGTGGTGCGTCCCGCCCGCCATGGTCCCGCCCCATCCAGTTGCCAGCGCCTCGCGGGTCGCGGCCAAAGTCGAGCCCACGGAAGCGAGCGTCCGCGTCACCAGCCCCTCCGACCACGGAAACCCGATCCGCCGCACCGCCTCTGCACTCAGCCTCCCGTGCACAAACGCGTCCATATAAGTCCAATCATGGGCTAAAGCAATGGTCTCCAACTCCGCCAGCGGCGCAGGTTCAAACGCGAAGAGACCGTCGCGCTCCAGCAGTTCACGCAGCATCCGGTATTTCTGAATGGGAAATCTATGTTCCGGCGGGAGAGGAACAGAGTAGTGATCCGTGTAGAAGAGCCGTCGCGTCATGTCATTTGCCCGGAAAAAGTGCGAGGAGGGAACCGCTCCCCGAGGCCCCCGAAAGCATCCGCCTCACCCCTTTTATGAGTAGAAACCCTTCATTCCGCTCCCCCGCCAATCATGGTTACTCTCGTCATCATTGCGCGGTACCAGCTGAGCGCTGCGGTCCCAATCAGCGCTAAAATCGCGGGCTGTAAGGACACATCGATGAAAAAGCCTCGCTTTGTCGTCGCCCTGATCACCCAAGACAACGACTACCAGATCGAGCAGGCGGCTTCGGCGGAAGAGGCCGCTCGCCGCTTGGGCGTCGACGTGCAAGTCGTCTTTGCCGACAACGACAGCATTCAGCAAAGCCAGCAGGTGCTGAAGTTCATCCAGTCCAGTTCCGAGGCGCTGCCCGACGGCATCATACTGGAATCGGTCAGCGGCACGGCCCTGCCGCTGGTCGCGCGCGCGGCCACTGCGGCCGGCATCGGTTGGGTGGTCCTGAATCGCGGGGCGGACTACATCTCCGAACTGCGCCGCACCCACAAAGTCCCCGTCTTCTCCGTCGCCGCCGACAACTATGAAGTCGGCCGCATTCAGGGGCGCCAGCTCGCGGCGCTTCTCCCCAAGGGCGGCAGCGCTCTCTGCATTCAAGGCCCTTCCGACAGCACAACCGCCAGGCTACGCACCGAGGGCATGGAACAAACCAAGCCCGACAACGTGCAAATGAAGACCATCCGCGGGCAGTGGACCGAAGCCAGCGCCTACAAAGCCCTCTCCGCCTGGTTGCGGCTTTCTACGTCGCAGCAATCCCATAACGACGTGATCATTGCTCAGAACGACGCGATGGCGATGGGCGCCCGCAAAGCTTTCCACGAACTGTCCGACAGCAACGCCCGCGATCGCTGGCTCCGGCTGCCTTACTTGGGGTGTGATGGTGTTCCCAAGACCGGGCAAGCGTGGGTCAAGAGCGGGTCGTTGGCCGCAACCGTGATCGTTCCACCCTTAGCCGGTCAGGCCCTCGGAATGGTGAACGCTGCGCTCCAGACGGGTGTGATTCCTCCCGATCTCACGCTGGTCGCACCCAGTTCATTCCCAGCCCTGGAGTCGCTGACGAGAACGCTGGCATCCGCCGCCGCCAAAGGCTAAACCAAAGTATCTATCGAGAAGGCTGCTCCCCGCTGGAAATGTCCGTCGGCAAGAAACAGAAAGGCGGCCCACCGGCCGCCCTCCATCAACCGAGGACTGAGAACCGAGAACTATTCTTCCTCTTCCTTCACCACGCCCCGCTCTGCTTTCGCCTTCTCAACGATCTTTTCCTGCAACTGCCCGGGCACGATGTCGTAATGATTCATTTCCATGTTGAAGCTGCCGCGCCCCTGGGTCATCGAGGTGAGGTCGGCGCCGTAGGTGAGCATCTCGGCCATCGGCACTTCGGCCTTGACCACGGTATTCCCAGCCTTGTTGTCCATGCCCTGGATGCGGCCGCGCCGGCTGTTCAGGTCGCCCATGATCGACCCGGCGAACTCGTCGGGAACCGTGATTTCCGCTTGCATGATCGGCTCCAGCAACGTCGGCTTCGCTACTTCCATGGCTTTCTTGAACGCAATCCGCCCGGCCATCTGGAACGACAAGTCGTTGGAGTCGACGTCGTGATACGACCCGTCGTAGAGAATCACGCGGAAATCCACCACCGGGAAGCCCGCCAGATATCCTCGGGCCGCCGCGTCGCGAATTCCTTTCTCGACCGCCGGAATAAAGTTTCTGGGAATCGAGCCGCCGAAGATGTCATTGACGAACTCGAACTCCCCGCCGCGGGGCAGCGGCTCCATCTTGATCTTGCAATCGCCATACTGCCCGTGGCCGCCGGTCTGCTTCTTGTGCCGCCCCTGCACGTCAGCCTTGCCGCGGATGGTCTCGCGGTAAGGAACCTTGGGCGCCTTGAGGTTTACTTCGGTGTGATAGCGCTTCCTCAGCTTTGAAACGATGACCTCAATATGCTGCTGACCCGTACCCGCGATCAGGAATTCCTTGGTCTGCGGATCGCGGAAGAAGCGCAGCATGGCGTCCTCTTCCATGAGCTTGTGGATACCCGGGCCGAGCTTGTCTTCGTCGGCGCGGCTCTTGGGCTCGATAGCAAATGTGATGGCCGGCTCGGGCAAGGTCACCTTCGGATACTGGATTGGGGCTGATTTATCGCCCAAAGTGTCGCCGGTGAGTGTGTCCCGCAGTTTCGCCACTGCCCCGATGTCCCCGGCGTGCAGTTCGTTCACGGCTACGGAATTCTTGCCCTGCATCGCCGAGATGTGGGCCAGCTTCTCCTGCGAGTTCCGGGTGAAGTTCTGCACCGAGGCCTCGTTCTTCAGGACTCCGCTATACACCTTGAAGTAGGAGATGCGTCCGGCAAAGGGATCCGACACCGTCTTGAACACATAAAGCGAGAGCGCGTCCGCATCGGCCACATGACGTTCCGGCCCCTGCCCGTTGCTGCCCGCAGCGCCGTGGAGTACGGTGTGTTCCGTACCAGCGGGCGTGTAGTCCACCAGGAAGTCCATCAGTTTATCGACGCCCACGTTGCCCAACCCCGAAGTGAACAGCACCGGGAAAATCTTGTCCTCGCGAATCGCGTCGTGCAGCGCCGGAATCAAATGTTCTTCCGGGATCGTGCCCTTCTCGAAGAACTCTTCCATCAGCTTGTCGTCGCCCTCGGCAACCAGCTCCACCAGTTTCTCGTGGGCTTCCCGCGCCACCGCCGCCAGCTCAGCCGGGATCTCGCCTTCCTTTCCCTTGCCGTTGCCGCCCAAATCGTACGTATAGGCCTTCATCTTCACCAGGTCGACGACCCCGGCAAAATTCTTCTCCTTGCCAATGGGAAATTGCAGCGGAACCACGGCGCGACCGAATGCGGTGTTCAGCGATTCCAGGACACGTTCGGCATCGGCACGATCGCGGTCCATGCGGTTCACCACGATCACACGCGGCAGGTTGATTTCTTCCGCATAGCCCCAGACCCGTTGCGTGACAACTTCCACTCCGGCAACGCCGTCGACTACAACAAGCGCGGCTTCCACCGTGGGCATCACGGTCTTGGCCTCGTGCACGAACATGCTGAACCCGGGGGTGTCGAGCAGGTTGATCTTGGTCTTGCCCCATTCCGCGAATGCGATGCCCGTCCCAATCGACATCTTGCGGGCGATTTCCTCCTCGTCGTAGTCGGTGGGGGCGGTTCCGTCATCCACCCGCCCCAGACGCTGGGTTGTGCCCGAGGTAAATAGGGCGGCCGAGACTAACGAGGTTTTCCCTGCATGACCGTGACCCACCAGGGCCACGTTACGGACATTTGCACCTTCGTAAACTTTCACGGGTTCACTCCTTCAGCAGGCTTGGGAAAGAGAGAAGACTTCGGCCCAAAAATGAGGATAAGGACACGATACAGGCCAACCCAACGTCACCTGCCAAAACTCAGGATGCTACCACGCCGGAAGTTAGCGCCTCAACCGCGTTCCGCGCGAAAAGAGCAAGCTGCCAGCAGGAACATTGCTTGCGTGACGCGGCGCGGGGCCCGCCGGATGGGCAGCAAGCTGCCGGCGGCGCACACAATGCTTCCTGATTTCCGAAGAGAGCAACTGGTAGAGCCAGGGCTTGCCCGGCTCAGACGCGGCGAGCCGACTCGTTACGAGAGTTGTCCCCCGCGATGCCTGCGCACTCACTAAGCCATTCACTGCCAAAACCTTAGCGAGGCACGGCGATTCGCTGCTTTCTGCCCGGCCGGGGGATTGTGCGAAGCCCGAAACTGCCCTATGCTTACCACACGCAAGCGTCCCGGCTTGCTCAATGTGGGGATGTACTAAACAGTAACTGCGGAATATGCGCCGGCTCATCGCCAGTTTGTCGTTGTTGGTCCTGCTTGCGGGGACGTTCGCCCCGATGGCCGCAGCGATGCCGCTGCCGATGCAGGCCTCCGGAGCGCACTGCGCCCGCAAGCCGTTGCCTGTATCCCAGGCAGACGCAACCCCCTCGTGCCATCATCATCACGCCGCCCAAGAGGTGGCGAACGTCGAGTCAGTTCCCTCCGACCAGATTCTCGATTCCAGCCAGTGCTGCTGTGACCACGAGTGCTGCCGCTCTCTGGCCCGCTCGCAATGGGCCCAGGCTTCGGGCCAAGCCAGCACGCGATCTCAGCAACCGGCGACCCGGCTGGCTGCAACGCGCCACGACTTGGCGCGCTCTTTCGAACTCGCGCTCTACCGTCCGGTTCGTGCTCCTCCCGTCCTCTAAATCCCAGTCATCCTGAGCGAGTCCCCCCCCGAGGATTTTGGCTGCTTCTTGGCGTCGTCGAGGTACGGAATTATGTTTCCGCCGGCTGCCCGCCTAGAGCCCCTCGAATCTCGCGAGCTTTGGGGTCGTTTTCACGCAAGTCCTGGAGGACATATGAGCAGGAACCCGATTCATTGGATTGTGGGCGTCGGCATTCTTTTAGTTGCTGTCGCCGCCAGCGCGAGCATATTCGGCTCCGTGCACGGCCTGATCCACGATCCCCAGCACCGGCCCGTGCAGGACGCAAAGGCCACGCTGCGCTCGAGCACCTCGGAGTGGGCTCAATCCACCGTCAGCAACGAAGCCGGAGAGTTCGTTTTCGAGAACGTGCCGCTCGGGGAATATCGCGTCCTAGTGGAAGTCCAGGGCTTCGCCAGCGAACAGCAGACGCTGGTGATCACCGCCGGACGCGATGCCAAGCCGCATTTTTCACTGACCGTCGCTCGCGCCGCCGAAACCGTCGAGGTGCAGGACGTTGCCCCCACCATCAATCCCGAGTCCTCCACCAGCACCAACATCGTGAACCGCGCAGCGATCAATGAGACTCCCGGCGCCGACCAAGCCAACAGCTTGGCCATGGTCACCGACTACACGCCCGGTGCGTACATGGTTCACGATCAACTACACATCCGTGGCGGCCACCAGGTTTCCTGGCTGCTCGATGGTGTGCCCGTGCCCAATACCAACATCGCCTCCAACGTCGGCCCCCAGTTCGATCCCAAGGACATTGACTACCTCGAAGTGCAGCGCGGGGGCTACAACGCCGAGTACGGCGACCGCACCTACGGTGTCTTCAACGTCGTGACCCGTTCCGGCTTCGAGCGCAACCGTCAGGGTGAGGCGGTGCTTGGGTACGGCAGCTACAACGCCACCAACCCGCAGATCAGTCTCGGCGACCACACCGATCGCTTCGCCTGGTACGGAAGCCTCTCCGGATATCGGACCGATATTGGGCTGGAAACGCCTGCCGCGGAAAACCTCCATAATCTGGCGGACGGCCTGAGCGGCTTTGGATCGCTCATCTTCAACCAGTCGCCATCCGACCAGTTGCGTCTGATCACGTCAGTGCGCGGCGATCACTATCAGGTCCCGAACACTCCGGACTCGGAAACCCAGGGATTCCGCGACGTCGAGAAGGAGCGCGATACCTTCGTGAATTTCTCCTGGCTGCATACGGCGGGGACCGGCGTAGTTCTCACCGTCTCGCCCTTCTATCACTTCAATCGCGCCCACTACCTTGGCGACTACACTGGCACGCCCGACCCGAACGTCCTGATCCCTCAGGATGACCGTGGTTCCAATTACATTGGCGGCGTGGTGTCACTAGCGGTTACGCGCGGGCACCACAACCTCCACACCGGGGTACAGATTTTCGGCCAGCGCGACAACCAGCTGCTCGGGATCGTGACCAGCGATGGCAGCATCCCGCCGGTCACCCAGCGCGAGACTCTCTGGGGTAGCGTGAGCGCCCTCTTCGTCGAAGACCAGTACAAGCTCACCCGCTGGTTGACGTTGAACGGCGGGGTGCGCCTCACCCACTTCGGCGGCACCGGCACGAACACGTTACTGGGAGGCAATCATCCGATCAGCGAAAACGCAGCTGATCCGCGTCTGGGTGCTGCCCTGCAGATTCCCAAACTCCACTGGGTGGCGCGCGCGTTCTGGGGGCGTTACTACCAGGCCCCGCCGCTGCTTACCGTCTCGGGTCCGATCCTGGCGCGGTGCAACAGCGCGGACTGCGGCTTTCTCCCCCTTCACGGCGAGCGCGACGAGCAGCGCGAGTTCGGCCTCACCATTCCCCTGGCCGGCTGGACCTTTGACGTCGCAAACTTCCGCACCGCCGCGAACAATTTCTTCGATCACGACGTGCTCGGCAACTCGAACATCTTCTTTCCGCTGACCATCGATCGGGCGCGCATTCACGGCTGGGAAGCCACCGCAAACTCTCCCCGCATCGCCGGCCGCGCCCAGTTCCACCTCGCCTACTCGCACCAGTACGCGGAAGGCGCCGGGGCGATCACGGGCGGCCTCACCGACTTCTCCCCGCCGGATGAGGGCTACTTCTTCCTGGACCACGATCAGCGCGACACGGTGAGCACCGGACTCAACGTCACTCTGCCGCGGCACGCCTGGACGGCGGTGAATGTCAACTACGGTTCGGGGTTCCTGGACGGCGATGGCCCCGGGCACTTGCCGTCGCACACCACGGTCGATCTGTCTCTGGGCAAGTCCTTCGGCGAGAACTGGAGTCTGCGCCTGAGCGCGCTCAACGTCGGCAACAACCACTACGTGCTCGACAACAGCAACACCTTCGGCGGATCGCACTTTACCAATCCGCGCGAACTCGCGTTCCAGGTGAAATACCGGTTTCACTTCTGAACGAGATTGGGGCGTATCGGTGCCCCTCGTAGGAATCGATCCGAAGACGGGGTCTAGTGGAAGTCGATCGTGACCGGTCCCGTCGTGCTCTGGTTCGCGGGCTCAAACTGCCAGTTCTTCACGGCGCTGCCGGCGCAATCCACCAGCACTGGATGTCCGCCCAGGGGCTTTACGGAGGTGACTTTTCCGTTGGCGGCGATTTCGATCTCAAGCTTCACGATGCCTTTGAGTTCCATCCTTCTGGCAATCTCGGGCAAGTTTGGGCGCACGTAACGGCGTATGTGGCGTGAGCCCACGGTGAGATCGTCTGCCCCAACTGCAGACTGCGCGAATAACAGCCCCAACAGCACAGCCGTCAAGAGACTATTTTTCATTGCAGGGTCCCACCCCTAGTATCCCGTCTGGCGGGAACCGACGAAAGTTACTCTAGTAATTTTCCCGTAACAGTCAGAGGCAGGCGTCTTCATAAATCGGGGAAGGTCCGCTAGTTCGGAACGGGGCGGATTTCCGTTCAGAAACGGGGCACGGGCCCTCGACGGACTCTAGCCCTTCATTACCTTCTCGATGGCGGCGCGCAGCTCTTCGTAGGACAGAGCTCCCGGATGATAGAAAGCAATCTTTCCGCTGCGATCAACCAAGACCAGGGTTGGCGTGGTGCTCGCTCCGTAGACGTTGAAATTCTGTTTGCTTACGGGCACGGAAATTCCCTGCAACCCTGCGTAATACTGCTGCCACACGGAATTGGCGTATGCCAGCTCAGCCTGCTGCGTGGCGTCTTCCCCACGCGCTGCGTATCCGTAGAGCTGCGTGGGGGCAACGATAGCGAGCCCTTGGAACTCGGAGCGCAGCCGCGCCAGGATCGGCGACTCGCCCTTGCAGTCCCCGCACCAGTGCGCCCAGAAGAACAACAGCACCGGCTTGCCTTTGAGTTGCGCCAGCGACGCCGGCGGCATTCCCAAGTACTCGCCGCTGCGCAGCGCGGGCGCGGGCTGGCCCACAAGGGTCAGCAGGTTCAGGTTTTTGTGCAGACGCGGCGCAATCGACGTGTCGCCGTACGCGCGCAACGCACTCCGCAGCAGAGCGATTCCCTGAGCCTTCTGGCCACGCGCCGCCAGCGCCTGGGCCTGCACCTCCAGCGCCGCCCCGAGCGCGGTGGGCAACTGCGGCTCGGCATCGAGTTTTCGATTCCTTAGCTGCTGTACAGCTAGCGCCTGGGTCCGCCGGGCATAGCCTTCCGCCTGCGAATACTGTTGCATGTCGAGCGCAGCCCGGCCCATCCAGGAGAGCGCCTCCAGGTACTCCGGAGTCAACCCACGCTCCGCCTTGTAGGAATTTAATTCCGACTCCGCCGCCGTGAACCGATTTTGGGCGAGCGCCACGCGCACGTCATCGACAATCCCTGCAAACGCGCAGAGATCCACAAGAAGAACGAAACTCACCAGCCGAAACCCCATAGCAAAATGATGAATGGAATCCCCAAAAGTGGCAAGCGCGCCCGGGGTCACAGTCGTCAGTCGTTCAGTCTTCCGTCGCCAGCAAGGGTTTATTTCTCCTGACGACTAGCGACTGATGACTGTCCTTCCACATACAAAAGGCGGCCTCGCGGCCGCCCCTTGATTCAATTTTCCTTGAGAAAGTGGTTTAGACAGCCTTCACGTTCTCGGCCTGCCAGCCCTTGGGGCCCTTGACCACATCAAACTGCACCTGCTGGCCTTCCTGCAAGCTGCGGAATCCACCCGACTGGATGGCGGAGAAATGTACGAATACATCCTCACCGTTCTGGCGGCTGATGAAACCATAACCCTTGGCGTCGTTGAACCACTTTACTGTTCCTGTTTCCATGGTAGTGCTTTGTTTCCTTTACTGGTAGATGTTGCGCTGAAGCTCGCAGGACTGGTGCAGGCAGGTCACGCCGGTAAGCGGAGAAACTGCAGAGTGCATAGAACCGCAAAGATCAAACGCACTGCCATTGTACGTTAAATCCCCTAGAAATAGCTACGAGTTTCCGGCGGCCACAGGCTAATTGGCATCTCATCAATGAGTTACGGAAGTCACGCGGTGAATATCGCCGCCCCTGCCCCGATTACTCCTTCTTCATCGTGTCGATCAGTTGAAACAGTTGGCTGCGGTCCACCACCTCGACAAACGGTGTTCCTGAATGTTTGTTGCTGACCACGTACAGGGTGGGGGTGTGCTGCAATTCCAACGTCTTGCCCAGATCCCGGTCGGCGTTGACGAGCCCGGCCAGCTTGCCTTCCGGATCGACCACGAAAGGAAGATCAATCTTGTGAGACGCGGCGTATTTCTCAGCAAACGACCGCAGCGTATCTTTGGTGATTTCCAGCTGGTGGCGGAACACGGTGTCGCGGAAGTCATTGCCCAGCACCTTCGAATGCGTGTCGAAGTAGCGGGCCAGGATCGCCGCGTCCCACGCCCAGGGGTGCATGGGCAGTGGGAAGTCATGCCGCACCACCGGGATCTTGTAGGTCCGTGCCGCTTCTTCCACCAACGGCGCCGCCCGCGCGCAGTCGGGACACTCCAGGTCCTCGAAGATCACGATGGCGACCGCGGCGCCCTTGGGCGGTTTCAGGATCGAGGCCTTGTCCTGCGCCGTGGCGAACGACGCGGCCAGCGCAAGAATCGCAACAAAAATCACCTTTTTCGTCATAGATGGATTGGATGCGGGGATGCCCGGGAGTCACCCCTGGGCTTGTTTCCTATGGTAACCGAAGCCCGGTACGAGTGTCAGGTGGCGCCGGATACTCCCGGATAGCAGCACGGGCGGCCGCAGCCGCCCGTGCTCACTGGAAGTTCCGCTTATCGAGCCACGACTGCTTTCTGCTGCTCCATCATCGCAGCGATGGTCTCCAGAATCGACTCGATGCTCCGCCCGGTGTCGGTGGCCGTGTCCACATAGGGATGCCGTCCGCCGTCGGCATGCATGACCAGTACGCGCGTGCCCGGGTGCGACTTCTTCACCATGTAGGGCAAGTGGTGACGGTCGTTGCGGGTAAGCGTCGGTCCGAGCATCACCAGGTCGAAGGCATCCTTGTTGAGCGCCTCTTCCACGCCTTTGCGCCCGAGTGCCGTGGTCACGTGATGGCCGGCTTTCTGCACTGACTCAGCCTGCGACGCCAACACTTCCGCGTCGCCTTCACCATACAAAATCTTCAGCTTGAACGAGGATTTCGCCATAGAAAAGCCAGACCTTGTCCTTTCTGTCCTGCTCAGCCTCAACGGTAGCAATCGGGTACGGGCGCGAGTAGGTCACCGAAGACCTAGCCCGAGTGCGACGGCAAGCGCCAGCCCGTTTGACCCTCCCGCTTTCCTCCTTTAAACTCAAGAGTTTCAGCGCACTACGAGCATCCAACTTATGTCCGACAGCATTCATATCAAGCTTCCCGACGGAAGCGACAAGGAATTCCCCAAGGGCACGACCGCGCTCGACGTGGCCAAGTCGATCAGCCCGCGTCTGGCCGATGCGGCCCTGATCGCGAAGACCAACGGCGATCTCATCGACCTCACCCGGCCGCTGGAAAAAGACACCGAACTCCGCATCCTCACTGAGCGAGACCCCGAAGCGCTGCAGGTATACCGGCACTCGTCCGCGCACCTGCTGGCCGCCGCCGTCCTCGAACTATTTCCCGAGACCAAACTTGGCCACGGTCCCGCCACCGAGAACGGATTCTTCTACGACTTCTACCGCCCCACGCCCTTCACGCCTGAGGATCTAGAGAAGATCGAAAAGAAGATGCTGGAACTGGCGCAGCAGAACCTTCCTTACGCGCGCGAATTTCTGCCCCGGCAGGAAGGCCTCGAAAAATTCAAGGGCGAAGGCGACTTCATGAAGTGCCACTTCATCGAGCAATTCACCCAGCCCGAGGAAAAGATCTCCATCTACAAAACGGGGAGATTTCTCGACTTCTGCCGCGGCCCGCACATTCCGTCGACCGGAAAAATCAAAGCCTTCAAGCTGCTGAACATCGCCGGTGCCTACTGGCTCGGCGACGAGAAGAATCCGCAGCTGCAGCGCATCTACGGTACCTCGTTCTTCTCCAAAAAGGATCTCGATGCCTACCTCAACCGCCTTGAGGAAGCCAAGAAGCGCGACCACCGCGTGCTCGGCCAGCAGCTCGACCTGTTCTCCATCCAGGAACTGGCCGGGCCCGGGCTGATCTTCTGGCACCCCAAGGGCGGGATCATCCGCAAAGAGATGGAAGACTGGATGCGCGACCAGTACGTGAAGCGTGGCTATTCGCTCGTGTATACGCCGCACGTTATGCGCCGGCAGTTGTTCTTCACTTCAGGCCACGAGGGCTACTACGCGCAAAACTTTTTCGATTTCATGGAGCTCGATGACGCCGAATACCGCCTGAAGCCGATGAATTGCCCAGGTCACATCCTGATCTACAAGGATGCGCTGCGCTCCTACCGTGATCTGCCCGTACGCCTGGGAGAATTGGGAACGGTGTATCGCTACGAGCGTTCCGGCGTGATGCACGGCCTGCTGCGCGTACGCGGCTTCACCCAGGACGACGCCCACATCTTCTGCACGGCGGAGCAGATCGAGAAAGAAATCGCCGATTGCGTGGAGTTCGCGCGCGACGTGCTGAAAGACTATGGCTTCGATCAGTTCCAGACCGAGCTTTCCACCTGGGATCCCAACGATCGCAAGAGTTTTGTAGGCAGCGAAGACCAGTGGAGCATGGCGATCGGTTCGCTCGAGAAAGTGCTGCAGAAACTGAACATTGAGTACAAGACGATCTCCGGTGAGGCCGCCTTCTACGGCCCCAAAATCGACATCAAACTGGTGGACGCGATCGGCCGCCTCTGGCAGCTCTCCACTGTCCAGTTCGACTTCAACCTGCCGCAACGCTTCGGCCTCGAATACGTCGCCGAAGACGGCACCCGCAAGCAACCGCTGATGGTGCATCGCGCTCTCTACGGCTCAGTCGAGCGCTTCTTCGGCGTGCTGATCGAGCACTACGCGGGCGCGTTCCCGGTATGGCTATCGCCGGTGCAGGCGGTGATGATCCCGATCTCCGAACGCCACGCCGAGTATGCAAACAAAGTTGGGGCGCAACTCAAAGGCGTAGGAGTGCGCGTGGACGTCGACGCCCGCAGCGAAAAGATGAACGCCAAGATCCGCGAGCACGCCATGCAAAAAGTCCCGTTCCTGCTGGTAGTCGGCGACAAAGAAGCCGAAGCCGGCAAAGTGAACGTCCGCACCCGCGGAAAAGAAAAAACCGAAGATATGTCGGCAGCGGATTTCGTCGACAAGATCAAAAAGCTGATCGCCGAGAAGAGCCCGGGGCTATAGATCTGGCACGGCCCCTGTAGGCCAGACGCGCTCGGCCGGGCGCCAGCCCGCCAGGGTTTGTGGCTTGAATCGTCCCCCGCTCCGATCTGGCAAGTCGAGCGTTAGGCTGACACTCCGCTTCCGCTCTCTGCGTGGCCCTTGCCTTGCGATAACTCCGCCGGCCAGACGAAGGCGTCTGCGCCTACGCGATTCCTGGCATGCCCGAAGCTGTTTTATCGTCGCAATCTTCCTCATCTGCAGCGAGACTATAAGGCACTCTCTAGCGTTTTGCACGCATCGTAGATGGGTTCTTCCGGATTGTGCACGGACCATCGTTCTCAACTGTTGCCTTCACGAACATCAGATCAAAATTGATCTTAACGCCATCGTAGTGATGCCGGACCAGGTGCATATGATTTTCACGCCGCTCGTCGAAACTCAAGTGGCAAAGGGGATCTCCCTAGAGAGCATCACGAAAGGCAATCTAGGGAGCATCCGCCCATTTCATCAACCGGTGGCTGGGTCGGTCGGGGACGTTTGGCAAGAGGAGTCTTTTGATCGGGTGCTGCAATCGTCAGAGAAGCTGGACGAGAAAATCGACTACATCCTGAATAATCCAGTACGCGCAGGCTTGGTCGCGACTGCCGAGGACTATCCGTGGTTGTGGGCCCTTGACCCGGATAGAGGCCGCGACGCAGTGGAGCGTTCGCTAGGCCAGTCAGACATGAACCACGTAGGCCCAGATGCCGCCGTCTGGGCGGCCGGGCCAGAGCTCGGCAATAATCGCAGGAGCGGAGTTTCACTCCGCCGGGCAGACGAGGGCGTCTGCCCCTACCTGGTCCCTGCGGGGTTGTAGTATGTTCGCGTGCAATCTCTCGCACACAAACTCCTCGCCCACATCCGTCGTTTGGACCTGCTGAAGCCCGGCGACCGCCTGGGCCTGGCCGTCTCCGGGGGCGCGGATTCCGTCGCCCTGCTGCGACTCTTCCTCGAATTACGCCCCGCACTCGGAATCGTCCTCGCCGTCGTCCACTTCAACCACAAACTCCGCGGAACTCAATCCGACGACGACGAAACATTCGTCGCGACCCTCGCTCGCGAGCACAAACTGCAATTTCATCTGTCCAGCGGCGCAGTCGCTGCCGAAGCCGCCGCCCATCGTCTCAGTACCGAAGCAGCTGCTCGGGAAATGCGCTACGAATTCTTCCGCCAACTCGAGCAGCCCAATCCCGACGGCGCTTCCCCCCTCGACAAAATCGCCACCGGCCACACTCTCGACGACCAAGCCGAAACCGTCCTGATGCGCACCATCCGCGGAACCGGCACGCGCGGGTTAAGCGGAATTCATCCGAGCGTCGAGATGAAAGATGAAAACGACGAACCCTGCGGCGGAGTCATCCGTCCATTGCTCGTAACTCGCCGTCGCGAGATCGAGCGCTATCTCAGGGACATCGGCCAGCCCTGGCGCGAAGATTCCACCAACCGCGACCTGAAATTCACCCGCAACCGCGTGCGCCACATCCTGCTGCCCCTGGTGGAACGCGACTTCAACCCCTCGATTGCCGACGGACTCGCCGAACTCGCCGAAATCGCCCGCGGAGAAGAAGACTACTGGGAAAACGAGCTCTCCGGATGGATTGGCACCGCCATCCACTGGTCGGAACCAGACTGGTCCCAACCCCACAGCAAGGAGCCTCAAGGCCTGGTGCAATTACACTCCTTCAACCCCGAAGTCCAGAAACGACTGCAAGAGCCCGGCCCCATGGTGATGAACGCTTCCATCGATCTGGTCTGGCTTTTCTCCGAACCGCTGGCCGTTCAGCGACGGGCAGTGAAGGCTGTCGGCGATCTGGCGGGGTTCCCGCTGGAGTTCAAGCACGTAGAAGAAATTCTCCGCTTCGCCGAAGACGAGAAGAGCAACGGCAAGCAACTGTCCCTACCCATGGGCTGGAAGGTGGTTCGCGAACTAGAAGCGCTCATGTTCCTCACTCCCGATCTGCGCACCCAGGAGCGCATTCCCACCGACTATGAGTATCCACTCCCCCTCCCCGGCCGTGCCATAGTCCCCGAAGTCGGCATTGTGGTAGAAGCGGCGCGGGTGCAAAAAGGACCGGAAACTGCGGAATATAATCCCGACCGTCTGCTGCACCCATCGTTGGTGTCGAAAGAATTAGCCGTGCGCAACTGGCGGCCGGGGGACCGATTCTGGCCGGTTCACACCAAGTCCCCCAAGAAGGTAAAGGAGCTGCTGCAGGAGCGGCACATCACCGGACCAGAGCGCAGACTCTGGCCGGTGGTGACCTGTGGCGATGAGATCGTGTGGGTCCGCGGTTTTCCTGGGCCGGCCTCGCTTGAGCCGAAGAGCGAGGAAGGAATCCTGATTCGCGAGCTGCCGCTGGAAGATGAGTAAAAGGTAATAAAGCTTTTTGGAGGCGCGCGCCATAGCATGAATACCACTTCGAAAGTGGAGCCCTTACGTCCCGTCATTTCCGCTGAGCAGATCCAAAAACGCGTGCGGGAGATGGCCCACCAAATCTCCGACGACTACCAGGGCAAGACCATCCACGCCCTGGCCGTGCTTGAAAACAGTTTCATCTTCATGGCTGACCTCGTGCGCGCCCTGGAAGTTCCTGTGGCATGCGCCTTCGTGAAGCCCAGCTACCGGAAGCAGCCAGCCAGTGGTCCATCCGACATGCTGGAAATCCTCTTCAGCCACGAACTTGACATCCGTGGCAAGGAGGTTCTGCTGGTCGAAGGGCTGGTGCACTCCGGCGTGACCAGCGAGTTTCTGATGAACGACCTGCGTGCGCGCGGCGCTGCCTCGGTGAAGCTCGCCACTCTGCTCGACCGCCAGTCGGCGCGCCGGGTTCAGTTGCAGCCCGATTATTTTGGTTTTCTGGTCGACGAGGCATTCCTGGTCGGTTACGGGTTGGGAAGCCCCGAACAGACCGGCCGCAACCTTTCCTACCTGGCGGCGGCAAGTTAAGCGGTACCTGTGACTTAAGTCACGGAAAGAAGCCCAGCTTTTTTGGACGCGGAACGAGTAAAATACCAGTCTCGGGAATTTGCATAGTCCAAGACCCCGTGACCGGCATCTAATGGGGATAGAACAGTGGTGCCGCAAGGGTGTCTTTCGGTCGCGGCAAGAGGTTGTTTCCAGAGGAGTTCTGAGTGAATTCGACAGTCAAAACGGTCATTTTCTGGCTCGTCATCGTGATCTCCGCCATCCTGCTCTGGCAGGTGGTTCGGACCAGCAGCACCGGCCAGAAGGAAAAGCCCATCAATTTCTCCGAGTTCCTCACCGAGGTCGACCAGGGGAACGTGAGCGAAGTGACCATCACCGCGCAGGAAGTGCGCGGCAAGTTCAAGAATCAGACTACCTTCAATACCACCGCTCCGGCGAACTATCCGGACATGATCAAGAACCTGCGTGACAAGGGTGTGAACATTAACATCCGCGACGTCACCAATGGGAGCTGGCCGCTGCAGTTGCTCGGCACCTGGGCCCCGTTGATCCTGCTGGCGGCCTTGTGGTTCTTCATGATCCGCCAGATGCAAACCGGGGGCAACAAGGCCTTGTCATTCGGCAAGAGCCGGGCGCGCCTGCTCTCCATGCAGCAGAAGAAAGTCACGTTCAAGGACGTGGCCGGCGTGGATGAAGCGAAAGAAGAACTCCGCGAAATCATCGAGTTCCTGCGCGAGGCGCAGAAGTTCCAGAAGCTGGGTGGACGCATTCCTAAGGGCGTGCTCCTGGTTGGGCCTCCGGGAACCGGCAAAACCCTGCTGGCCCGTGCGGTTGCTGGCGAAGCCAACGTGCCATTCTTCTCCATATCCGGTTCCGACTTCGTCGAGATGTTCGTCGGCGTCGGCGCCAGCCGCGTGCGCGACCTGTTCGAGCAGGGCAAGAAGAACGCTCCCTGCATCATCTTTATCGACGAAATTGACGCCGTCGGACGTCACCGCGGCGCAGGCTTGGGTGGCGGGCACGACGAACGCGAGCAGACTCTGAACCAGTTGCTGGTCGAAATGGACGGCTTCGAGTCGAACGAAGGTGTCATCCTGATGGCCGCCACGAACCGCCCCGACGTTCTCGATCCGGCACTGCTTCGCCCCGGCCGTTTCGACCGCCGCGTGGTGGTCAGCCGCCCCGATGTCCGCGGACGCGAGGAAATCCTGCGCGTGCACACCCGCAAGATTCCCCTGGCGGAAGACGTCGATCTCAGTGTCCTGGCCCGCGGTACGCCGGGCTTCTCCGGAGCCGATCTGGCCAACATGGTCAACGAAGCGGCCCTGAGCGCTGCGCGGCAGAACCGCAAGGCGGTCCTGCAATACGACTTCGAACTTGCCAAGGACAAAGTCCTGATGGGGGTGGAACGCAAGTCCATGATCCTCTCCGACGAGGAGAAGAAAGTGACGGCGTACCACGAGGCCGGCCACGCTCTGATTGCGATGAAGCTGCCGTTATCCGATCCAGTGCACAAGGTCACGATCATTCCTCGTGGCATGGCGCTGGGGGTGACCATGCAGCTGCCCATTGACGACAAGCACAACTACACCAAGGACTATCTCGAGACCGAGATCGCGATCCTGATGGGCGGCCGCCTCGCCGAGGAACTCTTCCTCAACCAGATGAGCACCGGCGCCGGCAACGACATCGAGCGGGCCACCGAAATGGCGCGCAAGATGGTCTGCGAATGGGGCATGAGTACGCTCGGCCCGCTCACCTTCGGCAAGAAAGAAGAGCAGATCTTCCTGGGCCGCGAGATCGCGCAGCATCGCGACTACAGCGAAGACACCGCCATCAAGATTGACCTGGAAGTTCGGCGTCTGGTCGACGAGGGCTACCAAAAGGCCAAGAGCATTCTGGCGGACAGCCGCGAGACGTTAACCAAAATCGCGTTGGCCCTGCTGGAACGCGAAGTGCTCGACGCCAACGAAATCAAGCTGCTGGTCGACGGCAAGGAACTGCCGCCGGTGAAATTGCCATCCAAAGATGACGGCGTGCAGCAGGTCCTGAAACCCGAGCCCGGACGTCCCGGAATCGCCAAGGGCGGTGAAAGCCCGGCGCGAGCGTAGTCAGACATTCAAATCCTTCTGCATGGATCAAAAAAGGCGGCCGTAAAAAGGCCGCCTTTCTTTCTTATTGCTGCTGCCTAGCCGCGACGCCCCGCATCTCTTGTCATTCCGACGGCGAGCGGAGCGGAGACCGGAGGAATCTGCTTTTCGTGACTTATTGATTCACCAGCTTCATCACATGCTCCGGATAGCGCTCACCAGACGCGACCCCGGTCGGGAATACCTCGCTCATCCGGCGCAGATCGCCTTCGCTCAACCGCACCTGCAGCGCTCCCACATTGTCTTCCAGAAACTTCCGGCGCTTCGTCCCGGGGATGGGTACAATATCGTTACCCTGCGCCAGCACCCAGGCCACCGCCAGTTGTGACGGCGTGCAGCCTTTCTCCTTCGCCATCTCCTCCACGCGGTGAACCAGGTCCAGGTTCTTCTGGAAGTTCTCCCCCTGAAAGCGCGGGGACACCCGGCGGTAGTCGTCGGCGGCCAGATCTTCGAACCGTTTGAACTGGCCGGTAAGAAACCCGCGCCCCAGCGGGCTGTACGCCACAAACCCGATGCCAAGTTCCCTGCAAGTGGCAAGAATTCCCTCTTCCGGATCGCGGGACCACAACGAATACTCCGTTTGCAGGGCGGCAACCGGATGCACCTTCACCGCCCGCCGCATGGTTTGTGCGCCTGCCTCCGACAGCCCGATGTAGCGGATCTTGCCTTCCTTCACCAGCTGGGCCATCGCGCCCACTGTCTCTTCAATCGGAGTGTTGGGATCGACACGGTGCTGGTAGTAGAGATCAATGGTCTCCACACCCAGCCGGCGCAAGCTTCCTTCGCACGAAGACCGCACGTAGTCCGCCTTGCCATTCACGCCGCGAACCATCGGGTTCTTGGGATCGCGCACAATGCCGAACTTGGTGGCGATCAGGACCTGATCGCGTTTCCCCTGGATCGCCTTCCCCACCAGCTCTTCGTTCTTATAAGGCCCATACATATCCGCTGTGTCGAGAAAGTTAACCCCCAGCTCGATCGCGCGATGAATGGTCGCGATGGACTCAGCATCGTCCCCCGGCCCATAAAATTCCGACATCCCCATGCACCCCAGGCCCAGGGCCGACACCTTCAGCCCGCTGCGGCCCAGTTCACGGATTTCCATAGGTTCCTCCAAGCTACGATGAATAGCTGATGAGCGCTTCCCGCGCTGCTTAGGACAAGTAGCCGGTCGCGCAGTTTGGGAAAAATGAGAGACCATACTTTAACAGGGAACTCTCCTAGTTGAGAGGTTCCAGCCGCAAGTGGGACTGCAGGAAATCCTCCACCCCTGCTAACCTGTCATCCTGAGTGAAGCGCGGCGACAGCCGAACGAAGTCGAAGCCTGCCCTGAGCGAGGTCGAAGCGGACCCCGCATCTGTCGGCGGTGCCCCCGGCCTGGACGACCTCTCTACCAAATGGTCTCGTTTGATTTTGAAAGACCCCCGGCCTTCTTAACCGAGCCTTAGCCGCTAGCTTTCAAGCGACTACCGCGGCTCGATCGGCGCGCCCGCCGGCGCCAGCGCTTGCCGCACCTTCTCCAGCACAGGGATTCCCTGCATGCCGTTATAGATGCGGAACAGGGCATAAGCGTGGAACGCCAAACCCAGAAGATCTTTGAAGGGAAGCAGAATCAGACCATCGATGGCGTAGAGCGCCATGCCGGTGAGAAAAGCCCACTTCTCGCCGTTGCGGGCAAAATTCCAGAAGCCCACAAAAATACCGCCGATGAAGAGGTTTACGATCAAACCGAGGGTCGACCCGGTCGTGCCCGACTCGCGTCCGATCGCGTCCACAATCTGAGTGGTCCCAAGACCAAAGATGAAGGTGAAATGGGTCCCGCTCATGGTTAGCACGGAGTTTAGGATCGAGAGACCGCCGATGGCCAGGAACCATCCGGCGCCACTCTTGACGATCTGCTCCGCACGCAGCTTCTGCTCGATGAGAGCCTGGGAGGGAGCACTACCCGTCGTCGAACCAAACCCACCTGCTGCCATTCGATTACCTCACGCCGATCCATTGTTGCGCTTGCGCGACAGCGCCGCCCGAATATTGGCCGAGAAAGTAACACAGAGACGAGCAACGTCCAAGGGGAATCTGGCATGGAGGTTACTGTCGTCCAACTCCAATTTAGTGACCCGTTATTCAGACTGGGCCGTGCCCACGCGTGCGCTCACGACCGGGACCATCCATGCCGCATAGCCATGGGGGTTGCGGATGTTGGCGATCATTTGATCGAAATATGCGACTGCAGACTGCTGCGTGAAGGACGTCAGCTCGGCGATGGGCTCGGCGTATCCATCGCGCCAGGCCTCGATGATGGCTGCGAATGTGTCGCGCGGCACGCGCACCGTGTCGACGATGATGTAATCCATCGTGATTTGCTCGAGCTGCATCGCCGCCAGGATGCCGAAGATGTTGCGCCCAATGAAGAGATCGACCCCAGTCGCCGCTTCGAAGGTTGGCGGAACCTGATGCCAAAAATCGCGCGGATCGAGCGCGCCCCGCTGAAAGTGAAGCATGCCGTAGTCCTCGGGAATGAGGTGCAAGTAGCCCCCGCGGCGCGTCACGCGGACAAGCTCGGCAATGACACAGTCCGGGTGCGGGATGGAATGAAGGACATGGCGACACACCGTGAGATCGAAGCTGCCATCAGCGGCCTTGAGCTCGAAAACGCTTTGGTGCTCGAAGGCCAGCCGGGCTGCGAAATTCGCGTACCGTTGTCGCGCAAGATCCAGGTGCTGGTCAATGACGTCAATTCCGAGCACCTTGGCGCTGGGAAAGAGTTCGGCCAGGCGCGACGAGCCTTCGCCAGTGCCGCATCCAGCGTCGAGTATGTGGGCCTCGGCCGGGAGCGCATAACGACGAATCATTGGAACTTCTTGAGGCCAAATCGCGCGGGCCTGCGCATCCAGGCCGCGTACCATCGACTTGTCGGCCATCTGTTTCGCCTGTGGATTCAGATCGGTCATTGCGGAATCCCGGCACTGCCCAAGTGAGTATTGACGTAGTTTAATCGAATCGGTTGTCGAAACCGGGGTCTCACCAACTACGTGAGCGGTCACTAGAAGATCGCTTGGTTTCCAGGCGTCAGAGGGCGACAAAGATCAGCGGCTTCGATCCGGCAACAACTTCACCAATCTCGACCGCGCCCACTCCGGCCGCGATCAGAGCCTGCCGGAGTGCATCCGCCCCTTCTGCCGCCACGGCAATCAGCAATCCACCTGCAGTCTGCGGATCGAACAGGAGAGTCTTGACCTCGTCGCTGATCCCGTCTTCGTAGCCGACCATGCACTCTGCGAATTCGCGGTTCGCTTTGAGTCCTCCCGGAATACATCCGGCGCGCACGCACTCAAACGCCCCCTCGAGCAGCGGGACTCGCCCCGCAAACAGCCGCAACCCGACGCTCGACGCCAGCGCCATCTCGCGCGCGTGCCCAATCAGACCAAACCCGGTCACATCCGTCATCGCGTGCACAACCCACGTAGGCCCAGACGCCCCCGTCTGGGCGGCCGGGCGCAGCCCGGCTCTTCGAATTCCGCTAACCAGGACCGCCGCCGCCGTCTTATTCAGCGTCGTCATCGACCCCACCGCCGCCTCGATCCACGCCGCTTGCGCAGTTCCCCGCTTGATCGCTGTTGAGATCACACCCGTCCCCAGCGCCTTCGTCAACAGCAACTTATCGTCCGGCATCGCGCCCGCGTTCGCCAGAACTCGTTGCGGATGGATCACCCCCGTCACCGAGTACCCAAACTTGGTCTCATCATCGCGGATGCTGTGCCCGCCCACCACCGTGCATCCCGCTTCCATCATCTTCGAGAGGCCGCCCGCAAGAATCCGCTCCAGAATCTCGAGGTCGCCCTTCTCCGGAAAGCACACCATCGCGAGCGACGTCAGCGGCCGACCGCCCATGGCGTACACATCGCTCAGCGCGTTGGTCGCGGCGATCTGCCCGAAAGTGTAAGGGTCATCGACGATCGGCGTGAAGAAGTCGACCGTCTGCACCAGCGCCAGCTCGGGCGCGATCTGATACACGCCCGCGTCGTCGGCGTGATCGAAGCCGACCAGCACATTCGGGTCGTGTTGCCGGGCTAATTTCCCAAGCACCGAGTCCAGCGCCGCTGGACTTAGCTTGGACGCTCAACCCGCCGCTTTCACGGACTCCGTCAGCCGAAATGGCTTGGTTTCAGGCACGAGGCCATTGTAAAGGAGGGATGAGTACCGAGTTGTGGAGAGAGGTGCTGAAGAGGAGCGGGAAAACACTGGGTAGCGACGGGGCAAGCCCCGTCTCTACCACAGCAAGCTAGCCCGAGCGGGGCCACCCAGCTTAGCCCAGCGCTTCAGCGCTGGCAAGAAGTTTAGGAAACGCGTCGCACAAGTTCCGGAGGGACGCCGCTTTTCACGCCGACGGAACCTCTACTTCACCGTCACATCTGTAACCTTCAACTCCGGATACTCGTGGTTCCACTGCCCCGAAATGCTCTCGAAGATGAGCCGGAACGGCTTGCTCTGCCCCGCGCCGAGCGGCGACACGTTCAGGTCCACCGCCTCGGGATACGGTCCGCTCGTCTGCAGCACCCGCAGCGCCACCGTCTCCCGCTGCGCCAGCTGGCCCATCGAATCTTTAAATGTGACTTCCACCACCGCATGGCTGACGGTCTGGTTCCCCGAGTTCGTCACCGTGCCGTCAACGTACGAAACCGTCGCCCCCACGAAATTCTCCGCGGCACTCATCTTTAGATCGGAAAACTTGACGTTGGCGGAGTAAGGATGAGGATTGGCCGGCGGCTTCTGCTCAGTGCGGGAGATCAGAAACAGGATCGCCACGATCGCAACCACGACTCCAACCGCAATCCCGATCGCGCGCCAATTGGTTTCGCGTTCATCCGCCCCAAGCGTCGGCTGCGTCAGTCCGCCCATGAGTGGATTGTACTATCCGGAGGGGACACGAACTATTCAACACGGAGATACAGCGACACGGACAGGCGATCAGTCAGTAACGCTTAACTTGTTGTCATTTCGGCGCCGAGCGCAGCGGAGGCGGAGAAACCTGGCTTACGGCAAGAACCACCAGATTCCTCGTCGCCCTGGGAATGACAAGTTGCAGGTACAAAGGAATGCCAAGATGGAGAAGAGAGAATGACCAAGGTGGGGTGGGATTCCTGCCGCTCCACCTCTGCTCCGCGACGCCGCGCCTACGCGGTGAAAAGCCCCTACTCCCCACCCACCGTCAGCCCATCAATGCGAATGGTCGGAGATGCCACCGACCCGCGGAACTCCAGGTCGCTCCCAATCTCCGAAATGTTGCGGAACATATCCTTCAAGTTTCCCGCGACCGTGATCTCCTCGACCGGGTACGTCAGCTCGCCGCCCGAAATCCACAACCCTGACGCGCCCCGCGAATAGTCGCCCGTCACCAGGTTCGCCCCATGTCCGAGAAACTCCGTCACGTACAGCCCTTCCTTGACCTCTCCGATGATCTCCTTCGGCGCCTTCTCCCCCGGCTGCAGGAAGTAGTTCCCCGGCCCGATCCCCGGCGTCCCAGCGAGCCCTCGCGAAGCGTTCGCCGTCGTCTGCAGTCCCAGCTTCTTCGCCGTGTAGGTATTGAGCAGGTACGATTTCAACACACCGCTTTCGATCACCAGCGTGCGCCGCGTCGGAATCCCTTCGCCATCAAACGGGCTCGTGCCGAATCCGCCGGGGATGGTCCCGTCGTCGATCACCGTGACATTCTCGCCCGCGATCTTTTCCCCCAGCTTGCCCGCCAGAAACGAAGCCCCGCGATATACCGAGTCCCCATTCACTCCTTCGAAGATGTGTTCGAGGATCGAAGTCGCCACCATCGGATCGAAAATAATCGGCACCTGCGCGGTCTTCGCCTTGCGCGCGCCCAAGCGGCGCAGCGTGCGCTCAGCAGCAACCTTGCCGACGTGCTCAGGTGATTCCAGCTTTGTCAGCGTGCGAGCGACTGAATA
>DATMPS010000137.1:0-4505 GCA_035567435.1 Terriglobales bacterium | reverse complement strand
CGCCCAACACAAGTCGGCGACTGCGGCATACTTCGAATATCTCGAATCACTTGCTCCGCACTACCGAGAGATTCTTGAGAGATATAAGGTCGAAGATTTCGCGGTCAAAGTCGTCGGGGTCGGCAGCGTCGGCACGCTTTGCCTGATCGCCCTTCTAATGGCTTCGGATGATGATCCTCTATTCCTGCAGGTCAAAGAAGCCAACGCGTCGGTGCTTGAACCTTACGCTGGCGCCAGCGAGTACCCGAACCACGGACAACGGGTAGTCTTGGGCAACGCTAGATGCAGGCCGCCAGCGATATGCTCTTGGGCTGGGCACATACAAAGCTCCGCGGACGAGACTTCTATTTGCGACAGCTACGCGACATGAAAATGTCCGTAATCATCGAAGCCATGGATGCGAACATGCTGAAATACTATGCGAAGGTTTGTGGGCGGGTGTTGGCACGAGCACACGCCCGCTCCTACGATCCTGCGGTGATCGCGGGTTATATGGGCAACAGTACGGTCTTCGACGAAGCTATCGCGGAATTCGCGATCGATTACTCGGCGCAGACAGATCGCGACCATGAAAGCATGGCCGCGGCCGTTCGGAAGGGGCGCGTCGAGGCAGCATCTCCGCAATAGCTAGAATATGCCCTTCCGCTTAGATCGAATCTCTGCAAAACCCTTATCCGAAGCGAATAGCCCGGACGACTCTCACTGAGCGATCATACTGGCCTCGGCTTCTCCCTGCCGAAGTCGTCGTAGCTCTTCGGGGCTCAATTTCTCCGGCTCAAGCACGACGACGAATTTCTTGAGCGTACCCGAAAATGCAAACGGCATCTTATCCGCGTAGTCTTCAACGACTGGAGTTCCAGTGTCTTCGCCGATGTCGAACGTCTCATCGAGCGAGAAGCGGACGATCGCGGTGCGCTCGATCCGCTCCTGCGCGACCTGCTTTCCATCGACGAACAGTGTCCCGGTCGCACCTTTACCTACGCCGCCGCTGTCGTACTTGAAATTGAACCGCACTGCATGATTGCCAGGTGATAGTGCTTGGTCCGAAACAATTCGGTATTTGTGCTCTGGTTGATTGGAAACTGCGTAAGCAAATTCAGGCTTGCTGTCGACCATTAACAAAGCCCACCCGCCAAAACGGCCGCCGATGGTAGCGAGCACTCCACTCGCGCCCTCAGGCGGTATCGTCACCTCGGCACCGACAGTCCACGATTTGTTCTTGAAGTCCGGCGCGGATCCCTCAGGAATTCGAACCATGCCGGAATAGTACGTGAACTCCTGGCGCCCCCGCGTCAGGTTGGGACGAGTCGCAGGATTGACGCGCGAGACGAAACTCGAGTCGAGTGGATAAACGTTATACTTCTTGGCTTCAACCTCGAAGGCGGCTTGAAGCTCCTTCAGCTTGTCGGGGTTTGCTTCGGCCAGGTTGTTCGCCTGGCTGAAATCTTCGTTAACGTTGTACAACTCCCACTTGAAGTCGTCGGGGTTCGGTTCATAGCCTGTTACCACCCAAGGCAGCCGCAGCGGGGTCGTATTCGCCATCCAACCGTCCTTGTAGATCCCGCGGTTCCCCACCAGCTCGAAATATTGGACGCGGTGCCGTGTCGGGGCGTTTGCATTCTGGAACGTGTACATCAGGCTGACACCATCCAACGGCTTCTGCTTCACCCCATCCATCATCGTCGGAGGCGTCACTCCGACAGCTTCGTAGATGGTGGGCACGACATCGATGACATGACAAAACTGGGACCGAATACCGCCCTTATCTTTGATGTGCGCAGGCCACGAAATCACCATTCCGTTGCGGGTGCCTCCGAAGTGCGAAGCAACCTGCTTGGTCCATTGCATCGGCGAGTCCATGGCGTGGGCCCATCCGACGGGATAGTGATTGTACGTCAGCGGACCGCCCAGCTGATCGATCACCGAAAGCAGGTACGGAATGCTTTCCGTGACGCCATACGCCGGGGCGGCCTCGTCGCTGGTTCCTTGAAGCGTGCCTTCGGCACTGGCGCCGTTGTCGCCCATCAGGAAAAACACGAGAGTGTTGTCTATCTGGCCCGATTCTCTCACCGCATCAACTACCCGCCCAATCTGGTTGTCGGCGTACGATAGTGCGCCCGCATAGACTTCCATCATGCGCGCGTACACGCGCTTCTGATCGGGAGATAGCGAGTCCCACGCTGCAATCTGTTCCGGACGCTTCGTCAGTTGAGTATTCGCGGGAACGACACCGAGCTTCTTCTGCCGCGCGAGAGTTTCCTCGCGCACCTGGTCCCAGCCCTGGTCGAACTGCCCTTTGTACTTCGCGATCCAGTCTTTGGGTGCGTGATGCGGTGCATGAGCAGTGCCGGTGGCATAGTAGAGGAACCACGGTTTGTTCGGGGCAAGGGCATGCTGCATTCGCATCCAGGCGATGGCTCGGTCGGCCAAATCGTGATCGAGAATATAGTCAGGCTTTCCGAAATATGGTTCGATGGGTGTCGTGTTCTCGTAAAGCGCCGGATGCCACTGATCGCTGTCACCGCCAAGGAAGCCGTAGAAGTACTCAAAGCCTAGACCGCCGGGCCACAGGTCAAATGGCCCCGCCTGGCTCGACATCCAATCCGGTACGTTGTGCGCTTTGCCGAACCAGGCGGTGTTGTAGCCGTTCTCTTTCAGAACTTCACCCACGGAACCGCAACCTTTCGGCACAACCGAGTTGTAGCCAGGATAGCCGGTCGCCATCTCCGTGATGACGCCGCTGGCGCAACTGTGATGATTGCGGCCGGTGATCAGAGCCGCGCGCGTGGGTGAGCAAAGCGCCGTGGTATGGAAGGTGTTGTAGCGAAGGCCCTCGTCGGCTAGCTGCTGAAACGTCGGTGTCTGGATCGGACCGCCAAACGTGCTGCTCGCACCAAAACCGACGTCATCCGTCATGATCAAAAGAATGTTCGGTGCGCCCCTCGGCGCTTCAACTTCCTTTGGAAAATCTGGAACTGAATCCTTCACCGTTCGCCCGATCTTTCCCCTGAACGGCGGCTCAGGCTTGGGCAGGACCTGCGCGTGCGTTGTCGCGGCCCAGAGCAAGATGCTTAAGAATATGAAAGAAATTTGGAAAGTGAAGGTCTTCATAGATCCTCCTTTGCCCCGACTGGCCGCGAAGCGCGGCGCGTGGGTCATGTAGACTCTCCGGAAGACTGGCTAACCTCGCATCCAAGCGCATCGAGCAAAATTCGTCAACTCGCCGCGCAACTGAGAGTCAGCACGAGATGCAGTAGGGCATCCTGGAGGGGCGGGGCGTAGACTTTATTTACAATCTGGCTGAGCGAGGCTAAGAAGCCGTAGTGAGATACGCTGCGTCGGCAGGGTCGAAGATCTTTCCGAATCTCAGAGGAGGTCGCGAAGATGAGAATTCGATCGATCACGAGATCTCGGTACACCGCCGCAGCAGCGCTCGGCATAGCTTTGCTCGCGGTGCAGGTCCCCGGACGCGCCCAGCCGGTCGAGGTCCCTCCGACTTGGGGTGGGAACCTCTCTTCCCGACCGCGGCTCACCGGCAACTGGTTGGGACTGCGCGACGAGCTCGGAAAGAAGGGCGTCGTGTTTGACATCGATCTGCTTCTGACCCCTCAGAGCGTCGCCGCCGGCGGACGCAACACCGGCGCCGAGTTCTGGGGCAACGCCGATTACACACTCAATGTCGACACAGGGAAGTTGGGTCTCTGGCCAGGCGGCTTCCTCCACGCGTGGGGGGACAGCAGCTTCGGGCGCAACGTGTTCCATGAATCCGGTGCCATCGTACCAGTGAACACGGCGGCCCTTTTACCTTTTCCCAATGAACAGACCACCGCGCTAATGAGCGCGATGTTCACACAGTTCCTCAGTACGAAGTTCGGCGTGTTCGCGGGCAAGATCAGCCCGCTCGATTCGACCACAGGCGAGTTCTTCGGTAACTATCGCACCCAGTTCCTCAACACGGGAATGGCCTTCCCAATGAACTTATGCCTGGTTCCGTTGTCGGCATACGGTGGCGGCATCGTCGTCCTGCCCTCGCGGAACCTCGCCTTATCGGCGATGGCGCTCGACCCCGACGGCACGCCAACGGGCAACAGCCTCACCAAGGCGTTTCAGCATGGTGCTATGGTGTTCGCCAGCGCCGCGGCGACCATCAAGCTGTTGGACCTCGTCGGCCATCAGACAGTCGGGTTCACCTGGAGCAACAAGCAGCGCTTCTCGCTCCTTCAGGATCCGGCCAACCTGGCCCGCGCTCTCCTGACCGAGCAGTTTCCCCGATTGGCGAATCCTGGGCCCCTTCTCGAGGGGATTCTGAAACGGTTCTTCCCTAAACTGCTTATCCCGGTGCGGCCTCCTAACATGCAGGGCAGCACATGGGGCATGTTCTACAGCTTCGAACAATATTTATGGCAACCTCAAGGCGAACCGAAGCGCGGCATCGGGATGTTCTTTACGTTCGGCGCATCAGACGGGAACCCTAACCCAATCCAGTACTTCTACGGTTTGGGGAT
>DATMPS010000136.1:0-9586 GCA_035567435.1 Terriglobales bacterium | reverse complement strand
AGTCCGCCGTGGTGGGTTATGGCAGGGCGGAGAAGCCGCACGTCCAGTACATGGTCACCCGCCTGCTCAACCTCAGCGAGGTGCCCGAGCCCGCCGATGCCGCGGATGCTCTGGCCATTGCCATCTGCCATCTTCACACTTCCGCGACGCTGGTTCGTCAGCGCGCCGTGAGCGGATGACCGTCCGCTCGCTTTTTTGGCATAATCTGTTCTGCATGGCGAACGGTAAAAATGTGGGCGCGAGCGCCCCGATCGTGCCACAGCCAGCACGAGCGAGACGCTCGCGCTCACATCGAACGCTTTGTCTCTTGCTCCTGGTCATCGGCTCCCCGCTTGCCTCATGGGCGCAGGAGCAGGCAGTAGCAACCTTCACTCTGGATTTCCCCGGCTCCGAACCCTCGCACTACGTGATTTCCGTATCCTCCGATGGCCACTCCACGTATGATTCCGATGGCAAGCTCAGTCCCGATTCTGAGGGCGATCCCTTCCACCTGGACTTTTCCATGTCCAGCGAGACCCGCCGGCGGATTTTCGATCTGGCCGAGCGCGCACACTACTTTCGGGGAGAGATAGATTCCCGGAAAAGGAACCTCGCCTCTACGGGAGTTAAAACCCTGACGTACAAGGACTCCGGTCGCAGTACGAGAGCCACCTACAACTACTCCACCGTGGTTGCGGTGCAGCAGGTTACGCAGCTGTTCCAGAGCCTTTCTACAACGCTGGAGTTTGGACGTCGACTGGAGTATTTCCATCACTATCAGAAGCTGGCGCTGGACGAGGAACTGAAGCGCATGGAGGATATGGCCAGCCGGAATGACTTGGAGGAGATCGCAGCCGTGGTACCGATCTTGCAGCGCATTGTCACTGACACATCCGTGATCAATCCCGTCCGGGCCCGTGCCCAGAGGATGATTGAGCGAACTGGTCCCCCAAAGCCTTAGTCTCGGTCGGCGTCGATTTTCGGCTCTTCACGCGATTTGTTGACAACCAAGGGGGCCGAAAGGTGTTCTAATCAGGTAACGGGGTCGTCTCGGGAGGTCCCAGATGTCGATTCGCAGATTGTCCACTCCATGCATTCTGGTGGTTTTGTCGTTCTGGCTGACCGTTCCGTCTTTTGCAGACTCGCAAGCTCGTATCGTGCGCCTGAGCCAGGTAGACGGCGATGTTCAGATTGACCGCAACCTCGGACAGGGCTACGAAAAAGCCTTCCTCAATTTGCCCGTCACTGAAGGCGCCAAATTGCGCACCGGACAGGACGCGCGAGCTGAGGTCGAGTTTGATGACGGTAGCACCCTGCGACTTACACCCGGCTCTGTCCTGGAATTTCCCGAGTTGACCCGGCATGACTCCGGCGCCCGCGCATCGAGCGTGGAGCTTCAGGAAGGAACCGCATACCTGAATTTCAAGGGCGAAAAAGGGGAAGAGTTCAACTTCGGTTTTGGACGGCAAAACCTGACCCTCAAGAAACCTTCCCACCTGCGCGTCGAACTAAAGGACGCGAGCGCTACGGTGGCTGTTTTCAACGGTGTGGTTGAGGTCGACGGCGCCTCGGGCAAGGTGGACGTCGAGAAGAAGCACAGCGTAACCTTCGATCTGGCGGGAACCAGTCCCTACACGCTTGCCAATAATCTGGAGCCGGATCCCTATGACGATTGGGACAAGCAGCAGGATAAATATCACCAGCAATACAGCGCGAACAGCTACTCGCCCTACGGCTACGGCGCCAGTGACCTGAACTATTACGGGAGCTTCTACAATATCCCCGGCTATGGGATGATGTGGCAGCCTTACCTGGTCGGGGCGGGCTGGGACCCGTTCATGAACGGCGCCTGGATGTGGTATCCCGGGGCGGGATATGCCTGGGTATCCGGCTACCCCTGGGGCTGGACGCCGTATCGTTACGGTTCCTGGACCTTCGTCAATTCCTATGGTTGGTTCTGGCAGCCGGGAAGGACCTGGACGGGCTGGAACACTGGCCTTCACGTCGTGAACCCTCCGCAGCTCTTTAATGTACCCAGGCCGCCCACCACGCCAGGACAGACTCTGATGGTCAGCCGTGGGGCTCCAGCAGGGGCGGTTGGTGTAATCCAGGGCAGATCGGAAATACGGGGCGATTCGGCAGGCATGGGAGTGGCGCGAGGAAGTGTTCGCAATTTGGGCAGGGTCTCGCAGCAGGTTCAGCGGCCGGTGTCCGGGAGTGGGACCATGCACGGCCCGGCAGCAGGGTCCGCAGTACGCTTGCCAGCAGGAGGCGCCAGAGTCTCTGCGCCTGCCGCCGCCAGTGCGAGTCCACGGATGAGCGGTGGGGGAGGGTCGTCATCTTCCGCAGCCGGCTCGCACGGTCCTTCCCATAAATAGGAGGGAATTAACGGTCCCAGACTCCTACGGAACTGGGTTCTAATTTGTTTTCCTCACTTTTCAGGGGGTCGGAATGATGAATGCGAGGACTTGGGGTGGAGTCGCACTGGTTGCCGCCGCATTCGTGATTTTCTGTCCGCGAAGCTCGGCGCAGACGCTTACTTGCTCTTCCGACGATGGCCATCGCCACTATTGTCCCGCGGATACGCGAGGCGGAGTGCGGTTGCTAAACCAACGCAGTGGTTCGCCTTGCAACCAGGGCGATAGCTGGGGCTTTGACCGCGGAGGGGTTTGGGTAGATCGCGGCTGCCGCGCTGATTTTGCCATCGATCAGTACCAGTACCGAGGACCTGCACCGGGCAGCGTTGGAACGGTCACGTGCTCCTCCGACGATGGTAAACGGCATTACTGTAATCTGGATTCGAGCGGCCGAGTCCGCCTGCAGCGACAGCGTAGCGGGTCTGCCTGCACCGAAGGCTACAGTTGGGGCTCCGATGAAAGGGTGATCTGGGTCGACCACGGTTGCCGGGCTGATTTCTCGGTGTCAGGAGGCCGGAACGGCTGGAACCGGGACCCTGATCGTGATCGAGACCGGGATCGGGATCGGGATCAGGATCGCCAGTGGGACCGGAACGACTACCAGGGAGGGCAAGACCAAGTGATCTCCTGCTCGTCGGATGACATGCACCGCCACTACTGCCCGGCCGACACGCGAGGCGGGGTTCAGCTATTGAAACAGCGCAGCGACGCTTCATGCCGGCAAGGCAGGAGTTGGGGTTACGACCGCAGCGGTATTTGGGTGGACCATGGCTGCCGCGCTGATTTCCAGGTCATTCGGTAAGTCGCCGGAACACAAAAAGCGGGCGACCTTCGGGTCGCCCTTTGCATTGGATCGAAGCGAGCGAACTCCAATCCCGCCCAGCTGAGACAGCATAAAAAAGACATTACCAATTACCACAGTCACTTGAGGCAACTACAACCGGCACGTAGGCTATGGGAACACCCAAACATACCTGGAGGTTTCATGGCTACACCGGGCCGGGCGCCCCTTCCCAACGCCGCCGTTCCACCCACGCCAGCCCTCTTGCTGGCCATGCTGCAGGTCTCCAGCCACGTCAGCGATCTAATCTTCTCTCCCGGAAGCCATCCCCACGTCGAGGTGAGTGGCCAGTTGGTCCCGGTGAAAATGCCGGGCGTGCCGGTCCTGAGCCCAGGAGACACGCAACGCATCGCGCAAGAATTGATTGGTGACAACAAGCAAGCTATTACGACCCTGCAGAATCAGGGATCGTGCGATATTTCCTACAGCTTGCCGGGCACTGCACGTTTTCGGGCAAATGTCTTCATCCAGCGAGGCAGCCACGCCATCGTGATGCGATTGATTCCCAAGAGCATTCCCAGCTTTGACGAACTGAAACTGCCGGCGGAACTCGCTCACATTGCCGACATTAAGAACGGCATCGTGCTGGTCACCGGCCCCACGGGTTCGGGAAAATCGTCCACTCTGGCAGCCATTCTCGACCGGATTAATGAGACCAAGGCGTACCACATTCTTACCATTGAAGATCCCGTGGAATTCATGCATCGCCACAAGCGCTCCATCGTCCATCAGAGGGAGTTGCACATCGACACTCCCAGCTTCGCCCTGGCGTTGCGCGCGGCCCTTCGACAAGCGCCCAAGGTCATTCTGGTGGGTGAAATGCGCGACAAGGAGACGATTGAAATCGCATTGGAGGCGGCGGAAACCGGCCACCTCGTACTCTCTACGTTACACACGACCGATGCTTCAAAAACCGTGGAACGGATCATCGGAGTGTTCCCACTGGCCGAGCAGCAGACCATCCGCAACCGTTTCGCAAAAAGCTTCCGCTACATTGTTTCGCAGCGGCTCCTCCCGCGAAAAGAGGGAGCCGGACGCGTGGCTGCGATAGAGATCCTGAAATCGACCCTCCGTACCCGCGAGTACCTGGACAAGGGCGAAGTAGAAGGAAAGAGCTTGCTGGACGCAATGCGCGACGGAGATACCGAGGGCATGCAGCACTTTGACGGGGAAATCGAAAAATTGATTCGCGCGGGCATGATCGACTACGACACCGCCATGGCCTATGCCACCAACCCGGGCAACTTGCGCCTGCAGCTCTCCGACCTCCTCGGAGAGGCCCCGGAACCTAAACCGGTAAAGGTTCCGGCACCGGCAAAGGGCAAGCAGGAAACCGAGATCGAGCTCGAATAGGATGGATGTCGCGGTGAGCCGGAGGGGTTGGGAACGTCTCCGCCGCGTGAGGGAAAGCCGCGGAGCGGAAGAGTGTAGCCTGGGGCGCAGCCCTGAGTCCAAAGCAGGAGCGTAGCCAAGCCCCAGCGGAGCGAAAGACCCGTTTGCGTGTAGATCTGCAATCGGCTCTACTGCGCCCACGCGATCAATTTCTCTTATTTGTGGAACTATTGGACGAGAATGCCCGCGTAACCAACGACGCGCTCGCGGTCCCCTGAAACATCTCCTGAAGTCGCATACCTGACCAGTTCCGTACCAGTTGCGCCCAGCCGCCTGGCGGCGGTGAGCATCGCGACGGTCGGTCCGAATCCGCACATGCTGATGTTTTCGTTCATCACTACATCGAACAAACCTTTTGCGTCCATGACCAGGATGCGCTCGATGGCTTTCTGGTCTTTCGCTCGCGTGATGATGTCGTTCTCATAGTGGTTCATGTCGCTCGAGGCGATCAGCAGCACCGGTTCATCCGCCGCCTGCACTGCCTCCGCGATCACCACGCCCAAGGCCTGGAGCACCTCGTACCGAGAAGTACCTAGAGCGATCGGGACAAACACGCAGTCCGGATTTTTGGCTTGCAGGAACGGTAGTTGCACTTCGGCCGCATGTTCCGCGCCGTGCGCCTCCGTATCTTCTCCCAGGAGTGGGAAGCGCTGCTTCAAAGCGGCCGCGAGCGGCGCGTCGATTGGCACCTCGCCTAATGGTGTTTCCCACGCGCACGTGCTCATGATGGCCAGCGGGTGCCCCACGCCGGTGTGGTTTGGACACATCAGAATGCAGCGCCGAGGCAGATCGAGGCGAGCATAGACGGCGCCGGCTACATGTCCGGAGTAAATGTAGCCGGCGTGGGGCACCACACAGCCGAGGGCTGAAACGGTTTCCCGGGGCAACGGTAAATAGGACTCTACCTCGGCCCGCAGATCATCGGGATCGCGCGGGTAAAAGCGCCCAGCTACGGCGGGATGGCGGATCGGTGAAGCCATTGCTGCTCTCTCTCCGAGCCACGGGAACGGGCGTCATCCCGAGCGGGTCCTCCGCTCAGGATGACAGGCCTCCTGCACCTGACAGAGCGCGAAACAGGGCGGCAGTCTTCTCCAGGTTTAACGCTTCCGCACGCACTGTCGGCTTCACGCCGGCTTTTTCGAACGCTGCCCGCAAAAGTTTCGGCCCGTATTGTGCTTTGAGATTGTTCGAAAGAGTTTTTCGCTTCTGTCCGAAAGATAGTTTAAGAAAATTGATAAAGTCGGCTTCGGGAACGCGCAAGCTATCGAGCTTTGACGCCATCCTGAGTCGCACCACGGTAGATTCCACTTTGGGTGGCGGCAAAAACGCAGATGGCGGAAGCGTAAACAATTCTTCCACGCGGGCGTAAAGCTGGGCCGTGGCCGAAAGCAGGCCGTAGTCGCTCCCGCCCGGCGCGGCCGCCAATCGTTCTGCGACCTCTCGTTGCACCATGAGCACGATGGTTTCGAAATACTGCCGGAATTCAAAGAGCCGCAACAGGATGTCGGAGGTAATGAAGTAGGGAAGATTGCCCACCACACGTGCGGGTTCGGGCTGGTGATTCATACCCGGACGCGTGCTTCCTGGCTTGGGTCCGAACAGGGTGTCGAAGTCGATGGCCAGGATGTCGCCCTCGATGATCTCCACGTTCGGCTCCTGGGAGAAATTCATGCGCAGCTGGGCTGCCAGCACCCGATCGATTTCGACCGCGATCAACCGCCGGGCTCGTCTTGCCAGCATGGCGGTGAGAGCGCCGCGTCCGGGGCCGATTTCGAGGACCGTGCTCTCCGAGATATCTCCCAGGGCTTCCACGATGCGGGCGGTAGCGCCGGAATCCACCAGAAAGTGCTGGCCCAGTTTGGGTCTGCCGTGGCGCTTCCCCGAGGCCGCGATTGTTGTCACGTTGACCCGCTTTCCTGCCGACGTTCCGGCGTTTAAACTGGCGAGTTCATTCTGCCAGTTGGCTCAGGCAGCAGAGTATGCTGTAAGCAGCACCCTATGATAGCGTGTGCCGGCGCCGCCGGGGCTGGCACTTTATAAGGAGCGGCCTCATGCACATAGTTTTTGCTGCCTCGGAATGTGTGCCATTTTCCAAGACGGGCGGACTCGCCGACGTAGTGGGTGCGTTGCCGCGGGCCCTGGTTGCCGCCGGACACCAGGTGAGCGTCTATCTTCCTCGCTACCGCGAGACCTTGCTCAAGGATGCGCGGACGGTGGTCAAGAGCGTCACCGTACCCTTCGATGACCACTATCGCTTCTGTTCCATCGTCAGCGGCGGTGAGCGCTCCGGAGTGAGCTTTTACTTTGTCGAGTACCCTCCGTTTTTTGACCGCGACGCTCTCTACGGTACTTCCGCCGGCGACTATCCCGACAACGCGGAGCGCTTCGCTTTGTTTTCCCGTGCCGTGCTGGAAGCTTCAAAAATTCTGGGTGTGCCCCAGGTCTTTCACTGTCACGACTGGCAGTCCGCACTGGTTCCGGTGCTCCTGCGGACACAATACGCCGAAGACCCGGCCTTCCGCGACGTGGCAAGCGTCTTCACCATCCACAACATGGGATATCAGGGGCTGTTTCCGCCCGACACTTTGCCGCTGCTCACTCTGCCCTGGGATTTGTTCACCATCTCCAAGATGGAATTTTTCGGCAACGTGAACTTCCTCAAGGGAGCCTTGATATTTTCTGATTTCATTACCACGGTCAGCAGGAAGTACAGTCAGGAAATCCAGACGACGGAGTTCGGCTTTGGCCTGGAAGGAGTGCTGCGCACCCGGTCCTCAACCGTGACTGGCATCCTGAACGGCGTGGACTACGACGAGTGGAGTCCCGAGACTGACAGGTTCATCGACGCGCGCTATTCGCCAACCGATTTTTCCGGCAAGGCCGAGTGCAAGAAAGATTTGCTCACAACCTTTGGCATAGCCAAAGCCGATTTGCGCCTGCCTGTACTCGGCATCGTCTCCCGGTTCGCGGCCCAGAAAGGTTTTGACCTTATTGCCCAGATCATGGAACGGCTGGCGCGCGAGGAGCTGATCATTGTCGCGCTGGGTAGCGGCGACAAGACCTACGAAGAGATGTTCCTTCGCCTGAGCAAGCAATTTCCCCGGAAAATTGCGGTCAAAGTGGCCTACGATAATGCCATCGCGCACAAGATTGAAGCAGGCAGCGACATGTTCTTGATGCCATCCAAATACGAGCCGTGCGGCCTCAACCAGATCTACAGCCTGAAGTACGGAACGGTCCCCATCGTCCGCGCCACCGGCGGCCTCGACGACACCATTGAACATTGGGACTCCCGGACTGGCAAGGGCACCGGCTTCAAGTTCACGGATTACAACGGTGAAGCTCTGCTACTGACGATTAAAGAAGCACTGCGGGCTTTCCGCGATCAAAATTCCTGGCAGCAACTCATGCGCAATGGGATGACCAAGGACTTTTCCTGGAACGCTTCGGCGAAGGAATACATCCGGATTTACGAACGGGTCCGGCAGGGACGGGGAGCATCGACAGAGGTGAGGCCCACCAGCGGAAGTCCAAGTCTGGCCCTGGTCTAGCTCCACCGAAAGGTGTGCACTATTGCCTGTTGCCCGACGGGTCCATGGGCAACGCGGAGCCGTCCCGTAAGAAATCAACTTCGATTACCTCGCCCGGCTCGAGTTTCACCTCGCGACCCTTTTGCAGCAGAAGAAACGTAGTGCTCGCAGCCAGGCCGTACCAGCGTGCGCTGCCCGCCGTTGTTGCCAATGCTTCCTCCGAGAGATCGTCAGCCAGCTTTGCCACCAAAGCCGTACCACCCAGTTGAATTGCCAAACGTTTCTTGCTCATGGTGGGATGGACGGTTCCCTCGCTGTCTGTCTTGGCGGAATCGCTCTCGGTTGAGGAGAGCTCGAAGCGGGCGGGTTGCACGGTGCCGTCAGGCAGCTTGATGCGATCGAACACTATGCGCAGGGCGCCCCGGCGCATCATCCGGCGCGCCGGAATCGTCTCCAGGTGGCCTTCCACCAGGGTCCCCTTGGGGAGCACGGGCTTGCCCTCCACTGCAACCGGGTCCTCAAGTTTTGCCATGAACGACGCAGCACTGGGAGATTTTGAGCTGATTTGCGACAGCAGCGCGAGGCGAGCCTTTCTTGCGTCCAACGAGGGCGGTTTGGTATTGCGGGCCACGCCGCTGACGGGTTTTTGTGTGTCTGGCGCATCGGGCAGGGGAGTTGCGTGCTCCTGGGCATACGAGCCTGTGGTCAACGCAATGCACAAGACAAACTTGGAGTAGCGGAGCAAAGTCATGGGGTTTTGACCTGCGAAACGAAGTTCAAGAGACTATAAACGAAATCTGGTTGGGGATGGCTAACGGGGCTCGCAAATTCTTAAACCACAAAGGACACAAAGGACTTCCTTAGTGAACCTTGATGTTCCTTTGTGGTTTAAGAATCTCGGATACTCTCCACAATCCCGCGCGCTTCCGTCTTGGTAAAATGAGTCACGCTCCAATCCGCATTCCCATGAGCAGCTTCACCAGGACGATCTTCCACGTTGATATGGATGCTTTTTTCGTGTCCGTGGAAGAACTGTTCAATCCTGAATTAAAGGGCAAAGCGGTGGTCGTGGGCGGGCAACGCGACGAGCGAGGTGTGGTTTCCGCGGCCTCGTACGAAGCGCGCAAGTTTGGTGTGCACTCCGCCATGCCGCTACGCACCGCAGCCAAGCTTTGCCCGCATGCCATCTTCGTGAACGGCCATCCCGATCGCTATCGGGAATGCTCTGAGAAGGTGCACCGGGTGCTAACTTCGTTCTCGCCTCAGGTCGAAATGGCTTCGATTGATGAAGCCTATCTCGATATGACGGGCACCGAACGCCTACATGGCCCGCCGCTACGCGCCGCTCACCAGCTTCATCAGAGGATGAAGACCGAGACCCAGCTCAACTGCTCAATCGGGATCGGTATTTCGCGTCTCATCGCTAA
>DATMPS010000135.1:0-61574 GCA_035567435.1 Terriglobales bacterium | reverse complement strand
CCTTGCGTCGGTTGTGCAACTCGGCGCGGACTGACTCGAGCAGGCTGCGCGCTTCTTCCTCCGCCAGGTACAGGTTGCTGTTGCGGGTCACGCGAAATGCCGCCGAGGAGGCGATGTCGTAGCCGTGATACATGCGCGCGGCATGAAACGCCACCAGGTCGGCGAGGAAGATGAAATCGGCAGTGGACTCGGAAGGCAGTCGGATCAACCGCGGCAACGCCCTTGGCACGGTGACCACACCGGTGTAGGTCAGCGCGGAACGGCGCCGGCGGCGCAGCAGGAACGCCACGCACAAGGCCTTGTTGATCACCCGCGGGAAGGGATGCGCCGGATCGACCGTGACCGGCGTCAGCAGCGGGTCCAGCTCTTTTTCGCAATACTCTTCGACGAAGGATTTGGCGGTGGAATCCAGTTCGTGCAGACCCAGGACGCGAATGCCGTGCTCGGCCAGCCGCGGACGCAACTGGCCATTCCAGCAGTCGTACTGGTCGTCGACGAAATCGTGGGTTTCCTTGTTGATGCGGTCGCGTTCTTCAGCCAGGGTCAAGCCGTCGGCCGCGCCTTCGTTGTAGCCGTCTTCGATTTGCTGCACCAGACCGGCGACGCGCACTTCGAAGAATTCATCCAGATTGCTGGCAGAGATGGAAAGGAACTTCAGGCGCTCCAGCAGAGGGTTGTTCGGGTCGCGGGCTTCTTGCAGAACCCTGCGGTTAAATTCTAACCAGGACAGCTCCCGGTTAATAAAGTAGGACGGGTCATCGAGCGAAGGGCGCGCCATGGTTTAGTGCGACTCTCCCCCGGATTGTCCCCGCGCTGTGGTCAAGGTTGGATCCTGCTGCTAGAGGTAAGTATAAAGCAGCGCTGGAAATCACGCAGGGCACGGGTGGACGCGGAACGATCGGGGAAATGGGCCAGCCGTCCGAGTGCCGCTCAGCGCCGCTGCGGTCAGGCAACCGGAGCGCGCGCACCGCGAGACCGACACGATCCCTCCTAGGCCCCTACGTGCCCGTTTGCGCCCGAGCGCCGACTACAAGAATCGGCGCCCAGGCGAATGGCCGTCGAGCTCGAAACGGGAGGAAGGGCGAGAAATCAAAAGATATAAATCGCGTCAAACTGCAAGCGTGTCAGCCAGGGCTCGGTACTGGCCAGGGGGCGACCGACCAGAGCGGTAAAGCCCAACTGAACGTTGCGGTCAAACTGGTAGAACGTATCGACCCGGTGCTGGGTGACATTAGCGCCCTGACGCAGTTCGCTGTAGTTGAAGTTGCCCAGCACGGCCTCACGCTCAAGGTAGATCCGCGTGTATCCGAACTGCACGTCGCCTTTCTCCCGCAAGCGCCCTATCCTGGCCTCGGCCCAATAGCCGCGTCGTTGATGGGAGTTGCAGGTGGCATTGGAGGTCTGTTTGAACGTCTGTGTGGCGGTGCCCCCCGGGGCAGGAAGGATGCTCACGAGATTGCTGCAAGCCTCGGTGTTCTGCACATAGTCGCCCAGTAACGTCAGTGGGAAGCGGACGTTTCCAGTGTCGATGTCGAAACGAGCGATGTTATCGAACAGTCCGAATCTTGAGCCGAACTGCGCGTTGGTGACAGAGGTGACGCCCGTGGGGTAGGCACTGCCGTTAATGGTGACGACGCTGGTCGCGGTGGTGGTGTACATGGTGTTCTGCACCGGGCTGCTGGAGTTTAGGGGCAGCACACCGGTGAGGGGCGTCTGCGGATTCTTGCTGCTCGCCCGGGCCAGGGCCACCGCGATCGCGTCCGCGCCGCGGAAGTCATAAAATCCGGAGTACGCACTGACGGTCAGCCGTGGAAGCAGTTGCCAGGTGGTCTGCACTTGGCCGCCGTAGGTGACCTGTTGCGCGATGCGCTTTCCGTTGACCGCCGTCCCGGCCACCTCGGCGAAGGGCAACTCAAACCCAACCAGGGCAACACGCTTCAGAACGGGCGAATCGATTTTGAATGCCAGAGTCTGGGCGGCGCCTTCCGGATTCAAGTCCTTATCCCAGGTGAGCTCCGTGTTGTACCAGGGGTAGGCAAACTTGCCGCCGGTGAGGGTAAGGGCGTTGAACTGCTTTGGAGTGAACTGCACGAAAGCCTGGTCGAGGGCGATGGTCTTCCGGGTGTAAAAGCCGCCTAGAGTCTGGTTGGTCGAAACCGGATCGTTAATGTCGCCCGTGGCCAGGGTGAATCCGGCGCGGAATTGTGTCCCCAGATCAGCCACAGCGTTGAAGCGTGCCCGTACCCGGCCGCGCATGCGATCGAGGGATTGATCCGACGGTCCCCCGAAGAAAGGCTCTGCCCGCAGGCGCACATCTCCGCTGAAAGAAATGGGACCGAGACCCTTGATTTGCCTCTCGAGGTTGCGGATGCGCTCGTCCGAGCTGCCGGCCTCAACCAGTTGCGCAGACGGCGGATTTTGCGGCGGAATGGGAGGCGGCGCTTGCGCGTCGTTCGCCGCAGGGTGCGTCGGCTCAGGGGCTAGCTGCGCCGCCGGGACGGCCTGGTCCCGCTGTGCCAGGGCACGCTGGAGTTGCTGGATCTGCTGCTGTTGCGCCGCGAGCGCATCCTTCAACGCCTGCAGGTCGGCGGCAGTCACCGCAGCCTCCGGTTGAGGCGTCGAGGTTTGGGCAAGGAGCGCTGCGCTCAGCAAGGGAACCACTGTCCATCGAATAAGAGATCTCATCGTTCCGTCTTCCACCTTGTTTGGAGTCTTGGGCTTAAATCCCTAATGCCTACTTCATTAGTAGACTAAATAGACATACTTTGCAATCCCCTGCCCTATCGGCCGGTCTGGGGCTCCTTTATTTCCAACGAACTGCAAACCTGGGCGGGGTTCATGTCTGCACTGCGGTGCAGATTTTTGCACCAAAAAAGCCCGCAGGACCGTTAGTTTTTTCGGGTCCTGCGGGCGCTCTGTGAGGAGGTTCGAACTGGGGCGAAGCTATCGCACCTGCTTGATCTCTGCTTTGACTTTCTGGGCCACGCTGTCGGGCAGCGGAGCATAGGTAAGGGCGGCGGTCATCTTCTGGCCGTCATCCACCATCCAGTTCAGAAAGTCCGCGATGATCTTCCCTTTGGCCGCGTCTTTCGATTGTGCCGGAATCAGCAACCAAGTGAAGCTCGCGATCGGATAGGCATCCTTTCCCGGTGCGTTGGTAATGGAGACTCTAAAATCCGCGGGCATGGTCTTCATCGAACCGGCGGCCGCGGTTACGCTCTCCAGTGAAGCCTTTACAAAACTTCCCGACGCGTTCTTCACGCTGCCGTAGGAAATCTTGTTTTGCACCGCGTAGATCAATTCGACATAGCCAATGGCGCCTTGCATCTGGCGAACGACGCCCGCAACGCCTTCGTTGCCTTTGCCACCCAAGCCTACCGGCCACTTGACCGACGTGCCTTTGCCTGCGCTGCCGGCCCATTCGGGGCTGATCTTGGACAGATAGTCGGTGAAGATGTAGGTCGTTCCGCTGCCGTCAGAACGATGCACCACGACGATGGGCTGGTCGGGGAATTTGTACTCCGGATTCGCACTCGCAATGGCCTTGTCATTCCAGTTGGTGATCTTCCCCAGAAAGATCCCGGCCAGCGCTTCGGGCGTGAACTTCACGTCCCCGCTGACGCCAGGGACGTTATACGCGGGTACGACCGCACCCAATACGGTGGGCACATGCAGGATCTTGACTTTGGACTGCGACAACTGCTCGTCGCTCATGGGGCCGTCGCTGGCTCCGAAATCGACGGTGCCCGCCAGCACCTGCCGAATTCCCCCGCCGCTGCCGATGGGTTGATAGTTAATCTGAATGTCGGGATGCGCATTGTGGTATTCGCTGAACCACTTCGAATACATGGGATTAGGAAAGGTTGCGCCGGCGCCGTTCAAGGTGGTCTGTGCCAGGGCGGGCAGGACAAGAGTCAGGCTGAGCAGAAACAGCGCTGTGCGACGTATCACTCTGTGATTCCTCCGTCGATGATTTGGTTTCCCCTAGGTTCTAGGCGCCCAGTGTTACAGTACGGTTACAAAAGCATGAATTTCTCGTGAAACACCAGGGAGCTGTGAAGAGCTGGCGCCGAATCTGGCACACTGCTGCTGCGGAGATGACGATCTCTTGAGCGACTCGAACGACCGCTTTGCTCCCGGGTGGCCGGGGATTCCTCCGCGCTGGACGTCGTCTGCCAAGTCCGGCATTGGAACCGCTCTGAATCCGCATAGCCGGGTGTGGTTCACACTCAGCCACGGCATTCTCAACGAGGTCTATTTCCCGCGCGTCGACCAGGCCTGCACCCGCGACCTGGGCCTCATCATCACCGATGGTAAAAGCTACTTCTCAGAGGAAAAGCGGCACTGCAGTTTCGAAAACACGCCGCTCGAACCTGGAGTTCCCGTCTTCTTGCTGACCAACACCAGCATCGACGGGCGCTATCGCATCCACAAACAGGCCTACACCGACCCCTATCGCAACGTCGTGTTGCAGAGAGTTCGGCTCGAGCCGCTCCAGGGATCGCTCTCGGACTTCCGTTGCTACGCCTTGCTCTCGCCTCACCTGGCAAACTGGGGCAATGGCAATACCGGCTGGAGCGCGGACTACAAGGGACTATCCATGCTGTTCGCGGAGCGCGACGGCGTGGCCCTGGGCTTCGCGTGTTCGACACCCTGGTTGGCCTGCTCCGTAGGTTTCGTTGGATATTCCGATGGATGGCAAGACCTCTCACAAAATTTCCGGCTGACCCGGAACTACTCCCGCGCCGAAAATGGCAACGTGGCCTTGACCGGAGAAATTGACCTGGCGGCCTGCCACGGCGAATTCCTGCTCGCGCTGGGCTTCGGACGCAACTGCTGGGAAGCCGGGCAACAGGTGCGCTCGAGCCTACTCGAAGATGGCGACGCGATCCGCGAACACTATGCGCGTCATTGGCGCACCTGGCACGACGGCCTGCTTGCACTCGACGAACCGGCGCGTGAGGTCGATCTCTACAGGACCAGCATGGCGGTGCTCCGCTCGCACGAGTCTAAGGACTTTCTGGGCGGGATCATCGCCAGCCTGTCGATTCCGTGGGGCTTCAATAAAGGCGATGAGGATCTCGGCGGCTACCACCTGGTTTGGCCGCGCGACCTGGTCGAGACCGCCGGGGCCCTGGTCGCCGGTGGCGCGGTAGACGACGCTTTCCGCGTGATGCGCTACCTCGAAGCCACGCAGGAAGCCGATGGACACTGGGCACAGAATCTGTGGCTCGACGGCAGGCCTTATTGGGGCGGTCTTCAGATGGACGAGACGGCCTTCCCCATGCTGCTGCTCGATCTACTTCGCCGGGAAGCTGCCGGCGCGCTGGGCGACTTAAGACGCTGGTGGCCAATGGTGCAACGAGCCGCGGGCTTCATCGTTCGCAACGGACCGGTAACACAACAGGACCGTTGGGAAGAAGACGGCGGCTACTCGCCGTTTACGTTGGCCGCAGAGATCGCTTCCCTGCTGGCCGCCGCCGACATCGCCGAGGCTGTTGGCGAGCCCGAGGCGGCGTCGTATCTGCGAGAAACAGCCGACAGCTGGAACGACAATATCGAGCGCTGGGTGTACACGACCGACGGCGATCTCGCCCGCCAGATCGGCGTTGCTGGCTACTACGTTCGCATCTCCCCGCCCGAAATCGATGGCGCGGCGTCTCCTGTCCAGGGCTTCGTGCCCATCAAGAATCGCCCGCCGGATCAGAGTTTGGCCCGCGCGACCCAGATCATCAGTCCGGACTCGCTGGCGCTGGTGCGTTTCGGACTGCGCGCGCCCGACGATCCCAGAATCCTGAACACCATCAAGGTCGTGGACAGCTTGCTCCGCGCTAAGCTTCCTCAAGGTTCCTGTTGGTATCGCTACAACGGCGACGGCTACGGCGAGCACGAAGACGGCAGTCCGTTTGACGGGACCGGGATCGGGCGTCCATGGCCGATGCTGGCCGGCGAGCGTGCCCACTATGAACTGGCGGCGGGGCGTCCGGATTCGGCCGAGGCCTTGTTGCGGGTCATGGAAGGTTCGACGGCGGGCGCCAGCCGCCTGATTCCGGAACAGGTCTGGGACGCACCCAACATACCCGAGCTTGAACTGTTTACCGGAAAGCCCTCCGGATCGGCCTGCCCGCTGGTGTGGGCCCATGCGGAATACGTCAAACTGCGGCGGTCGCTTCGTGATGGCCGGATCTTCGATCAACCGCCACAGACCGTGCAGCGCTACCTGGTCGAAAAACAGACTTGCCAGTTCTTCCCGTGGCGCTTCAATAACAAACCACGGACCATGCCTTGCGGGAAAAAACTGCGTCTCGCTTTGCTGGCACCGGCCACCGTGCGCTGGAGCATCGACCGCTGGCGGACCGCCCTCGACACAAAAACTCACGACACCAAACTCGGAGTGCACGTACTCGATCTGCCCGCGGAAAAGTTGACGGTGGGACACACCATCGTATTCACTTTCCACTGGACCCAGCCGGATCGCTGGGAGGGAGTGGACTACGCGGTGGTGGTCGAGTAGTCGGCTTCGCCAGAAAGCAGAAAAGCGTGTTTGGATTCTGGATCCGACGAATGCGCTCGGTAGTAGTGCGGAGGTCATGACGACGGACCGTGCAAGGCGGCTTTTGCTCATATCGCTTCTCCTCGTGACGGTGATGGCCGTGCGCGGCGCTGCCATCGGAGACTGCAAGCTCGGGGATCCCACCGGTAACTTCGCGGGCACGGCCTTGAGCAGGCAGGTAGGAAAGCTCGAGGTATCTTTTAGCCTGCAGTGCTCCAACGGGCACTACGAAGGAGAGTTGAGCACGCCTGTTGGCAACTTTTTAGTCACCGCAGGAAGGTACGAGACAGGCCAATTGCACTTACAGCTGGCGGCTGACGGCAGTTCCGTGACGATTGAGGTGAAGCTCGAAGGGGATAGCCTCCAGGGGAGCTTCGTGAGTGGGGACGATCAGGGAACAATCGATCTGCGGCGCACCGAACAGTCCCGAACGACGAATCCGGTGAAGCCCGGTGCGAACCTAAGCAAGCAACAATGGCGAGAAGATTTTGCATTTTTTGTTCGTGAATTACCAAAACGGCACGCAAACGCTTTTCACTACACGCCTCGCGAGAAATTCGAGGCCGCCGTGGCCGCCCTAGACCAGCATCTCGACCATCTCAATCCAGATGAGATCTATGTAGGCTTGGACCGACTGGCAAACCAGATTGGCGATGCTCATACCTACGTCGAGTTCCCCGCCGATGACGCCAATCTTCCCATCGAAATCCGCCAATTCGGGGATGCATACCGGGTTGTGGCTCTAGTGCAGGGGAACGAGAAGGGGCTCGGCGCCCGGGTAGTTGGCATCGCAAACACCCCGATTGCCCGCGCGCGAGAGCTGGCTGCGTCGCTCACGCCCCGGGACGAGACGCCCGAACTGGCCAGTGCAAGGATCGAAGGATTTTTGACCACGGGCATGGCGCTTCACGGTCTGGGGATTACCAAGGACCGAAATGTCGCTCACTACCGACTGGCTGGCGATGGTGGCAAGGAGTTCACCATCGAAGTCCGTGCGCTGCCAACGGGTAGTGAGCCTCAGTGGATTTCAGCGGCAAGACAGGTGCCTCTAAGCGGTCAGGGCCCGGAAGACAAGTTCTGGTGCAAGTATCTCCCGGACGCTCGCACTCTCTACTGCAATGTTCGCCAGATTCTGAATCTCACCGATCCTGCGAGGGAGATGCTCGGCCTGGTGGATCAACAGAGGCCGGATAAACTCGTCATCGATCTGCGTCAGAACAGTGGGGGAGATTTCAACGAGGGGCTGAAGCACCTTATTCATCCAATCGGAGAACTCAACAAGGTCAACAGGAAGGGGCACCTATTCGTACTCATCGGCCCGAATACGTTCTCTGCGGCAATGTCGAATGCCGCTCAGTTCCGTGGGCAAACCGAGGCCATGCTGGTGGGACAAATGATCGGGGAAAGACCCAACAGCTACCAGGAATCCCGCCAGATGACGTTGCCCAACTCGGGCTGGGTTGTTCACTACTCGACTCAGTACTACAAGTCTGTCGCGAGCGGCGAGAACGTTATCCGTCCGGACAGGGAGATTATTCCGTCGTGGGAAGACTATGTGGCTGGGCGAGATCCGGTGCTTGATTGGGTTCTGAATCGAAAAGCAGAGTAAACATGACAAGCCGAATGGGATGGGTGGCCGCGAAACAGCAACTTTCCCGACCCGCCTAGCCCGTGTACAACAACTCGACCACGGTGCAGTCGTCCCCGAGGGGGGTGCCGTTGCAAAAGTCGTTCACCGCACTAAAAATGTCTTCGAGGGTGGCGTTCTTGGCCGCGACCGCCTCCAAGCGCTCGTTATCGAAAAACTCGCCTTCCGCATTCTCTGCTTCGGTCACGCCGTCGGTTACCAGGATGAAGCGGTCGCCGGCCTTCAACTGGACGCGGTCCCCTTCGTAGGTCGCGTCGGCCAATAATCCCACCGGCAAGTTGCCATGCTCGGGGCGGCTCACGCGGCTTCCGGAGACCAGTAGCGGGGGAACGTGGCCGCAGTTCACGTACTCCAATTCACCATCTTTGCGAATGCGGATGATGATCACGGTCGCATACTTTTCGCCCAGGTGCTTCTGGGTAAAGAACCGGTTCACCGCGGCCATGATTTCCGCCAGCGGCATGCGTGCGCTCAGGTGGGAGTAGACCATGCCTTGCAGCGTCGACGCCAACAAGGCGGCCGACACCCCCTTGCCGCTCACGTCGGCCAGCACCACGGCTAACCCGTCTTCGGTGTTTACGACATCGAAAAAGTCGCCGCCAATTTCTTTGCAGGAAAGATTTCTCCCCCGCATCTTGGCGAAGGGGATGTCGGGAATGGTCACGGCCATCAGCCGCTGCTGAATGGAAGCGGCGATGCCGAGTTCTTGCTGGTAGCGGCGAGCCGCCTCTTCGGCCTGGACCAGGCGCGCATTTTCGATCAGCGATGCCGCTTCGGTCGCGATCGCGTGCAAAATGTCGTGGCTCACGCTGGAAATGTCGCGGGAGGCGAACCGGGAATCGAGGTACAGGGCGCCAACGACTTCGACCGCTGTTGAGGGCGAAGCCGGCGAATTGGCGTCGCGCGTGGTCTGCACCTGCGGCTTGCGCAGCGGCAGGCAGATGACCGTCCGCAAATCGTAGGCGACGATGCTCTTGCGAACCGCCAGGTCCATGGACTGGCTGGTATCGGTGACCAGAAATTCGGAATTCGACTGCAGAGCCTCGTCCAGGATGGAGTGCGAAATGGTTTTGTCGTCGAGCAGGGCTTCGCCCTTCGAATTCCGCCCCGCGACCAGTCGCAACTGCCCCTCTTCGTCTTTGAGGAAGACGTAACCACGCTCGGCGCGGATCAGTTTCAGGGTGGTGTCGACCAGAGTGACCAGGATCTCGTCGAGCACACCGACGGTGTTGAGTTTGCGCGCGGCTTCCAGGAAGAGCGTGAGCTTCTCGAGATCGGTGGTGTCGGTGGAAATCTGGATTCCGGAGATCTGGCTTAAGAATTCGCGGGCGGTGTTAGAAGTTGCGTGCTGCGGGCTGAAAATTACATAGGCAACATCGCGGACACCAAATTCCACGCGATCGTTGCGCTGCAGCCTTTGCCGCTGGACACGTTCCCCATTCACGTAGGTCCCGTGCTTGCTGCCCTGGTCGACGACAAAAAAATCGCCGTTTTCGGCCACGATCAGGGCGTGGTCGCGCGAAACGCGGGGATCGGGGATGACCAGGTCCTTATCGACCTTGCGCCCCACGGAGAAGGGCGTCCGGTTCATGATGATGGAGCGCTGCTCGTTTCCCTGGACATAGATCAGCGAGGGAAATACCCCGGAGCCTGGGTCGGAAGTTATACCGGAAATGGGAGGAAACGCCATCGGGCGGAGTCGCTCTAACAGAATACTAGAGATAGAGATAATGACAGGAATCAGGCCCAGCGGAAAGGGGCCGCATCCGCCTGTTTACCGCGCAGTCCTCTGGGCCACCCGACGCCGCAACCGATTCTAATTGCGGCGCTACAGATTGCGGGACGTGTTTCAGGCGGGGTCAGAACCCAACCTCAGACGCTAAAGCGCAACCTATTCTTGGGATCTTCACGGGCACGAGTGAACTCGTGCCCTTCCCACTTGCTTCGCGCCAGGCCCTTTCCACAGCCGTGACCCTGTGCCTTCCCAATCTGCTCCGGTGTGCGCTCCAACCCACTGGCTAGGCGTGACTGTGCTGAAAGGCCGCGATAGCCTGTTGCTCGGTGTCGTAAACCTCGAAGACCGTTGCCAGCTTGGTGATCGAAAGCACGTCGCGCAGGCGCTGGCCGAGTCCGGTCAGCTTGATATCGGCACCGGCGGCGCGCGCCGAGGAGTACACACCCACTAGCGTTCCCAGGCCACCGCTATCGATGTAGCTAACTCCGCTCAGGTTGAGCACGACCTGCTTGGTGGTCGTGAGCAGTTTCTTCAGAGTATCCCGCAGCGCGCTGGCTTCCTCCCCGAAAACGATCCTCCCGGCACCCGAAACTACCGTGACTCCGTCGGCCACGCGTGTTTCCAGTTTGAGCGTCATCCCCGTCCTCCACGCCAAATCCTGTCCAATCGCCCGAGAAAGCCTATCGCTTGCCTTCGGCCAATGCAAGCCGCTCCGCCGTTTTCACCCCGCATTTTGTAAGTTTTGCCACCTGTTTGTGACAGGATCCGGCGGCTCGGATAGACTGCGGCAGGCAATGACCGAAGGCCAGCCTGCCACGCCGCGAATGACGAACCGACTGCGAAGCCGGGCCCATGCCTTGCTGATCGTGGTTTGTGTCACCGGCATCATGACGCTCTATTACAAGCGCTTTCTGGAAGCCGGCCAGGGCACCGACTTCCCGCATTTCTATTGTGCCGCAAAGATTGTGGCCGCCGGGCTCGGACATCAGCTCTACGATATCCCTCTCCAGTGGGAATTTCAGCGACGCTACACCGGACGAGTCGGGAATTTCTTCATCCACCCGCCGTTCGAAACGTTGATCTATCTTCCCTTCGCCAGCCTTCCCATCCAGGCCGCCTACCTGGCATGGACCCTTTTCACCCTGGTGGTCCTGGCGGTGGCGGCGTGGCTGTTTCACAGCCGCCTGTCCCTGCCCATAAGCCCCGGACTCACTCTGGTGCTGCTGCTGTCGTTCGTGCCGGTTTCCCTGAACTTTCTGCAAGGGCAGGACACGGTTCTGCTGCTACTCGTTTTTGTCCTGACGTGCGTTGCTCTCGGGGAGGGCAAGAACTTTGAAGCGGGATGCCTGCTCGCCCTCGGTCTTTTCAAATTTCAGTTCGCGCTGCCGGCTGTGGTCATCTTCTTCGTGAGCAGGAAGGACGGGTCGAAGAAGAAGTTCGCCGCCGGCTTCGCGCTCGTCGCCGCGGTGCTCGCGCTCATTTCGCTGGGAATTTCCGGCTGGTCTTCGTTGACGAGTTACCCTCGGCTGCTGCTGGGTTTCGGAAATGTTCCCTTCAACGGTTTCCATGCAGAGGCGATGGCCACGGTTCGTGGCCTTTGTCTGACGTTGTTTCCGGCCGGTTCCGTTCTGGGCCGAGTCGCGTTCCTAGGCACGTCGCTGTTGGTGCTTGCTGTCGCAACGGATGGGTGGAGACGATTGAGACCAACCGCCGCAGGTCTAGCGGTTTCGAACGCCGTGTTGGCCGCCGTTCTGCTCAGCTATCAGGCCAGCCCTCACGACCTGACGCTGGTGGTGCCGCCGCTATCTCTGACCTTCACCTATCTGTGGCGAACGCCCGGCCTACCTTCGCTGTGGCGGCGGGTGTCACTCTTCGTCCTGGCCGTGTTGTTTTTGCCGCCGCTTCACGTTTATGCGGTACGCGTTCACCAGTACGTTCTGCTCACATTCCCGATCGGGGCGATGTTCGTGCTGAACTATTTCGAGATCGATCGCGCGCGGCGAGGGAGGAGTGCTTACCCGGAATTCGTTTCATAATCGGCCAGCTGATCTTTCGCTCCGCTGGGGCTTGTCGGTTTCTCACCTTTTCCCACCGCTTACGCCGTGGGCTTCATTCTTTCACCGCTTCGGGGGAAGAACTCGGGCGTCGAGGGATGCATTCCGCGATCAAAAAGCAGATTCCTCCCGTCGCGCCTTGCTCGCGCTGGGGACTTTCAGCGAGCTATCTGGTCCCGCGCAGCTCGCGTCAGCAGCGACGCCAAGTGGACGATCAGCACCAGCGGAATTGCGAGGCTGGTATAGAGAGGAATCGCCCATCCCCGCTGGACGGACGGGGCCGGAATCGCCATGTTGGCAAGGGTTAATCCCAACGCCGCCAGCCAGGGCCAGCCCACGATGGCGACCGTCAGCATGCATACTGCTTTCGACAAAGCACCCTTGTTCCAGAGCTCCGGCCATTCACGAGCAATCAAGAGAACGGCGGGTAGCAGGAGCAACTGGTTGTAAGGAGCAAACATCGGGATGACGATCAGAGTTACCGCCAGGGCGGTCGCGAGCAGCAGGGAGAATTCGCGTGAACCGACTTCCGCGCGGCGCAGCCGCCAGGCGAGTGCAAGCAGAAGCAACAACGCCGCCAGAGCAGCCACTCGTCCCAGGGCCGGCGACAGCAGTGTGTCGAGCAGCGACCGTCCTCCCGTATATCGCTGGTAGTCGCGGGTTGCGGTCAGGAAATCGCCGATCCATCCAGGAAGAACAATTTCCGCCCCACTGGCGAGCACAGCCATACCCAGGCTGAATCCCCAAAACAAGCTCTGTCGACGTTTCCGATCGCTTGCCGCCCACAGCAACAGACAAAGCAGCACAGGCAGAACCAGCTGCGGCTTGATCGTGGCGACCGCCAGCACAGCGCCCGCCGCGAAGAAATGCTTTCCCACCAGCAAGGCGGCAGAGCCGGCAATCAACGCCGCCACCAGCAGGCTCAACTGCTGCAGCTTGAACCCCTGCACTGCGGGAAAACTTCCCAGGGTCAGGATCACCAGCAGCGCGGTGGTAGCCCGCTTCGGACGCCAACCGATCGCGCGCAGCCACAGCCACACGCTCCCCAGGGTCAGCAGCACAAGCACACACTCGTAGCCAATCATCACGCCGTCAAACGGAAGACCAACGGTGGGTGCTAGCAGGAATGCGACGTACGCGGGGTAGGCGAAGGCCTGCTGGTCTTTTGGATCTCCGGCCCGTCTCGGGTCCAGTTCTCGCCCGTAGTATCCAAGCTGGATCTCGCGGGTGACCTCGGGACTATACGGGTTGCGGTGATAGAGCAGAAGGTCGCGTGCACCCACCCACCTGGGATAGAGATCCGACAGATTTCCCCGCGGACGCTGGTGAGCCAGGGCATCGGACCGCTGGTAGGGCACCAACACGCGAGCGACGTAGTACCACATGCTCGCCGCGAACAGGAGCGCCAGAACCACGCCAGTTTTGGAATTTCTCAGCAAACGTTCGACGCTCCGCTGCCGCTCGGAGCCCGAGCGGCCCCCATGTTACAACTTATGCGGACCCAGCTCCCGTGCGACTGCGTTTTCTAGTCTCTGTGGCAATCGGCGTGGCGACCGGCACCTTCTGCTGGTTTCTGCTGGCGCATTTTCGCCTGGGCGCGGGAGACTTCAACTGGGCCGTCGTCGCCGCGCAGGACCTGCTGGCGCACCGCAACCCGTACGACCGCCCGATGCAGCTGTATCCCCTGACCTGCGCACTGTTCGGATTGCCCTTCGTCTGGCTTCACCCGGAAGTCGCCGGCGGTGCGTTCTACGGTCTCAGTTCCGCGCTCATGGCATTCGGATTATCGCGCCACGGATATCACCGTTTGCTGGTATTCATGGCGTATCCCTATTGGGCGGGTATCATCGAAGCGCAGTGGGCGCCGCTGATCATCGGGAGCGCATTCTTCCCTCTGTTGCTGCCTGCCACGCTGGCGAAGCCCCAACTCGGAATTCCGGTTGCGTTTACCTCGCTCACCAAGCGCGGCCTTCTCGCGTGTCTCGTGGTGGTCGCCTTAACCTTCCTGGTCATGCCACGCTGGCCCTGGTTCTGGATCGCGCATTTTTACAAGTACGAACGCTTCATTCCGCTGCTGGTCTTGCCCGGGCCACTGCTCCTGCTGGCACTGCTGCGGTACCGCGAGCGCGACGCCCGCCTCCTTCTCCTAATGGCCGCCCTTCCGCAACGCTGGCTCTACGATCCGCTCATCCTCTGGCTTATTCCGAAATCGCGCCGCGAACTCGTCTACACCGTCGGCCTGAGTTGGCTGGCGGGAATCTGGCGCTGGTACAACCATCCGCACACCTTCACCCAGATCGGGCGCGTGATCGTGCTCTCGATGTATCTGCCCATGCTGGTTGTTGTGCTGCTCCGCCCGGGCGGCACTGAGCCCTGCCCGGCTGAATCGTAGTCGGCAGGAAGGTCATTACATCGAAGCGCCCGCCCACGTATCATGCTGGCACGGTGCGAACCGTCCTCGAGCCAAAACGCCTCTTTACTGGAATCCTTTTCCTGGGGATCTTTACTCTCGCCGCGCGTAACATCGCGGACCCCGACTTCTGGTGGCATCTCAGGACGGGTCAATATATCGTTGAAACCCGGTCCGTCCCTCATGCAGACCCCTTTTCTTTCACACGACTCGGCCATCCCTGGATGGCCCACGAATGGCTGTCGGAAGTTCTGATCTATACCGTCTACCGGGTGGGTTCGTGGGGCGGGTTGATCGTCGTGTTTGCCGGCTTGACCGCCGCTACTTTTTTCCTGCTCTACCTGCGCTGCAAGGGACATCCCTATATTGCGGGTTTGCTCGTCCTCTGGGCAGCGTTCGCATGCCGGCCTACATGGGGAGTGCGTCCGCAGACACTCTCGTTCCTGTTGGCGAGCGTCTTGCTGTGGATTCTTGAGCGTCCGAAGCGCACCCAGCGAAGCCTGTTGTGGATCGTCTCGCTGACCCTGCTGTGGGCGAATCTGCATGCCGGGTACTCTCTGGGTATTGCCCTGCTGGTCCTGTTTCTGATCGGCGGATGGCTCGATGGTATCTTCGGCTTCGCGCGTTGGATCGAGGTCCGCGCTGAAATAAGGTGGCTGTCTCTGACCCTGATGCTCTCGCTCGCGGCAGTTGTCTTTAATCCGAACGGCGGGCGGCTCTATCTCTATCCCTTCGCCACGTTTCACTCCACCGCAATGCAGAAGGACATCGCTGAATGGTTTTCGCCTGATTTTCACCGGGGCGAGTACCTGCCGCTGGTCGCGATGCTGATCGCCACCGTCGTGTTCCCCAACCTCAGCCGGCAGCGAATGCGGCCCCGCACGATGCTGCTGGTTTGCGTATCAGCGTACGCGGCCCTGCAATCGGTGCGGTTGATCCCGATCTTTGCTCTGATCGCGACCCCTTTCCTGGCTGAACCTGGGGATGCGTTTATGCGAGCGCGGCAACGGAGTTCCCGAGCCAGCGAGCAACTTCACCTCACGATGACGAAGCTCGCATTCAACTCTGCCATAGCAGTCGTTCTGATCGTTTTCGTCTGGGTGCAAGTCCGCCAGGTTATCCTGCGCCAGCCCGAATCCGAGGCTGCGACGTTCCCCACTGCGGCCGTTTCATTCTTGCGCGAGCACCACCCTCCCGGGCCCTTATTCAATGACTACAACTGGGGTGGATATCTAATCTGGAACCTCTATCCCGCCGAGCGGGTCTTCATCGATGGCCGCGCCGACCTCTATGGCGACGAATTTATGGACCAGTATTCGGCAACCTACAATCTGACTGGGGACTGGCAGGAACCGCTCAACCGGTGGCAGATTGCCACGGTGATGGTCCCCTCCCAATGTGCTCTGGCAACGATCCTCCCGGCGAGTGGGTCCTGGAAGCCGGTTTTCCAGGATGCGCAGGCCGTCGTTCTGGTCCGCGTCAGCCCCCCAATCCGGCAAGAATCAACCCCAAATACCAGCCTTGCACCGACCACTCCCGCCCTTCAGACCAAGACCGCGCCAGAACCGTCAATATCGACCCCAAGGGACCCAAGAAATTAGCTTCCCGTCAGCCATAGTCGAGGTATGATAGCGTCATCGCCGCTTTGGTAGGCGGCTAAGATACCCTCAAATCCTTGATTTGTACTGAGATAAGAGAAATCCCCGCGCCGGATCGGCGGCGACGCAAGCACTATCCAGTCTGGCCGGGAAAGATCATTCCGCGTGTGTGTCGAACCCATGGGAGGCGAACGAATGTATCCGATTCTCAGCCGGCTGTTTGGCGACGAGCAGGGGCAGGACATTGCGGAGTACGCTGTGATGTTGGCGGTAATTCTCGTGATTGTAGTGGGCACCATCCGGCTGATCGGTTCCAATGCCAATAACGTGTTTTCTCAGGTCGCCAGTTCGGTTCAGTGAGTTGAATCCGAGCGAGCAGCGCTGCCACCTGGCAGCGCGAAAAGCTGGCCACCGCGGCTTCGTTGAGTGCCTGGTTGACTGGACGGCATGGCCGGAGAGTACTGTTTGATTTTTCGTGCTGATATGAACGTGCGGCTCTCGGTCGCACGGTCGCAGTTTTGGGCGAGGTTTGAGGAGTAGCAATGAATCGTTCACGGCTCCTGTTCATCGGGTTTGTTGCCCTGGCGCTAGGTGCCTTCGTAGCCTTCGTTATCTACAAGAATTTGCTATTGAAGTCCGGCGGGAACAACGAGCCTGGCGTCGACGTGCTGCTGGCTGCCAAAGACCTCACCGTGGGAGCAAAGCTCGGGGAGAGCGACATCCGCGTCGCCAAGGTTCCGGCGTCGGTGGTTCCTCCCAACGCCTTTCGCTCGCCGGGTAAGGCGCTCGGACGGGGCATCATTCTGCCCGTCTCGCGCGGAGAATTCATCCTTCCCTCGAAGCTCGCCGCCGAAAACGCTGGTTCCGGTCTTCCCTCGCTGATCCCGTCCGGCATGCGCGCCGTGTCCGTGCGGGTGAATGAGGTTGTGGCGGTGGCCGGCTACGTGGTCCCGGGAACTCGCGTGGACGTGTTGCTGACGGGCAATCCTGCGGGCGCCAATGAGCAGCAGACCACGACGGTGTTGGAAAACGTCTTGGTCGTTGCCGCCGGGCAGCATCTGGAACGTAATGCCGCCGGTGACCCGCAGTCGGCTCCCGTCATTACCCTTCTGGTGTCTCCGGATGATGCCCAGAAGCTAACTTTGGCCAGTTCACAGGGTCATATTCAGCTCACGCTGCGCAGCCCAGTCGATACCAAGCAGGAATCCCTGAACGCTACGAAAGCGAGCGGACTGTACAAGAACCTCGCGGAAGTCCCGCACGCCGCTCCCCGCCCCAAGACAACGGGGAAGAAACTCGTGGCGGAGGCGCCGCCAGCCGCGTCACCCTACAAGGTCGAGGTGATTCGCGGCACCAAGGTTGACGAGACCAAGTTCCCGGATCAGTCCGGCGCGCACTGAGAATGGTTTTCCGGCAGACAAAATCAATGCTGTTATCTCTGCTCCTCAAGACGAAATTCACGATGAATCTTTGCACGCGGTTGCTTACCAGCGCGCTGGTGAGCGCGTCGCTTCTTTCCTCCGCAGCCATTGCAGAAACGCTCCAGCAGGACGCCACTCCTGCGCCCCAATCCGCCCAGCAACCGGCTGTGCCACCGCCGGTCGAGCACCCCTCTTCCGCAACCGTCCCTTCTCCTGCGGAAGCCACCGGCGCCGCCCCTTTGCGGGTCATGGTGGGCAAGTCTCTGCTCATCAACACCAGCGAACGGCTGATTCGTGTTTCCGTGACCGATCCGGCCGTCGCCGATATCCAGGTCCTGACGCCAACGCAGATCCTGGTCCACGGCCGCTCCGCGGGCGAGGTGTCGCTGCTGATCTGGGACGAGCTCGAACGCTCGCGCAGTTTTGATCTCCGCGTCGATGTCGACGTGACCGCCGCCGCTGAGGAAGAAAAGAATGTCTTCCCCGACGAGCAGATTACCGTCACTCCGTCGCGCTCGGCTATCGTGCTCTCCGGACACGTCTCGGACGAAACCGTCGCAAAGCGCGCCGAACTCATCGCCGGAGCTTACTCGAAGAATGTCGTCAACGTGCTCACGTTCGGTCCGACGGGCGCCCAAGAAGTGCTGCTGCAGGTGAAATTTGCCGAAGTCGATCGCACGGCCTTAACCCAGCTCGGGATCAATATGTTCTCAACCGGAGCCACCAACACCATCGGCACAGTTGGCACCGGCCAGTTCGGCGGTTTCGCGCCTCCAAAAATTAACTCCCAGACCTCGACTACCACCTCGGGTTCCACCACCAGCGCTCCGTCGTCGGCCAGCCAGCAAACCATCAGCGACGTGCTCAACCTGTTTCTGTTCCGGCCAGACCTTCAGCTCGGCGCCGTCATACGGGCGCTGCAAACCAGGAACCTGCTCCAGATCCTGGCCGAGCCGAACCTCATCGCCGTCAACGGCAAAGAAGCCAGCTTCCTTGCCGGCGGCGAGTTTCCCTTCCCCATCGTGCAACCGGGCCAGGGATTCACCGCGGTAACTATTCAGTTCAAAGAGTTCGGGGTTAAGCTCAAATTCAAGCCGGTGATCATGCCGAACGGCAATATTCATCTCAATGTAGTGCCCGAAGTCAGTACTCTGGATTTTGCCAATTCGCTCACTATTTCCGGCTTCACGGTGCCGGCCTTAAGCACGCGCCGCGCAGACACCGAGTTCGAGTTGCAGGACGGCCAGAGTTTTGTGATTGCGGGCCTCATGGATAACCGCGTCACCGACATCGTCAACAAGATTCCGGGGCTGGGCGACATCCCCATCCTCGGCAATTTCTTTAAGAGCAAGAGCCTGCAGAAGAGCAACGCGGAGTTGATGGTCCTGTGCACCGTCCACAAGGTCTCGCCGAATGTACAATCTCCGCCGGGACCTCGCGATCCGCTACCCTTCTTGAACCAGGACAAGTTCGACGGAAAGAAGCCTTCGGCGGGAAAGTAGTTTGGTTGCATGGCTGAGCTTTCAGTAGTCATTATCGCGAGCGATAGCGAGCAGCGCGCCGTTCTGCAGGTGCTGGTGGATGGCACGAGTGTGGCCCGCAACGTGCATTCCGCACCCGCCTATCCCGCCACGGCTACCGATCCCCTAGTTCCGCGCATCCAGGGCATTCAGCCCGACGTGATTCTGATCGACATTCCGTCGGACGCGTCGGCGGCCGCCCTCCAGGCCGTCGAGGTACTTCACCAGGAGTTGCCCGACATTGCGGTCTTTGCCGTCGGCAGCATGTCGCAGCCGCAACTGATTGTGAGCGCCATGCGCGCCGGTGCGCGCGAGTTCATCGAACGCCCCACCACCACGACCGACCTGCTCGAAGCCTTTGTCCGCCTTTCGACCACCCAGCGCAAGAGCAAACGGGAGGGGCCGCGGGGCAAGGTGTTTACCGTCGTCAATGCCAAGGGCGGAAGCGGTGCGACCACGGTTGCGGTCAATCTCGCTCTCGCGCTCCAGTCCGCGCACGGCAATGTCGCCCTGGTGGATCTGGCGCCTCTGGGCCACGCCTCTCTGCATCTGAATCTCAAGGCTCCCTTCACCGTGGCGGATGCCATTCGCAACCTTCATCGGATGGATAGTTCCCTGCTCGAGAGTTTTATGGTCCGCCACCCCGGCGGTTTGCAGTTGCTGGCTGGCGCCAACGCGCCTGCCGCCACGGACCCTTCGACAGCAGAGTACGCGCGCTTGTTCGACATGCTGGCCACGCACTTCCGTTATGTCGTGGTTGACGCCTCCTCGCGGGTGGACAACGCCACCCGTCTCATTGGCAACCTTTCCGAGACCGTGCTTCTCGTGGCTCACGCAGACGTGGCATCCCTGTGGAGCGCGGCTCGCGTCGTGCAGTTCATGGGAGAAGCGAACGGCCGGGAGCGAGTCAAACTCGTGCTGAACCGCTTTCGCAAGATTCCCGGCTTCCACGAGACCGACGCGGAAACCGCTTCGGGTGCGACCCTGTTGTGGCGCATTCCAAACCAGTACTTTGCTGTGTCGGGCGCGATCGACCGCGGCGTACCGCTGATGCAGCAGAATCACACCGAGATCGCCCGTTCCTTTACGGGACTGGCGGCGCTGCTGACGCAGAACGATGACGACGTAAAACGTACAGCCTGGTCGATGTTCAAGACGGTGTAGAAAACTCATGCCAAATTTGCAAATCACCGAGCAGCGCAGCGAGTATCAGCAGGTAAAAGCCGATCTTCACCGGAAGATTCTCGACCGCCTCGATCTCGAAAAACTGGGGCGCACCAACAGCGAGACCGCCCGCGATGAAGTTCTGGTTCTGATCCGCAGTTCGGTCAACAGTGAAGCCGTTCCCCTCAGCTTTGCGGAGCGCGAACGCCTGGCCCGCGAGATTCTCGACGAGATCTTCGGACTTGGCCCGCTGGAGCCGCTGTTGAAAGATCCGAGCATTTCCGACATCCTGGTCAACCGATTCGACCGGGTCTACATCGAGCGTTCCGGCAAACTGGAGCTCACCGGGTTGTCGTTCAAAGACAACGGGCACCTCATGCAGATCATCGACCGCATCGTGTCGCGCGTCGGACGGCGCGTCGATGAATCGTCGCCCATGGTCGATGCCCGCCTGGCCGATGGGTCCCGCGTGAACGCCATCATTCCACCACTAGCGATCGACGGCGCCTGCCTCTCGATCCGCCGCTTCGGACGCGACCCGGTCACTGCCCGGCAGATGATCGAGAACAAGTCCCTCACCGAACCCATGCTTGAGCTCTTGTCGGCCATGGTGAAGGGCCGGCTCAACCTACTGATCTCGGGGGGAACGGGTGCCGGCAAGACGACGGTCCTGAACGTTCTGAGTGGTTATATCCCGAATACCGAACGCATCGTCACCATCGAGGATGCCGCCGAGCTGCAGATGAAGCAGGATCACGTGGTCCGGCTGGAGACCCGCCCGCCGAACATCGAAGGCAAGGGGGCCGTCCGGCAGCGGCAATTGATGATCAACAGCCTGCGTATGCGTCCCGACCGCATCGTGCTGGGCGAGGTGCGCGGCGAAGAAGCCTTCGACATGCTCCAGGCCATGAACACCGGCCACGACGGTTCACTCACCACCGTGCACGCCAACTCGCAGCGCGACGCGCTTTCGCGTATCGAGAACATGGTTTCGATGGCTAATCTGAATATTCCTGAACGCGCGGTGCGCCATCAGATCTCGTCGGCGATTCACGCGGTGGTGCAGGTGGCGCGTCTGTCTGACGGTACCCGCAAAGTGATCACCATTTCCGAAATTGTCGGCATGGAGACCGACATCGTCACCATGCAGGACATCTTCGTGTTCGACCGGCTCGGCATCGACGAGAGCGGCAAGGTCCGGGGCATGTTCCGGGCGACGGGGATACGTCCGAAGTTCGCGGAGAGACTGGCCACGTCGGGCTGCCGGCTCCGGCCCGCGCTGTTTGAATCACGAATGGAGGTCTGAGGAGCGGCCGAAAACCACTCATGGAGAAACTCATCGCCATCCTGATCTTCGCCGTGGTCGCGCTCGGCGTGTTTGTGGTGATTTCGTTGCTGGACGAGCGCAAGGCCAAGGCCCGCGTTCTCCGCGATCGCCTGGCGGAGACTCAGGAACCCTCGGAGCGCGCCGCGACCGAAGAACTTGCCATCGTGCGCGACGAGATGCTCAGCGAGATTCCCGCGCTCGACAGCCTGCTTCGGCGCTCTGATCGGGTCTCTGCTCTGCAGAAGCTTCTGTCCCAGGCAGATATAAAGATCCGCGCAGGCAATTTTTTGTTCTTGTGCGTTGCCAGCGGCGTCGCCTTGGCGGGCGTTATCTTTGTCTCCGCCAAAGGCGGACCGGTCTTCGCCTGGTTAGGCCTGTTGCTGGGTTTCATACTGCCCTACTCCTACGCGTCCTATCGTCGAACCAAGCGTTTCGATGCTTTCGAAGAGCATTTTCCCGAAGCCATCGACACCTTAGCGCGCGCGGTCCGCGCTGGCCACGCCTTCACTACTGCTTTAGAGATGATCTCCGACGAAGTCACCGAGCCCGTCGGCGGCGAGTTCCGCAAGCTCTTTGAAGAGCAGAAATTCGGTCTTCCCGTGCGCGAAGCCTTGACCAATCTGGCCGACCGCGTCCCCCTGGTCGACGTCAAGTTCTTCGTGACCGCCGTGATGCTGCAGCGCGAGACGGGCGGCAACCTTGCCGAGATCCTCGACAATCTGTCTTACGTCATTCGTGAACGCTTTAAGATCTTGCGCCAGGTCCGGGTGTATACCGCGCAAGGACGGCTCACGATGCTGTTGTTGATGGGGATGCCCCCGGTGATCGTGCTGGTCATGCTTTCCATGAATCCGACGTTCATCCAGCCTCTCTTCACAGACCCGATCGGACACGTGTTCCTGGTGGGGGGAATTACGTTGCAGACGATTGGCTACTTCGTCATTCGAAAGATCATCCGGATTCAGGTGTAACCCTATGGTGGCGTTGATCCTGGCCGTTCTCATCTTTGTCGCCATCGCACTGGCGATCTTCGCTTTCGGCGCCGCGGCCTACGCCCCGTCCTCGATCCTGGGCTCCCGCTTGCGTTCGCTGGCCTTCCAGCGGCCTCAGGCCCAGAGGGAAAAGCCGGTCATGAAGCAGCGCTTCGAGCAGGCGCTCGATCCGCTCAGCAAAGCGCTGCCCCTGTCGCCAACCGACACCGATCGCACCCGCGGCTGGCTGATCCAGGCGGGATATCGGGAGTCGCGCCACCTCACCATCTACCTTGGCATCCGGGTGCTCACCGCCATCGTTGCTTTTGCGGGCGGCGTCCTGTTCGGGGGATTCGGTTCGCCACTGCTGCTGATCGGCATCACCGCCTTCGGCTTTTTCGTTCCCCGTTTTGTGCTCAAGCGCATGATCCGCGATCGCCAAATGCGGATTCGTCTGGGGCTGGCGGACGCCCTCGACCTCACAGTGATCTGCGTCGAGGCCGGACTCGCCCTGGATCAGGCCCTGATGCGTGTCGGTGAAGACCTGAGCCACGCCCATCCCGACTTGAGCGAGGAGTTCTACCTGGTGAATCTGGAGATGCGTGCCGGCAAACCGCGCGCGGAAGCTCTACGCAACCTCGTGAGCCGCACCGGCGTGGACGACATTAAGTCGCTGGTCGGGACGCTGGTCCAGACGGACCGCTTCGGCACGAGCGTCTCTCAGGCTCTGCGCGTGCATTCCGATTCACTGCGTACCGAACGGCGCCAGCGCGCCGAAGAACAGGCTGCCAAGACCACAATTAAGATGGTTCCTCCCCTGGTGGTGTTCGTTCTGCCATCCATCATCGTCGTGACTCTCGGGCCGGCCATCATCAGTTTGTACCGAACCCTCATTTCCTGACGAAGGGCGGTCTGAAGCCGGAGTGATGGAACCAGGAGTGGGGATGCCGGAGTCGATTCCGGGCGGCTACGCGTTGAATTGCACCCGCCGACAATACCTCGCCACGCGTTTGTCGGTGGCCGACGGGCACTGGTCCCGGCTGTGCGGCCTGATCGGCAGGTCTCCCGAGAACTTCCGCGAAGGGCAGGGCCTGTGGATCGTTCCCTGTCGCGGTGTCCACACCCTGGGCATGCGCTTTCCCATTGATGTCGTCTACCTGACCCGCGAAAACGTGGTGCTCCATCTGGAACCAAGTCTCCCGCCCTGGCGTTTTGCACCGATCCGCTTGCAGGCAGCGTCGGTACTAGAACTTCCGGAGAACACGCTGCGAGCCACTGGCACTACAATTGGGGATGAGCTTGAAATCGACACTCGATCTACGGGAGCGGCCCGCCGTGACGCCTGACACCGGCCCCAATTTGCTGATCGAGTGGTCGTCTCCCTGGGAGGAGTTCAGGAGCGCCATCGGCCCGGCGATGGGGCGTTCGCCGGCGCGTCTCGCGGGTGAAGCCCGCACCGGCCTCGTCCCACTGCGCGGCATGCTTCTTTGCTGGGGAACGCAAGCCATCTTCATCGCTGCATTCATTTGGTTGTCGGCCCATCTGCCCAGCCTGCAACCCTATGTTCCGCGGACCCCGCCCAAGTACGACGTGATCTACTTCTCCCCGGATGAACTGCCACCAGTACAGGACCGCAGCGGCGCCGAAACGGGGCGTAGCGGTCGTGCTGGCGGGAAGGAAGTCCATCACCGCAGCCAGGCGATTCGTGTGGCCCGCGGAAACTCTGCGACCGAGAAGGTGGTCGACGCACCAAACCTCAAACTGCCCATTTCGAACGCGCCGGTCGCGAATCTGCTGGCCTTTAAGGCGAACCTCGGGCCTCCGCCCGCCGAGGGGCTGAAGTCCTCGCGCACCGCCCCCACCTTGTCGAAGGACGCGCTGCTGGCTCCGCCACCTGAAGTCTTGCGCGATCGGACCCGGGCGACTCCTGGTCTTGCGAGCACCGTGATTGCGCCTCCGCCTCAACCGCAGCGATCCCGCCAGACCATGGGCATGTCGACGACCATCATCGCGCCCTCTCCGCAAGACGTGCCCCGCGACCAGTCGCACTCGGTGATTGCGATGAACAGTTCCATCATCCAGCCCGCTCCGGATGTGCCCCGCGATCCGCCCCCACTGCGCGGACCCGCCGCGGCCTCGACCACGGTCGTGCCGCCGCCGGTTTCGGCACCCCCGCGTGATCCATTCTCCACGCCGAAATTGAACCTGCCCACGCCGGGCGTGATTGCTCCGCCACCGGCGCAAGTCACTCGCGACCTGCGCACCACCGGAGCCAGCCTCGTCGATCCCAAGGTGGTTCCGCCACCGGTGCAGTTGGGTGGACGCTCCAGTGACAAGCACGCGATTCAAGGCCTGGTCGGTGCCAACCAAGTTGTTCCACCGCCCCCGAGCGTCACCAATGGAACATCTCTTTCCGGCGGCGGAAGCGGGCACAATGACAGGCCCGGCGGCTTCGGAACCACTCTCCCAGCTGACAACGTGGTTCCGCCTCCACCCGGCGTGAGCCGGGACGCTGCCCTCTCTGGATCGGGCCGCGGGGCCGGAACCTCTCTCGGCGGAAACGTCGTGGTTCCTCCGCCTCCGAATTTAAGTAGCGCTGGAGGCTCGCTCTCCGGCCGCGGCACCTCAAGCAAGGGTGGCGGACTGGGTGGCCCGTTAGACCTCGGGTCTTCCGTTGTGGCTCCTCCGACCAGTGGAGGCAGCAACGCCAGCGGTACCGGAGTCGTTGTCTCCAGCCAGCCGGGTTCCGCCAAGGGCATTCCGGGCAACGGCGCTCCCGGCGCGATCGCCATGTCGCCCGCTGGCACTGCCAAGAGTGGAATCGGCGGTTCGGGAGACGGTAACGGCATCGGACGCGGCAGCGGTCCCGGTAGCGGACTTGCCGGGGAAGGCTCCGGGGCTGCGAAGGCGGGTACGGGGCGCGGCTCTGATCCTAGCGCGCACGGGGGCACCTCGCCGTATCCCGGTACGGGCGGCACGGGGAGCGGGACGAGCGGCCAGCCCGCGGTGCCCGGAGTCAACGTGTCGGGCGGAAGCGCAGCGGCGATCGTCGACCTGCCCAGTTTTGGATCCAACGGGAATGACCCCAGCGTCCCGGGGCGGTCGCCCGCCGGCAGGGCGCGCGGCAATCTCGACGTCACGGTGGAAGGCACCTCCCGATCTGGAGGCGCATTCAACTTCTACGGCCTGCTCAAGGGAGAGAAGGTCTATACCAAGTACCTCCCGACCGTCGACGGCATTGTGGTGATGGAGTTTGCCGACGCGTCATCTACCGCCGGCCCTCATGATCTGACCAGCCCGCAACAGCTTCGCACTGACCTGCCCGCAGGACTCACCCGGGCTCGGCTCGTCATCGCGTGCGTGCTCGATCGCTCCGGCACGCTGCGCAATATGCATGTACTCCGGGCCGATGAGGGCGCTCCTGCCAACCGGGTGATCGCCGCGCTTTACACCTGGAAGTTCATCCCTGCCTTGCGGGGCAACGAGCCCGTCGAGGTCAACGCCATCCTCGGGTTTAACATCAACACCAACTGATTCGACGAGCCCAATGAAACATTGTGCCCCTGTTCTCAGGAATTCACCCGGAGGGTTGCATCCGGCGAACGAACAGCAGATTCCCTTCGACTTCGCTCCGGGCGGGCTCTCGTGTCTCGCTGCGCTCGCCCGTCGGAATGACAACGCGGCGGGAGCGGTTACGGTTGAGCCCGAAGAATCTGCACTAGCTGTGAAAGCCCTGGGTGAGAGCTGTTTCTACGGAACAACACCGCCCGGTCGTCACCGTAGACGATCGTCCACTCCGCCACTTCCTTGAGCATGTTCGCCAGGGGCGATTCTTTCGGAGTCAGCACCCAGTTCGCGCCCATTCCCTTGAGCGCCTCATCCCAGCCTGGCTCGACGTGGATAACCTTCAAGTAATGCTTTAAGAATTCCGCGCCATACAAATCGTGCCGGTCATCGACCACCACCTGCATCTGCGGGTCGAGCCGATAGATCAGATACCCGGCCCAGTAATCCGGGCAGAACACCGGCTCTCGAATTCCGCTCCGGCTCAGCAAATCCACCGCCTCGATCGGGAATCTCTTGCCGTCAAAAGCGGCGTCGATGACTTGCCGCGACCCCAGACGGCCTCCGTTGGCGCAAGTCCAGAATCCCGCGAGCACGATGACGATCACCCAGCCCTGGCCAGCCAGCCGTGCATCCAGAGCCCCCATGCGCTCCCCGAAGTCGCGCAAACGGCCCAAGCCGCGCCGTATCCTCTCCGGCAGCCCCTGACTCCCCGCGCCCTCGTCCACGAGCGCCGACAATTGCGGCGCAATCAACAAAGCCAATAGCATCGACGAGACGGGAATATTCCGCGCCGAATACAGCCCCGAATGCACCGCGAAAACCACCACCAGCAGTTGGCTGGCGCTGAACTTCCTGGTTGCCGCCGCGCCCGTGAACCCCAACAGCAGGATCGCCGCAAAGCATTTCTGCGCCATCCCGTGAAAGCCCGGCGAGAGGAATTCGTTAATGTGATTCATCAGGAACCGGTCGCCGAGATAGCGATAGATGTGAACGTGCAACTGGTAGCCGTAGGGATTCACGAACGTCAGTGCCAACGCCGCCGCGCCCGTTAGCCCCAGCGTCCGTACACCGCGCCACTCGCCCCCGACGAGCCATCCCCGCACCGCGGCTCCGATCCCGTAAATTCCCAGCAGCACGAATCCCACCAGGAAGCCGCCGTGCAGGTTCACCCATACCAGCATGGTGAGCGGAAGCCACAACAGCCGACGCGACTTTCCGTCCCGTTCGAAGGCCTCCAGCACGCCGAACCAGATCACCGACAGCAGCCAGCTCACCACGTGCGGCCGCGCCAGGAAGTGAATCGAGGAGGCCGACACCGCCAGCAACAACACCGCCACCGCGATGGGCAGGCTTGTTCCGCGCTCCCGCATCATGCGGAACACCAGCGCGAAGGTGAACGCAATCACCAGCGCGCTGAACGCCACCACCCCGTTCAGCCCCAGCCCCCGGTGAATCGCGCCGATCCCCACTTCGTAGAGCCATTCCCACGCGTACCACGGTTTCCCGCTCATCAGCGACGAAAACGAATCGACCCGCGGCACCGAGCCCGTGCGCAGAATCCACTCCCCCGTGCGGATGTGCCAACCGATTCCGGCATCCCCCAGCAGTCGCCGCGACAGACCCACGGCCAGCGAGATGAACAGCGAAATGCAGACGAGATCAGAGACGGAAGGCACCAGCAGGCGGAACCAGCCAGACCCGGACGTTGGAGCGGCGGACACACCCGCAGATCGTTGCCCGTCGATGTCTGCCAGGGGATTCACCGAAGCTGCCAAAACGACAGCCCTACTCGCATGTGGTGCATCAGACTATTGGGAAAGCTGTAGGCAATCGCGATGCCCAACAGGGCGTGGACAATGCCCAGCGGATAAATGCTCCGGTAGCGGCGAAACATCTCGGTGAAGAACAGCGCTCCCACCAAGGTCATCGCCGTCAAAGTTACATTCGGCAGGTGCGCCAGGGTGAACAAAATCGTGCTTGCCCATATCGCCGAGCGCGTCCCCACTAGCGATTCCGTCCGCACGTAGAAAAACGACAACAGCAGGAATTGCTGAGCGAACGCCCAGATCACGTACGGCCACAGGTTCTGAAACTTCGGCCAATCCGAATTCGCAGGAATTACCTGACCCATGAGCCGAGCTACCGTTGGAATCGCGGCGGCCATGATGCAACCGACCGCCAGAATCCACGCCACGCCGCGCCACGAAGGCCAAGCCAGCCCCAGTTCTTCGCGCGAGTGCCCGCGCAAGCCGAACCAAGTCACACTCACCACCAGGGAGGCGATCAGAAAACTGTGGAACAGGCTTCGGGGCGTCCAGAAGACAGCCTCCAACAGCGCAAAGACAATGAATACTTCGGCCCAGCCGGAGAGACTGGTGCCCTCCGCCCAAGTCGCGCCCGCTGCGTTATCCTGAGGAAGACTTTTCAACCCCACTGCCATTTCTGCAATCTTATAAGTAGATACTATGGCCAGCAAGACGCAACCTCGAGTTGTCATCGTGGGCGCCGGATTCGGCGGCCTCAACACGGCCCGCACCCTCGCCCGCGAGCCGTTGCAGATTACCATCGTCGACCGGAAGAACCACCACACCTTCCAGCCCCTCCTCTACCAGGTGGCCACTGCGGGTCTGTCCCCGGGCGAAATCGCCTCTCCGATTCGCGCCATCTTTCGGGGAGAGACCAACGTCCTCAGCCTGCTGGAAGAGGTGCAGGACTTCGACCTCGACCGTCATCTCGTGAAAACCGGCGAGCAGGAAATTCCCTACGACTACCTTATCGTCGCCGCCGGCGCCACCCACGCCTACTTCGGACACGATGAGTGGGAGCCTTACGCGCCTGGCCTCAAAACCATCGAAGATGCCCTGGAAATCCGCCGCCGCGTGCTGCTGGCCTTCGAACTGGCCGAACGGCAGGCTGTTTCGGGCGCCTCTACGGAACCGTTGAACTTTGTGGTTGTCGGCGCCGGGCCCACTGGAGTCGAACTCGCCGGCACTCTCGCCGAAATCAACCAACACGTTCTGGCGCATGAATTTCGTTCCATTGATCCGAGCCGGACGCGCATCTTGCTGCTCGAAGGCGGGCCCCGTGTCCTGCCGGCCTATGCAGAAGATCTCTCGCGCAGCGCCGAGGATCAGCTGCGACGCTTGGGCGTTGAGGTCCGCACGAACACGATGGTCACCGGGATTGAACCCGGTGCCGTGCGGATAGGCGACAGTCGAATCGTGGCTCCGGTCATTCTGTGGGCCGCCGGAGTCGCGGCCTCTCCTCTTGGAAACAAGCTCGGTGCCCCGTGCGACCGCGCCGGCCGCGTCCTTGTGCAACCCGACCTCAGCCTACCCGGCCATCCCGAGGTCTTCGTCATCGGCGACCTCGCCGCACTCAAAGACGGACAGGGCAAGATGCTGCCGGGCGTGGCTCCCGTTGCCATTCAAGAGGGCAAGTACGTCGGCCATCTGATCCGCAACGAACTGCGCGGGAAGCCTCGGCAGAATTTCCACTACTGGGATAAGGGGAGCCTTGCCACCATCGGGCGGGCCGCCGCTGTCGCCCAGTTCGGCCGGATTCACATCTCGGGCTTCGTCGCCTGGCTCTCCTGGCTCTTCATCCACATCTTCTTCCTGATCGGCTTCCGCAACCGGCTTCTGGTTTTTATCCAGTGGGCCTGGTCCTACGTCACTTACGAGCGGGGCGCTCGGCTGATCACTGGAAGCGCCGAACTCCCGGGATATACGGGCCTGTATCCCAGCGGGTCCAAGGCGGCGGAATCGCCCGCAGACAAGGCCTCCGGAACCACGGCAGCCTGAACTCGCTCGCCCGGCCTCGTTTCGCGGGCCTCGCTATAATTGAAGGATCTTGAAACGCGCTACTTCGTCGGCCCTCATTCTCGTCCTCTTGCTCTGCGCTCGAGGACAGGTGTGCGCGCAGAGTCCGGCCAGTTCGAGCGACACGGCGATCGTTATGCCTTTCGACAACGCTTCCGGTGCGCCGGGCATCGAGTGGATCGCTGAGTCCTTCCCCGAACTTCTCTCCCAGCGCCTTGCGTCGCCCACCATCTACCTCCTCACCCGCGACGACCGCCTCCGGGCCTACGACCGCGCCGGCATTCCTGCCTCAGTGCACCCATCGCGCGCCACGATCTATCGCCTGGTCGAGCAGATGGACGTCGACTACGTCGTGCTGGGCCACTACACCTTCGACGGCCGCACCTTCACAGCGCATGCCCAGGTCCTGGACATGCGCAGCCGCAAGCTCTTGGCGGAGAGCCAAGAGTCCGGTGCGCTCGTCGATCTGATCAACATTGAGACTTCCCTCGCCCTCGACTTGCTGCGCTCGATGCGACCAAATCTGTCCGTCAGCCGCCAGGAGATCGAGAGCAGCGCCCCGCCCGTCCGCCTCGATGCCTTTGAGAACTACGTGCGCGGTGTCCTGGACACGAGCGCCGCCGACAAAACTCGCCACTTCCAGGAAGCCGTCCGACTCCATCCCGCCTACAACCAAGCGTGGTTCCAACTCGGCAAAGCGTGGTTTGACGAGAAACAATACGATCGGGCGATCGGTTCGTTGGCGCAGGTTTCGCTCACCGATCCTGCTGCTCGCGAAGCGAACTTTTACCTCGGCCTGTCCGCCTACTATCTGGGAGACTTCTCGCGCGCCGAATCGGCCTTCACTTTCGTGGCCTCCCGCATGCCGCTCACCGAGGTGGAGAACAACCTCGGGGTCACGATCGCGCAACGCGGGGAGCAGAAAGATGCCGCGGGGCGTTTCCAAAAAGCCGTGCAGCAAGATCCAAACGACGCCGACTACCATTTCAATCTCGCGGTAGCCTTGTACCACTCCGGCGACCAGGCCGGCGCGACCCGCCAGTTGCAGGAGTGCCTGGCGCTGCGGCCCACCGATGCGGAGGCGAAATCTGTGCTGGTCTCCCTCAGCGCAGCCCGTGACGGAAGTCCGCTAAAGCGATCCGAAGTCCCCCTCGAGCGCATCAAGTCGAACTACGATGAGAATTCGTTCCGCCAGTTTTTCCTCGGGATTCAGTCGGCCGCTGAAGAACGTCTCGCCAGGACCGATCCGGCCAGCCACGCGCAGTTTCATGTGAGTCGCGGCCAGGAACTGCTTGCCCAGGGCTTCGTCGCTGAAGCTCAAAAACAATTCCGTGAGGCGGCCATGCTAGATCCTCAAAATGCCGAGGCACATTCCGGGCTCGCCCACACGCTCGAGGCTGACAACAACCTCGCCGGCGCGCGCACCGAGGCTGAGGCGGCTCTCGCGATCAGGATCTTCATCGATCCCCTGCTGGTGCTGGCGCGCCTCGATTTGCGAGACAATAGAACGGACGCAGCCGCCCACAGCGTGGACCGGGCTCTTCATCTCGATCCCGCCAACGCCTCGGCCCTCAACTTGAAGCGTGCTGTAGCAGCCCAGCTCGCGCAGAAAGCGCAGCCACTGCCCAACTAATGAAATTGTTACGACGCTCGCCCGTTTCCGCCTGTCTCGCCGCACTCCTTGGCCTGCTCGTTCTCTGCACCTCGGCTTCCGCGGAAGTGGTCAAGATCGTCATCAACGACACCATTCAACCGATCACCGAGGAATACATTGGCCGTGCCATCGCCGAAGCCCACGCGAAAAATGCTCAGGCGCTGCTGATCGAGATCAACACTCCCGGTGGCCTGGTCTCATCCACCCGCGACATCATCGAGAAGATCACCGCCTCGCCCGTTCCCGTCATCGTTTTCGTCACCCCCACGGGCAGCCGCGCCGGATCGGCCGGAATCTTCATCCTCGAAGCCGCCGACATTGCCGCCATGGCCCCCGGAACCAACGCCGGAGCTGCCCATCCCGTCCTGCTCGTGGGGCCCGTGACCATCAAGACCGACGACGAGATGAAAAGAAAAATCGAAAACGATTCCGCCGCCCTCATGCGCTCGGTTACATCCAAGCGCAACCGCAATATCGAGGCGGCTGAGAGCGCGGTGCGCGAGTCCAAGTCCTACACCGAGCAGGAAGCCCTTTCGCAGCACCTGATCGACTACGTCGCCTCCAGTGATGACGACCTCTTCCGCCAGATCCAGGGCAAGCCCTTCAAGCGCTTCAACGGAGACTCCGTCACACTGAACCTCGCCGGCCAGGCGGTGCAACCGTTCGGAATGACGCTCAAGCAGCGCATCCTCGACTACCTGATGGATCCCGACGTCGCCTTCGTGCTGCTGGCGATCGGACTGCTCGCGCTGTATGTGGAGTTCAACCATCCGGGCGCGATCGTCCCCGGAACTCTTGGCGTCATTTTCATTCTGCTGGCGGGATTTGCACTCAACCTGTTGCCCGTCCGGTTCGCGGCACTCGCCCTGATCGCCACATCGTTTGCCTTGTTCGGGCTCGAAGCCAAGTTCGTGACCCACGGCTTCCTCACCACGTGCGGCATCGTACTGCTCAGCCTCGGAGGCCTGCTCCTGGTCGATGCGCCCATCCCCGAGATGCGGGTGCACTTCGCCACCGCCCTCGCGGTGAGCGCTCCCCTGGGAATCATCACCGCGTTTCTCATGACCATCGCCCTGAAGGCGCGACGCAATAAGGTTGTAACCGGGGCGCAGGGATTGATCGGCGAAGTCGGCACAGCCCAGAGCGCGCTGGCTCCGACGGGGAAAATTCTGGTTCACGGCGAGATCTGGAACGCCGTTTCCTCATCCCCGGTGGCGAACGGCTCGAAAGTCGTGGTTCGCAAAGTCGACGGCTTGCAGCTTGAAGTCGCGCCCGTGACCGTGACGGGATCGAACCCGGTTCCCACGCCGGTTTCATAGCGGTCCGCGTATCTCGCATGACAATACGCTGCGTACGTGCTATCACGCGGTTTCTCAGCGATTTACGGTACAATCCGCCTGAGCGCGGTTTGCATGCTGAACCCGCCGGAGGCGCGGGCCATGGATAGTCTCTCCCTGCCGATCATCGTTGTCGTTGTCATCGTGGTCCTTTACATACTCAGTTCCGTCAAGATTCTGGCTGAATACGAACGCGGCGTCATATTCCGCCTCGGCCATCTCCTGTCGGCGCCGAAGGGGCCCGGCGTCATCCTGGTGTTTTCCCCCATCGACCGTATCGTGCGCGTCTCCTTGCGCCAGGAGGCGCTCGAAGTTCCCCCGCAGGACATCATCACCCGCGACAACGTGACCCTGAAGGTGAATGCGGTTATCTTCCTGCGCGTGATTGATCCCAACAAGGCGGTGGTCGAAGTTTCCAACTACCTCTACCAGACTTCCCAATTCGCGCAGACGACTCTGCGCTCGGTGCTCGGCGAGCAGGAACTCGACGAACTCCTCTCGCATCGCGAGAAGATCAATCTCCGCCTGCAGAGCATCCTTGACACCCACACCGCCCCCTGGGGCGTGAAGGTGACCAACGTCGAAGTCAAACAGGTCGACATGCCTGAGTCCATGCTGCGCGCCATGGCCAAGCAGGCCGAGGCCGAGCGCGAAAAGCGCTCCAAGATCATCCACGCGGAAGGCGAGTTCTCGGCCGCGCAGCGGCTGGTCGACGCAGCCAAGCTCCTCGCCACCGAACCCGTCAGCGTGCAACTGCGCTACCTACAGACCCTGACCGAAATCGGCGTGGAAAAGAACACTACGGTTGTCTTCCCAGTTCCGGTCGACTTCTTCTCGGGCATGCAGAAGCTGCTGGGAAAGCCAGACGGCAATCCAGCGAAGGCTGGCTAGGACGGACCCGGTGCCTGCCGGCATCGGAAACCACCACTCGGAGCGAATAATGGGTACTCAAGACACAGAGATTACTCTCGGTACGGGAAAGATGCTGGGCGTTTTCTTCGCTCTGGTGGCCCTGTGCGGCGTGTTTTTCGGCCTGGGCTACTCTCTCGGACGAGGCTCGGGACGCACCCTTCTGGCCGACGGCGAGCAGGTGCAAACGTCTTCGTCTCCCGCCTTGCGCCCCTCGGCGATGAAATCCGGCACCGGCACTCCCGCCCAAGCTGGCGAGGGCCTTACCTTCTACAAAGCAGTCGAGCAGAAAGACCCGAACGCACAACTGGCCACTGACTCGGCCAAGGACGGCTCTAAGGAGGCCCCGAAAGGGACTGCGAAAGAAGTCGTCACTCCCGACCCTGCCGACAGCGACCCCAAGCAGTCACAGCCCGCCGCCCCTGATCCCGCCACCGCGCTGGCGTCCACCGGCTACTTCGTGCAGGTGGCCGCCGTCAGCAAGCAGGACGACGCCCAGGCCCTGGTCGACGCCCTGAAGAAGAAGCAATATGCGGCCTTCACCGCGGCGTCCTCGGCCACCGACAAGCTTTTCCGTGTGCAGATCGGCCCCTTCAACGACGTCAAGGAAGCCGAGGCCACACGCGCCAAGCTCATCAACGACGGGTATAACCCGATTCTGAAGAAGTGAAGCGTCGTGATCATCCGGATGGCAAATCGACAATCGCAAGTCGACAATCTTCAATCCGTATCAAACCTCTGTTCCTTCCACGGATCCCCATACATGTGATAGCCGTTCTGCTCCCAGAATCCCGGCGCGTCATGATCCAGAAACTCCAGGCCCCGCACCCACTTCACCGACTTCCAGGCATACAGATGCGGGACGATCAGCCGCAGGGGATACCCATGATCGCCGCTGAGAGGCTGCCCGTCGTGATGGGTGGCGAACAACACTTCTTCCCGGTCCAGATCGGCTAGCGGAATATTCGCCGTGAAGCCCTGCTCGGCATGCACCAGCACGTGGCTCACTCCGGGCTTGAGTTTCACCCGCCGCAGGACTTCGCGAAACGCCACACCCTCCCAGGTGTTGTCGAACCGGCTCCACCGCGTCACGCAATGAAAATCGCTGCTGTGCCTGGTTCGCGGCAACTCGTTGAACTCGCTCCAGGCCCAGCGCGAGGGGGCCTCGACTACCATCCCGTACACACGAAAATCCCATCGCTCCGGATCAAACCCCGGCACCGAACCGTAGTGCAGCACCGGCCACTTCAGCGTGAGCGATTGCCCCGGGGGCAATCGCCCCGCCTCTTTCATCTTCAGTTCAAGCTGCTTGCGTTCGCTGCCTTCAAATAGCATTCTGCCTACCTCCCGTACGGCGGGTACCAAGGATCCACGCCACATTGACAGCCATCAATTTTCGGTCTATTGGTATGGTGAGATGACTTCCCAGGTCCAAAGTTTCAACCGACTGCTCCACGCCATCGCCGATCCTACTCGTCGCAAAATCCTGCAAGCCCTGAAAGCCAAGGGTGCGAACTCGCTGGGAAAAGAAACGGGCCTTTGCGCCTGTGACATCGAGGAGCGGGTACACGTCTCGCAGCCCACCATCTCTCATCACATGGGAATCCTGCACAAGGCCGGGCTGGTGGAAACGCAGAAACAAGGCCATTGGAGATGGTATCGCCGTGACGAAGCTGCCATCAAAGAATTTGCTAAGACTCTGCGCGAAACCCTGTAGCGACAGCAGCCTGCACATGCTCGGCACACAAACAAAACCCACGGCCCAAGCCGTGGGTCAAAGCCAAAAAGCGGACTGTTTCTACTTTGCCACTGCCACCTGTGACTTCTGCAATAACCGCCGCGCCTGCGTAATCAAGTCCGCCACTTCGAACGGCTTCACCAGCGATGGAATCCCGTTCGCCTGCAGATAATTCCGGACTTCAGGCTCCGCAATGCTCGAGAACGTGAACATGAGCCGCTTCTCGAGGCCAGGGCAAGCCGCCCCGATCCAGCGATGCGCATCCTGGACCGACCATCCTCCCGGCATGCGGCCATTCAGGATCACGGCATCGAAGGTCTCTGCCCGCAGCCGGTTCTTCACTTCCTCCAGGTTCATCAGGGCAACCACCTGCGCCCCGGCCCCTACCAATACATCGCGCTCAAACTCGAGGACGGCCTCTTCGTCCTCCACCAGCAACACGCGTCCTTCAATCGCCTGCTCGCGCCGCGACCCCGACGTTGCCGACGGCTCCTGTTCCACCGCGCGCCCCGTCGCTGGCAGCCGGACTTCCACTACGGCCCCGCCTTCCGGCCGGTTGTGCGCCGTGATGTCGCCGCCGTGCTCCTTGATGATCCCGTAACAGATGCTCAGTCCGAGCCCGGTTCCCTTGCCCACCGTCTTGGTTGTGTAGAACGGATCGAAAATCCGGTTGGGATCCTTGATCCCCACACCCGAATCCAGGAACTCCACCCGCAATTGCCCGTCGGCCGAGTGAATGCGGACCTTCAACCGCCCGCCCTTGCCCCGTTCCAAAATCGCATCCACCGCGTTGTTGATGATGTTGAGGAAGACCTGCTCCAACTGGTGGGGATCGGCGGTAACCGAGGGCACTTCGTGCGGCGTGTCGCGCTCCAGCAGGATGTTGTTGACCTTGAAGTCGTAGTCGCGCAAGGCCAGCGTCTCGTCGATGATCTTGCGGATGTCCACTTCCTGCTTCTGCGGCGTCCGCTGCCGCGCAAACGACAGCAGGTTCTGCACCACCCGATGCGTGCGTTGCGCCTGCTTGAACAGCTTGCGCACGAAATCGGCCGCCCGGTCGTCCAGGCCTTCGCTTTCGAGCAACTGCGCGTACCCCAGGATCGCGGTTAGGGGGTTGTTCAACTCGTGGGCTACGCCGGCAATCAACTGCCCGACCGCCGACATCTTCTCGCTCTGCAGCAGCTGCTCCTGCGTGCGCCGCAGGTCTTCGTACGCCCGGCAGGTTTCCTCGTACAACCGGACCTTCTCGATTGTGGTCGCCAGCTGCCGGCCCACGGCCACCATCATGTTCTCGTCGTTGCTGTTGTACTCACGCGCCTCGCGCGTGCTGATTCCCATAATGCCGATGGGGTTGTCCTTGCTCCACAGCAGGACCCATAGCCACGAGCCCGGGCCGTCGGCCTTCACGAACTCGGCCACCAGCGGCGGCACGTGGGGCAGGAATTCCGGCGTCAAAACTTCTGTTCGCGACCGCATGACGAGGTCCCCGAACCCGTCGGGAAACTCCACCGCGTTAAACTTTGCCCGCTGCTCGCTGCGCTGTCCCCAACCCGCTCGCCGCCGGAAGGTCGTCTCGTCGGAATCCGACAGGTAGATCGACCCAGTTTCCGCCCCGAAAAGCGAGATCACCTGCCGCAGCGTCAGGTTCAGGATTTCATCCAGGTCAAACGATTGCGTGGCGATCACGGCCATGGCGTTCAGCGCGTTCAGTTCGCGATTGCGCCGGCGCATTTCGTCCTCGACACGCTTCTTCTCGGTCATGTCGAGCAGAAATCCCTGGTACCGTTCCACCTTCCCGGAGCCGTCTCGGGTGGCAAAGCTGCTTTCCGCCGCCGTGAGCTGCGCTCCGTCCTTGCGGCGCAGAGTAACCTCAAAATTGCGTACGTGGTTGTGCAGATCGATTTCGGCCCGAAATGCCGCCCGCTGCTCCCGCGAAAGGTACACTTCGTCGTTGATGTTCAGAGCCATCAGCTCTTCGCGCGTCTCGTAGCCCAGCATCTGGACAAAAGCATCGTTGCAATCCAGCAGCTTGCCCTCGGGCGTGGCCACGAACACTCCCTGCTGCACCTGCTCGAACAACAAGCGGTAGCGCTCCTCGGCGCTGCGCCGGTCGGTGGTGTCGCGGATAACGTGAATGGTTCCCTTCTGCCGGCCGCCCTGCTCGGAGTATGTGGACGTCGAGACCATGGAGAACCCGCCGAAACAGGGGTCTGGACCCTCGACAAAGTCCACGTCGCCGCGCGCGCAGTACGGGCATCCCGTCCACTTCGAGAACTGTTTCGGCAGGATCTGTTCGCAGGCATTGCCCACAACGTCCGCCGGAGCCTGTTCCAGGTGCTGCAATAAGGCCTCGTTGGCCTTGGTGATCACGAACTCGGCGTCGTGCGCCAAGATCGCGTCCTGGATCGAGTCGAAGGTGTTCATCCACTGCCGCTGTGAACGTAGTACCTGCTCGAGAAGCCGCAGATTTTCCACCGCAATTCCGAGCTGGCTGGCGCTGGTATGGAGGAATTCCAACTCTTCCGGGGAATACACGCAGGCTCGCGCCTTGCCCAGTGCCAGAGTTCCCAGCGGCGACTTTTTGCCTTGCACTGGCACCAGGAGCAAGTGATGCAGGCCTTCATCCTGCAGGTAGGCCTGCACCGACGACATCATCTCGCTCGCCTTCACCACCGTCGGTTTCGATTGCGCCAGCGCCTTCTCCACCGACTCGTCCAGGTGGATCAGCACCGCACCTTTCAGGAATTCCTGCGAAACCCCTGCGTGATTCGTAATCGAAGTCTGTTCGCCGTCACGCGACGCAAACCATGCCGCCTTGGCCTTGCTCAGCTTCTTGAGCTCTTCGAGCGCTGCCTGCATCATGGGACCGTGTTGCTGGGTTTTGCCGATCGCTGACGTCAGCGAATCCAGCACGCTCAGCCTTCGGGTCTGTCCGCGCGAATCGTCAAACACGATGCACAGCATGCCAACGCCCAGCGCTAGCTCGGCGCCCAGGAAGACCTCGTCCGCTACCTCTGTGGTGAAGCCGGGCCAGCTGACGTGCAAAAACAGCAGGCTTACCGCCACGAGCCAGGGACCAATCTCCAAACGTCCCCAACGGTAGCGCAGCAATTGCACCGCGCCGCCGATCGCGACAACCCGGTAGGCCATTTCAAAGGGCACCCGGGCCATCATTTCGTCGGGCCAGTAGAACACGCGTGCCACCGCGTACGCCGTCAGCGTTCCGCTGACGATAAAAAGCGTCAGAATGTGTTTTTGCGCCTGGGTGTAAATCAGGATAGAAACCGCAAACAGACACACGGCCACCACAAACGCTGCCTGGGAAACTGCCTGTAACTCCGGCGCCGCCTCTCCGCTAAACCACCCCGAAGCCGCGAATGCGATCCACCCCAGAATCCAAACCAGCAGGTGCTTCTCGCGGAAGGTCCGGAACACCAGGATACTGACGGCGAGCAGAATCAGGGCCACTGACTCCGGAGCAGTCAGTGAGGGGACGGCCAGGTTTCCGGCCGCGTACCAGGAACACCAAAGAGGAAGGTTCATTGCGGTTCGCTGCGCGCAGCAGCGCTCGCTTTTTTAATATCACGCGCTCCTCGGTTACCAATGGATTTTCCGTCCCCCTTTGGTTACTTTCGGAACCTCGTAACTGGGGTATTATGCAGTAGACTTCACACGGAAACATGGCCCCGGACCGCATCCTCGTCGTCGACGATGAAGAACCAATCCGCGAGATTGTTTCGGCCATGCTGAGTTTTGCTAACTACCAGTGCCGTCAAGCGGCTTCCGGCCTGGAAGCGCTCGCCCTGCTCGACTCCGGCGAACAATTCGAGCTCATGCTTTCTGACCTGATGATGGCCGATCTGGACGGCATCGGTCTGCTCGAGCGCACCAAAGAACGATTCCCCGACATGCCGGTCGTGATGGTTACCGCCGTGCACGATATCTCGGTGGCGCTCACCGCCATCCGCAACGGCGCCTATGACTATTTACTGAAGCCATTTGAGCGAGAGCAACTCCTCGCCACCGTCCGCCGTGCCCTCGAGAATCGTCGCCTCAAGCTTGAAAATCGCGCCTACCAGACCAACCTGGAATCCCTAGTCGCCCAGCGCACCGAGCAGCTGCGTGCCGCGCTCAACAACCTGGAGCGCTCATACGACATCACGCTCGAGGCCCTGGGGGGCGCGCTCGATCTCAAAGACGCCGAAACCGAAGGCCACTCCAAGCGCGTCACCGCGTTTACGATCGCGATTGCCCGTGCCATGGGCATCACCAAGGAAAAAATTGCGATCATTGCGCGCGGCGCTTTTCTGCACGACATCGGCAAGATGGCCATTCCTGATGCCATTCTGCGCAAGCCCGGCGCCCTGACTCCAGACGAAATCACCGTGATGAAGGAACATTCTTTCCTGGGATACAAAGTCCTCCAGCGAATTCCTTTTCTGCAGGAGGCCGCCGATGTCGTTTATGCCCACCAGGAGCGCTACGACGGCACCGGCTATCCCCGTAAATTGAAGGGCGAAGAGATTCCTTTGGGAGCCAGAATTTTCGCGATCGCCGACACGCTCGATGCGATCACCTCAGACCGTCCTTACCGCCCCGCGCAATCGCTGACCGCGGCACGCGAAGAAATCCAGCGCTGGGCAGGCCGCCAGTTCGATCCCGAGGTCGTCAAAGTTTTTCTCTCCATGCCCGATAACATCTGGGAAGACCTGCGCAAGGAAATCGACGCCCAGATCCACCACTTCCCCGCCTACGCCGCCGGCGCTAAGGGCGGAACGTAGCCGCAGGCAAACCTGGCCGACCGTGGGGGGACTGGCGCGCTCCTCCCTGCAGGGAGCCCTTGCAGAAAAACCAATCGTCGTCCCCGTTCTAACGCCAGAGACATCCACTAAAAACATGTACACTTTCTCTCCATAGAAACCTGAGACTGTGGAGGTACTCCGATGAAGCAAATTTTCCTGCTTTATGTCGCTCTTCTTCTGATCTCATCCCTCACTTTCGCCCAGGCACCCACCGTGACCGCAGCGCCCAACACCGTCTTTGCCGGCGCTGACGGCAAGTTTGAAGCCGCACCCGACACCGTCCTGGTGCAATTCAACATCTCGGCCCACGCCGACAGCGCGAAGGACGCCTACGACCTGGCTTCGAAACAGGCGGAACAAACCAGGCAAATCATGCGCAACAACGGCATCGATCCCAAGACCGCTCAGATCGGCTCCTACTCTATCCAGCCCATGTACGACTGGAAAACCGCCAAGCGCAAACTGATCGGCTACCAGGTGGCCACCAACGTGACGCTTAAGCTCAAAGATTTCGCCAAGATTGGGCCCATCACGCAGCAGTTGGCCGATTCGGCCGTCAGCGAGAGTCAGTCCATCAACTACACGCTCGACAACATGGAGGACGCCAAGAGCAAGGCCGTCGAAGACGCGTATCGCCGCGCCCGCGCTGCCGCAGATTCCCTGGCCCGTGCCGCCGGTCGCAGCGTCAGCGAACTGTCGTACGCCTCCGTCGACACCTTCGAGAACGTTCGCCCGATGCCGATCGTAGCCCGCGCCATGGCCATGCAAGCCCAGGCCGCCGCCCCCACGGAGGAATTCACGCCGCAGACGGTCAATGTAACCGCTCACGTGAACGCGTTGTTTACCTTGAAATAGGAAAATCCGGTTGTCGGAGAGACGCCCATGCCCCAGGTTCGAGTCCGTTCTTTTTAGACGCTAACCTAGGCTGAAAACTCTCAGCGCTCGTTGAAGTTCGTCGTAAAGCGATCCCTGTCGTCCACGATGGTGTAGTCCGGAGGTACCTGGAACAAGCTCGGATCCGGCTCCGACCGGTCCAGGTTCTTCAGGCTCATGGTCGAGCGTCCCGAGCGCACGTCGGAACATTTCGAGAGCAGCGGCGTCTTGAGTTCAATCGCATGCCAGGACTCGCACGCTCGCGTAAGCGGTTTGTCATTTCCGATCACGCCCACCGCGGTTGTGATCGTCGTCCGCCAGCCCTCGGCTTCGAGCCGTTGGACAACGTCTGCCTGTGTTCTTTGACTCGAGTTCCCCTGAGTAGGGTTGCCCCGTGACCGGCGGCCCCACCCGGAGTAACCCGGGCTCCACGGTCATGCTCTCGATCGTAGGACCAATCCAATCGCCGCACTCGTGATCACGCTGGCGAGAACGAAATCGAACGTTCCCCTACCGCTCTCCTGATCTGCGATTTTGGGGCCCGTCCCGGTTGGGACGCTGCCCTTCTAGCACATCACTCGGCGTCGCTGGCGCCACGCCTTTCTCCGGAACCACGAACTCCGCTCAACTTGCGGCCTATTCCCCCGACCTCGGCAGGCGGTTAGCATCGAGCGGCACCTCTCTCTGGATCACCATCTCCACCGAGGTTCCCGGCTCCAACCGTACGTCGGATCCCCGCGACAACAGCCCGATGGCCGCTCCGACACCGGCGCCGATCCCGCCGCCAATGCCCGCGCCCTTCCACGAGCCCGTTCCAAGTCCACCGATCGCCGCCCCGGTACCGGCCGTTTTCGCGACCGTGCCTGCCCTCTTGCCGGCCTCGCTATCCTGCTGCACCGTGCCTTCGGTTCCCTTGGTGGTGGCATGCTCGGCGCCTGGCACATTTTCGAGCGCGCCCGGCAGCATCACCGTGTACCCGCTCGGATAAATGAGCGAGGTGAAGTGAATCATCAGCTCCGCGCGTCCCTTCACATGCCCGCCGCGCTGAATATGGCTGATCTTTCCCTGCACGTAGGTCCCGCTCGGGATCAGAATCCGGTTATCCAGCGCCACGGGAAAATTGGTCATGGCATACACCGCGTCGCCTTCTTTTGCAGTTTTGGTCGAGATCGCCTGCTTCAGCACCAGGGACACCTTCGTGCCCGCCGGAATCACCGGTCCGGCCGGCTTGGCCTCGGTCGCTTTGTCCTGCCCATGCAAAGCCAACCACCCCAAGCCCATCGCCAAGGTCAAAACGCAACCCGTTATCCTGCGCATAAGATCGCTCCCCAGCCTGCATCTGAAACCCGGCCCTGCTCCCGCCCCAAGTATAAGGCGCACTCCTGCGAAAGAACACACCCCAACTTCTTGCCTAGATGCGCGCGAGGCGCCTAGAGTTGACTCGCAAGGTTCTCACACCAGTAAACGCTCTGAGCCCGAACCGGCACCTGATGAAGGCGGGGTGTCGCTCCCCCCGGCCCATTATGGAACGCATCGTAATCCGACAAGGCCTTGAGTTTCGGGTTTCTTGTTTGGCCGAGATTGTTTGGCCGAGATTGACATACCGGGGACTTACTTTTTATGATGTTTCCGCCCTGCACGGTTCTGGTGCGGATCGGCATCGACAGCTCTGTTGCTCGCTGTCGTTACACAACGAATATGATTCATGTCAAAGACCTTACTAAGCGGTACGCCCGCACGACTGCGGTCGACCACATCTCCTTCGAAGTCGCCAAAGGGCGGATTGTGGGCTTCCTCGGCCCTAACGGCGCCGGCAAGACCACGACGATGCGCATCCTCACCTGCTTTCTGCCCCCTTCGGCGGGCACCGCCACCGTGGGGGGCCTCGATGTCGTCGAGCAGGCCCTGGAGGTCAAGAAGCGCATCGGCTACCTCCCCGAAACCCCTCCCCTCTACCCGGAAATGGAGACCGTCGAGTATCTCAACTTTGTTGGCAAGCTCAAGGGACTCTCCGGCGTTGACCTGCGACGGCGGATCGACTATGTGTGCGATCGCTGCTCCCTAGGCGATGTCCGGAACAAGCTTCTGGGCAAGCTCTCCAAGGGCTACCGCCAGCGGGTCGGACTCGCGCAGGCCATTATTCACAACCCTGACGTTCTGATCCTGGACGAGCCCACGGCCGGACTCGACCCGAAGCAGATCAATGAGACCCGGGACCTGATCAAGGGCCTCGCGGGCAATCACACCATCGTGCTCAGCACTCACATCCTCCCCGAGGTGGAACAAACCTGCGAGCAGGTCATCATCATCAACGGCGGCAAGCTGGTCGCGACCGACTCGGTGAGCAACCTGCGGGCGCGTGCCCGAGGCGCCGAATCCGTTCTGCTTGAAGTCGCTGGCCGGAATGGAACCCTGGAAGCTCCTATCGTCCAGCAGAAGCTCGAACAAGTACCCGGCGTCAGCCGCGTGCTGTGCAAGGAGCAAGTCGGCAGCCACGCCCTCTTCGAGGTGGAAAGCCAGAAGGGTCGCCTTGTTCGAGGCGACCTGGCGCGCGCTGTGGTGGAATGCGGATGGGATCTCAACGAACTTCGGCCGGCTGCCATGAGCCTCGAGGAAATCTTCCTGCAGCTCACCGGAACCGAGTCTTCGACGGAAGCCGAAAGCGTTGCGGCTGCGGAGGCACACCCATGAGAAACACCTGGGTCATCTGTAGAAAAGAGCTGGGCAGCTATTTCGCATCGCCTGTCGCCTACTTGCTGCTCACCATGTTTGCCCTCATCTTCGGGTTCTTCTTCTGGAATGCCCTCGGCTTCTTCGTCTTCGAAGGCATGGAGATGCAGATGCGCGGCCAGCAATTCCCCATGAATCTCAATGAACAGATCATTCGGCCGCTCCTCTCCAACATCAGCGTCGTCGGGCTGTTCTTCATCCCTATGATCACCATGCGCCTCTTTGCTGAAGAGAAGCGCACCGGCACCATCGAACTGCTTGCCACTTCGCCGGTCCGCGATCTCGAGATCATCCTCGGCAAGTGGCTGGCTGCGGTCGGCCTCTACTGCTGTCTGCTCCTTTTCACCGCGCTGAACTTCGCGTTTCTATTTCGCTACGGAAACCCTGACTGGAAGCCGCTGGCCGCGGGGTATCTCGGACTGCTGCTGCAGGCTGGAGCCCTGCTCGCGATCGGCACCTTCATTTCCACCCTCACCAAGAACCAGATCATCGCCGGCGCGGCCACCTTCGGCGTCTGCCTCCTGCTCTGGGTGCTTGAGTGGGTCAGTGCCTACGAAACCACAACCTGGTCGCGCGTACTCTCCTACATGTCGATCATCACGCACTTCGAATCATTCGCCCGCGGCTCCTTCGATACCAAAGACGCCGTCTTCTACATCACCGTAATCTTCCTGGGACTGTTTTTCACTGCGCGCTCCCTGGAAGCCCTGCGCTGGAGGTCCTAGATGGCCAGCCAATGGTTGAAAGCCCGCCAAACCCGCTATGCAGCCTATGCCACGACGTACATTCTGGTGGTCCTGGCCGCTGTGGTGGCCGCTAACGTGCTCGCCGACCGCTACAACAAGTCCTACGACGCCACCTCGAACAAGCGCTACAGCCTCTCCGACCAGACCGCCAAGTTGGTTCGCGGTCTGAAGCAGGACGCCACCATCACCTACTTTAACCAGGGCACTCGCTTCCGCGATGGCCGGGACCTGCTTGACCAATACTCCAACCTCTCTCCGCGAGTCCACGTCGAGTACGTCGATCCCGATAAGGACCCCCAACGCGCGCGGGACGCCGGAATCCGCTCCCTCGGTACCGCTATCGTCCAGGTGGGCGCCAAGAAAGAAGAAGCGAAGAGCATGACCGAGGAAGGCATAACAGGCGCTTTCATTCGCGATCTCAAGAGCACCAACCGCACGATCTGTTTCCTTGGGGGAAGCGGCGAGCATCAACTCGACGGCAGCGACCGCGACGGCCTCTCCCACTTCAAAGATCTCCTCGCCCGCGACAACTACGAGGCACGCTCCATCGACCTTCTGCAGAAGGCCGAAGTCCCCGCCGATTGCACCACCATCGTCATCGCCGGCCCGACCAAGGACTACCAGCAACTTCAGGTCGACGCCATCAAGAAGTTTGTTGAAGACGGTGGCCGCGTTCTGTTGGCCCTTGACCCGCCTCTGAAGCTGGGCCGCTCCCCGATCGCCGACAACGACGCCCTCACCACCCTACTCGCTACTTGGGGCGTCACCCTGGACAAAGACCTCATCCTCGACCTGAATCCAATCGGACAGCTCGCCGGCCTGGGTCCCCAGGTTGCCCTCGTCACTCGCTACGCCTCCCAGCCTATCGTCAACGATATGAAAGGCACCGCCACCGGCTTCCCCCTGGCCCGCTCTCTCGAGTTCAAGAACGCCGACAAGACCAGCGTGCAGAAGCTCTTCGATTCGTCCGCAAGCAGTCTCGCCACCACCAACCTCAGTTCCTCGGCCGTCAACGTGAACGATCCCAAGAACAAGAAGGGCCCTCTCACCCTCGCCGCCGCTGGAACCTACAACACCGGCAAGGAAAATTCTCAGGGCCGCTTCGTCGTGGTGGGCAGCTCCTCCTGGCTGGCCAACGGGTTTATTACTTTCAATGGCAACGATGATCTCGCCATGAATACCATCAACTGGCTGGCCTCCGATGAAGATCTCATCTCGATCCGGCCCAAGCAGCCCGAAGACCGCCGCATCACCATGACGAAAGCGCAGCTGAACTGGGTGCGCATCACCAGCCAGTTCCTGCTCCCCCTGGTGGTGGTTGGAGCCGGGGTTTCCGTGTGGTGGAAACGGAGGTAGGCGGGACTGCTCGACTCAGCCGAGTCACATCTTCGAACGCACCATGAAAATCCGTGGACTTCTTATCGCAGCTGCCGTTTTCTTCGTACTCGCCGGGACTCTTTACTGGTCGGACCATCACAAATCGTCCGCCTCAGGGGAAGCGTCTGCTGACGCCCCGCCGCCCATTCTCCACCTCGACGAAGCCGCCATCACTCAACTCGAAATCAAGAAGAGAGACGCCCCGCCGATCGTGCTGGTGAAGCCGGCCTCGGGAAACTGGCAGATCATCCAGCCCAAGTCTTTCGACGCGGACCAGATCACGGTCTCGAGCACACTCTCCACCCTGTCGACCTTGAACTCAGAACGCCTTGTGGAAGACAAGGCCTCCGACTTGAAGCGTTATGGCCTAGACGCGCCCGCCCTCCAGGTTAATGTCACTGGCAAGGAAAACAAGAGGCACAGCCTGCTCATTGGCGACGACACCCCCACGGGCAGCGCCGTCTACGCCATGCTGGCCGGACAGTCGCGGGTCTTCACTATGGCCAGCTACAACAAGTCCAGCATCGACAAAAGTCTCGATGATCTCCGCGACAAGCGCTTGCTGACCATCCCGGCCGACAAGATGAGCCGGATCGACCTTCTCCGGAAGGGTCACGACATCGAATTCGGCCGCAACCAGGATGCCTGGCAGATCCTGAAGCCACGGCCCCTTCGCGCCGACAACGTCCAGGTCACCGAACTCGCCACCAAACTCGCCGACGCGCGCATGGAACCCGGCTCATCCTCCTCCGACCCGGCCAAAAGCGCAGCCACCTTCTCGCACGCCTCCCCGGTGGCAACGGCAAAAATCACCGCCCCCTCTGGAGCCCAGCAGATCGAGGTTCGCAAAAACAAAGACGACTACTACGCCAAGTCCAGCATCGTGGACGGAATCTACAAGGTCAGTGCGGGCCTCGGACATGCCGTCGAGGAGAACCTCGACGAGTTCCGCAACAAGAAGCTGTTCGATTTCGGTTTCGCTGAACCCGCTCGACTCGAAATTCGGGACGGAACGAAAACGTACGTTTTCACCCGCAAGCAAGAGGATTGGCAGTCCAACAACGCGAAGGTCGACCCAGTCACCGTTCAATCGCTGATCTCGAAGTTACGCGATCTTGCAGCCACCAAGTTTGTGGACTCCGGTTTTGCCAGTCCTTCGGTTGAGGCTACCGTGACCTGGGAGGATGGCAAACGGATCGAAAGGGTCTTGATTTCGAAATTGGGCGACCGTGCGATTGGCCGGCGAGAGAACGAATTAGCTCAGTACCAGTTGGACCCGGCCGTTGTCGACGAGTTGCTGAAAACGGCGGACGAGATCAAACCGGCTGTAACGCCCAGCAAATAAACCCGGTTGGCTCCGGTAGTGGAGTTTCTACCCTCCACGTCGCAGCAGACTTTCCCGCACGTTCCCCATAAATTGCGATTGCAGCTTCTGCGCGCACAGTTCGCCACACACGTGCAGCGTCCCCTCCTTCTGCGCAATCACCTCATCCCAGGGACACAGATACAACACCGGAATGCTCATGTCCGCGAAGGAAGTCCACATCAGCCACCAGCGATCACTCGACCCCTTCAGCGTCCCGCAATTCGGGCCCGCACAGCGGTAATAAGGATTGGGTAAAAGACTTGGGACCGGCAACTTCGGGGAACCCGGGTTCATCAATCCACGTCTCCTGACTCGGCCAGGCGGTCCGCCCATTCTAACCAACCACCCCGAAAGAGAAGAACTCAAAAACGTCCCGGTTCCAACGGCGCTCGCTTCCGCGCACGATTTCAAACCATCCCTTTCACTTATAAAGTAGATACTTCTCTCGTACCTCCACGAACTTCTCCAGCCCCTCGCGCCAACCATGCGCGATCGTCCGCGGATCCTGTCCCGCGCCCAACCCTTCGTAAGCCGCCTGGTTCACCAGAAGCTCATTCATCCGTTCGATCTTGAAGTCGTTGGGATAAAGCTTGTGCAATGCCGACGCAAGTTCCATCCCCAACTCCGGAGCGTCAAACGTGTTCCGGTCCAGCAGCACGATGTTCACGCCCTGGCAAACCTGACCTGCATACGTGCTGGCCGTTGGGGTGAAACTCACCGGCACAAACCGTACCCCGGCAATCGCCCGCGAATTCAGATATTCCGCCAACTCTCTCCCCTTGATCCAAGGCGAGCCGATCCACTCAAACGGAGTATCCGTGCCTCGCCCCACCGAAACGTTCGTACCTTCGATCAACGCCACTCCGGGGTAGAGCGTACCCTCCCGCAGGCTGCGCAAGTTCGGCGACGGATTCACCCAGCTCAGCCCAGTCGAATCAAACCAGTCTCCCCGCAGCCAGCCGTCCATCGCCACCACTTTCAATTTGGCGTTGATATTCCGCTCTACATTGAACATTTGTGCCAGCTCGCCGATCGTCATCCCGTGGCGCACCGGCGCCGGAAAATAATTCGTGAAACTCTCGTGGTCCTGGTCAGAAACCGGTCCCTGCACAAAAGAGCCGGTAATTGGATTCGGCCGGTCCAGCACGATCATCTCGATCCCGGTCTTGGCCGCAGCCTCCAGAAAATATCCTAGCGTCGTTTCGTAAGTGTAGAAACGCGCCCCGGCATCCTGTATATCGAAGACCACCGCGTCCAGTCCCTTCAGTAGGTCGAGCGACGGCCGCCGCGCTGCGTCGTTCCCACCGTACACGCTGTAAACGGGTACACCCGTCACGGCATCCGTCGAATCGGCCACGTGCGTGGTATCGATCGTCCCCGTCACTCCGTGTTCGGGACTGAAAATCGCTGCCAGCGTCACGCCCGGCGCCCCCGCCAGCACGTCAATCGTCCTCTGGCCTTGCGCATCGATTCCGGTCTGGTTCGTGACCAGCCCGATCTTCCGCTTCGTATCTGTGCCCTTCACTGCCTCGAAGCCATGCTCCTCGAGCACGTCGATTCCGGTCTTCACGCTTCCGTTGCGTGTCGCCAGGTGCCGCCCCGCGCTCGCTGCTTCGTTGTATCCCGTCATGCTCGCCAGGCGCATCTTCTCTTTCTCATCCGGGGTCAGGGCCAGAGCCGCCGCCACCGCCGTCCCGACCTTCGATCGCAGCGCCACCGCCGTTCCACGCCCTCGCGGATGCACCGCGTTGGTCAACAGAATGATGTACGTCCGCGACGCTGGATCGATCCAGATCGATGTCCCGGTAAACCCTGTGTGCCCGTACGATCCCACCGGCAACAGGTCTCCGCGGTTCGTCGAAAACGGCGAATCAATGTCCCACCCGAAGCCCCGCACCGCCGTCGCCGTCGGAGGTTGCTCCGGCGTCGTCATCTTCTCCACCATCAGCGCGGAAAGAACCCCTCCCCCTCCGCTCAGTTGGGCCTGCGCGAACTTTGCCAGATCGTCCGCCGTCGAAAACAGTCCCGCGTCTCCCGCCACCCCGCCCATGCGCAGCGCCGTCGGATCGTGCACCTCCCCGCGGAGCATGTGTTCGTGCTCGTCAAACTGCGTGGGCGCGATCTTCGCCCGCCACGTCTTCGGCGGCAGATAGCGAGTGCGCGTCATCTTCAACGGCTCGAACACGTGGGTCGCCACATAGTGATCCAGGCTCTCGCCCGTCACTCGCTCCACCAAGGCTCCCAGCACGATGAAATTGATGTCGCTGTACCCGAAACCCGATCCCGGCGGCGTCTCTGGCTTCTCCGCGAACGCCATCTTGTAGGCCGTCTCTTTCCCCGCCCACTGGGTTTTCAGGTCCAGGTCGGGCGCCAGCCCCGAGTAGTGCGTCAGCAACTGGCGGACTGTGATCTCATCCTTCCCGTTCTGCGCAAACTCCGGCAGGTACTTCGCGACCGGATCGTTCACCCGCACCTTCCCCCGTTCCACCAATTGCATCACCGCCGTGGTGGTCGCGACCACCTTGGTCAACGAGGCGAGATCAAAGACAGTGTCGACCGTCATCAATTCCCGCCGCGGCTCCAGCGCCCGGTTCCCAAACGCCTTCCGGTACACCACTTGCCCGTTGTGCCCGACAAGAACGACCGCTCCCGGAATTTGCCCGTCGCGAATGGCCTGCTCCACGATCGAATCGATCACCGTCAGCCGAGCGAAGGACGCCCCAGACTTCGCGGGTGCCGCTATGTTCTTGGCGCTTGTGATCGAAGGTTGAGTCGCTAACGTCAGGAAGGCGGTCGACACGAACCAAACCAGCCGTGTAAAGGCTGCCCAGCTAGGCCCCAAAAGGGCGAAAGTAGCGTACTTGTCCCTAGCGCCTCGACTCACCCGCACCGCCTGACCATAGATTCAAAAATGTGGATACCCCGACTTTACACAAGCCCAGGCGCTGTTCTCAATCGAACTCCCGCTCAGAGGTGCCGGGTCTGCCACTGTCCGTTTTCTTTACCGCTCCCTGCACGATTTGCTATAACCCGGACAGTACCCGAATTTGAGAGAAAGGTCGTCTCTGACTCGCGCCGTTCCCCATCCCGATGCCTTTCCCATCGCCGCCCACGACGATCAGGATCGCCGTTTCACAGCCGCTTTTGCAGTTCTCGATGAGGCCATCACTGCGCGCGCTTTCCCGGCAGCTTCGATTGCGGTCACGCACCAAGGCAAACTCGTCGCCCTGCGTGCCTGCGGACGCTTCACCTGCGATTCCGCCGCGCCCGCGCCCACGCCCGACACGCTGTTCGATCTCGCGTCCGTCACCAAGGTCATCGCCACCACTACCATGGCGATGATCCTCTACCAGCGTGGCCTGCTCGATCTCGAAATGTCGGTCATCGCAGTCGTCGGGGAATTCGCCGGGGAAGATCCTCGCCGCGACGAAGTCACGCTTCGGATGCTGCTGGCACACTCCTCCGGCCTGCCCGCCTACGAGAGGCTTTTCCTGAGCGCACACACTCGCGAAGAATTGCTGGAGGCCGTCTGCTCGACGCCACTGGTCAACGACCCAGCGTCTCATGTCGAATACAGCGACATCGGCTTCATCATTCTGGGCACCGCACTCGAGCGCCTGGCCGACGAGTCCCTCGACCACTTCTGCCAGCACGAGATCTTCGGCCCGTTGGGCATGACGCACACGACATTCAACCCGGCGCCCGAATTGCGCTCCTCCATCCCGCCCACGGCCGACGACCAGATTTTTCGTCACCGCATCATCCAGGGCGAAGTCCACGACGAAAACGCGAGCGTCCTCGGTGGAGTCGCCCCCCACGCCGGCCTCTTTGCCACCGCGCATGACGTAGCCACCTTCGCGCACGCCATGCTGCAAGGCGGCCATCCCATCCTGCGCCCCGAAACTCTCGCCCTGTTCACCAAGCGGGAAGCCTCGCCCACAGGCACGTCACGCGCACTCGGCTGGGACACGCCATCGGCTCCTTCGCAATCCGGCCGGTACTTCTCCGCCGACTCCTACGGCCATCTCGGCTACACTGGGACTTCGCTCTGGATCGATCCCGAGTGCGATCTCTCCATCACTCTGCTGACCAACCGCACCTGGCTCGACGAGAAGAATCAAACCATCCGACAAATACGCCCGCGCTTCCATGACGCCATCATCGAAGCCCTATCAAAGCACGAATCATGAAACCGCGCCGCCTGCAGGACCTCACCACCGAACGCCTGAACTCGTCCGCCATCGATCTTGACCTCAAATCCGGCGTGGAGATCGCGCGCATCATCAACGCCGAAGATGCCAAAGTCGCCATTGCCGTCCGCCGCGCCCTCCCGGAGATCGGCCGTGCCATCGATCTCATCGCCGCCCAGTTCCGCAAAGGCGGACGCCTGATCTACGTCGGCACCGGCACCAGCGGCCGCATCGGCGCCCTCGACGCCGCCGAAATCCCGCCCACCTTCGACACCCGCCCTGAGCAGGTCCGGTACATCATCGCCGGCGGGCCCAAAGCCCTCGGCGCTGAAGCCGAGGCCAGCGAAGATTCCAGCGCACAAGGTCGCGCCGGGATTGCCCGCTGCAAGCCCACGAAGAACGACGTCGTCGTCGGCATCGCCGCCAGCGGCCGCACGCCGTTCACCATCGCAGCCGTCGACCACGCCCGCAGCCAGGGTGCCCAGACCATCGCCGTCACCTGCAACCGCAACTCGCCACTCGAACGCGCTGCTCACTTCGCCATCGTCACCGACGTTGGCCCCGAAGTGCTCGCCGGCTCCAGTCGCATGAAAGCCGGCACCGCGCAGAAAATGGTGCTCAACATGTTGACCACTGGAGCCATGACCCGCCTCGGCTACGTCTACGGCAACCTTATGGTCAACCTTCACTTGAAGAACCAGAAACTCGCCGAGCGCGGCGTCACCATCCTGCAGCGGGCCGCGGGCATTCGACGCGACGCCGCCCGCCAAGCCCTCAAGCAATCCAACAACGACGTCCCCGTCGCGTTAGTGATGCTCAAAGCCGGCGTGCCTCGCGCCCAGGCCGCCCGCGCATTGAAAACCACCGCCGGGCATGTCCGAAAAGCCATCGTCCTTGCCCAAAGGAGTAGCCTGAACGTCCGCTCTAATCCTGTAAAGTGAATGAGCCATGCGGCGGCAAGAACCAGGGGGGACGGCCGCCCTGGCCGTCTATGCTGATCGAGGCTCGGCTAGCAATCCGCTGTGTAGCGTATGGGAGCTCGACGAAATAGAACGCTCAATCGGAACGAACCTTAAACGGGTGAGAACGAGTCACAGAAGATAAGTTATGGACAAGTTAGTCATTCGCGGTGGCACCCCACTCCTGGGCACGGTCCGCATCAGCGGCGCCAAGAATGCCGCCCTCCCTTGCATGGCAGCCGCGCTGCTTACAGAAGACGAAGTCATCCTCGAAAATATCCCCCAGGTCCGCGACATCGAAACCACTCGCCGCCTGCTTGCCGCTATGGGCGCCGAGGTCGAACTCGGGTACGGCCGCGCGCACCACCGCACCGCCATCCGGTGCGGCAAACTCGCCGCTCCCGAAGCTTCCTATGAACTGGTCAAGACCATGCGCGCGTCAACGCTGGTGCTGGGCCCGCTGGTCGCCCGCTGCGGTCGCGCCCGCGTCTCGCTCCCAGGAGGCTGCGCCATCGGCGCCCGTCCCATCGACCTCCACATCAAAGGCCTCGAGCGCCTTGGTGCGAAAATAATCCAGGACCACGGCTACGTCGAGGCCACCACCGACCGCCTCCGCGGCGCCGAAATCGTTTTCGACAAGATCACCGTCACCGGGACCGAAGACCTGCTCATGGCCGCGACCCTGGCCGACGGCGAAACCATCCTGCAGAATTGCGCGCGTGAGCCCGAAGTCGCCGACCTGGCCGACCTTCTCCACAAGATGGGCGCCAAGATTCAGGGTGCCGGCACCTCCACCATCCGCGTCAAAGGCGTCAGCAAACTTCACGGAGCAAAGCACCGCATCATTCCTGACCGCATCGAGGCTGGCACCTTCCTCATTGCTGGAGCGCTCACCGGCGGCGACGTGAAAGTCTCTGGTTGCGATCCAGCTCACCTGACTTCCCTTCTCCAGAAACTTCACGAAGCCGGAGTGAAGACCACCCACACCGTCGACGCCATCCGCGTCATGGGCGACAATCCCCCCAAGGCCGCTGACATCGCCACCGAAGAGTATCCCGGGTTTCCCACCGACATGCAGGCTCAATACATGGCACTCGCCACCCAGGCCGAAGGCACGTCCATCGTGACGGAAAACATTTTCGAAAACCGTTTCATGCACGCGCAGGAACTGGTGCGCATGGGCGCCAGCATCAAGATCGAAGGCCGCCGCGCCATCGTTCGGGGCAAGACCCCGCTCAGCGCCGCAGCCGTCCTGGCCTCCGACCTGCGCGCTTCCGCCTCGCTAGTCTTGGCCGCGCTGGTTGCCGACGGTGAAACTATCATCGATCGGGTCTACCACATCGATCGCGGCTACGAACATATCGAAGAGAAGTTAAAAGGCGTGGGCGCCGAGATCCGCCGCATCGGCGAAATGTTCCCGAGGAAGGCCGCAGCACCATCGTCCGACAGTTAATCCCGGCGATCGTTTCGCGCTCTATACAGCGACCATCTTGGGTCGGGTGGCCCCGGCCCGAGACATCCGAACCCGCCAAACGAGGACCTCGGTCGCCACGTGGGTAAAGGCAGTACGCCTGATCCAGGACAGGATTCGGCCTCGTACTTCCGTAACCTGTCCCACTTCAACCTTCTACCCGTTCCACGCATCAGAGACTCCATGGCAAACGAAACGACCGCCCTCCCCCTCGTTTACCAGTGTGCTAATTGCGATTGGCGCTGGACCGAGGATCAACCCGAGGACTACACCACTCAATACGACTCCCCCACGATGTGGGTTGGCGCCGGCGCCTGCCCTGTGTGCTGCGGCCCAAGCGCCGTTGCTTTAAGAAAGGCCAGCTGAATACACTTCAACTAAGACTTGAAGAGTTGGAATCCGGTGTTTGCGAGGCCCGCGAGGGGCGCCTCAAAGGGCTGCGGTTGGGGTTTCCCCGAGCCTCGCTCTACCGAGGTTACGCAGCGGAGCATCCGGTTCCGGTACAACTCCTTTCGTAACCTGTCGCCCGCTATTCCTCGACTCTCATACTGATCTTGCAATGACTGCCCTCCCCCAACCCTACCCGCAAGCCCGCAGCCCGCGGATTCGCTTGCCCGACATCACCCCCGTCATCCTTCGTTTCCCCGATGGCCACCGCCTTCCCGTTGACCTCACCGTAGTGTCTCTCACGGGTGGCCTGCTTCGGGTCGAGCGCCCCGTCGACCACGGTGCCCGCGTGCGCCTGATGTTTCTCACGAATTCCGGTCCTGTATTGGGAGCGGCCGAAATGTTGCGCGCCGTCTCCTGGACCGAGCAGCCCTTCCGCTTCCTCTCTCTCGCAGGCCCCGACCATCGCCGCCTCGAGGCCACCATCCAGTCTTCTTTCCCTGTCGTTAACAGTATTCACAACTGGGCCAGGCAACATCGCAATGTTCCGGCGCCGACTCACCAACGAATCTCACTCCGCGCCTTCTCCGTAACCGCCGCTGCAGTCACCGCGGCCCTGGCTGGAATCCTGTACGCTTGCGGTCTCCACCCGCGCTAGCGCAACGTCACCCGTAAACCACAACCCGTCGCCTACCAGCGCCTTCTTGCAAAAGTAAAGGGCGCGAACAGGATGTCCGCGCCCATACATTTCCGTCATACGTCCGAAGTCCACCGACTTACAGTAGCGGGGGACACCGGCAAATCTAGTTTACGAAAACCTTACTCGCCTTCTTCGTGGCCAGGTGCTCTCTCCTCAAGTCTCGCGCCGCGTCTCCCAGAGGCGTCACTTTCACCACCGGCGCCACTTCCCACAACGGCCGCTCCCCGCGCGCATACGAGTATGTCGAGTTGCCCAGCAAGCTCTGTTCCGACGCCATCGGCTTCTCAGCCGCATGCTGCGGATGAGTCATCATCTGGATGGGCTGCGGCTCGCTGCTGACCGCCGCAAGCCCGGTAGATCCGCCCGCCACACTCTGTCCAAAGGCCGCTGTGGCACACGCCAAGAACAGCACCAGCCATGTCATTTTCACAAGGATCTCCGTCATAGAGGAGCCCACGATCCTCCCCGCCCGCTCGCAACGCCAGGTAGAAGACGCCAGAAGCTCCCTCATTCCGGGAACATGCACGGCCCTTGCCAAGACCGCGCTGCAATCTCTAGCCTTTTAGAAGCCCCGCTCCGGTCCGTAGGCAATTTTTTGCACATGAATAGACGACCCAAAGCCCACCTAAGGGACCGCCACCCCGGGACCGAAGTTTCCCACACGAGAGCGGAACCAACCGCGGAGGGCATAAAGGATCACGGAGGAGTATAGGGTGGCATCGGCCTGCTTTTCTTGTCCGAGAGGCAACGCCGAAATCTACGACCCCCTCCTTACTCCCGGAGTGCCGCCACCTTCGCGTCTGCTGTCTCGGATCCGGAACAATCCGGCTGCCCGGTAATCAGCTGTCCACTGCGCGCAAGGCGAAGCCGCGTCACAACTCGGCCTGAATGTGCTTCGCCAACAGCCGGTTCAACCTCCACGCCGCGTTATCCGCAAAATCCTCCTCGACCTGGGCGAGCTTTATTGCCCCGCACGCGATCTGCGTTTCGTTAGGGCCTGACTTCCTGGATGGCTTTGCGCACGCGCGCAACTTGCTCTTCCAGAATTTTGTCGTCAAGATGAGAGGAGGCATTCGCGATGAGGTTAGCGGCAATCATCTGCGCTTCGGTCAGAGTGAGCTTCAGTTGCCGCGCACTGAATGAATTCGATTCGTAGTTGCGAATGGCTTCGACGAGCAGTCCCGCGGCGTAGCTCACGGCTTCGGCGCTTACGCCTTCCTGAATTTGTTCCAAGCTCATGCTGCTGTAGGGGAGTGCCGAATCGTTTTTGCGATCGGATCTCATGGCAAGCCTCAGTTCTGTGTGCCAAAGCGGCACATCATCTGGCGGCCGACTATATGTCGGCAAACGCTTTCAGGAGCAGCGACAAATTGCAACGACATGTTGCAAACCTTTTTTTCTTGACTGTGACGATGGTCACAGACGAGTGTTGAAGCATGCCGAAGAACATGGGGCGACTCAGCCCCCCATCTTGTGTAACGCGGTTTTTTATACCGTTCACCGCGGATGCCAGCACTTCAACCGACGCAGGCACTCTCGGGAACTGTCGGAGGTCTGACATGGCCAGTGATCCTATCAAAATTCTCATTGTGGATGACGATGAAGATGTGCTGATCGAGCTCGAACGACTGCTCGAGGGTGAGGGGTACCGCACGGTCACGGCGTGGAGCGGGCAGGAGGCGCTGGCTCTGTCTGAGACGGGACAGTTTGACCTGCTGCTGGTGGACGAGCACCTCGGTGATGTGGATGTGGACGCTCTGTGGAACGAATTGGTGCGCAGACAACCGAATGCATTCCGCTTTCTTATGCTCACGCGCGAAGAAAGCATGACGGGAACAGCAAAGAGCGCGCATACCGCGGTGTGCAAATGGGAGCATGCGGACGTGAAGGCGAAAATCCGCAGCTGCCTGGCAGCCTGAGGCCGAAGGCATTTCGGAGAGGCGGAATGGAACAGGTACCGGGGTTCCCAGCGGAACCAGACGCGCAGGAAGAAACGGGAACAAAGCGGGAGCCACTTTGGGATCTCGCCAACCGGATCTGTGACCGTCATGGGTTAAAGGCAAAAGACGAACGACCGGAGCCGCAAGGGTAGACCCTGCGAGGGTGTGGCTTTATGACTACGAAGTGTGCGAATCCAGCCTGCGATCATCCGTTCCATTACTTCCGCAGTGGGAAGATCTATCTGATCGACATGGCAAATGCCAGCGGAGCGGTGAGTTTGAATGGGGCTCGCGGGACGGAGTACTTTTGGCTGTGCGGCGATTGCTCGCAGAATATGCGGGTGACGCTCGACGGGTGTGGCGCAGTGAAGGTGGAATCGCTCACGGCGCCGATGCCCGACCCGGTCGCGCAGCTGCCCATCGTACCGCTTTCTAAGAAGACGAGAGCGGCCAAGGCGGTCTCGCGCGGGGCTTGAGGCGCAACTCTTGTTCGGACCAGGCTGCTTCTGTTCCTGAGTAACAATCTCCAATCTCGCAAAGCGCTGTTGCTCGCAAGTTTGCTTGTGACCGCAGAGGGCGCTAGGGACTTGCCGCAACGAAACGGGCAGGAGCACACTGGAAGGGATGAAATGGCACTCAGGAATCGGTCGGTATTTGCGCCCAGTAGTTGCCGGGAGCATATCCACAAAGCCAGATGAAGGCACGGTGTGTTTCTATCGCGATGGAAGTTGCGATGGAAAATTCCTCTGGAGTCAGGTCCCGGTAGGGTTTGCCGAAGGCGGGAAAGTCCTCGCAATGGGCCTAGGGATCAGCCCATCATGAGCCGCCTTGGTTGAGACCATCTGTAGCATTTGATCAAGATTGAGACCACCAGGAAGTTGTTCGGGCATTCGCCCTTCCTGCTGCCGGCCTCGGGTGCGAGAGCGCCAGTGCCATAGTTCGGCAATTTCGCGTTCCCCGGCAATCACGTGGGCGGGGCGAAGCGCGAGTTTCTCGTCGAGCAATTTTGGTGGCAGCTTGGCGAGGTGGGTTTTACCTTTCCCCAACACATGGGATTTCCGTGTCCGAAGAAAATGGCGGGCATAATGGGCATGGTTGGCCTCGTAGCAGTGGATGAGCTTCTAGTTTTCTTATCGTAGGGCGGATGTTGCCGGCATGGCGGAGTTCTCCAGTGACTGTAGCTTGAGGGAGACCTTGTACGTTTTGTTGGCGGCGACTTCGACGACTTCCCCATGTTCGAGGAAAGGTTTGAGCACGGTGGGATTGTGCCAGTCGAGTTCCCAACCTTTCTCGATGGCAACCAGCGTGTAGCGTCCGGGAAGAATCTGGTAGAGGGTGAAGGTGCCATCGCTGTCACTCTGATCGCGGCGGAAGAGCGAGGGCTCGTCTTCGAGATGCTGGGGGACGAGTATGACCATCGTTTCGGAGGCGGGCTTGTCGTTGCGCAGCACGGTACCGTCGATACGGCTCAGGCCCTGGGCCATGGTGATGGTGAGTTGGACGGATCCGTTGTGGGGCAGTGACACCGTGTGTCCGGTGACAGTAGCGCCGGTGGCTGAGACGCTTTGCACGACGACATCCGGGACGTTTAAGACTGCGACGTTGAAATTGGACGAGCCGGCGAAGGACTGCTGGACTTCAAACGTTCCTTTCTCGGAAGCCTGCGCTCCGAAGCTTTCGCCGGATTCGGGACTGGTGAACCGGACGAAGGCGCCGGCGGGAACGGGCGACGTGGCCGGCAGGCGTATGACGCCCTTGATGGCGACCGAGCCCGCGTGGTCTTCGGAAGCATCGATGTCCGTGTCGGCGGTGAGGTCGACTTCTTTGTTCAGGCTCGTCCAGTCTTTGCCATTGAAGGAACTGATCCCCAGGACAATGTGGCCGGGAGCCACGCCCGTAATGGTCAGAGCGCCTGGGGTGGACTGTTGGCTACGTTGCTGGACGGGAACCACGGAGTCGAAGATGCGCTGCTGGACGATGCCGCCCAGCGGCCGCTTGGCGTCGGAGGTGGCACTGCGAATACGGAGGCGAATCGCGGGAACCGCGCGGAGATTCACGTCGGCCACAACCCGTTCCCCGGCACGAAGTGGGATGGGCGCGGCGTTCTCGGACTCCGTGGCCGCGGGATAGTAGGTAGCGGGATAGGTGACGTCTAGCGGCGAGGGCGTAGTGGTCTCGGGCTGATCGGAAGGCTGGGGGATGAGCTGAGTCGGGGAGGACGTGCCTTCGACGGAGAGTGAACCCGGCTGGCGAATGACCAAGCGATCTTGTGCGTACCAGGGCTGCGCGACGATGGCGACAAAGTAAATGCCGGGACGAAGGTGGCCGAAGTGGTAGCGGCCCTGTTCGTCGAGGGTGCTTTCACCCTGGACGCGAACCGCGCCAGTGCTGCGCACGAACAGCATGACCTGACCGCCGCGCACGGGTTCGTTCTCCTCGTCGAGTACCAGGCCTGAGATGGAGCCGTCCGGGGTGAGGGTGAAGGCGAGATTTTCGGAGGCAAGCCCAGGACCGACGGCGATGGCGGTAGAGAACTCGTCGTGCTGCTGGTAGAACTGGGCCGCGAATCCGGTGCGGTGGCCGGCCAGGCTGTACTTGCCGGAAACAAGGTTGTCGAAACGGAAGCGGCCGTCGGGACCGGTGACCACCTCCTGAGTTTGCTGCCGCTGCTCGGTGGAGGCGATGGTGACTTCGACGGCGCTGAGCGGTTGGCCATCGCCCAGGTTGATGGCGGTCCCGCTGATGCGGAAGGTCGCGCTGCGCGGCGGTGGTGTGGCTGGGGGCTTCTGCGCGATGGAAATGAGTGCGCCGCCCAGGACAAGCAAAGACAAGATGGAGAGGCGGCGCAGCATAAGATCAGTTCCCTGCTCTAATCCGCTCGACGGTGGCGGTGGCTTGTTCGTGGGGCTGGACGGTGACGCGAACAGCGCGCGCAAGATAGGGGGCGAGCACGTCGGGATTGCGAAACTCCATGCCATCGACGCTGTCGAAACCCAAGAGCCTGTAGTCTCCCGGGGCGACGCTGATGAAACCGAATTCCCCGGTGGGCGCAGCCATGGTGAGTTTAGCCTGGCCGAGTGAAGTCTGGTCGGGGATGAGCAGGACAGTCCCGCGAACCGGTTCGCCGTCGGCGTGCAACGATCCCATCAGCGTAGTGCCATCGTCGCGCACAACGATTTCCAGGGGATCGGGGCGGTGTGCGGGGGCGATCACGAGCTCGTCGCGCAGGACGTCGGTGTTGCCGCTGGTGGCCGACTGCACGTACCAGGGCGGGTTGCAAACAATCTCGACGGAGTAACGCCCGGGAACAAGGTTACGCACGGCGAACGAGGCCGGCTGATTGTCGACGAGATCGGCTTGCAAAGCCTCTTCTTCGAGGCGGGCTTCGGTGGGAATCAGGCGGACCTGGGGGCACGGGAGTTGCGGAGGAACGAGGTTGATTTGACCGGTGTCTGACTGCGGTTCATCCGGTTGGACCGAAGTCGTGGCGCGAACAGGTGCGCTTTGGCTCGAGGGGGCGCTGGGGCGCTGCTCGACGTGAACGGCTAAAGAAAACGCTGCCCCCGGAACGAGGAAGACACCCGCGACATCTGAGGAGACCGACAGGGGAAGGTCTGCCGCCGTGACCAGGCCGGTGGGATCGGGCGCACGAAAGCGCAGGACATACGATCCGGCGGCGACGCGGGAATCGAATTTTCCCGTCTGCGGATCGAAGTTGCCGGACCAGTTCAACGCATCCCCGGAGCGAGCTACAAATTGCAGGCTCCCGTTCAGGCCGGCGGCTCCCGAAACCGTTCCGGAGACTTTGAAAACAGGGTCGGGTCTCACGGCGAAATCAGCCTGGACCTGCTGGCCTGGTAAAACCGAGATGAGGGTCGCAGATTCCAACTCGGGCACGCCTGGAAACAACAGCGGTCCAAATCCTTCTGCGCGCGCGGAACGGGTCCCGGGGGCGGGCGGCCGGATAAGACCGAGATTGGGCCCGGCTGCGAGGAGATATCGTCCCGGAACCAACCCGGCGACGTGGAACTGCGCGTCCTCGTCGGCGGCGGTCTGCGACCGCAACTCCCAGCGCTTGCGGCCATCGACAGTGCGCTGGAAGAAGACGCGGACGGGAGTGTCTTCCAGGGGCTCGCCACTGACGGTGGCGACGTGTCCGGAAATACTGCTTTCGGGGAGGAGCTTGAGTACCGTCGACGGAGTATTGGCACCGAGGTGGGCGATGGGCGGCTGGTAGTTCTCTGGATGCAGCTCCTGGTCGCTGAAGAAACCGGGCTTGCGGGCCGCCACTGTGATGTCGGATTCGGGCAAGTCGGGAAATTCGAAGCGGCCTTCCGAGTCCGTGAGCACAGCCAGCGGATGGGCGCTGGTAAGCGGGGGACCGGCGACCTGGACGAGAGCGCGGCGGACGGGTTCGCCCGTGACGGAGTTGAGAACGATCCCGGTAAGGGAGTAGGCAGTGGTGTTCGGCGGAGGCGTTGCGGGCTCTAAGGCCGCCGGAGGCTCGGGAGTCGGAGGAGGCTCGGCGGGCTGAGAGGGTTCATCTTGCGAGAAGGCGCATCCGGCAAGAGCCAAGAGAAGCGTAAGCAGACGGACGAAGGCGATC
>DATMPS010000134.1:0-31100 GCA_035567435.1 Terriglobales bacterium | reverse complement strand
AGACTTTTCCACCGCGCTTGGAAATCCCGCAAAGAGCGCGGGATTCCCACTTTCCCACAGCTCCGGCTGCTGCGGGAGATTAACTAAACCGGACATTTCACTTGCTATGAAAAGCGGACATTTTAATTTGCTACGAACAGCGTGGACGCGGGAAACGACCGCCCAAGCGTGGCCGGACGATCGTGGCGCAACCGGCGGGCGGGGATGACCGCCGGTCCCGATTGCTACTTCTTCCCGACCGCATTCAGACATTTGCCGTAGAGCTCGAGCAAGCTGGCGGCGTAGTCCTCGGGCTTGGAGGCGCCGCCGCTCGACTTTTCGAAGCCCACGCCGCCTGCGATGGCGCTGGTCTTGCCGTAGCCGGTGGTCATAGCAATGAACTTCATCAGATCAAGAGCAATGTCTTCGTTGCGGCGCGAGCCGGCCGCAGGAACGCCAGGCACATCCATGAATGCCTCCCCTGTCCCGGAAATGAGGGATGGAATTTCGTCTTCGTCTTCGAATTGCATGCGTCGTAGCGATGATAGCAAACGCGGGGGTAGTGCAAAGGCGGGTCGTCCCTCCGGGACTTCGGTGATCCGATGGCCACTTACCTAGCCCGGAAGCGCTGGGCTGAGCTGGTTCGTGCCTCCGGCGCGCAATAGTGCTCATTCGTTTCATACAGACTATTGTGTGTGCAGCTATCAGGCCGGCAAAGACCCTCCGCCCGCGGTCCCTGTTTTAGTTTTGAAGTTCCCGACCCTCCAGACACTAGGGTATTGCCGACATCCACGGCCACGTCGGGTGCGAACAACCTCTCCTACTTCTTCTCTGCGGTCTGTTTGGCGAATGCGCTGCGGGGATTCAGGCGCAGTGCCTCCTCGAACGCCTGTTCGGCGCCCGCGGCGTCGCCTTTTTTCCGCAGGACGATGCCGAGCCATACGAATGTTTCGTCGAAGTTGGGATCGAGCTGGGTCGATTTGCGGAGACTCTCGATCGCCTTGTCCACATCGCCGCCAAACATTTTGGGCGCGTTCAGGTACTGCCGGCCCAGGCTGGCGAAGACCCGCGGGTTGCTGCCGTCCAGTTCCTGCGCCCGTTTATTTTCCGCCTGAATCTTCGGGCCGAACTTGGGCCCGGCGAACATACCGATGCCGAAGCTGATCTTGCGTCCGTACAGGTCGGCGAGCAGGCTGTGCGCGTCGGCCGATTTCTCATTCAGCTTGAGCGACTGCTGGACGTTCGCGATGGCTTCATCAAGTGCGCTTTCGGCTTTCTTTTTGTCCGCATGTGCCGCGGAGGCCTCGCAGCGGTAGGCGTTGACCCGCGCTAACTCGTAGAAGTAGCGGGCGCTGTCGGAATGTTGCTGGGTAAGTTTCGTGAAATGGTCGCGCGCGCGCGCCAGAGCGTTGTCTTCGAGAGTCGTGCGCCCTTCTTTGAGAAGCTGCAGTCCCTGTTCCAGCGCGGGATCAGGGCCTTGGGCGAGACACAACGCCGGGAGGAGTAACGTCAAGACATGTTGAGAGACAGCACGACGAGAGACTCGAGCGAATCGGATCATGGCAGCTTGGATTCTATCCGCGCTGCCGGGGATGTTTGCGGTTTGCCGTCGGAATCCCTTTACGCCGCCCGCAAGCGTTCCGCCAGATCGGCGTGGCCTTTCTCCTCAGCCAAATCGTCGGCGGTGCGGCCGTCGTCATTCTTCGCGGTAGGATTCGCGCCGTATTTCAGCAGCAGCTCGACCATGGCCTGGTCGCCGTGCTGCGCGGCCGCATGCAGGGCCGTCCATCCAGCCTGCTGCTTCGCGTTCACGGGCGCACCGTGTTCGAGCAGCGCGCGCACGATGGCCAGGTTGCGTGCAGCGGCCGCCGAGTGCAGCGGCATTACCTTCATCGGATTGTCCGCCACCGCGCCGGCGTCGGCATGATGTTCCAGCAGCACCCGCGCGACGTTTTCCTGTCCGAAAAACGCGGCGAAGTGCAGGGGCGTAAATCCATCGCCCGAGCGGGCAAAGGCCAGGCGCGGAGCGGCCTCCACCATCTCGGCCACCAAGTCGCTGCGGCCCTGGCTGGCCGCTTCAAAAATGTCGAGTTCTACGCCAGCCCCGCGCAACGCGTCGACCATGTCTTTGCGTTGGCGATAGAGTGCGTGCATCATGGCCGAAACCCCGCTCGTGTCGCGAGCTCCGGCCAGCGACCGGTCCTCCGCCAGCAGGACCTTCAACTGCTCCGCATCGCCTGCCTCGATCGCCGCAATCACTGCCTGCTTTCCGTCCACGCTCCACCTCCCGCGCCGTTTTCAGGACACATCATAGCCTGTCTGGCGCACGATGGGGCGTTAACCTCAGTGTTACAGGCGCTACCCGCGGACGTGATCTGCGTCACAGCGCGGCGGACCTCCGGGATTAGCCTGTGTTTTGGCCTTTCCGCGCTGGCGGCAATCGGGTGCTGGCGGTTTCTCTGCAACGGAACTTCTCGCGCGGCGCGGTCTAGGTCTCCTATGCGCAGGCGGACGGTAGAAATACCCAGACGTGCGAGCCGGTGGCCGAAGCTCCACGCACGATCTGCGATGCGGTTGCGTCGGAGAATCGATTGCCGCTTCGTCTCCAGGCACGTGGCGAGTTCGAATACGTAAAAGCCAAGCCTCTGGGTGACGGCTTTACCGGAGCGCCGGTGCGAGAGATTCGCGGGGCGATACTGCGGCCATTTCTCGAAAACCGCATGTCCATCGGGGCGAACTTTCTGCTCGCCAGCGGCTACACCGGCCAGACGACGGAGACCCTGCCCCTCCCACCTGATCCTGTTCCACTCGAACGGGTCGTTGGTGTTCCCTTGAAATCCTACGTCAGCTTGAGTTGGACCTACTACTTCAAGAAATGAACCGCTCGGTGATAACTCCCTCGGGCGATTCCGGTCGCTCGCCCTCCTACCTTCCCGCCACTCGTGCGAGATAAAACTGGAAGAACTTCTCCGGATCGGACTCCAGGCACACCTGCGCATTCGGCTCCCCCGCCTCAGCGCGCGTGAAGCCCTTCTCGTCCACGCGAATGTGCAGGGGCTGCACCGGGCAGAGTTCCGGCTTCAGCAGGAACGCGACCGTCATGGGGTCAAACAGGGTCGGGGTCTGCTGTCCCCACTGGTGGTAGAGCAAAGTCAGAGCATCGGTGACCGGCGTACCCTGGCTGAAGAGAAAGGCGCGCTTCACTTCGTCGAGTTTCAACTGGGTGGAATCGAGCGGCATCATTGCGATGGGCACGCCGGACGCGAACAGCTTCTGCGCGGATGCGATGTCGTTGACGATGTTCCACTCGGCGTCCGGCGACCGAGGAGATGAGTAAATGTCGCCGTAGCCCCGTTTCACGCTACCGCCCATCAGCACCACGCGCTTGAGCTTGCGAAACGTGGCGGCATCTTGGTCGATGGCGCCGCCGATGTTCATCAGCGGGCCAATCGCGATCAGCGTGATTTCTCCCGGGTGACGCCGAATCTGGTCCAGCAGAAAATCGACGGCGGCGGGATGCGAGGCCTTGGCGAAGTGTCCGGCTTCGCCGTAGCGGCGCTGGCTGATCGGGTTCTTGTTCCCAAGGGGCAGGCCTGCGGCCACCGGGATGTCGGCGCGGCCCACCTCGCCCAGCAAGCGGTCGGCGATTTTGGCGCGGGTCTCGGTGTCGCCGAAGCCGGTGGTTACACCCAGGATTTCGAGCTCCGGACTTTTCACTGCTAACGCGATGGCGAAGGCGTCATCAATGTCGTCGCCGATGTCAGTGTCGATGATGACTTCCTCTGGTTTCGCGAATTTCGCTTGCGCCTGGGCCGCAGCGCTCGGAGCGTCGAGGAGCAGGCTGAAGCTGATGCCGGCCAGAATCACTGCCCGTTTCAGAAGGTTTGCCATTTTTTGGAAGCGCTCGCTCGGGAGGCTTGGGTTATTATCCTACGCCAGTGCCGCGTTCCTTCCTGATCGATACCGACACGGCTTCCGATGATGCGGTGGCCATCATCATGGCCCTGCGCGCTCCCGACGTGCGCGTGGTCGCGATCACGACTGTCGCCGGCAATGTGGGCGTGGATCAGTCGACCCGCAATGCGCTGTACACGGTGGAACTCTGCGGCGCGGATGTTCCGGTGTACGCAGGAGCGGAGAAACCGCTGCTGCGCCCCTATCAGAACGCCACCTGGTTTCACGGCCGCGACGGCCTGGGAGATCACGACTATCCTCCGCCTCGCCAGTCTCTCGCAGAATTGCACGCCGTCGACGCGATTATCGGAGCCATCGAGGTCAATCCCGGCCTGGTCATCGTCACGCTGGGTCCGCTCACCAATCTGGCACTGGCGCTGGCGAGCAGGCCCTCGCTCGCCGCGCAGGTGGGGCGTTGCGTGATCATGGGCGGCGCACCCTGCTGTGCAGGCAACGTGACGCCCGCGGCCGAGTACAACATCTGGGTCGATCCCGAAGCGGCCTGCATCGTGCTGCGCAGCGGCTTGCCAGTGGAACTGGTGGGCTGGCATCTGTCCCGCGGGGAGGCCGTGATTCAGGAAACCGACATCGCGCACATCCAGCAATTCAACAATCCGGTCGCACGGTTCGCCATCGAGTGCAACAGCCACGCGCAAAAGGCCTACAAGGTGCAAACCGGAGAGGACGGTATCTGCCTGCCCGATCCTGTGGCCATGTGCATCGCGCTCGATCCGACGGTCGCCACGCACTGGAGCTCGCATTACGTCGACGTCGAAACTCAGAGTGAGTTGACGCGCGGCATGACGGTCGTCGATCGCCTCAACGTCGCCGCCGATGAGCGCAACCGCTCGGTGTGGGCGCCGGCGTTGTGCGGGGAACGCATGTGCAAGGTGTGCTGGACCCTCGACAACAAGCGCTGGAAGCAGGCATTGTTCCGGGCGTTGCAGTAACAGACATTTTGTAGAGACGCGGCTCGCCCTGTCGGCCGGGATTAAGCAAGGGGCCCAGACCGGGCCGAAAAGCAGGGAGGAGCGCGCACAACCCATGGCTACGCCGGAAACCCACTGCCGATCGCCCTTGTTTCCGCGGCATGGTTTTGGCGGCAGCGCAGGGGCCGGCACGGCAGGAACAGCAAAGACCGACTGAAGGAGCCGACGGCAGGATTGCGTCCAAAGAACGGACGCGAACCGCGGCACCCGGGCTCTGTTCGCGGACTTTTAGAGACGCAGCTCGCCGCGTCCGAGACGGGCAAGCCCCGTCTCTACCCAAGGACGGGCGGCGTCGACCAGGCCATCGGTCACGCCGCTGTAGGCGCTGAATCGGGATCCCCTCAGCACCCCGAGTCGAGTTCCCCCTAAGACGTCCAGCCTTGACGTCTTGTGGCGCCCTTTGTCGCTTGGCCCTGCGCACGCGGGAACCTAGACTCGTCGCCGTATCCTGCCCCTTCGGTCACCGATTCCGGTGACACATTTGTGGCAAATTCCGAGGCAACGCGCACCCGCGGCTTCCGAATCTGTTCCGATCTGTGTTGAAGGCGGCCGAGGCCCGGTCAGGAGACCGTAACGCCTTTGGTTTCGGAGAATTTGCATGTACCGCCTCACGTCTGCTCGTGCGCTTCTGCTCTTCCTGGTTGCCACCCTCCTCTCGCTGCCCGCCTGCACTGGTTCCAAGCCACCGGTCACTTGCCTGGGGACGTGCGTCGCACAGAGGTTCGTCTTTGCCAGCGCCGCCGGCGAAGTGTCGTCGTACCCGGTGAATGCGAGCGGGACTTTGGGGGCGCCTTCGACCGCGCTGGGAACGGCAGTCACCAGTTTCAAGATCGCGGCTGCGCCCACCTCGAACTACCTGTACCAGACGGACGTGCTCTCGCGATCGGTGCTCGCGTACTCGATCGATCTAAGAACGGGCGCGCTAACCGCGGTCAAGGGATCGCCGTACCTGCTGGGAAACAGTTCGCTGGGCGCGGTAGGAATCGCGATTACCCCGACCTTCAGCGCGCTTTATGTCTCTGATTTCAACGGATCGATCGCGGGCTTCAGCATCAATGGATCGACTGGCGAATTGACGCCCCTCGCGCACTCGCCCTTTGCCGCAGGAGACTTCGCGCATGACCTGGCCATCGATACCATCGGCAAATTTCTGTATGCCAGCGGCCCGGTGGGCAGCGTGCTCGGCTACACGATCAATACCGACGGCAGCCTGAGTGCTGTTCCGAGCTCGCCTTATCTGGTGGTTCCTCTGAACGCCGCTCCGGAAGGCGTGGCGCTCGATCCCTCGGGAAAATTTCTATACGTCTCGCTGGCGGGAACCGGGAAGATCGCGGCTTTCTCCATCGACCGGAGCACGGGAGCATTTGCGCCAATTGCGGGATCGCCCTTCCCCTGCGGGGAACAAGCCAGAGGCCATCGGCGTAACCCCGGGACATTTCCTGTACGCGGTCAATGCGGCCGACAACACGATTTCCGGATACAAAGTTAGCACTGTGGACGGAAGCTTGGCTGCGCTGGCCGGGTCTCCGTTCCCCACCGGCACGGCGGTCGACAGCAACCTGCTGGCGCCTTTTTCGGGCAGCGTCGCGCCCGACCGGGCGGGCAGCTTCCTCTGGATCGGCGCGCCGCAATCGGCAAGCCTGGCGTCGTTCAGTATCAACTCGAGCACGGGAGCGCTGATGCCGCTAGGAGTCACGACCCTGCCCGCGCCGCTGGTGCCGGGTCAGGTGAGCGTGGCGTACCATTGAGGGCGGCAGGACGCTCTACGCTTCAGCTCTTGCCGACGCCAACGACCAACAGCCGACGACCAGACCCTAGGTCTCGATGCCCACGTAGCAGACGCGTCCCACCAGGTAGTCAGCGGCGGTTTTGCCCTCTTCCATGGTCATGACTTCAATCGGATAGGCCTGGTTGTGCGGGCGCAGGATCAGATGCTGGCCGGCGACTTCCACGTACTTCACGGTGCAGTCGCCCTCTTTGACGACGGCGTACATGTTGAATTCGCCTTTGCGGTAGGGCTTCAGCGAGTTGTAATGACGGTCGACGAGCACGGTCGCGCCCGGTAACAAGCGTGGATACATGCTCATACCTTCGCGGCCGTCAGCGCGGATGATCACGAAGCGTTCCCAATCTTCGCGGTGGCCCTCGAGTTCGGGCTTCATCTTGCGCAGGAAGCTTTTCTTGAACTTGAGGATCTCGCGCACGTTCATGCTCATGATGAGCGGCTCGCTGGCGGCGATGGGGCCGTCGACCAGCAGGACGTTGTCGAACTCGTCATCAGTGGGAGGCAGGATGCTGGCGCGCTTGTTGACTTCGGTGGGCTCGATGAGGTCGAGCACTGAAAGGTGCTGCACATTCAGGACTTTATCCATGCCTTCCAGGCTGAGGCCGCGCTTGCGGTTGAGGAAGTTGGAGATGTGGGCCTGCTTGAAGCCGGTCTGCTGCGCGAGGCGGAGTCCCGTGAGCTCGCCTTCTTCAATCCGTTCCCAGAGAGTATGGCGCAGATTTTCCTGCAGGGCTTTGAATTTCATGGCGAAAGTATACCACGCGTCTATAGCACCTTGATATTTGGAACACAAATGTAACATCTGTAAGGAAATGGAGTGCTCGAGCTCCACAGTCCCAAAGCTATACGCTAGTTAGAATCTATAACTCATATTCGGTATTGCTTAGAGTCATCATGGAATTCATCGCATCCGAAGCCGAGGACAGGAGCTTCGTGGAGTTTCGCCGCAAGGTGCGCTCTTCGGAGCTGTTGTCCGCGGCGATGGAGAAGCTTTTATCGGCGATTCGCTTTACGGGCCGGGTGAGCATCGTGGTGCAGAATGGCCGCGTGCTGAAATCGGGCTGCGAGGAGGGCTGCGATATCGCCGCGGCACTGCTGGCCGAGCTGGGAATTTCCGCGAAGCCCGAAGAAGAGCCGGCCGCGGACGGCGAGGTTGCGGCCACGGTGGAAAGCAATTGGGTAGAATGAGAAATCCAGGCTCAGATCTGAGGTTTCAGGTGTCAGGTCACAGGGGCTGGGCTCCGCAGAACTGAGGTCGGGATTTGGTTCAGGTTTGGCAATGACGTTTCGCTCCATGAGATTTTGGAATGAAACATTTTCCGACGGGGAGAGGAACGTTGGGATGGACATGACCTGGGTGACGGGCCGGATCGCAGTCGGGGGCGGGATCTGGAACCCGGACAACATGGCAGCGGTGGCGCGGGCGGGAATTACGCACATCATCGACATGCAGATCGAGTTCGACGACACGCCGCTGGCGGAGCCGCATGGGATCGAGGTGCTTTGGAATCCGATCGACGATGATTTCCAGCCCAAGCCGGCGGCGGTGTTTCAGCGGGGAGTTGATTTTGCGATCGAAGCGCTGGACCAGCCGGGGACGAAGTTGTACATCCATTGCGCGGCGGGAGTACACCGCGCACCGATGATGGCGCTGGCGTTGCTGTGCGCGCTGGGATGGAAGTTGAGTGATGCCCTGCGCCTGATCGAGACGCGGCGGCCGCAGGCGGATTTTGCAGACGTGTACGTGCAGAGCGTGGAAAGATTTCTGCCGGGGTACGCGGCTTCGCGGAAATGATTCCTAAGGGCTTGTACCACAGAGTACACAGAGAAGCACAGAAAGACGAAGCGAATCTCGGGTTAGACTTCGGCTCGGTGAGCCTGCGTTATCCGACGTCCTCGCTCCAGTTTTCCAGCGTTTTCTTCACTAGCGCCATGAACTGGTCGGCTACCGCACCGTCGATCAGGCGGTGATCGTAACCCAGTGTGAGATGGACGACGGAACGAATCGCAATGGAGTCGCTCCCGTCTTTGTCAGTGATGACCGCGGGCTGCTTGGTAATGCCACCCACTCCCATGATCGCGGAGTTGGGCTGGTTGATGATGGGCAAACCGAACACGGCGCCAAACTGGCCAGGATTGGTGATGGTGAAGGTCGAGCCTTCCACGTCCTGGGGCATGAGTTTCTTCGAACGGGCGCGCTCGCCGAGATCGGTGATGCCCCGCTGCAGTCCGAGAAAGTTCAGTTCGTCCGCATTCTTGAGGACGGGAACGATCAGGCCCCAATCGAGAGCGACCGCGATGCCGGTGTTCACGTGGCGGTGATACCGGACGTTTTCCCCCTCCAGGGACGCATTGACGATCGGGTACTGCTGTAAAGCAATGATGGCGGCGCGCACGAAGAACGGCATGAAGGTAAGGCGAGCGCCGTTGCGCTGCTCGAAGCCGTTCTTCAACTTGTTGCGCAGGTTGACAACGCGAGTCAGGTCCACCTCGAACATGCAGTGGACGTGGGCGCTGGTGCGGCGCGATTCGATCATGCGCTGGGCAATGATCTTCCGCATCTGACTCATGGGGACCAAATCTCCCGGGATCGCGGCGGGAGCCGGTGTTGCTACGGGACGAGAAGCCGGGGCCGGGGGTGGCGGGGTCGCAGGACCCTTCTCGATGAAGGCCATGACGTCCTGCTTGGTGATACGTCCGCCGAGTCCGGTGCCGGCTACTTGGGAAAGATCCACGTTGTTCTCGCGGGCAATCTTGCGAACTAGTGGAGAGGAGCGCACATCCTCGTCGTGCGTTTCAGGTTCCGGACGGCTGTCCGCCACGGGCGCAGGCAGTTTCGCTGAGGCTACTTCTTTTTTCTCGGGAGCTGGGGCGGGCGCCTTCGCGGGTGCGGCAGATTCACCGTCGCCGGAAATGGTTCCGACCACGGTATTCACCTGAACCGTGGTGCCTTCGCTGACCTTGATTTCCTGGAGAACACCGGAAGTGGGAGCGGGAATTTCGGCGTCCACCTTGTCGGTCGAGATTTCGAAAAGGGGCTCGTCACGCTGAACTTTGTCGCCGGGCTTTTTCAGCCACTTGGTGATGGTCCCCTCAAAGATGGACTCACCCATCTGGGGCATGATGACGTCAGTCGGCATAATTCCCTTCCACGCGGCCCGCTGGAATGAATTTCGGGCCAGACACAAACTCATATTATATAGTGTGGTAGCCCGGAGACGTCAGACCGGAGCTCACCCCGCGATATACAGCCATGCTTTGGAACAGGAGTGAGATCTAGCCAGCCACGCCCCCGCAATTCCCTGCTGGCCCTCAATGTTTCTCGTGCTCCTCGTGCTCGGCGTCGCTGCTGGGAGGGGCCACTCCATACGCGTTTTTCCAATAGTCCTGGGCTACTGCCGGAAGTTTCTCCATGTGCGATAGAAAGATCGTGACCTTCCAAATATCCTCTTCGCTCAGAGTCTTGTCCCACGCCGGCATTCCGCTATAGCGGATCCCGTTTCGAATTACGTAGTAGTTGTGCCAGTCAGGATCGTCCGGCGGATGCAGCACCAACTGGGGCACCGGCGGGTAGAACGAATCCGCCAGCGAGGCTTTCTTTTTGTCCAGCGTGCCATGGCAGGTGGCGCAGTTCATGGTGTAAATCTTCATGCCGTCGATCAGGTTCAGGTCCGTGGGAGGCACTGGACCGTTGACGTGGGCGGCGTGGTGATCGGTGGAGGCGTCGACCGCGTTCATCGCCAAGTGTCGTTCAAAATCAGGGGGTGCCGTGTTCGCGTTGGTCGGTATGAACCCGAGCAGAGCCACGCCCAGACCGCCAATGATCAGGATCGCCAACGTGACCAACACCCCGAGAATGAAGCTGCGCATGACCCCTCCCAGTTTTGTTCGTTAGTCGTCTGCTAAGGTGCAACTTCACCGCGGTCAACCGCGCGGGTAAAGTGCCAGGCCGAACGAGGCTCACGGAATGACCATGATAAACGAGCCGCGTGCGAGCGCAAGGGCGGTCTTTCGCCCGGTCTGATGGGCTTGGGCGCTAGTACGCCAGCAGCTTTCTCGCCTCGCGGATAACGTCGCTTACCTTTGGAAGGAAGAACTCCTCCTGCGGCGGAGAAAATGGGACCGGCGTGTCAAGGGCCGTCAGGCGCACGATCGGGCCGTCGAGCGACTCGAACACTTCTTCATTGATGATGGCGCTGATTTCGCCAGCGATTCCGCCGGTGCGGACGTCCTCGTGCAGCACGATGACTTTGTTGGTGTGTCGCACGGTGGCGGCGACCGCCTCCCGGTCCAGCGGCGAAAGCGTGCGCAGGTCGAGAATTTCGACTTCGATTCCCTCTTCGCTCATCACTTCCGCAGCTTCCAGCGCGACGTGCAACATGGCGGCATAAGTAATGATGCTGAGGTCGCGGCCTTCGCGGGCGATGCGTGCCTTGCCCAGGGGCACCACGTAGTCGTCGGCCGGTACATCTTCTTTAACCCGCCGGTAGAGGTACTTGTGCTCGAAGAAGATGACCGGGTTGTTGTCGCGGATGGCCGCTTTGATCAGCCCTTTGGCATCATAGGCCGTCGCCGGACACACGACCTTCAACCCGGGCGCATGCACGAAGTACGCTTCCGGGTTCTGCGAGTGAAACGGCCCGCCGTGCACATTGCCGCCGCTCGGCCCGCGAATGACGAGCGGCGCGGGCGCGCCCCAGCGGTAGTGGGACTTGGCCACCATATTGGTGATCTGGTTGAAGGCACAGCCGATGAAATCCATGAACTGGAACTCAGCCACCGGACGGATACCGGTAAGCGCCGCGCCGAAAGCAGCGCCGACGATGGCGGACTCGGCAATGGGCGTATCGATCACCCGCTCAGGACCGAAGCGATCGATGAAACCATCGGTGACTTTGAATGCGCCCCCGTAAATGCCGATGTCCTCGCCGATACAGAAGACGGTGGGATCACGCTCCATCTCCTCCCAGATTCCCTGGCGGATGGCTTCGAGATAGGTGAGGGTGGGCATAGTCTAGCTGTTGGGCCTTGGCTCTTGGCGTCCCGTTCGCGGCACCTGGCCTCAGAGGTTGCGAACGTTTTACAAAATCGGAGACACCTCTCACTTCAAATGCAGCGCCGCTTCGCCGCGTTGCGATGCGCTAGCGTTCCCCGCTTTCACTTTTGGCACTCCATACTTCGGCTTGATCTCGTGACACCCGGCCTCGCAATAGACTCCGCCTGCTGCGCTTTCTGGCTCCGGCATCGGTGACGCCACCGCGAATTCGCGATCAGCTTCCAGTTCCGCGTCCACTCCCGCCATGAGCTTCTCGTGGTCTTCGCGCGTCAGCCACTTTTTAACGTTCAATAAATAGTTCTCAAACCGCGCAATGGGATCGCGTTTCTTCCAATACTCGAACAGCGGCTTGGGTACGTACTCGGCGGCGTCGTGGATCGCATGTCCCTTCATGCGCATCATCTTGGCCTCGATCAGAGTGGGCCCCTCACCACGACGGGCCCGTTCACAAGCTTCGTGTGCCGCATCGTACACCTGGCATGCGTCCGTGCCGTCGACGATCACCCCGGGAATGCCGTACCCGATCGCCCGCTCGGCAAGGTCCTGCACGCGGAACTGCATGTCGACGGGCGTGGAATATCCCCACAAATTGTTCTCGACAAAAAGCACCAGCCCCAGGTTTTGCACCGCCGCGAAGTTCAGGCCTTCGTAGGTCACGCCTGTGGACTGGCCGCCATCGCCGATGTAAGTCATCACCGCGATACTTCTCCCCTGCAAGCGTGCGCCCAAGGCCACTCCCGCGAGCACCGGTATCAGATCGCCCAACGTTGAGATCGGCGCCACCACGTTGCGCGTCTGAATATCCCCAAAATGCGACGACGCGTCACGGCCCTTCGTCGGTGACCCGGCCTTCGCCATGTACTGCATCATGATGTCGCGAGCCGAGAAGCCACGCACCAGCAGTGACCCCTGGTTGCGGATCAACGGACCTAGCCACTCGTCGGGCCTGAGTGCATAGGCCGAAGCGCACGAGCACGCCTCCTGCCCCAGCCCGAAATACACGCCTCCAACCACCTTGCCCTGCTTGTACAGATTCTCCAGCACCCCTTCCATTTTGCGGTTAAGCAGCATCCAGCGATAGATCTCGACGCACTGTTGCCGGCTCAGATACTTCGAACCGCGGATCGGCGGCACCGGCGCGTTCAGCGTGCCTGTGAGTTCGTAACGCACCCCGTCTTCGCTGCGCACCTGGCGCAGTTGGAACGTCGGCTTCTCGAGCCGGTAATCGAGGACGGTGTAGGTGCGCTGCTGAGATAGGGAGATCTCAGGAGGACGGCCGTTGTGGGAGCTGTTCTGCGGTGTTTTCGATCGAGTCGCTTTTGCCTTCGTCTTCTTCGCCATTGGCATCGGCATCCGCGGCGGGCGCCGCGAAACCATGCTAAACCCTGAGCCGACTCAGGACCAACTCGTCAGGCCCAGTGCGTCTCATCTTCCTTATGTAGCCGACGCAGTTGCTCCGGCGGCCGTGCCGGCACTCCCACCTTGCGGTGGAGCAGCGCGTCCAGGCTCTCAAGCCAAAGCACCTGGCTGTGGAAGACACTCCCGAAGTTGCGGGCAACGGAGTGTGCCACGCCCTCGAGCCCTGGGGCGGCGCCCAGCTCGTTCAGCATCGAAGTCACCGGCCTGTTCGTGATTCCACAGGGAACGATCAGGCCGAAGAAGCTGAGATCAGTATTCACGTTCAGCGCGAAGCCGTGCGAGGTTACGCCGCGGGAAATGTGTACGCCGATGGCGGCGACTTTAGATTGCATGGGTGAATCGCTGCCAGCGGTCCAGACGCCCGTCAGGCCCGCGACGCGCTCGGCAGGAATCCTGAAATCGGCGCAGGTTCGGATGAGCACTTCTTCCAGGCGACGCACGTATTCGATGACGCCCAGTGTCTTGCGTCTGCCATCTTCCGCCGGAAATCCGCGCAAGTCGAAGATCGGATAACCAACCAACTGCCCCGGACCGTGAAACGTAACATCGCCGCCGCGGTCGCATTCGAAGACTTCCACGCTGCGCTGGGCCAGCTGTTCTGGCGACGCAACCACGTTCGCGGCCTTCGCGTTGCGTCCCAATGTGATGACCGGAAAGTGCTCCAGCAGCAGCAGGACATCGCCGACGCGTCCCTCCTTGCGCAAATCAACGAGTTTCGCCTGCAGACCGAGTCCGGTCGAGTAGTCGATCGTAGCGAGTTGGACAACGGAAATCATTTCTCTTGGGGGATGGGATCGACACGTAACGGTATCTACCCGAGCAGCCTCGCCGCCTCTTTGGCGTAGTACGTCAGAATGATGCTCGCCCCGGCCCGACGGATCGAAACCAGCGACTCCATCATCACCCGATCCCGGTCGATCCAGTCATTGCGCGCGGCCGCTTCGATCATCGCGTACTCGCCCGAAACCTGGTAGGCCGCCAGCGGCACATCGAACCGCTCTCGGGCCGCGGCGATCACGTCAAGGTAGGGCATCGCCGGCTTCACCATGATCATGTCGGCGCCTTCTTCCACATCGAGTTCGATTTCACGCATGGCTTCGCGGAAGTTGGCCGGGTCCATCTGATAGGAGCGCCGATCCCCGAACTGGGGGGCGGAGTCGGCCGCTTCGCGAAATGGACCGTAGAATCCCGAGGCGAATTTCGCCGCATACGAAAGGATCGGGATATTCGTGAGCCCGGCCTCGTCCAGCCCTTTGCGGATCGCGGCGACGCGCCCGTCCATCATGTCCGAAGGCGCGATGATGTCGATGCCAGCCCGCGCCAGCGAAACCGAGGTGCGCGCCAGCAGTTCGAGCGTGGCATCGTTCACGATCTCGTATGCAGCGGTCGCTGCTGGCGGTGCCGCCACGGCCGCTCCCAGCGACTGGGGCGCGGCCCTCACAATCCCGCAGTGGCCGTGCGACATGTATTCGCACAGGCACACATCCCCCATCAGGATCGTCTCCGGAACCGCACGCTTGATGGCCCGGGCTGCCTGCTGCACAATTCCGTTCTCGGACCACGCACCGGTCGCCACTTCATCTTTCTTTTCCGGGAGCCCGAACAGGATCACCGCGGGCACACCCAGCGCGTGTACCTCGCGAACTTCCTTCACCGCCTCGTCCACCGACAGGTTGAACACTCCGGGCATCGAGCGCACTTCCTTCCGCACGCCCGTGCCCGGGCAAACGAAAAGTGGGTAGACGAAGTTCTCCGGAGTCAGGCGAGTTTCGCGCACCATGGAGCGAAGCGGTTCGCTCTTGCGCAAGCGACGAAGGCGTGTGACCGGGAACGCCATGTTTCGATTCTAGCAAAGGGCGGGATTGCCACAGGGCCGAAAATGCTGGGCTAGTGCGCATCCAGGCAGTAACCTCCCTTTGTGACCAAAATCACTGACGGCTGTTTCTCCAAACGATACTAGGGAAAGGATCCGTTGCTCCGGGACGGCCTGCGCTGGGCCGGTGCAACACGAAAGCACTTCAGTAATCGCCCCGGCGTCCGCTGTAACCTTCGAGTTACACGGCAGAACCAATAAACTCAAGGGAAGCATGTCGCTGGCTCGCAAACTTGGTGTAACCGGCCTGATCGTGGCGCTGGCGGCGGTGTCCTGGTTCGCCCCGCGTGGACCGGCCTTGACCGTCTACGGGGATTCTCTTGCGCTCGCGCTCTTGGTCACCGCCTCCCTGGCGATGCTGCGCAATGCTTTCACCGAAGAACGGGCCCGCGCATTCTGGTGGTTGCTGGGCCTCGGATGCATGCTCTGGGCGATCAGCACCGGATTCTGGATGTGCTACGAAGTCATCCTGCACCGGGAGGTGCCGGAGCCTTGCGCGGGCGACGTCATCCTATTCATCCACATTGCGCCGTTCATGGCAGCCGTGGCCTTGCGCCCACACCGGCCACAGAGAGATCGTAAGGTCCTGCTCGATACCATCAATTTCCTGATGCTCCTGATCTGGTGGGTGTTTCTGTACGCATTCATTGTGTTCCCGGACCAATACGTCTCCCTGAATGCCCCAGTCTACAGCCGTAATTACGACCTTTTGTATCTGCTCGAGAATCTGGTGCTGGTGTTCGTGCTGGGCATGATGGCCACTTCCACCCGAGGAACGTGGCGACGAATCTATTGGAATCTTTTCCTCGCCAGCGCGCTGTACACTTTGGGCTCGGCGACCACGGATGCTGCCATCAACCGCAATCAGTACTACACAGGGAGCGTTTACGATGTGCCGCTCCTCCTCTCGGCCAGCTTGATGATCTGGGTCGCGATCCTGGCCCGGCGCACGGATCTTGAATCCTTCCCTGACATGGAACCCGCAAGTCGATGGGTGGATCTGGCCCCGCGCCTGGCGATGGTCGCCATTCTCTCTCTGCCGTTGCTGGGCCTGTGGACTCTCTACGCCGACACAGGGCCCCCCCTGCTGCGAAATTTCCGTTTGCTGGTGACGATGGCAGCCACTCTGGTGCTTGGTTTGTTCGTCTTCTTGAAACAGTTCCTGCTTGACCGCCAGCTGATCAACCTGCTTGACGAGTCTCGCCGCAGCTACGAAAATCTGCAGCGGCTTCAGACTCATCTCGTACAGAAAGAGAAGTTAGCCTCGCTCGGCCAGCTGGTCGCTGGGGCTGCCCACGAGATCAATAATCCTCTGGCGGCGATTCTCGGATATTCCGAACTGCTCGCATCCCAGACTTCGTTGAAGGGCGAACAGGCATCCATGGCGCAAAGAATTGGCCAGCAGGCTCGCCGCACCCGTGATCTGGTTGCCGATCTGCTCAGCTTCTCGCAGCAGAGCCCCTCCGAGAAAGTTCTGGTGGATGTGACCGCGGTGGTGCAACGCGCGCTCCAGATGCACGAAGTGCAGGTCCGCGGGAAAAACATTCGGGTCGAGGCAAACCTCGATCTCGGGCTCCCCCGCATCTGGGGAAACACCAACCAACTCCTGCAGACCTTCTTGCACCTCACCGAAAACGCGATCGATGCGCTGAACGAGGTTGGCGGCGGATCCTTGCTGGTCTCGGCCAAGAGCGAGAACAACGAAGTCGTGGTGCAGTTTTCCGATTCTGGCCCCGGCATGACCGATCCGCAGCGCGTCTTCGATCCCTTCTACACCACCAAGCCCATCGGCAAGGGTACGGGGCTGGGACTGAGCGCAACCTACGGGGTGGTGCAGGATCATCAGGGCCAGATCACCTGCCACAACAAACCCGAAGGCGGAGCCCTGTTTGTCGTGCGCTTCCCGGTGGCCTCGCAGGCCGCAGCGGCGGTCGAGGCCGGCCAAGCCTAGCCTGTTGGTTCCCGCCTCCTGCCAGGCCTCAGCCATCGGACTGCCGCCATTGTCCTGTAACATAAATCTGAATGTCGCCCGTTCCCCTAGCCCATACCGGCGCCCGTGTCCTCGAGTTCGAGGCGCTCCGCGACCTGCTGCGCGGCTACACCTCCTCGCCGCTCGGTGCCGAGCGTGGCTCTGCGCTAGCTCCAACCGCCGACCGAGCCTGGATTGAGGGCCAGCAGCAGCTCACCACCGAGATCCGTGAGTTCCGCCGCGTGGGTGGCCGGTTCGAGTTCGCTGGCCTTCTTGACATCGCCACCCTCATCGAGAAATCCCGCATCGCCGGCTCTGCTCTCGAAAGCATCGAGATTCGCGACGTCATCCTCGTCGTCGATCGCGCCGCCGAATGGCGCGAGATCAGCACCGCGCCTCCGGCCGCCATGCAATCGGAGTGGAGCGCTGTCCACACCCTCTCCGCCGGCATTGCTGACTTCACCGAATTCCTGCGCTCGTTTCGCAACAAGATTCAGCCCGACGGTACCCTCGAGGACCGCGCCTCGCCTGAATTGGCCCGCATCCGTCGCGACATCGACAAACAGAAACGCATGATTCAGGAGTCCCTGCGCGGATACCTTCGCCGCCTCGCCGAAGGCGGGACCGTGCAGGACGAACTCGTCACCATCCGCGGTGAGCGCTTCGTCATCCCCGTCAAGATCGAGCAGAAGCGCCGCGTGCCCGGAGTCGTGCATGGCAGCAGTTCCAGCGGCCAGACCGTGTTCGTCGAGCCCCTCGAAACCATCGAGCAGAACAACGATCTGGTCCGCCTGCTCGACGAGGAACAGGCCGAGATCCATCACATCCTGCTTGAGATGACCCGCCGCATCGGCGAGCACGCCGACGCTATTCGCCAAGCCACCGATGTCCTCGCCGAACTCGAATTGCAGTTCGCCAAAGCGCGCTTCGCCGAAGACTATCTCTGCGTCGCTGTGACCTTGTCTGGGGCGAAAGCCCCTGTCCCCCAACCGCGAGAACCCCGGCCCGGCGCTGCCCGGCCTCATCTCATTCTCCACAACGCCCGCCATCCCCTTCTCGAGCGCAACCTGAAGTCCAAGGGCGGCCGCGTCGTCCCGGTCACCGTCGAACTCGAGGGCGAGCGGCGCGAACTCGTGATCACCGGCCCCAACACTGGCGGCAAGACCGTCACCTTGAAAACGGTCGGCCTGCTCGCGCTCATGGCACAATCCGGAATCCCCGTTCCCGCCGACCGCGCCGAACTTCCCGTCTTCGACGCCGTTCTCGCCGACATCGGCGACTATCAATCCATCGAGCAGAATCTCTCCACCTTCTCCGCCCACGTCACCAACATCGACTTCCTCTCGCGCACCGCCACCGCGCAATCGCTCGTCCTCCTTGACGAACTCGGCTCCGCCACCGACCCTGAAGAAGGAGCCGCCCTCGCCGTCGCCATCGCCGACCACTTCCGCCGCATTGGCTGCATCGCCATCATCTCCACCCATCACACCTCGCTGAAGGTCTACGGCGTCAACACCCCCGGCGTGGTCAACGCCGCGGTCGGTTTCGACGAAGCCACCCTCCAGCCCACCTACGAGCTTCGCGTTGGCGTCCCCGGCGCCTCCGCTGGCATCAATATCGCGCAGCGCCTCGGCCTCAATCCGCAGATCATCGACGCCGCTCGCGCCAAGATCGGCACCCAGACCCAGGACGTCGCCCGCTTCCTCGACGGCCTGCACACGCAGCTCCGCGAAGCCGAGGCCGAACGCCTCGGCCTCCGCACTCGCGAAGAAGAGTTGGAAAAAGACAAAGCGCGCCTGCTCGCCGAAGGCAAGAAAGAGCAGCAGGCCAAGGTTCGCGAGATGGAAAAGAAACTCGAAAGCCTCTTCAAGGACTTCGAATACCACGCTCGCGAAACCGTCAATGCGATTCAGGATCGCGCCGCCTCGCAGAAGCTCTCCAAAGACGCCGAGCGCCGCATCGCCAAAATGCGCCGCGAATTCCGCGAGCAGTTCGACTCCGCCGTCGTCGCCCATTCCACCGGAGCCGACCAGGGCGACCCCCAGGCCCAGCCTCAACTCGTCAAGCACGTCTCCGTTGGCGACACGGTGAAGCTCAAGTCCATCGGCCGTCCCGGCATCGTCAGCCGGCGCATCGACGACCTCCACTTCGAAGTCGAAATCGGCGTCATGAAGATGAAGATTGCGCGCGACGACATCGCCGAAGTCATCGTCCGCGCTTCCGACTCGCCCCTGAACGCGGCCCGCGCCCGGGGCATCTCGGTCTTACTCGAGCGCGACAACGCCGTCGCGCCCACCGAGATCAACGTCATTGGCCGCACCATCGACGAGGCCACCAGCGAAGTCGAAAAGTTCGTCGACCGCGCCTTTCTTGCCGGCCTTTCCCGCGTCCGCGTCGTCCACGGCAGCGGCATGGGCATCCTCCGCAAAGCCCTCCGCCAATATCTCCAGAAACATCCCCACGTAGTGTCCGTCACCGAGCCCCCGCAAAGCGAGGGTGGAGGCGGAGCCACGGTGGTGGAGCTGCGGGTTTAACGAACTGGTTTCCCCCAGCGCTTTCTTCGCATTCGATGTGCGTAACGAGCGTTGCAGGTGCGATGGACCCCAGCCACCCGGTCCTGCGTTGACTGGAAAATGGGGCGCCCGTAAGATGAAGCCGTCTAATGCGGGCATCTTCTGGAATGATCGGCCAGACAATTTCACATTACAAGATCACCGGCAAGCTCGGTGGCGGCGGCATGGGTGTCGTCTACAAGGCCGAGGACGCGCGCCTCCACCGCACGGTTGCCTTGAAATTCCTGACCGATGATACCGCCAAAGATCCCTCTGCCCTGGAACGCTTCCGGCGCGAAGCACAGGCCGCATCGGGACTGAATCACCCGAACATCTGCACGATCTACGACGTCGGTGAAGAAGGAGGATCTGCTTACATCGTCATGGAGTTTATTGACGGGCAGACCCTGAAACACCGCATCGAGGGGAAACCGATGCGGCTGAGCGAGATGTTGGACGTTGCCGGCCAAGTCGCCGACGCGCTCGATGCCGCGCACGCTCAGGGCATTGTCCACCGCGATATCAAGCCGGCGAATATTTTCATCACTCGCAGCGGCCAGGCGAAAGTCTTGGATTTTGGCTTGGCCAAATACACCGCCGAAGCACATACGCGGCACGGCGCGGGTGCGGGGGACACCATGCCTACGGCCGGCGCCGATCTCCTGACTAGTCCAGGCGTGGCGGTTGGAACCATTGCCTACATGTCACCTGAGCAGGCCATGGGTGAAGAGTTGGATCGGCGCACCGACCTGTTTTCTCTGGGGCTCGTGGTTTACGAAATGGCTACCGGACGGCAGGCGTTTTTCGGCTCCACCAGCGCCGCCGTGTTCGATGGGATTCTTAATCGCACACCCGTTCCGCCCCTGCAACTCAATCCTCAACTCCCGCCAAGACTTGAACAGATTCTCGACAAGGCTCTCGAAAAAGATCTCAAACTCCGTTACCAGACGGCCTCCGACTTCCGCGTCGACCTCCAGCGTTTGAGACGAGAGTCGGAGTCCTACCCCAGTGCGAAGGTCGCGGCACAGGCCGCCAGCGCCGAACCGGCATCCCCTGCGGCGATCGGCAGGCTCAGCCGCTGGCCAGTCATCGCTCTGGCTTCTGCGATCATCGCGATTGCACTGATGTTCGGAGCGTATCTCCTTGGAAAGCGCGAGGGACTAGCCTCCAGTATTACGCCGCCAACCTATCACCAGTTGACTTTTCGCGGCGGGACCATCCGCATGGCACGCTTCGCTCCCGACGGAAAAAACATCGTCTATAGCGCCGCCTGGGAGGGAGGTGGAATTGACCTGTTCGTCACCCGCCCCGACAGTCCGGAATCTCGCCCCTTCGGGCTGTCGAAAGCCGAGGTCTTGTCGATCTCTTCGGAAGGCGAGATGGCTGTCTTGCTGAACAGCCACAACGTCGATCCCTATACGAACGAGGGCACGTTGGGCCGAGTCCCGCTGGGGGGCGGCGCGCCCCGCGAGGTACTGGAGAACGTACAGTGGGCCGACTGGTCGCCGGACGGGACCAACTTCGCCGTGGTGCGTGAGTTCGGCGGCTTGAGCCGTCTCGAATATCCCATTGGGAAAGTGCTCTTTCAGACTGGGGGATGGCTCAGCCACCCTCGCCTCAGTCCCAAGGGAGACGTGATCGCTTTCATTGAGCATCCCGTCCGCCGAGACGACGCAGGACTAATTGCAGTCGTCGACCTTTCCGGAAAGAAGAAGACGTTGTCCACCGGCTGGGAGACGGCCTGGGGTCTCGGCTGGTCTCCGAACGGAACCGAAATCTGGTTTTCGAGCACCCGCCTCGGCTACGGACGCTACCTCTCCGCAGTAAACCTCTCCGGAAAGGAGCGGCTTCTGGCACGAGAGCCCGGCACTCTGACTCTTCAGGATGTAGCCAGGGATGGGCGCGTGTTGATCACCCGCGATGTGCCCCGCGTTGGGATGGTCGGCATGACCGCTGGCAGCACCAAAGAGCGGGACCTCTCCTGGCTGGACTGGTCGGCACCCAAAGACTTGTCCCTGGACGGCAAGAAGCTGTTGTTCACCGAATCCGGCGAAGCGGGCGGCGAGAATTATTCCAGTTATCTGCGCGGCACCGATGGATCGCCCGCGATTCGCCTCGGCGATGGACTGAGCTTCGCGCTATCCCCGGATCAACGATGGGCCTTGTCGGGCCTGCCTAAGCCGCCCGTTCAATTCAACCTGCTCCCCACTGGCGCTGGAGAATCGAGAGAGCTGACCCACGACCAGATCAATCGCCTCTGGGCGCGCTGGTTTCCCGACGGCCAGCGGATCCTCTTCGCCGCCGACGAGGCTGGCCAGGGCGTGCGACTTTATGTGCAAGACCTGAGCGCTAGTCCAGCCAAGGCCATCACGAAAGAAGGCGTGAACGGCAGCCTCATCGCGATCTCTCCCGACGGCAAGCAGGTGGCTCTGGTTGGTACCGATCAGAAACCTTCTCTGCTCGCGGTCGACAGCGGTGACATTCGTCCGATCCCCGGCATGGGCACCGGAGAAGCTCCCATCGCCTGGACCAGCGACGGCCACTCCCTGTTTGTTTACCGGCTCGGCGAAGTTCCCGCAACCGTCAATAAGCTGGACTTGGCCACGGGCCACAAGCAACTCTGGAAACAGCTGGTTCCGCCCGACGTCTCCGGTGTCACCGACATCAGTTCCATTCTCATCACTCCCGATGGCGGCAACTACGTCTATGAATATGGCCGCACGCTATCCGATCTGTACCTGGTGAACGACCTCAAGTAGTCGCCCCCCCTACAGGGTTCCATCGTTCCGCTCAGGACGTCCGCTGCACGAACAGGCTGGAGAAGTACTGACGGTGACGAAACGCCAGGATTCCCCAAAAAAATGTGACCACAATGGCCCCCCCCGCTCCCTGGTGATTCAGAAGCAGGTGAAACAGCAGGATGTTCACGATCACCGGTCCAAGCAAAGTCAGCGCCAGCGGAACGTACCGGTTCACCAGCAGGAGCGCGCCTCCGGCTACCTGAAAGGCACCCACGAAGAGTACGTAGTGCGACTGAATGAGTATCTTCACATACTCTCCGGCCATTCCCGAAGGCAGCTCCGCCGGGATGAAGTGCAGGAACGCGTTCAGGCCGAACACAAAGAAAACCAGGCCGAGCAAGAGGCGGACGATCAGGATCGCGACTTTCATTCTTGTTTTCTCCTTGGGAGTTGGTGATGGTCAGAATTTATTCCCAGCGCCTTACGTCCCCACTATTCGATAACGCGCGCAACACTACCGTTGCAGGACTTTTGATCGGTCAGGCCTGCCCGACTTCGGCGTGCCCATTTCTCGCATTCTTTGCGAGAAGTGGGAGGAGGGGGGTGGGGAAGACGAGAAGTAGCGAACGACACGTGGGTCAGCGATACACTCCGGTTCACAAGCTCGATCCCGCCGCCCTGACTTTCAGCTTCATGACTTCCCACTCGTCTGCGCGAACGACTCCCACCTCCAAGGCATCGGACCGGAAGCTGCTCGAGCGCCACTCCTTCGGTTCCCGATCAGACCCCTCTTCACCGGATTGCGGTAACTGATCATTTCGAGCGCTGCACATCCTGGGGCAGCGGTGGTCCGGTGCTGAATTTACGTGGGTTGCCCTGGGAGTGGCGAGCAGGAGAACGCATTGGAGCCAAGCAACGGCGGGAACGCATTTTTTGCTGCCACCCCAGCGCACTACTGGGGTGAAATGTCTTAAGAGTGGGCGTCCGCTCATGGTGAGCAACGAGCTGAAACGAGGTTCCCCGCTTCTCCACAGCCCTCCACACCCTTCCACAGCCCTCAGGCCATTTCCCTTTCCCCACACCATGCCCCACAATAGACACATCCCACACAGGGGTGCCCCATTTCTCGCGTTCTTTGCGAGAAGTTGGGATCCCATCCGGTGATGTCGCAACTGGTCATGCCTTCGTCCGACTTCAAAGACGCGCTCAAGCAGCAAGCCGACATCGTTCGCATCGTCGGCGACTACGTCAGGCTCAAGAAGTCGGGTGCCCAGAACTTCGCCGGCCTGTGTCCCTTCCATAACGAAAAGACACCCTCGTTCTCCGTGCATGCCACCCGCCAGTTCTTCCACTGCTTTGGCTGCGGTGTCTCCGGCGACGTCTTCTCCTTCGTGCAGAAGGTCGAGAACATTACCTTCCCCGAAGCCGTCCGCCTGGTAGCGCAGAAGCTCGGCGTGCCGCTGCCCAAGGTCGAATTCAGCAGCCCCCAGGAGGCCCGCGAGGCCAAGCTCCGCATGGCTCTGCTCGACATCCACGAGCGCGCCTGCGCCTTTTTTCAGGACTACTTCAAGCGCTCCGAAGGCGCCACCGCCCGCGCCTACCTGGACGGACGCGGCCTCGCCGAAGACACCATCGCCCGCTTCCGCATCGGCTATGCCCCCGACTCCGGCTTCCTCCTCCGCGACGCGTTGCGCCGGGAATTCGACGAGGAGTTGCTGCGCGAGAGCGGGTTGTTTTCCTGGAAGGAAAGCTCTCAGCCGTCAGCTCTCAGCTCTCAGGACAAGCAAGCAGTCGGTGATGCGGGTAGTGTCAATCTGGTGGCGGGCAGCCCGAAATCTGGGGAGTCCCCGAACAAGCTGAAAGCTGACACCCGACAGCTGACGGCGCTTTACTCGAAATTCCGCAACCGCATCACCTTCCCCATCCCGAACGACGCGGGAAGAATCATCGCCTTCACCGGGCGCACGCTCTCCACCGACGAGAAGGCTGGACCCAAGTACCTGAACTCGCCCGAAACCGCCATCTACTCGAAGTCGCGGGTGCTGTTCAATCTCGACCAGGCCAAGGAGGCCATCCGCAAGCTCGACTACGCCATCCTGGTCGAGGGCCAGATGGACTGCATCTCGGTCTTCGCCGCCGGATTTCAGAACGTGCTCGCCAGCTCCGGCACGGCGTTCACCGAGCTGCAGGCCCGCCTGCTCGGCCGCTACAGCAAGAACGTTGTCGTCAATTTCGATCCCGACACCGCAGGCGCTAAGGCCACCGAGCGCACCCTCGGCCTGCTGGTCGAGGAAGAATTCCAGATCAAGGTGCTCACCCTCGAACACGGATTCGACCCCGACCTGTTCCTGCGGCGGAAGGGCAAAGACGCGTACGCGGAAGCTCTTCGCCACTCGCAGCGCTACTTTGACTATCTGATCGAGCGTGCCCGGAGCCGGTTTCCCGCGCGTACTCCCGAGAGCAAGGTCAAGGCGCTTAACCACCTCCTGCCTCATATCCAGCGCGTGCCTAGCCGGATCGTGCGTGACGAATTGGCCCAGGAAATTGCCCAGAAGCTCGGCATCGATTCGGCCGTGCTGCGCCAGGAACTCAAGCACGTCGCCGCCAGCCGCTCCACCACAGCCATCAAAGCCCCCACTGAGAGCCAGATCACCGACGCCGAACTCATCCTGATCCGCGCCCTCGCCTCCGCCAATGAAATCCAGATCGCCGAAGAGCACCTCTCCGCCCGAGACGGCGCCGAAGAGGAATTCGACCCGGCGCGCCAGGCGCGCTTTGTGCTGCAGAGCGACCGTCTGCATGAAGGGTTGGCCACCGAGTCTCTCGTCGAAACGTTGCTCGCCGCGGGCCCCGAGATTACGGATGTGATGGAGTTGCCGCTTTCCGACTCCGACCGCACTCGCCTGGCGTCGATCCTTCTGAAAGACGCCGAGGAGTTGAGCGCCGAGCGGCTGGAAGGCGCAGTTCGGGCGCTGAAGCGCATTCACATCCGGCGGGAACTCGACCAGGTGCAGCACGAGTTGCAGTCCCCGACAAGAAAAGACCCTGCACGGCTGCAAGAACTTCTGCAGAAACGGGTTCGCCTCAAGCGTGCCTTGATGGACCCCGGCCTCGCCGACGAAGGCCCCGGGCCCAAGAAACGCCCGGCCTGAACCGGCACGCTGAGCAGGCAGACCCGCCGCCTGCAACTGCCTTGGTCCAAAGCCGTTCGCATCAAGGACCTGCATTTAACAGACGCAGAGTAAAGCGTTCGTATCCGGGGCGCCTTCGGGCGCACCGTAGCGGGTTGCCTTGGGAGCGCCTTTAGGCGCTGCGGATCCCGACAGGCGGGATTCTGGGCCATCCGCCGTGAAAGAGCTTGGAACGAAAGGCCTTCGAAAAGCATCTAAATGATTAAGCTGGCTGGAGATGCGGACGGCTGCGCCCAGGGACTTGAGAGATACTTCAGAATGGCAGACACTTCCCCTGTCTGCTATACTCTGTAAGTTTGTGCCTCGGCACAATCCCGCAGTGCCACGTTCCCACCACTGGAAAGTAACACGCGTCCTCACCGGACGCTTTGAGGATAATCTTTCTTGGCTCTAGACGACAAGTACGACGACATTAAAAAGCTGATCGACACAGGCAAAGAGAAGGGATACCTGACCTACGATCAAGTCAATGACCTGATCCCGCACGATGTGCACAGCCCCGAAGACCTGGACGATCTGCTGACCACCATCGGTACGCAGGGAATCGATGTGCTCGAAGGTCCCAAAATGCCTTCGTCCGCACTCGACAAGAAATTCGAAGAAGCCGAAGAAGGCGCCGAAGACGTCGAGCTCGACCTAACCCCCGGCGCCCTAGAAAAAACCAACGACCCCGTCCGCATGTACTTAAGGGAGATGGGGACAGTGCCGCTGCTTACGCGTGAGGGCGAGGTGGAAATCGCCAAGCGTATTGAGCGGGGGCAATTGCGCGTGTTGAAGGCGCTTTCACGCTCGCCGATTGTGATTCACGAACTGCTGGCGATGGGCGACGACCTGAAAAAGGGCGTGCGGTCCATCAAGGAAGTGGTCACGTTCGACGAGGAAGAGATCACCGATGACATTCTGCAGAACCGCCTGAAGGAGTTCACCGGGAAGATCGACGAACTCGCCAAGCACTACAAGAAGGCCGGACAACTGCAGGAGAAGTTTGCGCTGGTCTCACAAAAGAAGCGGCCGAAGGACCATCGCAAGTACCGGATGGCCCTGGGCCGCGGCATCGTGCGGGTTTCGCTCGCGGTACGAAATCTCGGTTTCACTAACAACGAGCGCAAGCGCCTGATCGAGCGGGTCAACAAGACCGTCGACGGGATGCGATCGCTCGACCGCCAGGCCCAGAACCTGGAGCGGAAAGCCGACGCCACCCGCAGCGAGGAACAGAAAAAAGAATATCGCCGCCAGGCTCGTTCGATCCGGGCGGAGATGGAGAAGCTGGAGCAGGAAGCAGGCGTGTTGTTCCTGGAGCTCAAGCGCACTCAGCGCGAGATCATCCAGGGCGACATGGACGCGGAGTACGCCAAGCGGGAGCTGATTGAAGCCAACCTGCGACTGGTGGTCTCCATCGCGAAGAAGTACACCAACCGCGGGTTGCAGTTCTTGGACCTGATCCAGGAAGGCAACATCGGCTTGATGAAGGCGGTGGACAAGTTCGAGTATCGCCGAGGCTACAAGTTCTCCACCTACGCAACGTGGTGGATCCGGCAGGCGATTACTCGTGCGATCGCGGACCAGGCACGTACGATTCGTATCCCGGTGCACATGATCGAAACGATCAACAAGCTGATCCGCACCTCGCGGCAGCTGGTGCAGGAACTGGGGCGCGAACCTACGTCGGAGGAGATCGCCAAGCGCATGGACATTCCGGTGGCCAAGGTGCGCAAGGTGCTGAAGATCGCGCAGGAACCGATCTCCCTCGAAACGCCCATCGGTGAAGAGGAAGATTCGCACCTGGGTGACTTCATCGAGGACCGGGGCGTGGTTTCGCCCGCCGAGGCTGTCATCAACGTCAACCTGAAAGACCAGACTTCGCAGGTGTTGCGTACGCTGACACCGCGCGAGGAGAAGGTCATCAAAATGCGGTTTGGGCTCGAGGACGGCAGCGAACACACGCTCGAAGAAGTCGGGCAATCGTTCGCGGTTACGCGCGAGCGTATCCGTCAGATCGAGGCCAAGGCGCTGCGGAAGCTGCGGCATCCGTCACGATCGAGGAAGCTGCGGGCGTTTATGGACGGGGTGCGGGACTAGGCCGCAGGTTTCATAGGAAGGCTGGGTAAGTTAAGGGGCGCGAATAATCGCGCCCCCTTTTCCTTGTGGGTGGATGTTAGTCCATTGCGAACGAGCCGCATTTGCGTGCTGCAGGCAGCATCGTGACCCCACTCAATCACACAGAACGTGATTGAATTGATGGGCTAAGGAACGAAGGCTCGATTCGAACCTCTGCACCCAGAAGCGCCGGACTCCGGCGGCTCAGCGCCCTGCTGCCCGGTGATGGGGGGCACTGCAAGAACCCTGCTTCTGGGTTACCGTCTTGAAGCGCCTGGAGGATTGCACTGACGACCCGGGCGGACATTGATTTCCTGCGCCTGCAGCGCTTCGCCATGGTAGGCGTGTCGCGAGATCCAAAAAACTTCAGCCCTGGCTGGTTGAGAGAATTATGCGATCGCGGCTATTGACGTGGTGCCGGTTAATCTGTTCGCGGATGTAATCGATGGGCTGGGCAGTGGCATCTGCGTCCCACTGAATTTCTACCCAGCTTTTCCAGCGCTTTCCACAAGGAAACGCAGGCATCCACAGTTTCTGCACAGCGACACGCGGGTTTTCTCTTGATGCAGTGCGGGTGAGAGCGCAGAGTGTCAAGCATTCAAGCGAGATGTTCTGCGTGCCCTGCCAGAGCATTGCGGCAGAGCCGGCGGTTCCTGGTAATTCTCGAGGGTGAATTACCGGGAGGGTTCCTCCACAAGCGCGCTTCGGCGCGTGAACTGGTTGCCCGGGCGTTGCGGCCTCCTCACAGAGTCCTCCACACACGGCAGGACTGGCCGCCGGCCACCGTAGTGCTGCGGGTTAATTCGCGGAGTTCGCTTCGCGAGTAACAATCTGCCGAGTGCATCATCACGGCACTCTTCGGAGTGCGCGGTGACCGATCACTCCCCCATGCCTCGTGCGTGGAAATGGGTTGCAGGATATCCCGCCAAACAAATGCGGTCCGGGTGGCTGGCCCGGACCGCATTTGTTTTTGAGAGCAGTCGCTAGTCGCTAGTCGCTAGTCGCTAGTCGCTAGTCGCTGGTCGCTGGCCGTTGGCAGAACCCCTTTCTTCGCCACTTGTCCAAGCGCCCCTCGCATTTTCGTATTTTGTTCGCTATACTAAGCAGACATATCCTGGCGAGCGATCTTTCAAACTTCGGGTTGCAAATGGGGGACCAGAAAATTCTTGGGTTGGTCCGCGTTTTCCAACGACGCACTTGGCGTCCACAAGGCAACCGCGGTTTAGTATCGCGACTCACGTGCCAGATTTTGTTCGATAGCAACTAGCACGAGTAAAAGCCGCACGAGTAGAAGAAGAATTGGCTACCACCGACTACAGCATTAGCACCCTGCCGGCGAACATCGAAGCCGAACGCTCGATTCTCGGGGCAATCCTTCTCGACAACCTGTCATACAACCAGGCCGCCGAGCACCTGCGGCCGGAGGATTTCTCGCTCGACTCACACCGGCGCATTTACTCGCGCATGGTCGACTTGTCGGAGTCGTCGAGGCCCATCGACATCATCACGCTGGTCGAGGAGCTCGATCGCAACAAGGAGCTGCAGGCCATCGGAGATATGGCCTACGTTTCTTCGCTGCTCGACGGCGTTCCGGACCGGCCGAGCATTGAGCACTACGTCAAGATCGTCCGCGACAAGGCTCTGTTACGAGGGTTGATTCACGCGGCCAATGCTGCGATCGCGCGGGCAGCCGATCAGTCAGAAGCGGCGGAAGATATTCTCAATGACGCGGAATCCGCCATCTTCCAGCTGTCGGAAAAGCGCATTGGGCGCGGGTTTCTGGGCATTCAGGACATCGTTAAGGATTCCTTCGGCTCGGTAGATGCCCTGCTGCAGCGCGGGCAGCGAATCACGGGGCTCGCGACGCACTACAACGATCTGGATGAGATGACGAGCGGGCTGCAGAAGTCGGACCTGGTGATTCTGGCGGCCCGCCCTTCGATGGGCAAGACCGCGTTCGTGATGAACATTGCGGAGAACGCGGCAATCGTGGATCAGAAAATTGTCGGGATTTTTTCGCTGGAAATGTCGCGTGAGGCGCTGCTGCTTCGCCTGTTATGCTCGCGCGCACGTGTCGACTCGCACAAGATGCGAACCGGCTCTTTGTGGCGTGACGATATGCAGAGAGTGGTTCGCGCAATGGAAGAGCTGGCCAGTTCGCACATCTATATTGACGACACGCCGGGCGTGGCGCTGAGCGAGATGCGGGCCAAGGCGCGGCGGCTGCAACAATCCTGCGGCGGGCTGGACCTGATCATCGTTGATTACCTGCAGTTGATGTCGGGCGGCGGCCGACGCTTTGAGAACCGTACGCAGGAAGTATCGGCGATCTCGCGTGGGCTGAAGGCACTGGCAAAGGAACTCCACGTCCCCGTGATCGCACTCTCGCAGTTGAGCCGCGCACCGGAGAGCCGTGGCGGCGATCATCGGCCACAACTCGCCGACCTGCGCGAGTCAGGATCGATTGAGCAGGACGCCGACCTGGTGATGTTTATCTTTCGCGAAGAGGTTTATAAGCAAGACGATCCTGACCTGCAGGGACGGGCTGAGATCATCATCGCGAAGCAGCGCAACGGCCCCATCGGGCGAATCCATCTCGCATTCCTCAAGAACTCCACGCGCTTTGAGTCGCTGGCGGAGGGAGGAATCGCTGCAGAGGAGTAACTGAGGTAGCTCTCGGTTCGGCGGCTCGCAGGGACCACCAAATTCTATCCTCGGGTCACGGTTACAAATGCTCACCTTGCGTTCCATACTTCTGTGGAAAACCTTGTGGAACGGCTTTCTCCGGTTTCCCATAATGCGGGGAAGCGACCAGGTGGTCGGGAAGACTGCGGGGCCGCTCCGGCGTTAATAAGTTGATTCATATAGCTTTAGATGAAGGCAGCCGTTTTCGCGCTCGGCCACGCGGAGTGGCGAGGATTTCAAGCAACCCTTGAGATTTGCACATCTAGAAGTATCAGTACTTACGGATGTCCACCCGGCCGGAGGGCAAAACCATCGGATTTTATGAGTTGTTTTCGCCCACTTTCAGCACCGCCAGGAAGGCCTCCTGGGGGATGTCGACGCGGCCAATGCGCTTCATTCGGCGCTTGCCTTCTTTCTGCTTTTCGAGCAGTTTGCGCTTGCGGGTAATGTCGCCGCCGTAGCACTTGGCGAGGACGTTTTTGCGGATGGCGGCGACGGTTTCGCGGGCAATGATTTTGGCGCCCACGGCCGCCTGGATCGCGACTTCGAACATCTGGCGGGGAATCAACTCGCGCATTTTCGAGACCAGAGCGCGGCCACGCTCGTAGGCGAAGTCGCGATGGACGATGAGGGAAAGGGCGTCGACGGGATCTCCGGCGACCAGGATGTCGAGTTTCACCATGGGCGATTCCCAGTAGCCGGCCAGGTGGTAGTCGAGAGACGCGTAGCCGCGCGAGACTGACTTCAGGCGGTCGTAGAAGTCGAGGACGATTTCATTCAGCGGCAGCTCGTATTGCAGCATGACGCGG
>DATMPS010000133.1:0-6986 GCA_035567435.1 Terriglobales bacterium | reverse complement strand
GGGGAGCGACGGAGCTAAGGAGAATTCGATAGAAATCGCGATAGGGAATCTGCTCGGGGCGAACGTCCATGCTTCAAGTTTAACGTTGCCCAGTAAAAGCGGATCAAACAGGCGGGGAGGGACGGGCGGAGAGACGCCCGTCCTCCATTCGAACCCGTTACTTTTGAACCGGTAGCCCTGTTTCCAACTCGTCCAGGGCCGTCAGCACTTCTTGGCTGTGCTTGTTAGGATCCACTCCAGTATAGGCACGCTCAATGTTGCCCTGCGGATCGATAATGAAAGTGTTGCGAGCAGCGATTTCCACGCCCTTGTAGTTCATCGTGGAGTCGTATTGCTTCACCACTTTGTGCTCGGTGTCGGCCAGCAGCTTGAAGTTCAGCCCTTCCTTGGAACAGAACTCCTTGTGAGAATCGGTCGTATCCACGCTGACCCCGATCACCACCGCGCTGCGTTTCGCATATTGCGGCTGATCACGCTGAAAGTTGTGCGCCTCGATGGTGCATCCGGGCGTCCCGTCCTTGGGATAGAAATAGAGCACCACCCACTTTCCACGAAAATCCTTCAGGCTGACTTGCGAGCCATCCTGCGAAGGCAGGGTGAAGTCGGGCGCAGCGGAGCCCACGGCCGGCATCGCGGCAAACGCGGAGTGCAGCCCGGCTCCCAAAACGACCGTTACCAGCAAAACCATCCATAGACGCATAAAAAGCTCCTTACCTACAGTTAGGGTAGCGCGGGACAATGACCGGTGTCTACGCGGGGCTTGTCAATTTTCTGCAAAGACCTTTAACTGGTTGCTGCAGGAATTCTTGGCTGGACAGGCCAACCTGACCTGTATTGTCGAGGAAGCGCGAGGCAAAGATTATGAAACCCGACCACGACGGTTCCCTCCGCCGACACCTGATTGAACTGCTGAAGGGCGGAAGCGCCCACGCCCGCTTTGAAGAAGTGGTCGCAGGCATCCCCGCCAAATTACGCGGACAGAAACCGGCCGGTCTGCCCCATTCTCCCTGGATGCTGCTGGAGCACATGCGCCTCGCGCAGGGGGATATCCTGGAGTTCAGCCGCAACCGGAGGCATGTTTCACCCGGTTGGCCCAAAGGCTATTGGCCGCGCAGCGAAGCCCCGCCTGACGCCGCCGCCTGGAGTACAAGCATCAAGAAATTTCGCCGAGACTTGAAGACGATGGAGAACCTGGTCACCAATCCGAAAATTGATCTGCACGCCCGCATCCCCTGGGGAGAAGGCCAGACGATCCTGCGCGAAGCCTTGCTGGTGGCCGACCACAACGCATACCACCTGGCCCAGCTTGTGGACATCCGCCGTTTGCTCGGAACCTGGCCAGAAAAATAGATCAGGCACAATCTCTGGACATGGGGTCGAGGGACCTGGGATCGAGCTTCAGTTCCACGTCTCGCGGGCGTTTCCGAAACACGACCCTGACCCCATCGCGCCAGCGCTCATCAATGCCCACAACCACCCGCTCGATCTCAGGCGACACGTAGTGCAGCAAGGTATCGGTGGCGGGATGCGCATGCAGCGCCGGAGCCACCAGAAACAACAAAGGCCGATCGGGTGACAGTTCCCGCCCGGAAAAGTATCGGAAGCGCTGAAACTCGCCCCGCGCATGTGCCAGGCGACCCGCGACCAGTAGTCCAGACCTTGCAGTGGCAGGTGGATATCTTCGTCGGCCTTCAACTCCACCACCGCCAGCCTTCCGTCGCGTGTTGTCGTCAGCACATCGATCATGGCGCGGTCCGAAGCGGAAAAAGCGGGCAGCTGGGAATAAAGGCTAGTGGCGTCGAGACGCTCGTCCACTTCAGTTACGTCCTGCACCACCAGCGATTCCAGCCAGCGCTCTGGATTGCTTGCATGTCCATGAACCCGCTGTCTGTGATGTGTGACCATTGTGAACGGCCACGCGGGGTGCTGAACGAGCGGACCCCGGTCCTCCCTCGAAGCCCTGTGGGATAATGGAAGAAACCCTGGGAGTCTTTCCCAGTGCAAGGACATCTAATTTACAGTGGACAAAAATCGGTTCTTTTTCCAGCACTACGGCCTGACGGAACATGACCTCGAGCGCTATCTGGCGGCGGCCCTTTCAGCCGGCGGAGAATACGCCGACCTTTATTTCGAGTACCTCTCGTCCACCTCGCTGACGGTGGACGAGTCCATGGTGAAATCCGCCTCTCAGGGCATCTCCGCCGGTTGCGGCGTTCGCGTGGTGGTTGGCGAGCGTACTGGCTACGCCTACACCGACGACCTTTCCTCAGAACGCATTTTGCACGCCGCCCGCACCGCGGCCCTGATCGCCCGCGGACCCTCGAAAACTCCAGTGGTGGGATTCCAGGAAAAACCTGCCCGCAGTCTTTACCCGGTAACGCTGCCATCTGTGGACGCCGAGATTACCGCCAAAGTTGAACTGGTGATGCGCGCCGACACCTCGGCCCGCGCTTATGATCCGCGCATCAAGGAGGTTCGCGCCAGCTACTCCGACGAGTTGCGCAACATCTTGGTGGTAGCCTCCGATGGCACCTTCGCCGAAGATTCCCAACCGCTGGCTCGCATGAACGTTTCCTGTATCGCTAAGACCGAAGGAAATTCCGCTCGTGGCAGCTCCGGCGGCGGCGGACGCGTCGCGCTCGACTTCTTCTTCGGAGAGAAAACTCCGGAATATTTCGCCAAGGAAGCATCCCGCCAGGCCATACTGCAACTCGACGCCCGCGAAGCCCCAGCCGGCGAAATGGAAGTGGTGCTCGGTCCGGGCTGGCCCGGCGTACTTTTGCACGAAGCCGTAGGTCATGGACTCGAGGCTGACTTCAATCGCAAGCAGACTTCGGCGTTTGCCGGGCTCATCGGCAAGCGTGTAGCCAGCGAAAAATGCACCGTAGTCGACAACGGCACCATGCCCTGGCGCCGTGGATCGCTCAACGTGGACGACGAAGGTCAACCCACCCAGAACACAGTCCTAATCGAAAATGGAATTCTGAAGGGATACCTCAGCGACAAGCTCTCTTCCCGCCTGATGGGAATGGCTGACACCGGCAACGGCCGTCGCGAGAGCTACGAGCACATCCCCATGCCTCGCATGACGAATACTTACATGCTCGCCGGGCAGGACGATCCCGAAGATATCATCCGCTCGGTCAAGCACGGTGTGTACGCCGTGAACTTCGGTGGCGGCCAGGTAGACATCACCAGCGGAAAATTTGTTTTCTCCGCGTCGGAAGCCTATCTGATCGAAGACGGCCACGTCACCGCTCCCATCAAGGGCGCGACGCTGATCGGCAACGGACCGGATGTCCTCACGCGCGTCTCTATGGTCGGCAACGATCTGAAACTCGACGAAGGTGTCGGCACCTGCGGCAAGGACGGACAAGCCGTACCCGTCGGAGTCGGCATACCCACGCTGAAAGTGGACCGCCTCACCGTAGGTGGAACGGCAAAGAAAGATCCCGGCGGATTCATGCAGTAACCGAAATCATCATGCCCCAAACCGAACTGGCAACCAAGAACCAGGAACTGAAAACTGATCTTCGCGAAGTTGCTCAAGACATCGTCCGCCGCGCCATAGCCGGAGGCGCCACTGTCGCCGAATGCGTAGTCCGCGAGGGTGATGAATTTTCCACGCTAGTCCGCCTCGGCCAAGTGGAAACGCTAAAAGAAGCCGGCTCCCGCTCCATCGGCGTGCGGGTATTTCGTGGGCAGCGTTCCGCCAGTACCTATTCCAGCGACTTCTCGAGCGAAGCGCTCGATCGCATGTTGAAATCCGCGCTGGAGTTGGCCAAGATCACCTCCGAAGATCCTTTCAGCGGCATACCCGAGGCCTCGCAACTCGGCTCTCTCGCCGGCGATCTCGATCTCTACTCCGCTGACGTCTACTCCTTGCCCGGGGAAGAGCGTATCAACTACGCCCGCCGCGCGGAGAAGGCTGCGCTCGACTACGACCCTCGCATCAAGAATTCGGAGGGCGGATCGTTCGACGCCGCCACCGGCCACAAAGTGCTGGCCAATTCCCACGGGTTTGTGGGCGAGTACCGACGGTCTTACTGTTCGGTTGCGGCGGTACCCATCGCGCAGTCGGAGAACGGCGCCATGCAGCGCGATTACTGGTTCTCGGTAGCCCGCAACCTGGGCCGCCTGGACCCTCCGGAAGAGGTAGGAAGGATCGCGGCCCAACGTACCTTGAGACGCTTGGGCGGACGCAAGGTAAGAACGGCGAGAGTTCCCGTCGTCCTCGATCCCATGGTTGCCACTTCCATCCTGGGTCATATTTTCGAAGGCATAAACGGAGACTCCGTCTATCGCGGCGCTTCGTTCCTGGCGGGCAGGCTGGGCGAGAAGATCGCGGGCGACCAGGTCACCGTGATTGACGACGGCACCATGGTCGGAGGCTTCGGCACCTCTCCTTTCGACGGCGAAGGCATTCCGACACGCCGCACGGTCGTCATCGAGAAGGGTGTGCTCAAGGCTTATTTACTCAACACCTACACCGCCAAAAAGCTCGGCCTTCAGACGACGGGCAACGCTTCTCGTGGCCTCGCCGGTACTCCGGGAATCGGGCCGGGAAATTACTTTCTCGAGCCTGGGAAGAAAACCGCGCAGGAAATCGTTGGGGGTATCTCCGAAGGCCTCTACGTTACGGAATTTCTCGGCCACGGCGCCAACCTGGTTACGGGCGACTATTCGCGGGGCGCTTCCGGGCTATGGATTTCGGGTGGTGAGCTGACCTATCCCGTCGAAGAGATCACGGTGGCGGGAAATCTCAAGGAGATGTTCTTCAATATCTCCGAAATCGCAAGTGATCTCGTCTTTCGCGGCGCCATGGCCTGCCCAACCATCCGCATCGACGGCTTGATCGTCGGCGGCGAATAGCTACAATTTCCGATTGCAGATGTTGGATTTCAGATTGAAACAGTGCGGCACCTGAAATCTGAAATCTTCAATCTGTGATCCTCGATCTGCCTCAAGAGTACAATCGTCTCATGGGAAGCCTGCTTCAACCCTCTCCCGCCGCGACGGCGGAGGACCGCGATTCCACCTGGCTTCCGATCGTGTTCGGTGTCGTGCTTGTGGTCATCGTGGTAGTGGCGGCGTCCCTGATGTTGCGCACTGACTCCAAGATTGCCAACGCTCCCGATCCCTACGCCGCCAACATCAAGTTCTCCGACATGAAGATGAGCGCCGCGGAAAACTTTGTAGGGTCAACTGTGACCTATCTCGACGGCACGGTCACCAACGCCGCGGACAAGACCGTCACGCACGCCATGGTGCACGTCAACTTCAAAGATTCGCTCGGCCAGATCGTCCAGGCCGAGGATGTTCCGCTGCGCATTCTCCAGACTAACGGGCCGTACCCCGAGGCGGTCGACCTCAGCGTTGCGGTGCTGGCCCCGTCCCAGAGCAAACCCTTCCGCCTGACTTTCGAGCACGTAACAGCCGACTGGAACCATGAATATCCGGAGGTACGAGTGACCGATGTGGCAGTAAAGTGACTGGGTGAATCGAAACGCCAGGAATAGAGGACGACGGGCGGGGACGCCCGGCCTCCAACTTGAACTCGACAATTTCTTTTAGAATATTCCCCATGCCTGACGTCAAAAGCATCCGCCTCACCGAGACAGTCAAAGCCGGTGGCTGTGCGTCCAAACTTAGCCCCGCCGTCCTCGACAAAGTTCTGGGGAAGTTGCCCCGGCAGAACGATCCCAATGTTCTGGTTGGTTTTGATCACGCCGATGACGCCGGCGTTTACAAAATCGCTCCCGACCTCGCGCTGGTGCAGACCGTCGACTTCTTCACCCCCATCGTGGACGATCCCTACACATTCGGCCAGATCGCCGCCACCAACGCCTTGAGCGACGTCTACGCGATGGGCGGCCGCCCCATCACCGCACTGGCTCACGTGTGCTTCCCGGCCAGCGGCGAGCTCGAAGTCCTCGAACAAATTCTCGCCGGCGGTCTTTCGAAAATGATGGAAGCGAACTGCACGGTCGTAGGCGGCCACAGCATCCGCGACGAGGAAACCAAATTCGGATATTCCGTCACCGGCCTCATTGATCCCGCCCGGGTGTTTACCAACGGCGGCGCTCAACCTGGTGACCGATTGCTGTTTACCAAGGCGCTGGGCACGGGCGTCATCTCCACCGCGATCAAGCAGGGAACCGCAAAGCAGGCCTGGATAGACGCCGCAACGCGCTCCATGACAACTCTGAACAAGACTGCCGCCGATGTGATCACGGCTTTTTGCAAGACCACTGCCCATGTGGGGACGGGTCTCAGACCCATCCAGGCCGAGCAAAGCTCGGCAAGGTTTCCCATCCACTCCCTCACCGATGTCACCGGCTTCGGCCTCATCGGCCACGCCCGGGAAATGGCCCTGGCATCGAACGTCTCGCTCCGTTTCCGCCTCAACCAAATCCCCCTGCTCGAAGGCGCTTTGGATTGCATTCTCGCCGGCAACATCCCGGGCGGATTGAGGAACAACCGGGACTTTGCCGAATGCGTGGTTGGATACGAAGAAGGAATTGCGGAGGAGCTTAAGGCAATACTGTTTGATCCGCAGACCGCCGGCGGCTTGCTGATCTCAGTGGCAAGCGGACATGGATCGGAACTCCTCCGCCTTTTGCGAGCCGGCGGAGTACCCGCCGTAGAAGTTGGCGAAGTCCTCGAGCGGACAAGGCTCCTGATCACGGTAGCGGACCAGATCGTTTGCGGTGACAAGTTGGAGTTCTGAGCGGACACAATTCTCTCCCCGGAATCGTTTCCCTGGCAGTGGTGCATAGTCCCGGAACGCGGTAGAGTATCGCTCGCGAGGACCACTCATCAGCATGGCGAATGACCAGGAAAAAGAAGCGGCTGCGCACGCCAGTCTGCGCTTCGTGCGCGATGGCGATATCGTCGGTCTGGGAACGGGATCAACCGCTGTCTACGCAGTCCGCTTTCTCGGCGAACGAGTACGGGCCGGGCTAAAGATCCGCGGCATACCGACG
>DATMPS010000132.1:0-3932 GCA_035567435.1 Terriglobales bacterium | reverse complement strand
GGCACATTGCGGCGCGGCTCTTTGACTTCGCCGGCAACCCATGTGATGTAGACCCATCCGTCATAGGCCCAGAACACCGCGATCAAAGCGACGCCGAAGGCGGAAATCAGTTGTCCTGAGCTCAATCCCATGGTCAGGCTCTGTCCGGGCGCTGCAGCAAAGTGATGCCAATCGCCTTTGCCGATCGCGAATCCAAGAACTACAAATGTCGCCATGGCGGCGAACTTCGCCCAGGTGGCCAGGTTCTGCAATAGCGTGCCCCATCGCAGTCCGACCACGTTGATCCAGGTCACTGCGACGATGGAAATCAGGGCGACTACGTGAGCGCGGGTCAGAACGATGCCGGCGGCCGAAAAGACCACGTGCTCCTGCGAAATAAAGGGAACGATCCCGCCCAGATACGCCGCGGAAGCCACCGAGAGGGCGGCGATGGTGCCGCCGTTGGCCACGCTGAACAGCATCCAGCCGTAGAGGAATGCCGGCAGATCGCCGTACGCTTCACGCAGGTAAACGTACTGTCCGCCGGAGTCGGGAAACATCGAACCAAGTTCAGCAAAGGCAACGCAGGCGCACAGCGAAATCACTCCACCCAGCACCCAGACCAGCAGAAACAGCAGCGGATGCGGCAGCGGGCCGGCAATGTCTTTCGCGGTCAGGAAAATTGAAGAGCCGATGATGCCGCCCGCCAGCAACAGCACCGAGTCCAACAACGAGAGGCCGCGAACCAGAGTGGGTGTGGCTTCCGAAGGTTTGACAGTGGCCGACGGAGAGGCGATCAATGGTTCCATTGTTTATCCCATTCCCAGTTCGTCAGGAGATTCGAGCGGGGTTCCGCAGCGACGGCAGATCACGGCGGAGCAGTCACCGCAAGTCAGAGGATCAGTGACTTCCTGGCTGCACCGGGGACAGTAGAGTGGCTCGGGGTCAGGCTCCGGTTGCGGGGTTGGCGTCATGAGGATGGCAAATGTAGCATATCCTTCGTGTACCCTGGTGTCCTTCGGGGTTAAAGATTTAAGGCATTAACCACCAAGGACACGAAGGTACACGAAGGAGAGCAATCTGGCCGACAAAGCTCCCACTCCGGATGAGAAGCTGCAGCTGGAGTTCAACCGCTGGGCGGCGGCCGGTGAAGGCGGGAAGATGGAGAACCATCATCTCGACATCACCGAGAAGACGCTGCGGCTTATGGACCTCCGCCCAGGCGAGCGTGTGCTCGATCTCGGTTGCGGATCGGGTTGGGCTACCCGGCTGCTCTCGCGACTGGTGGGAGATGGGCCCGAGGGTTTTGGCCAGGTTGTGGGTCTCGACGTTTCCGACGAAATGGTGCGGCAGGCTCGCGCGGCGTCCAAAGACTTCGAGAATATCTTGTATGTGTGGGGATCGGCGCAGCAGATACCGTGGGAGGAAAACTTTTTCGACAAAGTCTTGTCTGTCGAATCGTTTTACTACTATGCGGACCAGGATCGGGCGTTGTCCGAGCTTTTTCGGGTCATGGCGCCGCACGGGCGCCTGTTCATCCTGATCAATTTATACCGCGATAATCCCTACTCGCTGCAATGGGCGGATAAGCTGAAAGTCCCGGTGCACGTGCGGTCTGAAGCAGAGTATGTCGAGCTCCTGAAGAAGCACGCTTTTGGGAAGGTCGAAGCGCGTCGCATTCCGGACGACACGCCCACGCCGGATGACTATCAGACAAAGTCTTTCAACAGTCTCGACGATTTGCGGGCCTTCAAGAAGATGGGAGCGTTATTGCTGATGGCATCGAAGCCAGACCTGCGCACGCCGGCTCCGGGCTACACGATCTACTAAGCTCGTGTGGGGCGGGCGCCCTCGCTCGCCGCCTTTGACTTGAGGTTGTGGAGTGGCAAATTAATTGCTCCCACAACTATATCCACACTTCGGATTCTCATCCCAACTTCAAAGGCGGTGGGCGGCGCCCGCCCCACACATCACCTACTTCACCAGGCGGTTGTACTTCCTCAGTACCTCGCGCAGGCGGTCGTGGGGCAGGCTGATGACCTCAAGGTCGTTGATGCCCTTCATCGTCTTGGCTGCGACCATGGCGTTCACTATGGCTTCCTCGGTGGCCTGAACCGTGGCCAGGAAGATGGTATTCAGGCGCTGGTTGGGAAGCATGGTGAGCTGGCGCACACCCTTCGATCCCGCGGCGCCGGGGTTTGCGGTTGAGAACGCAATAAAAATATCTCCGGAGCCGTCGGAGGCGAAGCTTCCATCCCTCCCCAGCCCCAGTGACACTCGGCGGGCTACACGCTTCAATTGGGTGGGAATCAACGGCGCGTCCGTAGCGACCACCACGATGATGGATCCGATATCCTCGTCGCGAACCGTGTGGTCGGGAATCTCCCGGCCTACCGGTACTCCGGCAATGCGCAATTGGCTTCGACGCCCGTAGTTACATTGCACCAGAACCCCTACCGTATAGCCGCCGAATTTGGCATCGAGCACGCGGGAGGACGTCCCAATTCCGCCCTTGAACTCGTTGCAGATCATGCCTGTGCCGCCGCCTACGCTGCCTTCTTCTACCGGGCCGCTTTTGGCAGAATCCAAAGCATGGAAAGCGTCTTCCGGCTTCACGTGGAATCCGTTCATGTCATTCAAGTCGTCATCCGAGGTCTCGGCTACCACCGGCAGCGACCACGAATAGCCTTGGTCGTCCGGCGGTGCGCGCTTTATTCGCCATGCGATCACCGCGTCGCGCACCACACCAACGCTATGGGTGTTGGTGATCATGATCGGGCCTTCCAGGAAGCCGGAATCTTCGATCCATGTGGTTCCGGTCATCTCCCCGTTGCCGTTGAGGGTGAACCAGCCCGCGAATACCGCGTCCAGAGAATTCTTGCCGCGAGGAAGAACGGCGGTCACACCGGTGCGCACCGGGCCAACCCCGACTTTCAGAGCGCCGCTGCCTGAAATGAGCGTCGTGTGGCCCACTTCCACCCCCTTCACGTCGGTGATGGCGTTGAACGGGCCGGGCGTACCGTCGAAAGGAACGCCCAAGTCTCGGGCGCGAGGTTCAGTCTGGGCCGTAGCCGTGGCAAGAAGAAATAAGAAAACGGCAGGGAGCAATGCTCTGCCTGCTTTCAGCATCAAGTCCTCCGTGGTAAGTTTGGCAGTATACGGTATCCCAAGGTTCGGTATCCTATGTCCGGTATCCCAGGTTGATCTCGGGCAGGATTGCGTGAAGCGGAGGCTGGCATGGAAAACTGGAAGGTGGCGCTGGTGAGTGGTGCGGCGGGCGTGGGCACAGCGATGTTTTTGAAGAAGAAGTGGACGGCGGGCATCATTCTCGCGGGCGTCGGGTTAGCCACGCTGGCGTCCGAGTATCCGGAAAACTTTGCCGAAGTGCGCAAGCGGCTGCCCAACTTTATCGAGCGCGGCAACAACTTTCTGGAGGTCGCGACCCGGGTAGGAGACCGCCTGGCGGAAGCCGCGGAGAACCGTTCGAAAACCTGGTACGAATCGCTGCTCACCAGTTGAGTCAGGTAGTCCTGGCGGAGTCGAAGGCGGGACGCCCACGGGACAGCCGGCCTGAGGCCGGCGCTACTCGATGCCCAGAGTCTTCCGGGCGTCAGGGCTGAGTCGCTGCGGGGTCCACGGCGGAGTCCATACCACATTCACGGTGGCGTTCCGCACGCCGGGCATTTGTTCCACTCGGGCCTTGACTTGTTCCCCGATCTGGACGTGTGAGGGGCAGCCCTGAGCGGTGAGAGTCATTTCTACGGTGACGTCCTGTTTCTCCTCGGGCGCGGGGTCAAAACGGACGCCGTAAATCAGCCCCAGATCTACGATGTTGACCGGAATTTCGGGATCGTAACACTGCTTCAATGCGCTTAAGACTTCGTCCTCGGTGAGAGTAGCCATGGGTTCTCCTCAGATCGGCACTCCCTGGGCGAGTGGAGTGTTCGTATTCA
>DATMPS010000131.1:0-12050 GCA_035567435.1 Terriglobales bacterium | reverse complement strand
CAGAAAATGTTGGAAATGCTCCGTGATCGGGATTATCTTCGCCATTGGGTGTAGGTCTCCTTTTCGGAAAGGCTTTAGCTTGCGAGGCCAAAGCCAACTTACACCCCCTTGCTTTTTACACAATCAAAGTTACGTCACCGGGCAGGTGGGTGGTCGTTACAGCGCCAGGCGGCCACAGGTATATTTCTAGGTGCAAAGGAGGTGGATCTCTTCACCATGAGAAAGTCGCCCGCATTGAAGAACCGCTTGACGGTGCTGTTTCTGGTTGTGAGTTCGTGGCTCGCAGCACAATCACCGCAGCCTGCTCCGCCGGTGCACCTGACCGCCGAACAGGACCGCGTGCGGATGATGGGCTTGCTGCACATGACGACGCTCCGACGCGGCGTGGATGGGGATCCGAAGTCGCCGAATGCGGCGAACTACGATGAGGCAAAAGCTGGGCCACTGGTGAAGCTGCCGGATCCGCTGGTGCTGAAGAACGGCAAGAAAGTGAGTACGCCCGAACTTTGGTGGACGCATCGTCGTCAGGAGGTGGTGGAGGACTTCGACCGCGAAATCTATGGCCAGGTACCTCCCGTCACGCCCAAGGTGAACTGGGAAGTGGTGACCACGACGAAGGAGAAGGTTGGCGGCATTCCCCTCATCACGAAAAAGATCGTTGGGCACGTGGACAACTCGTCGTATCCGCAGGTGGCCGTCCACATTCAGCTGACGCTCACCACTCCAGCCAATGCGACCGGGCCGGTGCCGGTAGTGATGGAGCTGGGCTGGAGCCCCGAGGTGCTTGCCGCGCTGGCGAAACGGTCTCCAGACCTGAAGGCCGACAAAGGCCCGACTTGGCAGCAGCAGGTGCTGGCCAAGGGATGGGGGTACGCGGTGTACCTTCCGACGAGCGTTCAGGACGATAACGGAGACGGGCTGACGCAGGGCATTATCGGGCTGCTGAATAAAGGCCAGCCCCGCAAGCTCGACGATTGGGGCGCGCTGCGCGCCTGGGCGTGGGGCGCGAGCCGCGTGCTGGATTACCTGGAAACTGAGAAATCGGTGGATGCCAAGCACGTCGGCCTCGCCGGTCACTCACGCTACGGCAAAGCGTCACTGGTGGCGATGGCCTATGACTTCCGCTTCGCCATCGCCTACATCAGTTCATCGGGGGAAGCCGGGGCCAAGCTTTACCGGCACAACTTCGGCGAGCAGATCGGCAACGTCGCGGCGACTAGCTCGTACCACTGGATGGCCGGGAACTTTCTCAAGTACGACGGACCGCTGACCGTAACCGATTTGCCAGTGGATGCGCACGAGTTGATTGCGCTGAGCGCGCCACGTCCGGTTTTCATCGGGGCGGGGGCAACCGAAGGAGACGGGTGGGCCGACGCACGGGGTATGTTTCTCGCGGAAGTGGCGGCCGGCCCGGTCTACCGGCTGCTCGGGAACAAAGACCTGGGAACGACGGAGTTTCCGCCGATTGAGACCGGGCTGATGGATGGCGACCTCGCATTTCGGCAACACAGAGGGGGACACACTCCCGCGCCAAACTGGCCGGCGTTCCTGACGTTCGCGGGGCGTTATTTCAAGGGGCCCGGAGTGGCGGCGAGCCCACAGCCGGTGGGTTCGAGAGCGGCCGTGAAGTAGGCAGTCGTTCGATAGATCGGCGGCTAACCGCGGCTGTTCCTGGTCGAGCTCTGCGGCGCGTCCGAAGGGGCACCGTGATACCAACCTCCCTGTTCCAGTGGGAACGACGGACGATTCTCGATGGGGATGGGGTTTCAGTCTAAAGATCGAGAATTTGGTTACATCCGGGTGACGACGAAATTACCTGAGCCTGAGCATCCGGAGCTGACTCCCACAAGCGTCCACTTACCAGTGATGGTGTTGTTCTGCGTCGTGCCTTGCAGGGTCAACGTGTCGCCGCTGGGGCTGCCGGATTTTATGGTGAGTTGAAAAGCTCCAGAAACGCTACCGCTGAAATTCCCACTCAGAACGAACGAAGCAGTTTCTGTTTCACCCGAGACGAAGCACGGAGATGTCGTGGTGAAGGTGAGATTCGTCACGTTGACAGAGCTGCCGGTCATCTGCGTGAAAGTGGTGGTGAAGGCCAATGCGGGACTGCTGTCGGTGTTGGTCAGCGTCGCACTCCAGTTGCCGTTGATGCTGCCTGCACCGGTGGAATTACTGTTCCCACATCCCACCAGGACCAGTGCGAGTGCGAGCAGGATGGAGAAAATACCTCGGTTGTTCATGGGCTACTCCTAATCGACATGGTTGGTCTTTCCTTTCTGCGTGCGCGAAGTGGCGATTAGAGGGATGCGAAGCGGGTAGGTGAGGTTGTAGCTCGCGGTGGGTGGGTGCGCGCGGGCAAGACCCGGCATCAACCCGAAGTGCGGGAGTCAAAGGCTTTAACGGTTGCTCAGGGAGTCCGAGTACGATCGAATTTCTTTCCAGGCCTGCTCCACGTGACGGGCCTGGGTGTTGGTTTGTCCCACGCTCAGGCGCAGAGTGAGGCGGTCGTTCAGTTTGGTGTGGGTCAGATAGAGAGCGCCGGAGCGGTTCAGGCGTTCCAGCAATTGCTGGTTGGCGTCGTCGCCGCCTTTGTGGCGGAAGCAGACCAGGTTCAGAGGCGCGGGGGCGGCCAACTCGAAGCGGCTGTCAGCACGCACCCAACCGGCGAATTGCTGGGCGAGGGCCACGTGCTGGCGTACGTGATATTGCAGGCCCTCGGCGCCGTAGTGGCGGATCACGAACCATAATTTCAGCGCACGGAAGCGGCGGCCGAGGGGAATGTGCCAGTCGCGGTAGTCGATGACCGCGCCGGACTCGGTCGCCTGGTTGCGCAGGTATTCGGGAAGCACGCTCAGGGTCTGGATCAGTGCCTTTCGGTCGGCAACATAGAGAACGTCGCAATCGAAATCGGTGAACATCCATTTGTGCGGATTGAAGCAGTAGCTGTCGGCGAATTCGACGCCGCGGTGAAGGTGGCGGAATTCGGGACAGAGCGCCGCGGTTCCCGACATTGCGGCGTCCACATGCAGCCAGATGCCATGCTCGCGGCAGAGGCGCGCGATCTCGGGGACCGGGTCGATGGCGTTCGAAGAAGTTGTACCCACGGTGGCGCACACAAAGCAGGGAACGAGGCCGGCGTGCCGGTCTTGCGCGATCCGGCGGGCGAGGTCCTCGGGTCGCATCGCGAAGGCATCGTCGACCGCAATCGCCCGGAGGTTTTTCGCCCCGAGGCCCGCGATCTTGGCGGCCTTCTCAACCGAGGAGTGGGTCTGCGTAGAGCAGTAGGCGACGAGTTTGCCGTCGCACCCCCGAGCATTGCTGTTGTAGTTGGTGGCGCGCTCTCGCCCGGCGAGCAACGCGCAAAGCACGGCGCTCGATGCTGTGTCCTGGATCACGCCGCCGCCGCTGCGGGTGGACAGAAATGCTTCCGGCAGACCGAGCATCGGGACCAGCCAGTCGAGCACGTGAGTTTCGAGTTCGGTGCAGGCCGGACTGGTGGCCCAGAGCATGCCCTGGACGCCGAGTCCGGAAGCGAGCAAGTCGCCGAGAATGGCGGGGCCGGAGGCGTTGCAGGGAAAGTAGGCGAAGAAGTTGGGCGACTGCCAGTGGGTAATGCCGGGGAGGATCAGTCGGTCGACGTCCGCTAGGATGGCCTCGAAGGGCTCGCCTTGAGCCGGCGCGGCGGGCGGCAGAGAGGCGCGGATTTGACCTGGTTTCGCCTGCGAGAGAACCGGGAAGGACTCGATACGGTCGTAATAGTCCGCGATCCAATCGACCACGGCATAGCCGTGGCGCCGGAATTCGTCCGGAGTCATGTGGAAAGTCTTCTCGTTCGACAAATGATTTCTCTCCCATCAAAACGACAGTCCAAAGCGAGCGACAATCAGGCCAGCTGTCCGTAATACATTCGCGTGCGGTATTCCATGCCCACGCGTCCGTTTCGCTCGTGGGCGTCAAAGATACGCCGGAGTTCCTGCAGCATGGGCGCGTGCCGAGGATGGTCCGCGAGCGGGGCGTAGGAGGACGACAGCAGTCTGCCCTCGAGTTCCGCGTAGTCGAAATCCTGTTGCGCCGCGAAGACGCGCTGTCGAAACGGCGAGGGCGCAAAGAAGCTGCCGATGTTGTCGGTGGTGTGCTCGTGGCGGATCTGCTGGTAGTCGGTGCCGTAGGCGATGAGCAGATCTTCGTAGGCGCGCAGGAACAGCGTGCCGTCGGTGCTGCGCTCGTTCCAGATCAGCACGGCCCATCCCTGGGGCGTCAAGATGCGTGCAAATTCCCGACGCGCCCGGGGCAAGTCGAACCAGTGAGCGGCTTGGGCCGCCGTGGCAAACTCGACGCTTCGATCGGGTAGGCTGGTCGCTTCGGCAGTCCCCGCGACGGCCGTGAACTTCGGGTATCCGGAAAGCCATTTCTCGGCTGCTGCGCGCATGGCCTGGTTGGGTTCGACGCCGGTCACCCGATTCCCGTTTTCGAGCAGCATGCGGGTAAAGATTCCAGTGCCGCAGGCGATGTCGGCGACCGCGGCTGCGGGCGTCAGACGACACTCGGTGCGCAGGGCTTCGAGCACTTCGGCAGGGTAGCCGGGACGGTATCGGATGTAGTTTTCGACCCGGGAAGAGAAGCGCAGGGTGGGATCGGCCGAGGCCATACGCGAACAGTTTATCCGATGTCATCCGATGCGGTTCGGGCCGGTGCGGCAAGCTTCGCGGGCTTGTCTTGCTAAACTACTCAGGAGATGCGGTTCGTGATAAAAGTCGGCACCAGCCTGATCGCGCCTGGCGGACGCATCGATACCGTTCGCATGCGCGCCCTGGTCGATCAACTGGACCTCTCGCGCCACGAGTACCTGATTGTCAGCTCGGGGGCCATCGCTTCCGGGATGTCGAACCTGGCGCTGGGAGACCGCCCGTCGAGCGTGCCCTTGATGCAGGCCTGCGCGGCGGTTGGGCAGAGCCTGCTGATGCACACCTACGAGCAACTTTTCTTCGGGAAGAAGATTGTGGCACAGCTGCTGTTGTCGAGCGACGACTTCACCTCGCCGATCCGCTACAAGAATCTGCAGAACGCGTTGCATGAACTGGTGCAACTCGGAGTGGTCCCGATCGTGAATGAGAACGACAGCGTCTCGGTGCGCGAGTTGGTGGGGGCGTTCGGAGACAACGACGAACTCAGCGCGCTATTGGCGAAGACGGTGAAAGCGGACTGGCTATTGCTGCTTACGGATGTGGACGGTTTCTACGTTCCCGATGGCCGGAAATCGCCGAAGCTGTTGCGCACGATTCGCAAGCTCACTCCGGTGATGGAGGAGTTGTGCAACGGCAAAGGGAAACTCGGCACCGGGGGCATGCGATCGAAACTGCGGGCGGCGCGGGCGGCGAGCGAAGCGGGTGTGCACGTTGCCATCGTGAACGGCCGCCATCCGCACGCGATCGACTGGGCAGTCGAGCGTAAAATTGGGACATATTTTCCGCCCCGGCCGAACCAGCGTTGAGCATGACGACCACAGTGAATTCGGGGATATCGACGCGTGAGCGGCTGGAGCGCGCCCGGGCGGCTGCGCCTCGGGCGGCTGAGCTTTCGACCGCCGAGAAAAACGCGCTGCTCGAGGCCATGGCAGGCGCGATCGAGGCAGGCGCCCAGCAAATTCTTACCGCCAACCAGAAGGACATTGAAGCCAGCGGGCTGGAAGGCGCGCTGCGCGACCGCCTGCTGCTGACCCCGGATCGCATTGCGGGGATGGCCGCGGGCCTGCGCGATATCGCCGCCCTGCTCGACCCGGTGAACGAAACTCTCGCCGAGTGGCAGCACCCCAACGGCATGCACATCCGCAAAGTGCGGGTGCCGCTCGGAGTGGTGGGGATCATCTACGAGTCGCGCCCCAACGTTACCGTCGACACCGTGGCCCTCGCGCTCAAGACGGGCAACGCGATCGTGCTGCGGGGCGGCAAGGAAGCCGCGCACAGCAACCAGTGCCTGGTGGAGATCATGACCGCTACTCCGGGTGTTCCGGAAGGGTCGATACAACTGCTGGACGCGAGCAGCCGCGACTCGGTCGAGGAGTTGACCAAGGCGCGCGGGCTGGTGGATGTGATCATCCCTCGCGGCGGGGCGGGGTTAATCACCTTCGTAGTCGAGAATTCGGTGGTCCCGGTGATCGAAACCGGAGCAGGGAACTGCCACATCTTTGTGGACGAGTCGGCTGACTTCGAGATGGCCGACAACATCGTGATCAATGCGAAAATACAGCGGCCATCGGTCTGCAACGCTGCGGAGAAGCTGCTGGTGCACGAACGTCTGGCGGCCACCTATATTCCGCGCATCGCGAAAAAGCTGGTCGAGCAGGGCGTGGAATTGCGTGGGGACGAACTGACGCGCCGGCTGGCTCCCGCACTCGATGTGCGCCCGGCGGTCGAAGCCGATTGGGGCGAAGAGTACCTGCGGCTGTGCATGGCGATTCGGGTGGTGACCGGGCTCGACCAAGCGATCGACCATATCAACCACTATTCCACCAAACACTCCGACGCGATCGTGACCGAGGATGAACCGAACGCCCGGCGTTTTCTGAGCGCCGTGGACTCGGCTACGGTGTATTGGAACGCATCAACCCGTTTCACGGACGGCGCGGAGTTCGGGTTTGGCGCGGAGATGGGGATCAGCACGCAGAAACTGCACTGCCGCGGGCCGTTCGCGCTGGCGGAGCTGACGTCGTCGAAGTACGAGATTGTCGGCAGCGGGCAGATTCGGCCATCGTCGTAAGGGGTGCGAAAAGCGATTCGGCGCACCCTCTCGACCAGGCTCAGCGCGAGTGTCGCTTCACATCCCACGTTCGTAAAACGTTCGCGGTACAATCCTTGTTTCATAGCAAGGTGCCGTGGTGAGAGGGGTTTCATCCGAACATCCACAGACGATGGTGCGGGCGGGCGAGTTCGCGCCTGACTTCGATCTGCCCGTTCTGGTCGGCGGGGTGAAGAAGCGCTTTCACCTGAAGGAGCAGCTCGAGCTGAGCCATGTCGTGCTGGCTTTTTACCCGCTGAACTGGGAGGCCGTTAGTGCGCGACAACTGGTGGAATACCAGGTGGAACGGCGCCGGTTCGTGGCGGGCAATACGGAAGTCGTCGGCATCAGCGTGGACTCCATCATGAACACCACGGAGTGGGAGCGTGAGATCGGACCGTTCGACTATCCGCTGGGCAGCGATTTCTGGCCGCATGGGGAAGTCAGCCGCGCCTACGGAGTATTTCGCGAGCACGATCCTTACGCGGGCGCCAGCGAGCGAGCCATTTTCGTGGTCGAGCGCGGTGGGAAGATCCGGCTGAGCAAGGTATACCATCTGCGGGAACTGCCGCCCCTTGCGGAAATGCTTGAGGCGCTGCGCGGACTGTGAACTCTCGCCGGCACGACCTCGTTGACTTGCCACGGCGTGCCTACACCTGCGGCCATCCCCAGGAGCCCCGTTGAAAACTCAGGTTCGTCATTTTCTGCCCTGTGCCCTCGTTTTCCTCGCCACCACGAGTCCCGGATTTCCCGCGGCTTCCAGTTTGGAAGGTGGAAAACCGGACTCGGCCATTTTCGGTTTTCGCGACGCCGCCGCGGAGCGCAGGGTCGAGTCTCGCTTCCTCGCGGTGCCTGACCCCAAGCGGGCCGAAGAACACCTGCGCATCCTGACGCGGGCTCCGCACATCGCGGGGTCTCCCGAAGACAAAGCTACGGCGGACTACGTGGCGCAGAAATTTCGCGAGGCCGGGCTGGATACCGAGGTCGTCGAGTACCGCGTGTGGTTCAACTATCCGCTGGAGATCAGCGTGGACATCACGGGTCCCGCGGGCGTCAAGATGCACGGTCCCACGCGCGAGCACGTGGAAGGCGATTTGTTTCAGGATGACCCGCGAGTGGTGACCCCATACAACGGCATGTCTCCGTCAGGCGACGTGGAAGCCGATGTGGTCTACGCCAACTATGGTTCGCCGGAAGACTTTCAGAAGTTGGAACAGATGAAAGTGGACGTGCGCGGAAAGATTGTCCTCGTGCGCTACGGCCAGAATTTCCGCGGAGTGAAAGCCTTTCTGGCCCAGGAGCGCGGCGCGGCGGGCCTGCTTATCTACTCCGATCCGGCCGACGATGGCTGGAAGCGCGGCGACAAATACCCGGCTGGTCCGTGGCGGCCGGACACGGGGGCGCAACGCGGCTCCGTCGGTTACATGTTCCAATTTCCTGGCGACCCGACCTCGCCGGGTGTTGCTGCAACGGCAGACCTGCCGGATTCGAAGCGAACGCCTCCGGACGAATCGGCGCAGTTGCCAAAGATTCCGAGCACTCCGCTCTCCTACGGGGATGCCTGGCCGATTCTCGATCACCTGGGCGGTCCCGAATCCCCGCGCGACTGGCAAGGCGCGTTGCCTTTTACCTACCACGTCGGTGCTGGTCCCGTGAAAGTGAAGATGCACCTGAAGCAGGACTACCAATATCGCGCCATCTGGGACGTGATCGGCCGGGTGCGCGGGAGTGAACTGCCTGACGAGTGGGTGGTCACGGGAAATCATCGCGATGCCTGGGTGTATGGAGCGGTTGATCCGAACAGCGGAACCGCCGCCATGCTGGAGGCGGTCGCGGGCGTAGGCGAGCTTCTGAAGTCCGGGTGGAAGCCCAAGCGCACCCTGGTTTTCGGGAGCTGGGACGGCGAAGAGGAAGGCTTGATCGGATCCACGGAATGGGGAGAGGAGAACGCCGACGCCCTGGGCCGCGCCGTCGCCTACTTCAATGTTGACGTGGCGGTGTCGGGACCGAAATTCGGGGCATCGTCGGTACCCAGCCTGAAGCAGTTTCTACGCGACGTAACGCGGGCGGTTCCCAGTCCACAGGGAGGCACTGTCTACGATGCCTGGCGCAAAGCGAATCAGTCGGGATCGGAACCGGTCAGTCCCCAAGAGACGTCGAGCGCAACCTTCCGCCCGCCCGCCGCACAGTCCCGTCCCGATGTTCCCGTGGGAGATCTGGGCAGCGGTTCCGACTACACCGTTTTTCTTCAACACCTGGGCGTGCCTTCGACCGACATCGGGTCGACGGGTGCTTACGGCGTGTACCATTCGGTTTTCGACAATTTCGGCTGGTTCAAGAAATTTGGTGATCCCGATTTCCTGTACGAACAGGAGATGGCCCGCGTTTTGGGGCTGGAGACGGTGCGCCTGGCGGGCGCCGACGTTCTGCCGTACGACTACCAGGAATACGGGCGGGAGATCCGTGCCTACCTCGACGCCGCGAAGAAGAAAGCGGAGAGCAAGTTTGGGAAAGGCGCGCCGGACTTTTCTGCGGTGGCCGATGCAGCCAAACGCTTCGAGGAAGCGGGCACGAAGATTCTCATGAAAGAGAAGAACCCTCCCGCCGATGCCGCACGGCTGAACCGCGTGCTCCGCGACGCCGAGGGCGCCATGCTGATGCCGGAAGGCCTGCCCAACCGCCCCTGGTACCGACACGCCATCTACGCTCCCGGGCAGTACACGGGGTACGCGGCCGTGGTGATTCCAGGGGTGAACGAAGCCATCGATGCGGGCGAGCTGGAACGGGCGCGGCAGCAGATTTCGGGGCTAGCGGCGACGCTCGAGCGCGCGGCCAAGGTCTTGGAAAGTTATCGCTAAGGGTAGTGCAATATTTTGCACATCTCCGAAAGGTCGCACCGCGACCCATCTCACTTAGAGTAAACTAAGCCCACGTAGTATCGGCAACCGTGCGTGCGTACCCGCCGATCGTGTTGGCTATTGGGTTGCACCCGGTTTACTGTCAACTCCCCCTGCGACATCCACGTTCGAGGTTCGATGCCTCTAGCACGCATCATTACGGATTCGGTGGACGATTCCCTGGAACTGACTATCCAGCTGCGCGCGCGCGGATTCCAGGTGGAGACGGTTGCGCCGGGTGCGGTTCCGAGCACGCCAGTGGACCTCGAAGTGCTTCTCGAAGAATGCGCACCCGAAGACGCGTTGAGCCGGGCGTCGCAGAACCCGACTCAGAGTGACTTGTGGGTGTTCGTGGCGCCGGGGGCGCTCGACGAGCGCGTCCGAGTGATTCGCGAGCTTCCAATCGAGCCCGCGGTCGTTGCCGATTCGAAGGTGGTTCGCCCGCCTCGGCCCATTCAGCAGTCGGTCGCTGCGGTGCTGCCCTTCCTCACCCCGGAAGACGACCCGATCCTGGCGGAACTGGTTGAGCGAGAGCGGTCCGGAAACGATCGACCTCAACCGGCGCCTCCAGTTGAGCGTTCGCCGGAGAAGGCTGAGCTTGTCGCGTTTCCAACCGTCGCCGAACCAGGAGCGACCGAGAAGGCAGGGGATCGAGTCTCGCTGGCAGAGTCTGGGACGGAGTTACGCGGCACCGCCGATCGCGAGCCCAGGTCCGCAGCCAACCTCAGGTTCTGGAGGATTGCGACCGTGGCGGCGGGATCGGCAATTGCGGCGTTGCTGGTGGGAGCCAATATGAGCCGACAGCCCATGCTCTCTACCCCGACGACCATGCCGCCCGTATCGTCCGCATTGCCGGGACACGCGACCGCAGCGCCGCCTCGGGCTCAGAAGGCGAGTGCGACGTTGGCGCCAGCGCGAACCCAGGCGAAAGTAGCCGTTCCGACGAAGCCAGCTCCGCAGGTTTCTAAAGCCGCACAGGGCGGCGCAGCGAAGCCGCGCCGCCCATCCATCACTGCGCACGCCGAGAGCATCATCGCGGAAGACACCGTGGTCTTCTACGACCGCAAACCTGTCCCGTCGACAAATGGGCGACGGGCGCAACCCGGCCTCAAGCAGCCCAGCCGGAACTAGACCCAATTATTATTCGGGTTTTGCCGCCAGCGCTCGATCCACAGAGAAGCAGCCGCTGCCCCGCGCCATCAGCACCAGCGCAATTGCTATCGCGAGCAGGTGATACTCGAAGCCCTCGCCTTTCTGCTGGCCGCTCCAGTTCATGAACAACCCAAAATGGGAGTGGACCAGGACGATCGCGACCAGCATGTTGCAGGCAATGCCGAAGGCGGCGATTCGTCCCAGGGCGCCCACAATCAGGCCGATGCCACCGACGAACTCGGCCGAGATCGCCAGGAAGGCGAACGGAGCAGGAATGTGGAGCATGCCCGTGAAGAACCCCATGGTGCCAGAGAATCCGTAGCCGCCGAACCAGCCCAGGGCTTTTTGGGCGCCGTGAGTAAAGAACACTACCCCCAGCACCAGGCGCAGCAAGGTGAGGGTCCAATCGTCGGAAGTAGCCAGCAGTTTGCGGAACATGTTGAAGTCTCCTGTTCTCAGCGGATGTTAGTTGACTAGTCAATTATTAGCACAAAAAAAGGCTGGTCAGAAGAAATCGTGGGTGGACTCCGGCTCGGGCAGCTTGCCAAGTGAGTGATCGAGGGCAAGTTCGAGGACGTGGTAGGTGCGAAAGCCCTACGATTTTTCTCATCGTGACTTTGGCCTGGTTGTTCAAGCCCTTCACCACACCGCTGGAACGTAGCTTTTGAGCGCGGCGAACCTCAGCCACAAACCGGCCGCGGACGGTTGGCTCGTCTCCCGCCGCGATAAGCTGTGGCCCTGAATCGGGGAGACCGTCCAGGAGGTCGATGTCAACGAGAAGTTCCGAGAGAAGCCCGGTTGACCCGGGCGCCGCGGAATCGGTAAACGCCGGGCGAGCTGGAGGGAGCAATCACTGAAACGCCGCTCTGGCCCGTCTCAGCATAGGCGACTACACGTCCCCATGCACTCCAAGTGGGCGACTCCGCGGCATGCAGTCGCGGCAGCGCTAGCCCCGCGACTCAAGGGCTTGAATATTACGACTGATCTGATGCAGGTGGGAAAGGTCGTGACCGGCCAGCAATCGTAGCATCACGGCCAAGGACTCCGCGCCACGCTCATTGTGCTGCCCGCTGCGTTGCAAGTCCTCTGGTGACATTCGTCTCCACACAGACAGATTGAGTACGCGCAGCGTACGAAATATTTCGACAAGTTCGGACGGCTCGCGTTCATTGTGGCGCAGGGAGGCTACCCAAGCATCCTGCCTGAAGCCCAGAATAGCCGGCTCGT
>DATMPS010000130.1:0-247031 GCA_035567435.1 Terriglobales bacterium | reverse complement strand
CGCGCAGGGGATGATCCTTGCGAACGCGCATCTCGGGAGACAAGTAACTGAATATATGATTTTGCTGCTGATCGTCTCCGCGCATGCCTTCTCGTACCATAGTCGGCTGTGGATTAGGAGTACTTTTTCAGCAGCCTGCTAGGGAGGCGATCGTTCCCCATTCAATTCGCCGTGGGCGGAAGATTCCCCGGCCTTCCTGTCGACTTCAGCCCCAGGTTGCGAATCAGGCGTAGCAGCGAATTCGGATGCAGCCCCAGAATTTTTGCCGCATCCACGTAATAGCCGTCTGCCTGTTCGAGAGCGTTGAGAACGAGCTGCTTCTTGCTCTCTTTGACGGCGCCGTGATACTTCGCGGCCAGGCTGGCGGCCGAGGACGAGGTCTCCAGCAGGGCGTCGGGTAGGTCATCGACCAGGATTTCGTCCGTCGTCCCCAAAACCACGGCGCGCTCGATGGCGTTCTCCAACTCGCGCACGTTGCCTGGCCAGTCGTACTGCATGAGCACCGCCTGCGTTTCCGGGGACAAGCGCCGCTTCCTCATCTTGCATTTCTTGCTGACCTTTTCTATGAAGCTCTCTGCCAGCAAGGGAATATCCTCGCGCCGATCCCGCAGCGGTGGGGTTGTGACGGTAACGACGTTCAGCCGGTAGAACAGATCCTCTCGAAAGCGACCGGCTTGCACGGCTTCCGGTAAACTCTGGTTGGTGGCGGCGATCACGCGCGCATCCGCCTTGATCGGGCGCGTGCCCCCCACTCGCTCAAACTCCCGTTCCTGCAGGACGCGCAGGAGCTTGGCTTGCAGTCCCACCGCCAGCTCGCTGATTTCATCCAAAAACAGGGTGCCGCCCTCGGCCACTTCGATTTTTCCTTTCCTCTGTGCAACCGCTCCCGTAAATGCACCTTTCTCGTGGCCGAACAATTCACTCTCCAGCAGCGACTCGGTAATCGCGGCGCAGTTGATCGCCACGAATGGTCGTTCGGCGCGCTGGCTGTTGCAATGAATTGCGCGCGCCACCAACTCCTTCCCGGTTCCGCTCTCACCCTGGATCAGCACGGTCGCCGTCGTCGGTGCGACCCGTTCGATCACCTTTAGAATCTCCCGGATCCGGGAGCTCGATCCCACCATGTTGTGCTCAAGATTGATTTCCGAGCGGAGTCGCCGGTTCTCTTCTTGTAATCCTTCGCAGTGACGCACGTTTTCCAGCGCCAGGCTGGCCAGACTCGCCACTCCGGTCATGAATTCCAGATGGTTCTTGTCGAACCGTTGCTCGGGATCACGGCTATCCAGGTAAATCACCCCGATCGCAGCGCCGGATGCCGTCAGCGGCACGCACAAAAGCGAACGTGTGCGCGGCTCGGCCCGGGTCTGAACGTCAGCCAGGGACTCATCCATCTTCACGTCGCGCACCAGCAGGCCCGCCCGTTCCGACAACACGCGGCGCACCACCGCACTCGGCACGCGAACTGGAACGCCAGGGCCCAACCGACGATCCCAGGCAATCGCAGAATCGAGGCTCTCGCTCCCCTGGTTGAAATGCAAGATCGCGCCGCGGTCGGCCGGAACCACGTCGAAGACCATCCCGAGCAACTGCCACTCCAGAGACTCGCGGTCCCGAATGGCTCCAATTCCGTTCGCAATTTTTAGCAAGGTATTCAGGTCGCGAGCCAGCCGGTCGGATTCGGGCAGGGCCGCCAGAATACGGTCGGGTTGCAGGTAAAGCGCGTCTTCGGGATGAAGCATCGTCGGGGCCAGCTTCAACTCGGTAGTTTCGGCCAATTCCACCGCGCTGCCCTCGGGATGGAATGCTTCCTCGCGTACCAGGAACATCAGGAGCGAGTCCCCGAGCGAGACCCGGTCCCGATGACGCAATTCGTGCTCCTCGACACGCGCTCCGTTCACAAGCGTGCCGTTCCGGCTGCCCAGATCGCGAATCGTGTACCGACTTTCTTCGGATTCTCCTTCCTTACAGCTAATCAAACAGTGGCGGCGAGACAGGGCCGGATCAGGATGCCAAAGGTCATTGGTGGCCTCGCGTCCGATCGACAACTCCGCGGCGGACAGCGAAAGCATCTGGCCCTTGAGCGGCCCGGAAATCCCGACGAGTCTTGGACGCATGGTCGGAGCGCAGTTCATGGCGTGCCTGGTTGGGCGAATCTTTAACACACTCGAGCCTTCCGATGCACGTGTGTTTTCCAAAATTACTCCCGCCCATTAACCCGAACGCGAATGTATTAACCCACTGGTTAGTGAAATGGGAGCGCCTGCCCGTTGCAGATCGAGGGCCCGAAATCTCTGCACTTGCCAAATCATCAAGGAATCAACAACTTGGCGAACCGTTCGCTGGAATTAGAGAGCCTTTTGGCTTTGGCACGCCGGTTGCTTTTAGCAAAGGTGCATACGGTGATCAACACCGTAACAAGGTGTGGGGACGGAGACACTAAGAACAGAAGGCGCCCCAGGCGCCGAGGTCAGGTCGATCTGCTTGGCTTGCACCGTTCTCGACACGAAGGAGGAGATATGAAAAAGCAAGTTCTTACTCTCGTCGGCGTGCTGAGCCTGCTCTTGGTTGCCGGATCGGCATTTGCGCAAAGTGGTCAGATTCGCGCCAACATCCCCTTCAACTTCACAGTAAACCATACCACGCTGCCCGCCGGAAACTACTCCGTAACCACTGCCGGTGGAACCGCCTCAATCCTGGTCATTCGGGGCGTCGACGGCAACGCGGTGAAACTGGTGGGTTCCCATCATGTACAGGCGTCGAAGCTTTCTGATCGTACCAAGCTGGTCTTCCGTTGCTATGGGGACCGTTACTTCCTGGCGCAGGTCTGGGTGCGGGGTAGCCAGATGGGACGCGAGCTTCCCAAGAGCACCCTGGAGTCGGAAATCGCTATGGATGCCGCCGCCCACCAGGTCGTTCTGGTGGCCTCCCGCTGACGCGGAGAGCAGTTCAGCGCACGTCCAGCACTGCAGAAGGGCACGCTTAGACGGGCGTGCCCTTTTCGTTGGTGGAAAGCCAACGCTATACCGGCACCGCGGTTTTGCGTGCCGGGTTGAAGAACGGTAAGGTGACTACCGTCGCGGTTGTTTTCAGACGCCGAGCCTCAATCGTGAGTTCCATCTGCAGCTTGGTTCCCGGCTTCGAATACGCAGTCTCGACACCTGCCAGGGCGATCAGTTTCTTCAACAGCGGAGAAAACGTGGTAGTGGTTGCCTTCCCTACGTGCTTGTCGCCGACGTAGACGGGCACCGCGACCCGCGACGCCTGCGTGGGCGCGGCCGGGGTCAGGCCAAACTTGTCGTGCTGCTCTTCCACCTCCACCCAATCCACCTCAAGACCCACCAATTGGCGCGGCACGCCGTTCTTCTCATCGTTCTGCAGGGCGCGCTTGCCGATGAAGTTCTCTTTTTCCAGGTGCACCATCTTGCCGAACCCGAGTTCGTACGGCGAATACTTCTGCGACGGGATCAGGGCTTTCTTCGCGCTGGTATAGTCCACTTCGATCAGCAGGAGTCCGGCCTCGACGCGAGCGACATCGAGCGCCAGCATGCCCGCGGCGTGGATGTCGAACTGCTTGCCCTTGTCCATAAGCGCGTCCCAGATCTTCACGGCGTCCTTCCACCCCACCCAGATCTCGTAGCCCAGGTCGCCGGTGTAGCCGGTGCGCGAGATGTCGACCGGAATACCATTGATCTTGCCGCGGGTCACCCGGAAATACTTCAGGTTGGCGATGTCGGCTTCGACGACGCTCTTGAGCAGCTTCCCCGAAGTGGGCCCCTGCAGCGCGAGCGCCGCCACCTGCTCGGAAATGTCTTCGATCTGCACGTCCATGTTGAGGCCGTTCTGCTTGAACCAGCGCAGGCTCGGATCGGCCGCGGTCCAGCGATAGACATTCTCTTCCAGCCGCGAAATTGTCCCGTCGTCGATGACCTTGCCGTCTTCGTCGCACCAGCAGCAGTAAATCACCTGTCCCACCTTGACCTTGTTGATGTCGCGCGTGATGACGCGATTCACCAGCTTGGTCGCGTCTTTCCCCGTGACCAGATATTTATAGAGCGGCGAAATGTCGATCGCGGCGCAGGCGTTGCGGATGGCGTTGTACTCGTGCTCGTGATGCACTTCGTACACGCTGACGGTGTAATACCCGGACCACTCGCGGTAGTTCAAACTATGGCAGAGAGGAAAAGTGCGCTCGTGAAATGCGGTTCCGATGGGCAAAGGAAATCCTCGCGATGAACTGATGACTCGGGCCGATTATATGCAGACGCGCTGCATAGACGCAAAGACTGCGGAAAACCCTGAGAGATTTCCAACTTCGTTCCTATGTGAGGGCTAGCCATGTTCCCGAAGGGCGCTGCCAGGCGGCGAGACGGTAACGCCGCCGTCCCGGCGGCTGTGCGGTGGGCGTCTCGCTCAGCGATGAGAATCCCGCGACGCCGCAGACTTCGCGCGCAATCTTGCAGACAAGTTCCCGCTTACTCAGATAGAATCAACCCCTTATCCATATGCGCGGCATCCTGATAGCCTGGTCCGTTCTCCTCAGCGGTCTCTGATCCGCGCCTCAGCCCTGCGTCCGGCCATGTTCCCAATCGTTTCCTGATCCGAAAAGCAAGGTACCAGCTAAAGGCTCAACGCAAATGGCCAAATACGATGTCATCGTGATCGGCGGAGGCCACAACGGCCTGGTCAACGCGGCTTACCTCGCCCAGGCGGGCAAGAAAGTTTTAGTGCTCGAACGCCGCCATGTACTCGGCGGGGCAGCCGTCACCGAGGAAGTCTTTCCTGGCTTCAAGTTTTCGGTGTGCTCGTATGTCGTCTCCCTGCTGCGCCCGGAAATCATCCGCGACCTCGACCTCCCGCGCCACGGACTCGAGATTCTTCCTCTCGACGGCACGTTCACTCCGATGCCCAGCGGCGACTACCTGTGGCGCGTGAACGATCATGGCAAGACCCACCGCGAGATCGCCCGCCACTCGAAACTCGACGCGGAGGCCTACGACGAATTCGGCAAGGCTATGCAGGCCATGTGTCGTTTCGTGAAGCCGATCCTGGGCATGGTGCCGCCAGATCCTGCGACGCTCAATCCGAAAGAACTGATGAAACTGCTCTTCATCGGGCGCCGCTTCCAGGATCTTTCCAGCGGTGACAAGTACAACCAGGTGCAGTTGATGACCATGAGCGCGATCGATTTCCTCGACCAGTGGTTCGAGACCGACGTGCTCAAAGCCACGATGTCCGCGTCGGGAATTATCGGAACGTTTCTTGGCGTGCGTTCGCCCGGTACAGCCTACGTCCTCCTGCATCACTACATGGGTGAAATCGACGGCGCTTTTCGCGCCTGGGGTTTTGCGCGCGGCGGCACGGGTGCGATCTCGCATGCGATCGCCGACGCGGCACGAGAAGCTGGAGTGGAAATCCGCACCCAGGCGCCAACCGCAAAAATCCTGGTGAAGGGCGGCAAAGCGAAGGGCGTAGTGCTGGCCAACGGCGACGAGATCCAGGCGGATATCGTGTCCTCCAGCGTCGATCCCAAGCACACTTTCATCGACTTCATCGAGCCCGGCAACATCTCCGAAGACTTTCTCGGAGAGGTCCGCCGCTACAAGTATCGCGGCTCCTCCGGCAAGGTGAATCTCGCCCTCGACGGGCTGCCCAACTTCAAGTGTATGCCCGGTGACGGCCTGCACCTGCGCGGGGCCATGTCGATCTCACCCAGCGTCGAGTACATGGAGCGCGCCTATGACGACGCGAAATACGGACGCTTCTCGCGCCGTCCGTACATGGACATGGTCATCCCGTCCCTGACCGATCCGTCGGTCGCGCCTCCTGGCAAGCACGTGATGTCATGCTTCGTACAGTACGCGCCCTACAAGCTAGCCCCCGGCCTGCACTGGGACACGGAAAAAGAGAAGTTTGGTGACACGGTGATCGACACCATCGCCGAGTACGCCCCCAATATCCGCGACCTCATCCTGCACCGGCAGGTGGTCACGCCTCTCGACCTTGAACGCGAGTTCGGCTTGACCGAAGGCAACATCTTCCAGGGCGAGCTCTCCCTCGAGCAACTCTTCTTCCTGCGGCCGGTCGCGGGCTGGGCGCAGTTCCGCACTCCGATCAAGAATCTCTACATGTGCGGATCGGCCACCCATCCCGGCGGCGGCATCATGGGCGCTCCCGGGCGCCTTTCGGCGCTCGAGATCCTCAAAGACGTCAAGGGGGCTGCCTAGACCATGGCCGAGAAACGCGACGTCGTCATCATCGGTGGCGGTCACAACGGGTTGGTCACAGCCTTCTACTTGGCCAAAGCTGGATTCAAGCCGCTCGTCTTCGAACGGCGTGCGCAAGTCGGCGGCGCTGCCATTACTGAAGAGTTTCATCCCGGCTTCAAGTGCTCCACCCTCGCGCATAACGCGGGACCCATCCGTCCCGACATCGCGAGCGACCTGCAACTCGAGAAACACGGCCTGAAGCTGATCACACCCGAGATCGGCGTCGTCTCGCTCAGCCCGGATGGCCGCGTCCTCACGCTCTACAACAACACCCAACAGACCGCGCAGGAAATCGCAAAGTTCTCTCCGAAGGACGCCGCGAAATATCCCGAGTTGCAGGAATCCATCCGCAAGATGGGCAGCGTGATCGCGGACGCACTCAAGCTGACGCCCCCGAACATCGACGACCCCAGCAAGGCTGACCTGTGGGGCATGCTGCAGACGGGGCGAGCGCTCCGCAAGCTAGGAAAGAAAGATCTATACCGACTACTACGCTGGGGTCCCATGGCCGTCGCCGACCTGGTAGCCGAATACTTCGAAACCGATTTGCTGCGCGGGACGGTCGCGGCCCGTGGCATTTTCGGAACGTTCCTGGGTCCGTGGTCGGCTGGCAGCGCGCTTGTACTCTTGATCCGTGGCGCAGGCGATCCGCGCCCGGCAGGTTCCGCCCATTTCGCCGGCGGCGGGATTGGTTCAGTCACGCAAGCCATGGCCTCTGCCGCGAAGGCAGCGGGCGCCGAAATCCGTACTGGCACCGAGGTAGCACAGGTTCGCGTGAAAGACGGAGTCGCGACCGCCGTCGTCCTGAGCTCTGGCGAGGAGATTCCCGCGAAGGCCATCCTCTCGAATGCTGACCCGAAGCGGACGCTGCTGCAACTGGTCGACCCCACCCATCTAGCACCCGACTTCGCCCAGAAACTGCAGCACTACCGCATGATGGGGACGGTCGCCAAAGTGAACCTTGCTCTCAGCGGCCTGCCCGATTTCACCGCGCTCAAGAATGGCGACCGCAGAGCGCTTTCCGGACGCATCCAGATCAGCCCCGGCATCGACTACCTGGAGCATGCCTTCGACGAATCGAAATACGGCGACTTCTCCAAGCAGCCCTACCTTGAGATCACCATCCCGTCGCTCACCGATCCTTCGCTCGCCCCCGCCGGTCAGCACGTGATGTCCGTCTACATGCAGTACGCACCCTACAAACTGAAGGGTGATTGGAATACGCAGCGTGGTCCGCTGGGCGAAATCGTGGTGAAGACGATCGCGCAGTACGCCTCCAACCTGCCCGGACTTATCCTCGCGAAACAGATCATTACGCCGAAAGATCTGGAAGACACCTACGGTCTTACCTCCGGCCACATCTTCCACGGCGAGCTGGCGCTGGACCAGTTCTTCACCATGCGCCCCCTACTCGACTGGGCGCGCTATCGCACTCCGATCGCAAACCTGTATCTTTGTGGGAGTGGGACCCATCCCGGCGCTGGATTGACGGGTGGTTCCGGCGCGAACGCCGCGCGGGAGATACTAAAAGACCTGAAAAAATAGCGCCGGCGTCTTGCCGGCTGTCCCGAGGGCGTCTCGCACTCGGCATCGGTGGGCGAGACACCCGCAAAATGGCAGAGATTCCACGCACTGCTACCATCATGAGAACCAGCGTCGTCCTGCTCATCAGCTGTCCCGACCGCAAGGGCCTCGTTGCCACCGTCTCCGACTTCATCTACCGGCACGGTGGAAACATCCTGCACACCGACGAGCATACCGACGCCGACTCGGCCTGGTTTCTCATGCGCGTCGAATTCGATCCCTCCGGGTTCGACATCCCGCTCACCGACCTGCCCCAACTCTTCACCCCCATCGCGCAGAAGTTCGATATGGAATGGCGCCTCGCCAAACCGGGCGAGCGCAAGAAGATGGTCATCATGGTCTCGAAGTACGACCATTGCCTGGTGGATTTGCTGTACCGCCACAAGGTCGGCGAACTGAGCTGCGACATTCCGCTCATCATCTCAAACCACGCCGACACCCAGCCCATCGCGGACTTCTACCAGATTCCGTTTGTTGTCATTCCGGTGTCGAAAGACAACAAGCGGGCAGCCGAGCAGAAACAGATCGCGCTCATCCGCGAACATGGCTCCGATTTCACCGTGCTGGCGCGTTACATGCAGGTGCTGTCGAGCGAGTTCGTGGCTGCCTTCCCGCACCGCATCATCAACATCCACCACTCCTTTCTGCCCGCCTTCGTGGGCGCGAGACCCTACCATCAGGCCTTCCAGCGCGGCGTAAAGCTCATCGGCGCAACCAGCCACTACGTTACCGAAGTACTCGACGATGGCCCGATCATCGAGCAGGACGTCGTCCGCATTTCCCACCGCGATTCGGTCGAAGATCTCATTCAGAAGGGCCGTGATCTCGAGAAGGTCGTGCTTTCGCGCGGCGTGCGCTGGCATATCGACGACCGTGTGCTTCTATACGGGAGCAAAAAGACGGTGGTGTTCGACTAGCTTCAAAGAACAGGACCCGGACCGGCCACCAACCATCTTGTAATCAACTACTTCCATAGTGACGTGCCTCGGACTCAGACCGTCAGGCCCGCTGCGCCTCCCGCTAGCCCCGGTCGAGCTCAGCCCGGCCCCCAATCGGCCCCTAGCATTCTTATCTCCCTGCAGCCCAAGAGGTTCCGCCGTGGAAGTACCTACACCGAAGTAAGCTTTCGATTTCTTGAACCTCGATTACCCTTAGATTACTGACAGGTCGCGCGGATTCCTATGTCCGCAAGGAGCGGGGTGTGGTCGAAGACCCGAAGTGGGAGTTGTCAATCCTGGCGAACGTCAGCGGCTTCTATCAGAAGCTGCTACGCGACTATCTCCAGGGAGAACTTCCCGTACATCCGGGACTGGAAGACGAGGCCATTCATCAGGCCAACTCTAACCTGCGCGAAATTCTCGGCAAGATGCACCGCTGGCTGCAGCTGCTGGACATGGCGATCACGCCGGCGATGGTGCGGCAGGCTCTGACCACCGATACCGATCCGGAAATTGCCGAAGCTCTGATCCGCTACTACACGCGCAAGCGAGAGTTCTCCGACAACGATCGCGACAAAGCCGACCTGGTCGCGACGTTCCTCTATCGTCATCCGCGCGTGCCCGGGCAGTGGGAGAAACGGGGCTACGGCCTGGACGGCAGCCTTCCCCTCTCGCCCTATGAGATCGCACTCATCGAAATCCTCGCCGACTCCGATGCTCCCCTGCTGCCCGAAGAACACGTCCAGCTACTACGGGAGTTCGAACCGCTGCGGGAGCAGATTCAGAACTTCCAGAGCTTCAACGCGCTCATCGACTCGGCCATTCTGTCCAGAGTGCGCGAGCTGAAACAATCCTTTGGACGGTCCTTTTACCATCCGGGCGTGCTCGCCACCATCGCTCCTTACAACGTCGTCTTTGGCGACCGCTTCGACGAGCTGTTCCACGGTGCCATCGCCGAAATCAAGACCTTCGCCCACACCGTCGAGGAACTGGGCGGCAGCATTCTAAGCAATATCGACGGCGTAGACGTCACCGTCGAGCACGTGGAGGCGATGGAGGAGCGAGAACTGCTGAAAGTCGACTACGTGGCCGCGCTCGACAAGTTCCGCCGCGTCTCCAAGCTGAAAAAAGAAATCGACAAGCGACCAAGAATCCGCCGTGCGAACCCGCCGGCAAAAGTCGTGTCGCGTTCCGGAGGGGGAGCGGCGGCCGCGGCCCAGCCGGCGCGCGCCGGTGTGCACCCCGGAGCCGCGCCTGCCCGGCCGGTGGCCGTGCCCGTCACCGCGCAGCAACTTTCTCTCGAAGAAGCCAAGCTCCGCCGCGTCGAAGAATCCATTCGGATCTTCGTGCGAGTGGCCGATCCCAAGTTTCGCCAGGTGGTCCCGATGCGGTTCTTCAACCTGAACCTCACGCCCGCTGAAGTGGAAGCCTATTGCGCTGAATACTTGGAAGAGAAGAGCAGGCGCGCCGAGGTGGGCCGCACCCTGTTGCGCAGTGTGGCCGTAATCGCGCGCATTCAGACCGAAATCGAAGAGCTGAAGCGCTGCCAGCCGGCAACCTCCCTCTGGAAAATGCGTGCTGACGCCCTCATGGTCCTGCTCGAGGTTGCCCGCTTGGTGCACGGAGCCGGAGGTGACGTGGTGGCGCACGCCGAGGACGCTGGTGACGGTTCTCACGCCGACGCCGTCCGCACCTCAATGCGCAAACTCCGCGAGCGCGCGGAATTCGTAGTGAAGACGCTCGCCGTCGCCTGAGCGCTCGTCTCGCCTCTGAAGTCGCCCGGAAAATCCATGCCGATTTGTTGCCTGTACGGATACTACTGTCGCTCGACATGTTCTGCCAGAAACTTTCTGGCGAAGTCGGCATTGGGATACTTGGGGTCGACCTCAAGTGCCTTCGCATAACTCTGCCGCGCCTGCTCGACATCTCCCGACTTGAATAGCGCTTCTCCCAGGCTGTCATAGGTGTTGGCCGACCGGGGGAAGTCTTCGGTATTCATGCGGAGCAGGGCTAGGGCCTCGGAATATCTCTTCTCCCTGAGGAAGTTGTATCCGAGCGTGTTAATGCCTGACTCGGAAACCAGTTTCGACTGGGCATCAGCCTGGCGGACGTTGAGCACAAACTGACGAAACTTAGAGATTCCGCTGGTGCGCGCGATGTCGGAGACGGCGGCGCCTCCCAGGCTGCCCATGGGATCGTGGTGGTTGAGATACTGCTCCGCTTTCTCCGGATCGGCGGCCAGGTCCTGCTCGGTCTGATGCAGCTCGCGTTCATACGCTCCGGGAATGGCGCCGATTTTTTTCGCGAGTTCTGCGCTGCTCAACCAGCGGCCGCGCACCATAACCCCGACGATGCCGCGAGTGGCACGAGTGTCGGCTAGAGGGTTGCCCCGCAGCAGGACAAGATCGGCGCGCTTGCCGACTTCCACAGTTCCGAATTCCGCGCTCTGCCGGAAAAACCGCGCCGGATTGACCGTAGCCATCTGGAGAACTTGAAAAGGACTGAGGCCGTCGCTGACAAGTTCATCAAGTTCGGCGTGGATGCCAAAACCGGCCATCGGCCCTACGTCGGGTGCGTCGGTGCCTGTCATAAGCGGGACGCCGGCATCGAATAGCGCTTTCACCAGCTTTCGTTGGAAAGCAAGCGAAGTTCGGAGGCGTGGATATTGCTCCGGCTGAAAGCCATTTTTATAGCGGTTCGCCTCTGGCCGGTATTGCTCGAGCGCCCACGGAGGGAGGTATTTCAGGCTCGGATCCTTCAGGAATGAGTCGAGGTCGGTCGCCTGTTGAACGATGGTGGCATAGGTTGAAAGCGTGGGGATGACATAGATTCGCGCTTCCGCCGTCGCACGGGCCACGACCGGGATTTTGGCTTCGTCGAAGACGATGTGGTCATTATTGTCGTCGTGCTGCGGGTTGAAGTACGTGTAGAGGAATTCTTCAAGATGCGCGATGGACTGGCCGGAGCCGATGGTCATTTCGAAGTCGGGCCCGCGAGCCACGTGCCCCATCAGGAGAAGATTGCGGCGCTTGGCCTCGGCGATGAGGGCGGGATACTCCTCCTTGGAAACCTGGTTGTAGATCTTCACCGCGTCGTAGCCGGCATCGGCTTGCTCGTCCACCAGGCGAACGGCCTCGGCGGCGGTGTGAGAGCGGCCGAAAAGGGGCCCCGCCGTGAAAATCGTCGGCCCGAGCGCCTCGCCGCTGGCAACCTGTTTCCGCCACAGCAGGTGGGCCGGGCGACCGTCAAGGTTGAAGACGGTGGTGACGCCGTTGGCGAGATAAAGGGGGAACTCAATCGACGAGTAGAGGTGGACGTGAGCGTCGGTGAGTCCGGGGATCAAGTACCTCCCTTTTGCGTCGATACGGCAAGCGCTAGCCGGGATCTTCACCGCCTGCGACGGGCCGATCTCCGTAATTCTGCCGTCCGTCACGACCACGGTCTGATCGGCGAGGATGCGATCCCGATTCATCGGAATGACGTTGACGTGGACAAATGCGCAGGGCTGCGCAGCAGGACTGGAGGCAGTGGTAACTTTTGCGGCGACGAGAACTGTTGCGACGGCACACCACGAGGCGAATTGGCCTGGGAGTCGGATGAGCACGTGTTGTTAGACGGACGTACGGGCCGAATGAGTAGCTGATGATGGAAAAAAGGCCGGGTTTTCGCCCAGCCTTACGGCTGCAGATATTTGTGGTTCCACAGCGCGGTTCAGTTTATGTCGAACTGCTCCGCGTGCAGCGCCGGATCCGACTTCACGATGATGGTTCGCTTGGTCAGCTCTTCCATTTCGGTCAGCCAGCGTCCGCTGGGCGCCTTGAGGGCCTTCGCCACCTCGGGGTTCACGCGCAACATCACATCCTGGTGCTCGAGGTGTTTGGCCATCTTCCGCATTTCCACGTAGACCTCGTTACAGACCGTGGTGACCGACTTCACGAAGCCCGTTGACTCGCAGTACGGGCAAGGGGAACCGATGGTGCGCTCGAGCGACTGCTTGACGCGCTTGCGCGTGATGGCCACCAGTCCAAAATCGTTGAACTGCAGGACCTTCGAAGGAGCGCGATCGTTGCGCAGTTCTTCTTCCAGCGCCTGCATCACGCGTTGCCGGTTGCGGCGCTCATCCATGTCGATAAAGTCGATCACGATGATGCCGCCCAGGTCGCGCAGCCGGATCTGGCGGACGATTTCCTTGATCGCATCGACGTTGGTCTTGACGATGGTGTCTTCGAGACGCGCCGTCTTGCCGACGTATTTCCCGGTGTTGATGTCGATCGCCACCAGGGCCTCAGTCTGGTTAATCACGATGTAACCGCCACTCTTCAGCCAGACCTTCGACTTTAAGGCCTTATCAATCTCTTCCTTCAGCCCGAACTGCTCGAACAGCGGCGTCTCTTTCGTGTAAAGCTTGACGCGCCGTACCAGTGCGGGCTGGAAACGGTTGGCAAAGCGCAGAATGCGTTCGTACTCCTGTTCCGTGTCGACCCAGATCGCCGAGAAATCGGAGGTAACCTGGTCGCGCAGCACGCGCTCCACCACGTTCAGGTCGTGATAGATGAGCGCCGGAGCTTTCGAATCTTCGGAGCGGGTCTTGATTTCCTGCCAGAGGCCCTTCAGGAAGCGAATGTCGGCGCGCAACTCATCTTCGGAGGCTCCCGCGGCCGCTGTGCGCACGATGAAGCCCCCCTGGCCGTTGTCACGCTCGCTGATGATGATCCGCTTCAAGCGCTGCCGCTCTTCCTCGGAAGAAATCTTGCGCGAGACGCCCGTGTGGTTGACCGTCGGCATGTAGACCAGGAAGCGCCCCGGCAGCGCGATGTGGCTGGTAATGCGTGCACCCTTCTTGCCGATGGGCTCTTTGGCGATCTGGATCAGAACTTCCTGACCTTCTTTCAACAGATCGCTGATCTGCGGAATGGGCGAATTCTCACGGCGGGGGGCGCCGCCTGAGCGAAACCGGCGTCCACCACGGCGTCCGCGACGACGGTCGAACTCAGGTCTTCGGGCACGCTGAGTGTAGGCCGCAGTGCCGGCAGGGGCGCGGACTTCGACGCGAGCGTCCACCGTCCCATCGCCGCGAGCTTCGGCTTCGAGGAGCGCCTCGGCTTCTGCCTGGGCGTCTTCGATCTCAGCTTCCACCCCGTCCTCTTCTCCTTCTTCCTCCGCTTCGGCTTCGCCTGAAAAACTCTCGAGCGGAGCTGCAGTCTCAGATTCTTCTGCCGTATGAGCATGTTCCACAGGATGAGGCGCCGGCTCTCCCGTCGCGGCAATCTCTAAAATACGCGGATGATAGTCCTCGGCGGCGCTGGTCTCTTCTTCCAGTTCCTCGAAGTCTTCTTCCTCTTCCAACTCCTCGGAGTAGGCCGAGGTAAGGTCAGCTTCCTCTTCTTCGATCTCTTCCTCCTGGACCGTCCCTGCCGAAGCACCGTACGCAGTGGGTGGCTCAACCGGGGCTGTGGTTTGGGCGGACGCCGAGGCGGCGGCGAACGACCTGGCTTGCGGTTCGGGAGAAACCGGACGCGCTTCCATTTCCGCCGTTTCAATGATCTCGGCTGGGGCAGCTTCAAGCGTGAAGGCCGCGCTCAAATTCATCCGATCCTGCAGAGCGTGCTCCCGCTCCCACTCCTGGTGAGCCATTTCGTCGCCGTGCTGCTCGTGGAGTGGCTCGGTCAGGCCTGCAGCGAAAAAGGGCTCGTCCTCAGGGAACGTCTTGGCGATCGGCGCAGCCGGGTCCGGAACGGGTGCGGCCGGGATCGCCTCCTCTTCCCGGGGTCGCGCTGGAGCCTGAGGTTGCTGGGCGAGGCGCTGGTATTTCGAAATCGACTCCCCCGGCAGCAGGATGGGCTGATATCCGGGAGGCGGACCATAGTCCGCACCGCGCGAGCGTGTCGGAGCCGAAGGTGCCGCGGGGGCTTCGGGCGCCGCCGGACGAGCAAAGCGCGATTCGTGCGACGGACGGTCCCCACGGTCCCCGCGCTCGTAGCGCTCGTTTTGCTCGCCGCGGCGCCCGCGACGACGCCCTCGGCGTCCACGAAAACCACCACGATCGTTGCCGCGATCGCGAGGTTGCGTTTCCACGTTGCCCGCTTCGGGCGCCGCCACTGCGGGAACTTCGGGCCCAGTCTCTTCGGTGAAGGGTTCCGACTCGATCACATACGAGGAACCCTCTGCCGCCGGTGGCAACTGTATCTCGGGTCGCGCCTGGGGGGGCCGGCTTTCTGGCACGGGCGCGCGCTTGCTCGACACCACCTCGGTAAGGTCGTCGTCCTGCTCTTCCAGTTCCATAAAGTCGGAAACGTAGAGGAAGGCATCGCGTTCCAGGCCGATGTCGACAAACGCCGACTGCATGCCCGGAAGCACGCGGGTCACACGACCTTTGTAGATGGATCCGGCGAGGGTGTATTCGTTTTCGCGCTCGAGGTAGATTTCAGCTAGCTGGTCATCCTCGACCAGGCCCACTTTCGTTTCGTGCGGGGTCGAGGTTACAAACAATTCTTTCGTCATTCATACTCCGGGGTCTGTGGCCGTTTCCAGGCCAACAGATCACCGGGACAAAGACAGGGAGGAAAGGGGAGGAATCAGCGTCGCGATGGGTACTGGCCCACGCACAAGTGGACCTGCCTCCTGGAAAGCACTCCAGAAGCGAATCCTTTGCGGTAGCTGGGGAATCTTTTGCACTTATCGCAATGTGCGCCAACCCCGGGGTTGTGGCCGCTCTCTCCTCAATGGGGAGGGGGCCGTTTCCCGCCCGGCAGCGCTTGCTGCAATCCTGCCCGGCCTCCAACTCTCTTTCTGGCCGGTGAGTGCCCTCTTTACGCGAGGGCGGTCGTAATCTTGTTTTGGACCGCGCATGGCTGGCGCGGAATTGCATCTTGCCGGTCGTCGTCCTGTCTCAGTTTACGAAGCGGCGCATGCGGACGTTCATCACCATGCCCAGCGCCAGAAACATAAACAGGACGGAAGACCCGCCATAACTCATCAATGGCAAGGGTATTCCGGTAACCGGCATAAAGCCGACTACCATGCCGACGTTGACCAGGACGTGGAAGCTAAGCACAGCCACCACCCCCATCACCAGGAACGTGCCAGCGCGGTCGGGCGCCGTTTGCGCGTTCTGCGTCAAACGCATCAGCACTATGAAGTATAGCAGGAGCACCCCTAAAGCTCCTACGAATCCGTGTTCCTCGGCAAAGGCTGCGAAAATAAAGTCGGTTTGGGGCACGGGAAGATACGAGAGATGAGTCTGGGTGCCGGTTCCACCCCAAAGGCCTCCGGAACCGACGGCAATCAGAGATTGAATCACCTGGTACCCGGAGCCCTGCTTGTCGGCCTCGGGCTCAATAAAACTGGTCAGGCGCTGCTTCTGATACGACTTCAGAATATGCACATGGGGCGTGAAAAAAACCACCCCGATCCCGAGAACCACGAGTAGCACCACGGCCAGCCCCTGCCTCCACTGCAGTCCTCCCAGGAAGATTCCCATCACGGCGATAGGGACGTAGGTGAGGGCGGTGCCCAGATCGGGCTGCGCCAGGACCATCAGCATGGGAATGCCCACCAGCGCGCCAGCTTTCACGAAGTCGGACGGCGTAAGCTCACGATGACGTGAGTCCGCAAAATACTTGGCGACGCCAAGAATGAGGATGAGCTTCACCCATTCCGAGGGTTGAAAGTGGTTTCCGCCAATCTTGATCCAGCGCCGCGCCCCAAGGTATTTCGTCCCGAAGATCAACACGGCCATCAGGGAAGCTACCGCCGCTATGTAGATCCAGTGGATCTTATCGAGCAGAGCCTGGTAGTTCAGCAGACTGACCAGGAACATGCCGACGATGCCCCCTCCAATCCAATACAGTTGGCGGATGTGGGCCCCAGCGAACTTCGTGTGCATCGTGGCGCTGTGAATTTCCATGACGCCGAGTCCGCAGATGATGAGGACGAACATCAGCAGCAGCCAGTCGAAATCGCGGTATGAGACGTATCTGGACATCAGGCGTTGGTCGTCGGTCCTTGGTCGTTAGCTGGACGTGGTTCGTCGTTTCGTTGGTCGTCGGTCCTCGGAAAAGTCTCCAGGCTTCCTGGCATCCCTTACTCCAACCCCGGCGCGGCCGTCGCCAGCGGCACCTTATTGCTCGAAATCGGGAGCGTGAAGTGGCCCGACTTCAGATCGTCGCGTCCGTCGGGATCGGACATATTCCACACCGCGCCGATGTCCGCCTGGCCCGAACCCTTCGCGATCTTAGTGGGCTGGCGATTCTGCTTTTCGACGTACGCCTTGATCACCTGCGCCACGGTGCGGGCGGCCAGGTATCCGTGCTCGCCCTCCTCCAACAGCGCACAGACGACGATCTCCGGATTGCGCCTGGGCTCTACCCCCACGAACCAGCCGTTGTCCTTGAAATTCTTTCCCGCCGCTCCCAGCTTCGCTTTCAAAGCATTGCTGATCGTCTGCGCGCTGCCGGTCTTGCCGGCGAAATCGATTCCCTGCAAGTGGGCGCTGGGCGCTGTTCCGCCCGGATTGACCACGCCGGCCATAGCATCCGTTACGATCTCCCAGTTCTTCGCATCAATCGGTATGTTGGTCTTGTCCGGCACATCCGACGCTGGGACCACGTTCGGCGGCAGGTCAGTGGGATTGGCGACGTGCGGCCGCACTGCGAGCCCACCGCTGGCGATGGCCCCGATGGCTCGCGCCAATTGAATAGGCGTCACGGCCACCGCACCCTGACCAATGCTCACAGAGATCGTCTCTCCGGCGAACCACTTTTGTTTGAAGTTGCGGATCTTCCATTCCTCCGACGGCATGACTCCGCTGACTTCCTGGGGCAGGTCGATGCCAGTTTTCTGCCCCAGGCCGAACGCCGTGGCATACTTGGCGAGCCTCCCGATTCCTAGCCTCTCTCCCAGGGTATAAAAAAATACGTCGCAGGACTGGTAGATGGCCTTGCTAATATCCACCGAGCCGTGAACCCGATGTTCCGCCACCACCCAGCATTTGAAATAGCGCCCGTAGAAGCTGGCCCCGCCGCTGCAGTTCACCTTCATGTCCTGCGCGATCCCCTCCTGCAATCCGGCCACGGCCTCGATGATTTTGAAGGTCGAACCGGGCGCCAACTGGGCCTGGATGGCTTTGTTCAGCAGCGGGTGGTCGTCGTCGTTGACGAGGCGGCTCCATTCATTCCGCGAAATGCGCACGGAAAAATCGTTGGGATTGAAGGTGGGGCGGCTGACCATCGCGAGGATCTCGCCGTTGCGGGGATCCATCGCAACAACGGCGCCGTTCCTGTCCCCTAAAGCCTGTTCCGCCGCAATCTGCAGATCGACGTCCACCGTAAGTCTGAGTTGCTTGCCCGGAACCGCCGCGGTTTCATCCAGACGTCCCACTTCCCTTCCACGACTGTTCACCAGGGCCCGGCGCGAGCCGTTCTTGCCCATCAGAATCTGGTTGTACTGTTTCTCCACTCCGGAAACACCCACGACGTCGCCCGGGTTGTAGAGCTCGAATTGCGGCTGGTTCAGCATGTCCTCAGTGACTTCGCCCACGTACCCGATCAGGTGCGCCATGAAACCGTTCCGGGGATACAGGCGCCGGTGCGCCATGATCGTGTCAAGTTCCGGCAACTCGTTCCGGTGCGATTCAATGAAAGCCAATTCATCCTGCGTGATGTCGTCTTTCAGGAAGATGGGCTGGTACTGCGGCATGGAGATGAATTTGTGGATCCGTTCCCTCATCTCTTTCGGATCCAGGTGCAGGCCTTGGGCAATGGCGTCGGAGTCGGCGTTAAGATCGCGCGTGGAATCGCGCAGCAGCAGCGCCGAGAACGACGGGTAGTTCTCCACGATGACCGTCCCGTTGCGGTCGAGAATTTTTCCGCGCGGAGCAAGAATCGGCACGTTGCGGATCCGGTTCTTCTCCGCCATCTGCGCGTAGAAGTCGCTCTGCATGACCTGCAACCGCCACAGCCCGTAGGCGAGGATCATGAAGATGACGAGGATGAAGTACTGCACCGCCGTCAAGCGAATGGCCGATACTTTGTCGTCCCGACTGAACATAGGAAAACGGCTGCTAGCTACTAGCCGTTAGCTCTTAGCCGAGGCTCGCGACTTGCGAAGTTAGAGCTGACGACGAGCCGCTAACGACGAACGACTGCCTTTCAAGTCCTTTGCTTGAACCGGTCCAGCGCAAAGAACAGGAACACACCCACAAACGCATTAGCCAGGGCGGCCACCAGTTCATGCGGCCAACTCCACTGCAGATTCAACGCCACCAGGCCGCGCGCCACCATGAAGTAGATAATCTCGTGCGCCACGTAGAAGACCAGTGTCACCAGAAAGCGGGCGCCGGCGTTCTCGACATCCAGCTTTACTCCCAGCGATGATGCGCCATACCCGACAAAAGTCTTGGCGAGGCCGTTAATCCCCAGCGGCAACCCGGTTAGCGCGTCCTGAAACAGACCGATCACCGATCCCGTAAGCAGACCGGAGATCGGGTTGCGTCGTGCCATGGCGAAGAAGATCGTCACCAGCAGGGGTAAATCGAACATTTTGAAAAACGGGAAGTGCAACGGCAGAAACGATTGCAACCACAACGCCGCCGCCGGTACTCCGATGTTCACCGCCCAATTGAACCGGTAAACCTCAACCTGCTCGCCGGATGTGTAGGTAATGGGCACGCTATTGGGGTCCGTCCTGTGGCTTGGCCGGCGACGGAGTCGCGGGTGGAGGCGCCTGCTTCGGCTTGGCAGCCACTTGGCTGGCGTCCAGCACTTTCACCGGCGTCGGTTCCGGCCTCTGCTCGGTCGCAGGCTTTAGCGCACTCGGCGTGGTCTCGGCGGGTTTCGCTGCTGGGCTTGACGAGGCTGGTCTGGCAGGCACAACCGTCCCCGGCTTGCTGGCTGCTGTGGCTGCGCCATCGCCTGGTCTCGCGGGATTCGGCGGTGTGGAGGACCCTTTCTCGAGTGAGGCTTTCGGCGTCACGCCGGGCTGGGCACCGTTCGCACCACCGTTCGCCTGGGCCGCATCTGTAGTTGTCGACTTATCCGGCACTGAGGGCAAGCGCTGCGCCAGGATGTCCGCCGCGCGCACTGGACCGGTTTCGCTCGGGGCCGGTTCCTTCTCATCCACCTTGGTGACGACCAGAACCTCTTCTAACTTATTCAGGTTGGCGGCCGGTCTCACATGAATGTTCAGAAACAGGTCAGCCCGATTTTCATTCGCGACATGCGTCACCACCCCGACCGGCAATCCCTTGGGAAAAATGCGGTCTCCGCCGCTGGTCAGCACCGCCTCGCCCGGCTGCACCGATTCGTCGGTCATGATCTTTTCCAGCACCACTTCCCCGGCCGGCGTGCCGCGCACAATCCCCTGCAACCGGGATTTCTCCAGGATGGCGCCCACTCCGCTGCTCTGATCGTCGATCAGCAGCACCTGCGAGGTGGAACGGAAAATCTTCAGAACTTTGCCCACGATGCCGTTGACGGTGATGACCGCCATGTCGGTCTTGACGCCGGCGGACTCGCCTTTGTCGATGTAGACGATTCGCGACTGCTCGCTGCCGCCCGAGCCGATCACCTGCGCGGCAATCGTCTTGGAGACGAATTGCTCCTTGAACGCGAACAGGACCTGCAGGCGGCGCGCCTGGGCCGCATCTTCGCTCAGGCGGACCTGCTCCAGGCGCAATTGCTCGATCTGTTGCTTGAGTTCGCGGTTTTCGGCGCGCACGCCGCGCAGGTAGAAATAGTTGTGCCAGAGGCTGCCTGAGCCGTTGTGCATCCAGACGAACACTTCCTCGAACGGGGTGACGGCGCTGACAGCCCAGACGCGAATCAGGCGGGAGGATTCCGTATCGGTCGTACGCTTCACCTGGACGGCCAGGCCCAGCACCTGGGCGAAGAGCACAACCACCAGGACGATCAGGTTCTTGTAGCGGCCGAGAACGGATTCCATAACACCAGTTTCAAGTTTCCAGTATCAGGCTTCGAGTTTCCACTAGCGAGGTCCCCGTCTCTCGACGGTTGGTTCGGGCCGCAGCCGGCAACACAGCACACCAGAAACTTGAAACCCGAAACTCGAACCAGTTACTCGATCGATATCTTTCTCAGCAGCTTGAAATCGCTGAGCATCTTGCCCGTACCCAGCACCACGCTGCACAGCGGATCGTCGGCAATCGACACCGGCAGTCCGGTCTCTTCGCGGATCCGCTTGTCGAGATTCTTCAGCAGCGCGCCGCCGCCCGTGAGCACAATTCCGCGGTCGCTGATGTCGGCGGAAAGTTCCGGAGGCGTACGTTCCAGTGCGACGCGAATCGCATTCATGATCGTCGAAACACACTCGCTTAGCGCTTCCCGGATTTCGCTGTCGTCGACGGTAATCGTCTTGGGCACACCCTCGATCAGGTTGCGCCCCTTGATCTCCATGGTGAGCGGCTTGTCGAGCGGGTACGCGGACCCAATTTCAATCTTGATCTGCTCGGCGGTGCGTTCGCCGATCAACAGGTTATATTTCCGCTTCAGGTAATTCATGATGGCCTCGTCCATCTGGTTGCCCGCCATCCGAACCGAGCGCGAGTAGACGATGCCGCTGAGCGAAATGACCGCGATGTCGGTCGTTCCTCCGCCGATATCGACCACCATGTTGCCGCTCGGCTCCGTGATCGGCAGACCAGCGCCGATCGCCGCCACCATGGCCTGCTCGACCAGGTGCACTTCGCTGGCCTTCGCGCGGTACGCCGAGTCCATGACCGCCCGCTTTTCCACCTGCGTGATTTCCGAAGGCACGCCGATCACGATCCGCGGGTGCACCAACATCTTGCGGTTGTGCGCCTTCTGGATGAAATAGTTCAGCATCTTCTCCGTGACTTTGAAGTCGGCGATCACGCCGTCCTTCATCGGCTTGATAGCGACGATGTTGCCCGGCGTCCGCCCAAGCATCTCCTTCGCCTCTTTGCCGACCGCTTCGACTTCAGCAGTGTTCTTGTTGATGGCCACGATCGAGGGCTCGTTCACCACGATGCCTTTGCCACGCGCATACACCAGCGTGTTGGCTGTGCCCAGATCGATGGCCAGGTCGCTGGAGAAAATGCTGAACAGCGACCGGAGATTATGAAAGCGCCCTGCGTTCGAGTGGAATCCGTTGGATGACATACTGTGACTTCTCTCTCGCTCGTGTCGAACTGCCGCCCCTCCGGGTGGAACCCGGGTTCGTGCTCGTCCGGTTCAGGCAGTTGCTCATTTGATTCTATGGGATATCCCAGTTCCCTGCCGGAAACTAAAGTTCTTGCCCTCCCGGAAAGCGCACCGGAGCCCCACCGCCGTCTACTGGATTACGACTTTCTGCTGCTTCGTATTGACTCCGCCCTGCGCGTTCTGCGCCGTGACCGTGATCATGTTCTCCCCGGTGGCCAGTGGCGGGGTGAAATAGTGGAAACTGCCGTCGGTCGTGACCATGGGAACCTCGTGCCCGTTCACCATGACCCGCGCGCCGTTCTCGGTTTTGCCTGTAACCTCGATGACGTGCCCGTGCTGGATGAGCGGATCGATGTCCAGCGCAATCGCCACCGCATCCTTGCCCTTGGGGATCAGGGTAAAGCGGTTCTTCTCGCTCTCCACCGACTCCTTCCCGCTCGCGTCCAGCGACTGCACCATCCAGTAGTATGCGCCCAGGCCCAGGCTGGTGACGGTCACATCGGGCGTGCTGACCGTCTTGTCGACAATGGTCGAGGAAAAGTACGGATTCCGCGAGATCCGCAGCCGGTACCCCACCGCGTTGGTAATCGGAGCCCAGGAGAATTGCACGTCCTTGGTCTTGGCTCCGCCGGTCGTAAAGATGGGCATCATGTTTGCTGGAGAAATCGGCGTCGGAGGCCCGATCTCCTTCACCTTGGAAATCTTCTCCGATTCGGCCTTGAACGTGGCCTTTTCCCAGTCGGCCAGGCGCACCGTCTCGCCGTTGCGCGCCACCTCGCCGCTGCCCTTCTTCATCAGGATCTCGTGCTGGTCGCTCTTTGGGTCGTTGTGCACCATGGCCGCGCTTTCGGGGGCCAATGAGGCCGTGGCGCCCGCCACGATCACTTGCGACTTCGATCCCTGCGTATAGGTAGCCGTGGACAGATCGACCGTGCCCGTGTTCACCGCCACCGCCACACTGGTCTGCTGCTGATCGTTGGCCGAGTTCTCCTCGATCACAATCAGTGAGTCCTGTTTCACGGTGTAGTTGGTGCCGTCGTTGAACACCACCTTGGCCATTCCCTCGGAACCGGTCTGGATCACGTCGCCCTTTTCCAGCGGAATGTTGTAGTCGGCCGCGATCCAGGTGTTGCTGCTCGATTTCTTGATCTTTACCCCGCCGTCCAGTGCCGTAAAGCGAGCCTGCTTCTCCGTCCCCGCACCGAATTTCTCGGGCGGTGGGGCGATGCCCGCAATCTTTTCCAGCACATTCGTGGTCAGGTTCCCCGCCGCCTTCACCGTGTTGTCGGTGAATGTCGGGAAGGCGAAGTGCATCGCCACCCCGAAGACGAACATCACCGCCAGCAGCATAAGAAGCACGCTGCGGTAGGTAACCGTCTTCCAGGCAATGTAGACGCCCGGTTTGCGTTTTGACGACACGGAGGCCACTAAACCCAGCCAAACCTTGAGAATATGGGGTAATTCCAACACTACCACAAGGCTTACCGGGCCGGAACGGGGTAACGATCTGGGTTCATGTCCGATGGAACATGTCCCGACGTGCGGCCGCTTTTTGGATTGGAGAAGCCTTCAGAATCGCGCCTTCGTTTCTTGCTGAAACCCTTCGGCCTCGACCCGAGCAGCGGCAGCTGGGTACGCTTGGGTATGGCAACCTCGCTTGCTCACCTCTTCTCCCGGGCTGTAGCATGAATACTTTGGCGTTTTGACCAGGAGGACTTATGGCGACCGATACCGTGGCCAGTCCGGCTATCTTGAGCAGCGGAAACACCAAGGTTTATAAGAACTTCATTGACGGCGAGTGGGTCGAGTCCTCAACCGGACAGACCTTCGAAAACCGCAATCCCGCCGACACCCGCGACGTGGTGGGCATCTTCCAGAAGTCGGCCAAAGCCGACGTCGATGCCGCGGTCGACGCGGCCAAGCAGGCTTTCGCGAAATGGCGGCTGGTACCGGCTCCCCGCCGTGCCGAGCTGGTCTTTCGCGCCGCCGAAATGCTGGCCGAGCGCAAGGAAGAATACTCCCGCGACATGACCCGCGAGATGGGCAAAGTCATCAAGGAGACCCGCGGCGATACTCAGGAAGCCATCGATACCGCGTACTACATGGCCGGAGAAGGCCGCCGCTTGTTCGGTCCAACCACCCCCTCCGAACTACCCAACAAGTTCGCCATGGCCATCCGTCAGCCTCTGGGCGTGTGCGGCATGATCACGCCCTGGAACTTCCCCATGGCCATCCCGTCATGGAAGCTTCTGCCTGCAATCGTCTGCGGCAATACCTGCGTGATCAAGCCGGCGCAGGACACGCCCCTCTCCACCTTCAACCTGGTGCGCGTCCTCGCCGACGCCGGCGTGCCCAAAGGCGTGATCAACATCGTGACCGGTTTCGGATCGAGCGTTGGCGGCCCGATCACCGAGCATCCAGACATTCGCGCCGTGTCGCTGACCGGTTCCACCGCCGTAGGCCGTACCGTGGGCACGACCGCAGCCCAGAGCTTCAAGCATTGCTCGCTCGAGTTGGGCGGCAAGAATCCCATGATCGTGCTCGACGACGCCAATCTCGATCTCGCCATCGAAGGCGGACTCTGGGGAGGCTTCGGCACAACCGGACAGCGCTGCACCGCCACCAGCCGCATCATCGTGCAGAAAGGCGTCTACCGCGAGTTCGTCGACCGCTACGTGACGCGCGCCAAAGCACTGAAGGTCGGGAACGGCCTCGACGAATCGGTCGACATGGGACCCGCCGTTAACGAGTCGCAACTCAAGACCGACCTTAGCTACGTCGACATCGGCAAGGACGAAGGTGCAAAGCTGGTCTGTGGCGGCAACCGCCTCGACCAAGGCGCCTACCAGCACGGCTTTTTCATCGAACCAACGGTATTCATCGACGTCGATCCGAAAATGCGCATCGCACAGGAAGAGATCTTCGGCCCGGTAGTTTCGATCATCCCGTGTAACAACCTCGAGCAGGCGATCGACATCGCCAACGGCATCGAGTACGGCCTCTCCTCGGCGCTCTACACGAAGGACGTCAACAAGGCATTCACCGCCATGCGCGACCTCTACGCCGGCATCACCTACATCAACGCGCCCACGATCGGTGCTGAGGTGCATCTCCCCTTCGGCGGGACCAAGGCCACCGGCAACGGTCACCGCGAGGGCGGAATCGGCGCCATCGACTTCTACACCGAATGGAAGTCCGTATACGTCGACTACTCTGACAAGTTGCAGAAGGCGCAGATCGACCGGGTGGATTAGAACAGTCGCGGGTCGCAAGTCGCTAGTCGCTGGCTGTTCGCCGCCGTCTTGGTAGGTCGGTCGGCGACTGATTGCACTTCCAGATTCCTTGTCATTTCGACGCGCGAGCGCAGCCAGACAGGAGGAATCTGATCCCCTATCGGCCACTATGCCGTTGCGGCTTTCCTCTTGCGCTCTTTGCGGATTTTTCTTTGCGATCGGAGCCTGCCCTGAGCGTAGTCGAAGGGCGGTTCGAAGCCTTCCCCCGCGTTCTCTGCGGGTCCTTTGCGATGTTTGCGGTGAAAGGCTTTTGTTGAGTTCAGCGCAAAGAATCCGCACTGCGAACACGCACCTCCGAGTCCGTCTCCGCCATCTTTGCGGTAGTCGTTTCCGTCCTTTGCGGTTAAGCTTTTTGTATGCCCTGGAAAACCACCACGGCTGAACCCGGAGTGAAGATGCCCGCCACCACCGTCCGCGAAGTCCTAGCCGCCCAGCGCCTCGAACACGTCCGTTACGCCATCCGAGATCTCGCCTGCATTGCCGACGAGGTCGGCAAGAAGGGTCACAAGATCCTCCCGCTCAATATCGGCGACCCCATCAACTTCGACTTCCAGACCCCTGCCCACCTGATCGAAGCGGTCCACAAAGCGATGAAGGACGGCAAGAACGGCTACGCACCTTCCCCCGGCATCAAAGAGGCGCTGGATGCGATCCGCGGCGAGGCCGAGCGCAAGGGCATGACCAGCGTGCAGGATGTGTTCGTCACCTCCGGTGTCAGCGAAACCGTCGACATCTGCCTCGCGGCCCTGCTGAATCCCGGCGACAACCTCCTCACCCCCTGCCCCGACTACCCGCTGTACTCGGCCGTCCTCGCCAAGCTTGGGATCGAGCTGAACACTTACGCCCTGAATGAAGACGACGGCTGGCAGCCCGACCTCATCGACGTCCACAAGAAGATCATTCCGCGCACCCGCGGCATCGTGCTCATCAACCCCAACAACCCGACCGGTGCGGTCTGCTCACGGCGCATGCTGGAAGCCATCGCAGAATTGGCCCGCCGCAACAACCTCGTGATTTTCGCCGACGAAATTTACGACAAGCTGATCCTCGACGACGACGAACACATCTCCCTCGCCGCCGTTGCACCCGATGTGCCCATCGTCACCTTCGGTGGCCTCTCGAAGAATTACCTGGCGCCTGGTTGGAGGATTGGCTGGGGAATCGTCAGCGGAGATGCCGCGGCCGTCAAGCCTTACATCGAGGGGATTCACCGCCTCTTACGCTCGCGCCTGTGCGCAAACCATCCCGAGCAGTATGCCATCAAGCCCGCGCTCGAGGGCCCCCAGGATCACCTAGCAGAAGTCACCGAGAAGCTTCGCTCCCGCCGCGACCTGACGGTGAAGTGGTGCAACTCGACCCCACGCGTCGGCTGCGTTTCCCCGAAGGGCGCGTTCTACGCCTTTCCGCGCCTCGACATCTCCGAAGGCGACGATGTGTTCGTGAAAGAGTTGCTGGTCCAGAAGCACGTCCTGGTAGTGCACGGTTCCGGCTTCGGCCAGAAACAAGGCACGAAACACTTCCGCATCGTCTTCCTGCCCGATGAGCAGACCCTGACCACCGCCTACGCCGGCATCGCCGAATTCATGAAGAAACGCTACAAGTAGAGACGCGTCCCTGCCGCCTCTCTAACTCACCTGTCATCCTGAACGCAGTAAGGCGCGAGCCGAACGCAGTCGAATGCCTTCATGATTTCCAACCCCGGCGTGTTGCCTGAGGTCCCCGTCCTACTTCCTCCGCCGCAAGATCAAACCCTTCTGCTGGGGCGGCATCCCGCTGGGCGCAGCGAAGGACCTGGGTATTTTTCAGGCGCGGCATGGCTCAGGATTTTGCGACAAATTTGCTGAACCCTACACTAGCCTGCTTTTACGCTACCGAACGTAGCCAGCCTGCGTTTCTGCAGGTCGGTCACATCCATGTCATCGGCCTGGAGCTCGGCTTCCTCCTCAGCCCACTCCTGCGCCTCGCGGTCTGCCCGCTTCTGCAGCAGACCCGCGGCGCACGCCGTGCAGCGGAAGCCCTTGATGTTGCCGGTGTCCGTCCGACTGCTCGATGCAGTACTCATTGTTAAAGGCCGGCGGCTGCGCGATGCACGGGCTGCACGCTTCCGGGGCATTGACGTAAAGGGGATCGAAGGTAGCGCAGAAGATGCTGTCGGGACCCACCTCGCGCTTTTCGCTACTCTCTTCATCCCATATCCACCAAGATCCGCAGTGACCACCCGGGCACCACGCCACACCGGAGCGAGTTCTTGTTTCGCTTCTCAGACTAGTTCCAAAGCGGCCGTGTTTGGTGTTTGACTTTGAATCTGTTTAAATCAAAATGCAATCCCAATTTGGGAATTCTCCGCGTGATCGACGTCCACTGCCACATTCTCCCCGAAATCGACGATGGCCCTAAGTCCTGGGACGTATCGGTGGAAATGTGCCGGATGGCGGCCGCTGACGGCATCACCGATCTGGTTGCCACGCCCCACTCCAACGATCGCTACCACTTTGATCACAAGTATCTCGTCGGTTGCCTCCAGCGTTTACAGGAACTGGCCGGAGATACCCCGAAGCTGAGTCTGGGCTGCGACTTCCATCTCTCCTACGATAACCTGCAGCTAGTCCTGGCGCATCCGCAGCGCTATACGATTGCCGGCGCGCGCTACCTCCTGGTGGAGCTGAGTGATTTCAGTATTCCCCTGCAGATTGCCGACTGTTTTCTCAAGCTGGGGGATCAAGGCGTCACCGCCGTGATCACCCACCCTGAACGCAACGCGATCCTGCGACAAGCGCCTCAGCGCCTGATCGAGTGGATCGAACTGGGCTGCACCGTGCAGATCACCGCCAACTCCCTGACCGGCTTCTGGGGATCGCGCGTGGCCCGGGTCGCGACCTGGCTGCTCGAGCGCGAGGCGGTACACGTGATCGCATCCGACGCCCACGACGCACGGCATCGCACACCGGTGCTCTCGGCCGCGCGCGCGGCCGCGGCCCAGATCTGCGGCGCAGAAGTGGCCAAGGCATTGGTCGACGAGAATCCCCGCGCCATGCTCAGTGGGCTGCCGCTGCCGTATTCGCCGAAACCGGCCCTCCAGAAATAGAGCATGAACCGTTTTTCGGTTTCGGGAACGGCATTGGTAACGCCGCGCCCCGCCGGCTATCGCGAGGGCCTGCCCTGAGCTCGTCGAAGGGAGCGTCGTCGCCCACGCATTCTGGGGGAAAGATGAATCAAGGTTTTTGGGGATCTTCTACGGCTGGGGCTGGTTAGGGGAGCCGGCTGGATCGGCCTGGTGAGTCGGTGGCATGGCCGGAACACTGCTCGTCCGCGGCGCGTCAGGCGCCGTCGTCATCGCGCTCTCGGGATTCAGCAGATGATCGTGATTCGGCCCCAGACCAAGCTTGATCAGGGCGCGTGAGTCAGGCACGGTCTTGTTCTGCCAGCCGTTGTCACCCTGATATTTGCGCAAGGCGTCTTCGGTGGCCGCATCCCACTTGCCGGTTGCGCTCCCGCTCAGATAGTGCTGGCGAATCAAGGCTTCCTGGATCTCGCGCGCCCGCCCCGCATCCACTTTCTGCTGGCCGCGGCGCCAGCTTGTTTTCGAGCTGCGCTTCCCCTTGTGCGACGTGCTCCGGGCCGATGTGGTCCGCGACTTGGTAGTGTGAGACTTCGAACTGGGATGCGCGCTGGAAGAACTACTGTTTGCGGCCGCCTTGCGCGCAGGCTTCGTTTTCGCCGGCGAGGTCTGGTCCGTCTGCGAGAAGGCCAGCGCCGACACCAACAGCATCGTGCCGGCCACCCCCCCCGCATTCTTTGACCAGGACTTCGACGATCTCACGGAAACTCGATCCCCTCTTGAAAACAGACTCGCTTGCTCTCGACCCCCTTGGTCGCTGTCCGACCTCGAACCGCGCCAAAGCATACGCCCAACCACGCTGGCATGGGAAATGATCCCTGAATCGGGGTCCCAGTGCCAGTCACCGTTGGGCGATGATCCGGTTACGGAAGTGTACCTGCAATAAAGATGGTGCCGTCCTGCCGGCCAGCTCCTCTTGGACGGACCAGGAACACAACGTCCTGCCCGCTCTTCAACGCGACCTCGATGCGGGTGAAGTCCTCGGCCGTGTTCATGGGCTGCTTGTTGATCTCGAGGATCACGTCGCCGCGGTTCAAGCCGATGTCATCGGCGAAGGAGCCGCCCTTCACATCCTGGATGATCACGCCCTTGCCGGCTGGAACATCCAGCCGGTCGGCCATCTCCGCAGTAAGCGGCCGCACGGTCAGCCCCAGCTTGCTTTCTTTGGGCTGCGCCTCATCGTTCTCCTGCTGGTCCTCTCCCAGGCGCGCGGCAAAGAGCTTCGACCGGTCCGCGATCGTGACGCTCGTATCTTCTTTCTTGCCGTTGCGGACAAACCCGACCTTCGCTTTGCTGCCCGGCTTGCGGGCGGCAATGTCGGCAACCAGTTCGTCCCCGTTCTTGACGTCCTTGCCGTCAACCGAGGTGATCGTGTCGCCAACCTTAAGTCCGGCGGAATCAGCCGGGCTTCCGGGGACCACGTTCGAGATCGTCACGCCCGACTGCACGCCATACACACGCGCGATCGCCGGGACGGGTTGAGCCGCAAACTCGACACCGATCGAGCCCCGCGTAACCCGATGTTCCGGCTTGATCAGCTGGTTGTAAACGTCCACCACGGTATTCGAAGGCATGGCGAAGCCCACGCCCGCATAGGCGTTGGTCTCGGTCAGAATGGCGGTATTGATCCCGATCACTTCGCCCGCCATGTTCACCAGGGGCCCCCCGGAGTTCCCCGGGTTGATGGCCGCGTCGGTTTGAATAAACGATTGGAATTGGCGGTTGGGCACGATATTGCGCCCCTTCGCCGAGACGATCCCGGCGGTCACCGTCGCCTGCAGACCAAACGGGCTCCCGATCGCCAGTACCCAATCTCCCACCTGCATGCCATCGGAGTTGCCGATCTTCGCGGTCGGCAGAGCGTGGTCGACATCGATCTTGATCACCGCCAAGTCTGTTTCCTGGTCCGACCCCAGGAGCTTCGCGTCATGCTGCACGCCGGGCGGATCATCCTGCAGGCGCACCCGGATGCGATCGGCCTTCTCGATCACGTGACGGTTGGTCACGATCAGGCCTTTGGCATCGACAACTACCCCGGACCCCAATGAGCGTTCCTTGATGTCTCCGCCACCGGGTCCCCCTTGGCCGCCCTGCCCGCCGAAAAAGCGGTCGAAGAAATCATCGAACGGGCTACCGCCACCAGCGCCGCCACCGTCAGGTTCGTCGTCGCCCGGTCCCGGCTTTCCCCGGCGCTTATGCGGGTTCTTGATGGTGGATTCGGTGTTGATGTTGACCACGGCTGGTTCCAGTTGCTTGGCAATCTGCGAGAACGCGTTCGACAGCTGCTGGGGCGCAGGCACAGTCAAGGGAGCCACATCCGTCCCCTTCTGCCCCTCCTTACCCTTCACTCCGTAGGAAACAACCGAACCAATCAGAATGCCCACGCTCAGCGTGGCCAGAATGCTCAGGGTGTAAAGCCAGCGATTGGCTTTGAGGCTCACCCAAAATGCGCCTTCGCGCGGTTCCATACGTAACTTCCTCCGGGAGACTTCTAACCCGTTGATTATACCCGTTTAGCTGGCCTTGGCAGGGCACCGAAGTGCCAGACATCACTGCAGCTTTAGACGCTCAAGAGCGGGAAACAGTTTCATTTCGCAGGTCGATTCTTTTGCTCGGCGTTACTCCATCCGCTGCACCAAAGCAGCCAGGAACAATCCCGTCTAGCTTGCGATCACCAGCAGCACCAGCATCGCGCCGAGCGAGAGCATCGTCAGAAGATGGAACGGCCGTTCTGCGCAACCGTGCACCATCTTGGCGACACCCACGAACTCGGCCACTGCCATCCATGGAAACAGCAACACGGCCCAGGCCGTCGCGTGCGCTACTGTTGGGGAGAAGATGAGCCAGACAAAGCCGGGGAGAAATCCCAGTGCAGGAACAATGGCCCGGGGGCGCGCCCCAGTAAAAAAGCCGTTCCCGCTGGCGCCAATCCATACCACGACTGTAGCAACGGCTGGAACCCGCGCCTTACTTGGCTTCGTATACCGTCTTCCCACCCACGACCGTGCGCAGGACTTGGGTCTCCAACAGTTTCTGCGGCACGACCGCCGTAGGGTCACGATCGAGCACCACGAAATCGGCCAGCATCCCCGGAACCATCAGGCCTTTCTCCTTCTCCGCAAATTCCGCGAACGCTGAGCCCGTCGTGTAGGCAGCAATGGCCTGGTCCATCGAGATCTTTTGCTCTGGGTAGTACTCGTCCTTGCCTGACTCGCTCTTGCGTGTGGTGGCGGCATACAACCCGCGGAACGGCGAAATCGGCTCCACCGGATAGTCCGTGCCGAAGGCCAGCGTCACGCCCCGCTGCAGAAACTCTGCCCAGGCGTAGGAATGTTCGGCACGCTTGGTCCCCAAGCGTGCTTCCGCCCATTTCATGTCCGTGAGCAGATGGCTGGGCTGCATGGACGCGATCACCTTCAAGTCTCGGAACTTCACAACCTGGAGTGGACTCGTGACCTGGGCATGTTCCACGCGCAGCCGGAAGTCCTCCCCGCCGTTGGCCGCCTTAATCTTTTTCTCTTTCGCCGCCTTCTCCGCTTCGGCGAACGCGTCGAGCGCCATCTGGACGCCCTTGTCGCCGATGGCATGGAACCCAAGCTGGAATCCGGCCAGCACGCGGTCTTTCGCCATTTCATTCAACTTGGCCGGATCGTACTGCGCTAACCCCGAATTGCCCGGATCATCCGCGTAGGGCTCCATCAGCGCCGCAGTATGCGAACCGAGCGAGCCATCCATGAACCCTTTCAACATGCCCGTACGGAGCATTTTGTCGGACTGAGGATGCGAATTCCGCATGGCATCGAGTTGGCCTACGCTTTCGTCAAACGGCAGCCACTCATACACCCGCGCCGTGAGCTTGCCTTCCTTCTCGATCTCCACAAAAACCTGGAAGTCTTCCCACGAGGAGTTGTCCTGAATCGAAGTGACGCCCCAGCGCGCCGCGTCCGCCAGCGCCGATTCCAGCGCCTGCCGCCGTTGCTGATGGGTGGGTTTCGGAATCACATTCATCATGGCCGTCAGGGCCGAGTCCCGCAGGACGCCGTTCGGTTGCCCGTTCGCATCGCGATCGATCTTTCCTCCCTTTGGATCGCGGCTCGCGATCGTGATACTCGCCAGTTGCAGGGCCTTGGTACTGGCAACCGCCAAGTGTCCGTCCACGCGCTGCAAGAACACCGGATGGCCGGCGGCTACTTCGTCCACATCCCAGCGGGTCGGCAAAACCCGCACCGGCCACAGGCTCTCATCCCAACCCCGGCCCTCGATCCATTCGCCGGGCGCCGCCGACTCAGCCTTGGCGCGAATTCGGGCGCGGAATTCATCGAGCGATTTCACACCGGTCAGGTTGACGTTGAGCCGCTCAAAACCGCCGTGCGCCAGGTGCGCGTGGGCGTCGTTGAACCCCGGCATCAAGAACTTCCCGCCCAGTTCGATAACTTTGGTTTCCGGACCGTTTAGCTTCAGAATCTCCGCCGTGTTGCCCACTGCCTCGATGCGATCGCCGCGCACCGCCACCGCTTCGGCCCGCTGGATGGCTTTGAACCCAGACGCCATCGCGACCCCGGTGTACACGTTTCCGTGGACGAAAATCACGTCCGCTTTCGGCTTCGCGGGTTGGTCCTCGGCCTGCATTGCGCTCATCACCCCGCACAGACAAACCGCCAGCCGCAGTCTCATTCGCCCACCCCGGCCAGCGCGAACAAGGTGAGCAGAATGCGCTTCAGCCCCAGCTCGCGGCCCGTCGAATCAAACCATTCCTGCAGCGTGTGAGCTCCTCCGCCCGACCCGCCGCCGCCGATGGCCACCGCTTCGCGCCCTAGCGACAGCGGGATATTCGCGTCCGTCGACGCGCGCTGCACCTGCGCCACATTGCCGAGCTGCGCATCCACCGCGCGCATAACCTGCAGAATGCGGGCATTGGATTCCAGTTCTCCGGCGGGCCGGTCTCCGATCACAACAACCTCACTGGTCACAGCATGGGTTTTGCGCTGGGCCGAGCCGCGTCCCGCAGCCGCTCTCTGTTCGGCCTCGACGCTCTGATCCAGGCAGACGCGCAGCGACCGTTCCAGCCGTTCCAGCTCGGTCGTCGATGTCGACCGCAGGTCCACCCTCATGCTGGCGGACTCGGGAATCGAGTTCACCGAAGTCCCCCCGCGGATCACTCCGATATTGAAGGTGCTCTTCGGAGTTGTCGGAACCGGAGTCTCACAGAACGCTTCAATCGCCCGCGCCAAGATCACGATCGGGTTGGGCGCTCCAAAATCGCTCCAAGAATGTCCGCCCGGGCCGCGCACGATGATCTCAAAGCGGCGGCTGCCCAACGCTTCCGCCACGATCGTATCCGACCCGGCGCCGTCCAGAATCAGACTGTAAGCGATCGAGTCCTTCCACCGCGGAGTGGCAAAGATGTGCCGCATTCCGCGCAAATCGCCTTCGCCCTCTTCCCCGACATTCCCAATGAACAAGAACGGCAGCGCATGTCGCAGACGAACCGACCGAAGCAGCGCCACCACAGCCAGCATCGCCGTCACCCCGGCACCGTTATCTGAGACGCCTGGGCCATACAACCGGCTTCCCTGCTGACGAACGTTGAGCGGCGTCCCGGCAGGAAACACGGTATCGATGTGCGCGCTCAGGGCAATGTAGCGGCGGCCAAACCCGGGGTGAATTCCGAACACATTTCCCACATCGTCCACGCGGACGTCATCGAGGCCTAGTTCCCGGAACCGTTCCGCCAGCCAGGCCGCGCGCGGGCCTTCGCCAAATGGCGGCGCCGCAATGCGCGCCATCTCCAGCTGCCACTGGGCAAGTTGGGGTTCCTGCGTCCGAAACCAGTTGAAAGCGGAGCGAATTTCAGGCGAGGCGGAAAGCCGAGCCACTTCCTCCTGCACCGTGGGGTGCGCATCCGATACATCGGCGCGGGAACTGATGACCATGGGATTAATTCGTCATCTTACAACGTCAGACGATGGGATTGGATTGCCTTTGCAGGGTACTGCGATTACCGGAGGCCGGTAACCGTTACTTCTCTGCGGTCAGTTGGCTCGCGGCTCACCCGAAAATGCCATCAATCAATATATGTCGTGTCACGATGAGAACGAGGTTGCAGCCCGCTTACGAATGCCACTCAGCCCCGCCGCAGCGCTCGCGCGGTCTGCACGCACTCCAGAATCTCCGCTTCACTCAACGTGTGATCCGACGATTTGGCGCGCGCATAGACCCGTTCCACGACGTCGTCGGTCGCCGCGATCCCGCGCCGCTCCAGCCAGAAATGCACGTTGGATTTCCCGCTCATGGGCCCGATATCAATGATCTGGTCCAGCCCGAACACGTGCGACGGCACCCCTGAGTAGACGGTATTAGCCAGCTCGACGTCGTTTTTGTGATAAGCCTTGATCACGGCCGCCGCGTGTACTCCGGTCGCAGTACGAAACGCGTCTTCGCCCACCACCGGGTAGTTCGCCGGGATCGGAATTCCCGTGGCCCGTGAAACCGCCAGACAGTAATCCTTGAGCCGAGTGAGATCCTGCTCGGCCCAGGGCGCAACGCCCATCAGCTTGAGATTGACCAGCATCTGGTCCATCTGAGTGTTTCCCACGCGCTCGCCCACGCCCAGCGCCGACCCATGCACGCACTCGGCGCCCGCGACCAGCGCCGCCATGGAGTTCGCGGTCGCGAGCCCGCGGTCGCAGTGCCCGTGCCAGTCCACGCGAATCGTCTCGCCCGAGGGTTTCACCACTTCGTCGATCACGAACCGCACTAGGGCGAACGTTCCCATCGGCGTTGCATGTCCGGCCGTGTCACAAATCACAATCGCCCGCGCCCCGCAGTTGATCGCGACCGAGTACAGCCTCCTCACCATCTCCGGATCGCAGCGGGTGGTGTCTTCAGTGACGTACATCGCGTCGAGGCCCAGCGACACCGCATACTTCACCGCCCGCTCGGTCGTCTGCAGGAGAAAGTCATCCGTCCAGCCCTCGGTGTAGCGGCGAATCGGGCTCGACCCGATAAACGTAGCCGCCTCGATGCGCAAACCGGTCTTCTGCACGATCTCGGCAATCGGGCGGATGTCGTTCTCGTGCGTCCGTGCCGCGCAGTTCGCGCGGATCTTCATCTTGTGCTCGACCATCTCGCGCGCCAGCGCCGTCACGTGCTCCACCGCCCGCGGCCCCGCCCCCGGCAAGCCCAGGTCGAGCGAGTTGATCCCCAGCGCCTCCATCAGGTGCAGGATCTCAATTTTGTCTCGGATAGAGGGGTCGCGCACCGAAGGCGATTGCAGCCCGTCACGCAGGGTCTCGTCGTTCAGCAGCACATGCCCCGCCGGCTGCAGCGCCTGCGGATGGATGGTGTTCCAGTCGTAGATGAGTTCGGAAGTATTCACAAAAGCGGAAGGGTGCGTGGTCTTCACGTCTACCCTATCGGCGGCCTGAAAAGCTATCCCCTAAATACCTGTCATCCTGAGCGCAGCGAGGCGTCAGCCGAACGCAGCGACCCCCTACTCCCGGATTCCACCAATCGCACCAGACCTGCAATAGGTAGCAGTCCAACACCAGCCTTACTTCGCGTCCTTGGGCGGAATCGTCAACCCAAAGATCGAAATGCGCCCGTCGCCCGCGACGTTCACCCCGCTCGGGTCCTTCGGACTGGGAAGGTACAGCGTCTTGCACGTCTCGCAGCGGTAGACTTCCGCGGATGGCCCCCAGGCCTTCTCGATGCACCCGCACTCCTGTTCCACCGCGTCGCTGGCGTAGAACCACCGCTTCAAATGGCCGCCGCAGAACTTGCCCTTGTCGTCCTTCTCATTGCAGGCGCGCTGGCCAGGTTGTTTGACCTTCACCTTGTGGTTGGGAAGCTGCAGAGCCGCGTGCGGGACGGTTGTTTCGCCAGTCGCCAAAGAGCACCTCGTTCGAGCGGGCACAAGCCGCAGAATTAAGCCTCAGCCGCTGATTTTACTCGAACACGACTGGAGGCAACCACCCAAGCTAGCGCCGGCCAGCCTGCCCTGAGCGAAGTCGAAGGGTCCTCGCCGGCGGTCGCGGGAGCCTCCCCTGAGCTGGCCGAAGGGGCATCTTGCCCGCGCAAGCCTACCCACTCCATCAGCCCGTGATCGAGCTCGCCGCACCCCCATCGCACAACACCGTCACAGCTTCCGCCGCCCCAGAACCCCCGCCGAGCGCAGCCCCCCAAGCAGTCTCGCGCCGAGCCCCCGCGCAAACTGCATATCCACGAATCCTTCCATCTGCCGCGCAAACGACTTGCCATATCCGTACCACCAGACCTTCTTCATTCGCGGCAGGTGGTCGCTGTCGAGATACTTCACGCGCACCATCTCTTCCATCCCCAATCGTCCGTGCGCCCGTCCAATCCCGCTGGCCTTCACACCCCCGTGCGGCGCCTCGCTGATGCCAAAACAAGAAATCGTATCGTTCACCATCACGCTTCCCGTCACGATGCGCCGGGCAATCGCCTCTCCGCGTGCCGTATCCCGCGTCCAGACACTAGCCGCCAGCCCGAAGTCCGAGTCGTTGGCCAACCGGATCGCATCGCCATCATCCTCGAACGCGGCCACCGACAGCACCGGCCCAAACGTCTCCTCGCGCATGACCCGCATTTCGTGGGTCACGTCCGCCAGGATGGTCGGCGCGTAAAAATTCGGCCCCAGCTCCGGCAGGCGCGAACCACCAGCGAGCACACGCGCCCCGCGAAGCCTGGCTTCTTCCACCTGCTCCTCGACGATCCGCAACTGGCGCTCCTGAATCATCGGCCCCACGTCGGTTCCCGGATCAATTCCGTTCCCCACGCGCAGCTTGCGCGTCTTTGCCACGCAGGCTTCAAGAAATTCGCCATAGCGCGAACCATGCACGTAACACCGCTCCACCGAAAGGCAAGTCTGTCCGGCATTGACGAACGCCCCCCACACTGCCGCGCTCGAGGCTACATCGACATCCGCATCGTCCAGGACGAGCATCGGGTCTTTCCCGCCCAACTCGAGCACGACCGGCAGCAAACGCGCGGCCGCGGCCTGCGCAATACGTTTTCCCGTCGCCACGCTCCCGGTGAAGAACAGTTTGTCGATCGACGCGTTCACCAGCGCTGCGCCCGTTGCGCCGTCTCCCGGCACCACCTGAAAAATTGCCTCGGGCACTCCCGCCGCCCGCAACAACGTCCCCAGCTCCAGCGCCACCAGCGCCGTGAATTCCGACGGCTTCAGCACCACCGCGTTGCCCATCACCAGGGCGGCAAGCGTTTCCACGGCCGGAATCGAAAACGGGTAATTCCACGGCGACACGATGCCGATGACCCCGTGCGGCTCGCGCAGCAAACGTCCCGTCTTGGTCTTCATCGCCAAGCCGCCATGCGGCACAGCTTGGTCGCGCAGAAAGCGGCGGGCGTTCTCAATCAGGAAACGGGTAGCGTCCAACACCACCAGGACTTCTGTCAGCAGGGCTTCGACATAGGGCTTGCCCGCCTCGCGCGTAATGAGCCGCGCGACCTCCGCCTTTTTCCCATGCAGCCGACTTTGAAACTCATGCAGGATGGCGATACGCCTGCCGACATTGAGCGCGGCCCACGCCGGTTGCGCAATGCGGGCGCGGGAAACAGCACTTTGAACCCCGGCTTCCGCGGCACAATCGAATTCGCGAAGGGTCTCGCCCGTGGCCGGGTTTGTGGAAACGACCTTGCCAGCTGCGATTTGGAGGTCCGTGCCCATGTTTCGAGAGGAACACTTTCAGGCGCTTCGGGCCCATAATACTCTCGTCGAACAGTCACGGACCCGCATCCCTGCCGGCTTACTGCTGTTTTTTCGTGTCGGGCGACAGCTCTTGCATCTCGATCACGCTGGGCACCCTCGGCTCCTGGCCCACCTGCCCTCGCTTCGCATCCGCGATTTGGATGTTTGAGTGCTCCAGCAAAAGCCCCGTGGCGCGGTCGAGTTCCAAACGCGCTTTTTCGTATGCGGCCGTCGCAGAGATCAGGTTCGACTGAGCGGTCGCCACCAGCGATTCGTTCTGCAGGACTAGCACCGCCGTCGACATTCCGGCTTGCAATTTCTTTTCTTCGGCATACAAGGATTGCTTTGCGGAATCGACGCCGGCCTTTGCCGCTGCAACCGCAGCCCGGTTCTGCTGCAACGTGAACTGCGCGTTTCGCACCTCAATGCGTACTTGATTCTCCAGTTGCTGCAGACGCATCTGGGCTTGGCGATATTCCAGCTCGGATCGCACCTGGTTGGCTTGAGCCAGCCGATTCCTTAGCGGCACGCTGAAGGTGAGGCCCGCTCCTTTGTCGGGTGCCGACGAGTTCACAAGCTGTTTCAGCGTTGCTCCGTAGCCGATCGGGGAAATTGCTCCTGCCGGATGACACCCAAACGGTTGCTTCTCCGCCGGGGGCGGACAGATGTTAGCTGGGTTCTGATCTCCACCCAGCCCCGATCCCCCGTAGTAGGCGAACACGTCTGCCGTTGGCAACAATGCGTTGGCAACGGCCCGCTCACTGACTTCGCGGGTCTTCAGATCCACACGCGACTCCTCCAATTCGCCCCGGTGGCTCAATGCGTCGGTAATGAGGTCAGTCGTGGGCGGGATCTGTTCGTTCTCCGGCACTTCCATGGTCGAGGTTGGAATCACCTCCGCCTCAGCGAGAACTGGGTCCACCATGGTGCGGCTCAGGGCGTTCTTCATTAGCAGCTGTTGCAGCTCCAGGTTGGTCTGGGCCACGATCAGCCCCTCCTGGTCGGTTGCCACCGCGCTCTCGGCACTCGCCAGTTGCAGCGGAGCCGTCACCCCGGCGGTCACCTGCTTCTGCGTATCGGACAACGTCTTCTCGGCGAAGGCCAGCGCCTCTTGCTGCACTTTGAGGTTCTCGTAGGCATACACCAGGTCCCAGTAGATGTTTTCGATCTGGTCGACGGTGGTGATCACCTGCAGGCGGAATGAGGTATCCGCGATGCTGCGGTTGTTCTGCGCAATGCGAATGAACCGCGTGTTCGGCAATAGCCCGTAGCCTTGCAGCAGATGCTGCGACAGCTGAAACTTGAAGTTCGAAACGAGCTCCGGGCTCAGGGTGGTGGTCGGCTGGTTGGTCGAGAGCCGGCTATTGTTGAATACAACCGACATATTGGTGCCCCAATGGAATCCCTGGGCGTAGTTGAAATCGGCGGTGTCGGTGTCGTTGGCAATCTGGGTGGCGCCGGTCAGAGAACTGGCAGAGAGCGTCCGGGCACGGTCGATCTGCAATGTCCCGCCTACAATCGGATCGAAGCTCGAAATCGTCGATCCCAGCCCAAGGGTTGAGCTGACCAACCCCGCTGTACCGGTCGCCGCTCCTCCGGCCGCTACCGACGTGCCCCCTGCCCCAGAACCGACCGTTCCGCTGAGCCCGCCAACTCCCCCGCCCGGCGTGCCCTGCAGGATTCCCGTGTTGACACCCAGAATGAGGGCCCCGGCGGAGGTACGCAAAATGTCGGTGTCGGCAATGCTCAGGTTGTAGCGGGCAATCGCGATGTCGAGATTGTTCTCCAGCGCCAGCGCCACCGCATCATCGATCGAAAGCAGGATCTTTCCGTCATGCAGGAGCTGATCCAGCCGCGCAGTGTTGGCCAGGTTCGGCGGTGGAACATGCTCCGCCTGGTAAGGAGCAATCAGGTTCGGGAAGGCCCGATGCGGCTTGGAATGGTCTTTGAGAACAAAGGCCTGGGCCGGCGGCGGTGGCTGCGGTTGAGGAGCCGGAGTGTTGCCACTCTGGACGGTGGACGTTGCCGCGGCAGGGGTCGGGGATTCCTGTGCCCTGCCCGCAACCGACATTGCTGCCATGCTATTGATTCCCACCACAAGGGATGCGACCAACCTCGAAAAACGTGAAGACATGTGTGTATCCATACCGGCTCGTCGGTCTGGGCGACCCGGCTCAAGAACTATGACTCGAAACCCAACCTGTCCGTAAGCAATTTTCCTGATCCGCACCGGCGCCGATTCCGACCTAAGCCCCACTCCGATTTCAACTAGGCTATGCAAGAGCGCAACCCAATACAAATGGCTGGTTAGACCGGTGGCAAGCAGCTGTGGCCCGCACGGGCGCACCAAGCATTCGAGGCATGTTTCATTTTCGGCGATACGTTGGCCTGCGCCGGGTAAAGATTCGGTAAATCTGCGTAAAGGTTCGTAAAGCACACTCTAGTATTCGACGTCCACCAAATAGAGGCCGCTGGCTGGGGCAGTCGGCCCCGCCTGAGAACGGTTCCGCGCCTCCAGGATCTCGCGCAGTTCGCTAACCCGCGCGCTCTTCTTGCCTACCAGGATGAACGTCCCCACCAAGTTGCGCACCATGTGATGCAGAAAACCGCTCCCACGAACGGTATAGATGAGTTCGTCCTCCTCGCGCTTCCAGGCGGAAGAGAAAATCGTTCGCACGTTCGAGACCTCGCCCTCTTCCCGCCTCCGTTCTGGATCAACCGCCGCGAACGAAGTGAAATCGTGTTCACCTTCGATCGCACGCGCCGCGGTGTTCATGGCCTCTTCGTCCAGCGGATAAGGAAAATGCCAAACATATCTCGCGAGAAATGGCGAACAAATCGGGGTTCTCAAAATTCGATAGCGGTACGTCTTCGCCCTGGCCGACTTGCGTGCGTGAAAGTCGGGGGAAACTTCACTGGCTTCCACAACCCGAATCGCGGGCGGAAGAATGTCGTTCAGCGCTTTCACGAAGTTTCCCACCGGCATGGGAGATGCCGTGACACAGGAAGCGACCTGAGCCAAGGCGTGCACGCCGGCGTCGGTTCTTCCCGACCCCTGCGGTAAGACCTTTTCTCCGGTCAGGCGCGCAATCGCTGAGGCGAGTGCACCCTGAACGGTCGCGGCGTCCGGTTGCACCTGCCAACCGGCAAACTCCGTTCCGTCGTAGGCCAAAATCAGCTTAAGATTCCGCATTCTCTCGGAGTCCTGTCCGCACTCCGCTTCATCTAAGGCGTTTACGGACCTTGACAGGCGTTGGTTTTGACCTGGCCGTCACAGCAATCTCCGGTTTGCTCGTCTATACTTATGAGCTTCTCAGGGAATCGACGGCTTCCGCCGGTCAACGCCGAAACGGCAACGTGGAAGGAACCTTTCCCGCGCGCCTTGCGTACCACTGGGTGCGGACCAGTGTCAGACCCGGGGTTTTGCGTTTCACCTTGCAATTTTACGAGTTCTTGACGGAGAACGTGCATGCAACTGCCTAGTTTCAGCTTTGCCGCGAGATCTTTTGCCCTGCTGACCCTCACCGCCTTTCTCACCAGCGCCGCGTGGGCGCAGAACTCTTCCACTGGAACCATGCCCCAGGCTCCCTCGGCCAGTCAGCCGGCCACGACTCAGCCCCAGGCCTTTCGGGTCGGCAACTATGCCGCGGGCCGCTCCCATTTTCCCAATCCCTTGGCACCCTACGCGGGTCAGAGCGTGCCCCTGCCGAGTTTGACCAACACCCCTCGGCTCGACCAACTCATGGTCAACGGCAAACTCATGCTTTCCATGAACGATGCCATCTCCCTGGCGTTGGAAAACAACCTCGACATCGCAATTTCGCGTTATAACCTGAACATCGCCGATACGGACGTGCTGCGAACCAAGGCCGGCGCTTCGGTGCTTGGCGTAAACACGGGTGTGGTCCAGGGGACGCCAGGAGGCGGCGTTGGCGGTCTCGGCGGCGCAACCACTTCCGCCGGCGGAGCCGGTGGAACCACTGGCGGTCTGGGTGGAGCAGGTAGCGGCACTCTCGGCATCGTGAGTTCGACGGTCGGCATCGGCTCCCTGATCACCTCTTACGATCCAATCCTGACCGGCACTCTTCAACTCGACCGTTTCAGCCAGGAACCTTCCAGCGCCTTCGTCGGAGTTCCCGTGCTGTTCCAGAACACCACCACTGCAAACTTCACCTACAACCAGGGCTTCGTCACGGGCACAAGTCTGTCCGTTGGGTTCAACAACACCCGCGTAACCAGTAACTCGCCCTTTAACACCTTCAGTCCAACGCTGAACTCCAATTTCAGAGCGACCTTTACCCAGCACTTGTTGCAGGGCTTCGGCATCGTGCCCAACAAGCGATTCATCATCATCGCGAAGAATAACCGCGAGTTGTCCGATGTCGCATTTCGTTTGCAGATCACGACCACCGTCGATCAAATCCAGAACATGTATTGGGATCTCGTCAATGCCTACGAGAACCTGAAAGTACAGCAGGACGCGCTCGCCCTGGCGGAAAAGACTCTGTCCGATAACAAGAAGCAAGTCGAGATCGGAACCCTGGCTCCGATCGAAATCGTCCGCGCGCAAAGCCAGGTAGCCACGAATCAACAATCGCTGATCGTGGCACAGACGAACCTTGAACTGCAGCAGTTGCTCATGAAGAACGCACTGAGCCGCACGCTGGTCGATCCGAAGCTGATCGACGCCGAAGTGATCCCGACCGACACCATGCGCATTCCTCCGCAGGAGGCCGCCGTGCCCAGCCAAGACCTCGTCAACGACGCCCTGCAACATCGCCCTGAACTGGCGGAGTCGCGCATCGACTTGAACAGTCGCGACCTCAGCCTGAAAGCGGTGAAAAACGCTCTGCTGCCTAGCGTCGACCTGTTTGCTTACTACGGAGGTTCCGGACTTGGAGGTGACTTCAACCCCAATGCCCCTGTCTGCACAAGCCCGACGGAGCAGTTCTGTACGCAGCCCGCTGATATCCCTCCGAGTACCAGCTACGGCCACACCTTCCACCAACTCTTTAACGGTACGGCCCCCGACAAGGGTGTGGGCCTCAGCCTGAACATTCCCCTGCGCAACCGCACTGCGCAGGCCAATCAAATCCGCGCACAGCTTGAACTGCGCCAGGCCGAGATGCGCCTGCAACAGGTGGAAAACGAAATCCGTATCGAGGTTCGCAACGCCCAATTCGCCCTGCAGCAAAACTGGGCGAACGTCGCTGCGGCCCAGGCGGCCGTCGACCTCGCCCAGCAATCCCTGGACGCTGAGCAAAAGAAGTACGCGCTCGGTGCCTCGACCACCACGCTCGTCCTGCAGCAGTCCAGCGCCCTGACCCAGAGTCGGTCCAATCTGGTGGCCGCGCGTGCCTCCTATGAGAAGTCGCGCGTCGAACTGGACCGCGCTACCGGCCTGCTCCTCGAGCATAACGGCATCGATTTGGCGGACGCCCGGAGCGGCGTGGTCACCAGGTCGCCGAGTGTGCCCTACGTGACCCCACGCTCGGAGGTGAAGCCCGAGGTCCAACCCCAGCAGCCGCCACCGACTCCGCAATAGACGTAGGGTGCGGCAGTAACCGGCGGATGCGCTGCGTCAACCTGGTTTCAACAGGACAGTTCTGTGTTTTGGCCCCGTGCCGCCTCTGCCGGCGGGTATGGGGCTTCTTACTTCTTACTTCTTACTTCAGAATTTCCAGTATCCTAGTAGACTTTATCGTGCAAATCTCCCGGGAAAGGACGCCCGCCCCATGAAGATTGCCCGCGACGTCACCGAACTGATCGGCCGCACTCCTCTCGTCTACCTGAATAAGGTCACCGCCGGCTCCCAGGCCAAGATCGCCGCCAAGCTCGAAAGCTTCAATCCCTGTGCCAGCGTAAAAGACCGCATTGGCGTCAGCATGATCGAGGAAGCCGAACGCGCCGGCAAAATCCATCCCGGAAAAACTGTCCTCATCGAGCCCACCAGCGGCAATACCGGCATTGGCCTCGCCTTCGTCGCCACCGTCAAGGGCTACCGCCTGATCCTCACCATGCCCGACACCATGAGCCTCGAGCGCCGGGTCATGCTGCGCGCCTTTGGTGCCGAGATCGTTCTCACCCCCGGCCCCAAAGGCATGAAGGCCGCCATCGCCAAGGCCAACGAGATTCTTGCGCAAACCCCCAATGGCTACATGCTGCAGCAATTCGCCAATCCCGCGAACCCGAAGATCCACCTCGAGACCACCGGCCCGGAAATCTGGGACGACACTGACGGCCAGGTCGATATCCTCATCTCCGGCGTCGGCACCGGCGGCACCATCACCGGCGTGACCGAATACATCCACCCCAAAAAGCCGAGCTTCAAGGCCATCGCCGTCGAACCAAAAGAAAGCCCCGTGCTCTCCGGCGGCGCTCCCAGCCCACACAAAATCCAGGGCATCGGTGCCGGCTTCATCCCCGAAATCCTCCGCACCGACTACATTTCCGAAGTTATCCAAGTAGCCAGCGAAGACGCCATCGTCATGGCTCGCCGTCTCGCTATCGAAGAAGGCCTGCTCATGGGGATCTCCTCCGGCGCCGCCGTCCTCGCCGCCATCGAAGTCGGCAAGCGTCCCGAGAATGCCGGAAAACTGATCGTGACCGTTCTGCCGAGCTTTGGCGAACGCTACCTGAGCAGTATCCTGTTCGATCATCTCCGCAAGGAAGCCATGGAGATGGCGACCGTCGCGGTGGAAATATAGGTTCGTTGTTGCGTGCCCGGCCCGTGGGGAGACGGGGCTGCCCCGTCTAAGCGCGGCGCGGCGTTCCGTTGCGTCAGGAGGTGAACGTCAAGGTTCATTCCGCGAACTCGTTTCGCTTTGAACGGGCCCGGCTTCAGCCGGGCCGTTAGCCTCAGCAGTCCATGCCGGCTTCAGCCGCTGAGGTTCACAGCCGGCAAACAGATGGCTTCTCCAGCGCCCCTTAGATGCCCGGTCTCTTCCAATCCGTTCGCGACGACATGAACTTCATCTTCGAGCGCGACCCCGCCGCGCGCTCTTATCTTGAAGTCCTGCTCTGTTACCCCGGCCTGCACGCTCTCTGGTTTCACCGCATCAATCACTGGCTCTGGATGCAAAACCTGCGCCTGCTGGCCCGCTGGTTCTCGCAGTGGGCCCGCCTGCTCACCGGCATCGAGATCCACCCCGGCGCCCAGATTGGGCAGCGCCTCTTCATCGACCACGGCATGGGCGTGGTCATCGGCGAAACCAGCATCGTCGGCGACGATGTGACCCTCTACCAGGGCGTAACCCTGGGCGGCACCGGAAAAGAAAAAGGCAAGCGCCATCCCAGCATCGGCAACGGCGTCGTCATCGGCTCCGGCGCCAAGGTACTCGGCAACATCACCGTCGGCGACAACTGCCGCGTCGGTGCCGGCTCAGTCGTGTTACGCAGCATCCCCGACAACTCGACCATCGTCGGCGTCCCCGGCCACATCGTCCTGCGCAACGGCAAGCGCGTCGTGATCAGCGACCCAAAAGAGATCAGCGACCCCATGTCCGACGTTTTCATCCGCCTCGCCGCCGAAGTCCACCAGATCCGCGAGCAGTTGCAGGAACACACCGCCGCAAGACTCACGCCCGAGCCCAACCTGACGATCGACGAAGAATGGGACACCTACAGCGACGGGGCCGGCATCTAGCCGTGATCGACTCTCATCACGTTGTCATTCCGACGAGCGAGCGCGGCGCGGCGGGAGGAATCTGCTGTCCTTCAGCTTGAACCGCCAGGGGCAGAAGGCGTTACTTCGTGGCAGCCCATCGGTTCTGTGGGTCAATGCAGTGAGATGGCGAGACTTCACGTGGGGCGCGGGAAATTATGTCGATGCCTTCACATTGCTCCGGCTCCGCCTGTTTCAACAACGATTGCCAACGCCAACGGCTGCGAGTCGGTGTCCTGACCGAGTGTGAGGTGCTGCGGTATGCCATTGTCGGTGAGCAGGAAGTCTCAGCCATGAGTTGAAAAACTACCTCTCCTCCCTTGCTCTTCACGAGGATAGGTACCTCCACCAAAGTGGAGCGCACTTTGAGGGCGGGCTGGCCTTTATCGCTCTGTTGCGCGCCTACGTCCACAGCGGCAAGGCAGAGCAAGAGAGACAACGTAAGGGCTGATTTCATAACTAAGCCTTCCTTGTAAGCGCGACACACGGAGTGACGGTGTGACGGACCGTGCTCGACAGCGTTATCCATGCCAAGCAGTGTCAATCGACGAGAACAGCGACAGCACTCTTGACCCCTAAGTCTGACTCAAGGCGTGGTTCTATCGCCAAGGGATCGCTGAGACCGCTGCCTCCTCAGTCCTCTTTTTCGATCTGCGTCCCTATGTACAACCGCCCGGGCTCACGCACCAACCGCCACCCATTCCCCATGAGACAATACCGCTTCCAAAATTCGCAATCCATGCAACTCGCACCGCACCCCCATGACCCTTTCCGTAGCCGTCGTTGCCATGGACGAGGAGGCCAACATCGGCCGCACCCTCGCGAGCGTTGGCTGGGCCGACGAAATCATCCTCGTCGACTCCGGCTCGAAAGACCGCACCTGCGACATCGCCCGCGAGCACGGAGCCATAGTCATCGTCGAACCCTGGCGCGGCTATGTCGCTCAGAAACAGTACGCCATCGACCTCTGCACCCAAGATTGGGTTTTGTTGCTCGACGCCGATGAGGAAGTCAGCCCCGAACTCGCCGAAGAAATCCGCGCCGCGCTGGCCGATCCTAACGCCGTCAACGGCTACCGGCTACCGCGCAAGAATCTTTTTCTCGGGCGCTGGATGCGTCACGGCGGTTTTTACCCCGACCCCAAGCTGCGCCTGTTTCGCCGCGGCATGGGCGTCGTTGCCGGCTACGATCCCCACGACCGCGTCGACCTGAAGCCCGACGTCCCCCAGCGAACCCGCCAGTTCCAGCACGCGCTGGTGCACTACACCTACCCCACGCTCACCTACTACATCGGCCACATGAACCGCTATTCCTCCCTGGGCGCCAAGGACGCATTCGCCAAGGGCCACCGCAGCTTCAGCATCGCCGACATCGTCCTCCGTCCCCTGGCCACGTTCTTCTACAACTACATCGTCCGGCTCGGCTTCCTCGACGGCCGCGAAGGCCTGCTGCTGCACCTCTACCACGCCCTCTACGTCTCCTGGAAGTACGCCAAAGCGTGGGAGCTATCCCGCCAAGCCCGTAACCAACGCCAGCCCACTGAGTCCTAGGTTTGCTTTTCGTCCTTTACGTTCCCTTAGCCTTCGTTACGGTCAAAAGCTTTTCTGATGGCCTTCTGCTCCATGCGGCCTTTGCGTCCACCTTTGCTTCCTTTGCGGTTAAAAGCCGTTCTCGGCGTTTAACACCACTGGAGTTTCTCCGGATCGCCCCCTTCATTCCCGAGTCGCAAGCCAAGCGAACCTCATCCGATCACGCAGGAGACCCCATCATGATCGCCCGCATCTGGCGCGGCACTGTCCGCGAATCCGATCAGCACACCTACTACGAATATCTGAAGCAAACCGGGCTGCACGAATATGCCGCCACTCCCGGCAACCGCGGCGTCTATACGCTTCGCCGCCGTGTCAACACCCAATGCGAATTTCTCCTCCTCACCCTCTGGGATTCCTGGGACGCTATAACCGCCTTCGCGGGCCCCAACCCCGAGCAAGCCGTCTACTATCCCGAAGACGACAAATTCCTCCTCGACCGCGGCCCCAAAGTGGTGCACTACGAGCTTCTGGAATCGCAGCCAGTTCTTGAAACTGAGACCTGACACCTGAGACCCAGGACCCAACACCCAAAGACCTGATCCCGCCACCCGCCGTTAAGGCACGACATCCCGCGCCATCACACGCCATGTCACTGTCCGCCGTGCGCCCGTTGGAATAGAATTCGGCCCATTCGGAGGCACTGTGACCCAGTCCTGGCAAGCAAGTCTCGAACGCTGGCGCAGCGCTGGCCTGCTCGACGCCGCCACCGTCGAACGCATTCAGGGCTTCGAAGCCTCCAACGAAAAGCCCGGGCAGTTGCGCTGGCCGGTCCTGATCGCGGTTGGCTTCGGGGCGTTGATGCTCGCCGCCGGCGTGCTCCTCTTTGTCGCCGCGCACTGGGACGAACTCTCCCCCACCGGCCGTTTCTCCCTCGTCCTGTTGCTCGTGGCCGTATTCCATGTGGCGGGAGCCTTGGCATCTGACCGTTTTCCCGCGCTTGCTGCAGCCATGCATGGCATCGGCACCATCACCGCCGGAGCTGGCATCTTTCTCTCCGCCCAGATCTTCAACCTGCAAGAGCATTGGCCCGGCGGCATCATGCTGTGGGCGCTCGCGGCCTGGCTCGGATGGTGGCTCCTGCGCGACTGGGTCCAAGCCGCGCTCGCTGCCATCCTGACCCCGGCCTGGCTTGCCTCGGAGTGGTTCGATACCGCCAGCCGGCACCATACGAGTGAGCGCTGGGCCTTTCAGGGATTGCTGCTGCTCGCCCTCACCTACCTGAGTGTTCTCTACGCGTCGCAACATAGTTCCATACGCCGCGCGCTGGCCTGGATCGGCGGCATTGCCCTGCTTCCCCTGGCGGCGATGTGCGCCGCCAACGACTTCTGGTGGCCGAACCAGAAAACACCCCTCTCCCTTTATCTCATCGGCGTGCCTGTCGCGCTGCTCGGACCGCTGGCCCTGGCTTGGCTGTTGCGTCGCCGCGATAGCTGGAAGAACGCAGTGGCAGCCGCTTGGGTTCTACTCGCGTGTCTCCTCCCCGATCGTCCGGGTCCAAGCCATATCGTTGCGCAACTCGCACCCTACGTCTGGTGCGGCGTCGGCGCCCTCGGCCTCATCGCCTGGGGTCTCGATGAGCGGCGCCGCGAGCGCATCAACCTTGGCATCGCCGGATTCGGTCTCACCATCCTGGTCTTCTATTTCTCCGAGGTCATGGACAAGCTTGACCGCTCCGCCAGCCTCATCGGACTGGGCCTGCTGTTTCTTCTGCTGGCCTGGTTCCTCGAGAAGACGCGCCGCCAGTTGGTGGCGCGTGTGCGAGGTGCGGCATGAGTGCTCTTCAAAAAGGCTTGCTGCTGGCCGCACTGCAAGTTGCCCTCGTGTGCACTCTCGCTGCGAAACTGCTCTACGATCGCGCCACCCGTCCGCGCACCTGGATTCAGGTTGCCACCTACGACCCCACCCTTCCCATCCGCGGCCGCTACCTGGTGTTCAGCCTCCAACTGCCCACCGAGGGCTTCACGTGGCTGGAGAATCCGCAGAAGTACGCCAGTCCGTTTTCTCCATCCCGCTGTGATCTGTTTATGCGGAACGGCGTGCTGACCGCAGTGGCGAATCCCGAGGGTGAGTTCTGGGTCAACCTCCGCCTCGTTGACAACAAGCTGGTGGCAACCGTAAACACGCAAACTCCCTTCTTCATCCCCGAGCACGCCAACATCCCGATGCCTCGCGCCACTGGCGAGGAAATCTGGATGGAAGCCACCCTCCCAGGCAAAGGCCCGCCCCGCCCCATTCGCCTCGCCACCAGAAAGAACGGCGTCCTCACTCCTCTGGCACTGGACTAGAGGACGCTCCACAACTTCGCGGCCTAATTTCAACCTGTCATCCTGAGCGCAGCGAAGGACCCATGCACTTTGTATGTGCACCCAATCGCGCCCTTCCCCACCCCATCGTCATTGCGACGCGCGAGCGCAGCGAGCCAGGAGGAATCTGCTTTTGATCGCTGGCTGCAACCCCAAGCGGAAATCGTCTCGGCAAGGACACCGACTTCAGTCGTGCCGCTCGATGGCGGATGTGCCTGTGCTCTAGCGCCTGAGGTGCGCTTCCTACTCTCTCGTGGCCTCCTTGTTCCGCAACCTGCCAGGGACCTGCTCAGCCTCGTCATGTCAAAGACCGACGACACAACGACCGACGACCCTTTTGGCGCCCCTAACCCCTTCAAAACACACCACATCCCTCTCTTGACAAAACATTACAAATTGCAATATAAAGATAGCGATCTGGAATATGACGCTCGGCGAAAAAATCCGCTACCTGCGCGAGGTCGAAGGCTCCCTCCGCGACATGGGACGCCCCATGACCCAGCAGGAAATCGTGCGCGCCGTGAAGCAGGAACTGGGCAAGAGCATCAGCCAGTCCTACCTCTCGCAGATCGAGCGCGGCTCGCGCCGTCACATGACGCAATCGTCACGCACGCTCTTGGCGCGGTTTTTCAAGGTGCACCCCGGTTTTCTGGTCGATGATCCCGAGGGCTACCACACCGAACTCACGTCGGACCTGCGCACCATCGAAGGCAAGCTCGACGTCTGGCTGCTGCAGGGTTCGGAGCGTTTCGTGAGCGATCGCGAGGTGAGCGACGTGCTCATCAAGTGCGCACGCCACAAAGACACACGCAGCTGCTTCCTGCTGCTGGGCGCGATTCTCGACACGCCGGGTCTGGCCGAGCGCTTGCTCGAGGCGCTTGATCCGGACGCGGCCCGCAACCATCGCAGCCGAAGCCGCAAGGCTTCCGAAGGGAGGCGAGTGCAATGACCTGGGGAGACTTTTACCTGACCTGCTTTGCCCTGGGCTTCGCCTTCAGCCTGCTCTCGTTTCTGGGTGGAGGCACGCGCTGGCACTTCCACTTGCCGCATGGGGCCGGGCATGTGCCCGTGGGCGGCAGCGGAGTCGGAGCCCACGCGCCGGTTGCCGGACAAGCGCCGATGGCAGGCCATGCCCCGGCAGCGTCGGGATCTGGCGCGCCTACGGCTCGGGCGGCGCAGACCGCATCGGTTTCGCCGTTCAACTTCGTCACGTTCACCGCGTTTCTCGCGTGGTTCGGCGGCACGGGCTATTTGCTGACGCGCTACTCGAGCGTGTGGTTCCTGATGGGCCTGGGCATCGCGTTGGCCAGCGGAGTGGTGGGGGGCGGCATCGTGTTCCTGTTTCTCGGCAAGGTCCTGACCTCCGAGGAGGAGAGCATGGATCCCGTGGATTACGAAATGGTCGGCGTGCTCGGCCGTACCTCGATCCCAATTCGCGCCGGCGGCACCGGCGAAATCATTTACTCGCAAGCCGGCACGCGCAGAACCTGCGGCGCCCGCAGCGAGGCTGGCGTCGCCATCGCAAAGGGTGTGGAAATAGTCGTGACACGATACGACAAAGGCATCGCCTACGTCCGCCTGTGGACAGAAATGTCCGGCGAGGAGACCCGTGAAGACGCGACCAAGGCGTAGACCGCCGCCCGCGGCCGGGTAGAGATGCGGCTCGCCGCGTCTGAGACGGGGCCAGCCCCGTCTCTACCGAGTGACAAGGGCCGGCAAGCCGCGAGATGTTTGGCGAGGGCGAAAAATCAGCGCGCTGAGTTGTCGCGGAGGCGACAAGGGGTTTGTATCAGGGCACGACTTTGGTCGTGCCGAAAGGGCCGCAACAAAAAAGGGGCTTGAGCCCCTGAGGGCAACCGGGATGAACCGCAGATTATTCACAATCTTGACCGCGTGCCTGTGGCTGACCCTGCCCCTCACCGCGCTGCGCTACTGGCAGGTCTGGGACCAGCTCCCCGCCAGCATGGCGACTCATTTTGCCGCCGACGGTCATCCCAACGGCTGGATGTCTCGCGAGGTCACGCTGTACTACGCGCTCGGCGTCACCGCGTTCCTGCTGATCATCTTCACCGCGATCGGGTTTGTCGTTCTGAAGCAGAGAGCGACCACCGATACGTCATCGTTCGCGCTACTCGGTCTCTTCTACGCGATCCTCGGCTTCATGTTCTACGTGAACAACGGCATCCTCCAGCACAACCTGACGGGAAATCCCGTCACCGCGGCGCCCGTCCTGCTCGGAGTTCCTGTTGCGATCGTGCTTTTCACGCTGATCTACATCCGCACCCAGCGGGGGGCAGCTCTTCCGGAAGGTCAAACGCTGGCCGAGGAAACCCACGGCTCGCGCCGGTTCGCTGTGCTCTTCGCAACGCTGGCCGTTGTCGAGCTTGCGATTCTGGCCGCGATCCCGCAGACCGGGGTGCGCATCGGGATGGGCGCATTGTGCCTGTTCTTCCTTTTGATCGCAGCCCATGCCTGGAGCGGCTTCCAATATCGCTTCACTCCGGCAGGCCTTGAGATCAGTACGCTCGGCTTCCGGCTGCGCTCGATTTCACGCGACCAGATCGGCCGCTACGGCATTGAAAACTGGAACGCGCTGCGCGGCTACGGCATTCGCGGGGTCGGCAACACGCGCGCCTATGTCTGGGGCAACCAGGTCGTGCACATCACCACGCTTGAAGGCGAAGTTTTTCTGGGACACAACGATCCGGCGCGCATCGTGCGCGACCTGGACGCGATGAAGCAGTTCGCTCATTCATAACGGTCTAACAGTTTCGCAAGCATTGCGAGGAGGAGATATGACGTTCGGCATTCACACTGAAGTCTGGGTCGTCGTGGGGATCGTCGTCCTGATCACGATGTTCCTGATGAGTTTTCTCGCCAGGCTCTACCGCAAGGCGGGCCCGCATGAAGCGCTCATCATTTACGGGTTCGGCGGCACCCGCGTGGTCAAAGGTCACGGGGCCGTCGTATGGCCGATGGTCCAAATCTGTCGCGAGCTTTCCCTCGAACTGATGTCGTTCGACGTGGCCCCGCAGCAGGATCTCTACACCAAGCAGGGCGTGGCGGTCACCGTCGAAGCCGTCGCTCAGATCAAGGTCAAGTCCGACGTCGAATCGATCCTGACCGCATCCGAGCAGTTCCTGACCAAGACCGATCAGGAGCGCGAAGGCCTGATCCGGCTGGTGATGGAAGGCCACCTGCGCGGCATCATCGGCCAGCTCACGGTGGAAGAAATCGTGAAGCAGCCCGAGATGGTGGGCGAGCGCATGCGCGCCACCTGTGCGGACGACATGAGCAAGATGGGGCTCGAAGTAATTTCGTTCACCATCAAGGAAGTCCGCGACAAGAACGAGTACATCACCAACATGGGCAAGCCGGACGTTGCGCGAATCAAGCGCGACGCCGACGTGGCCACCGCCGAAGCCGAGCGCGATACTGCGATCAAGCGCGCCGTGGCGACGCGCGAATCCGCGGTTGCCAAAGCGCAAGCCGACCAGGAGCGGGTTCTGGCCGAAACGCTGTCGCAGGCCAAGCAGGCCGAAGCCCAGCGCGACCTCGAGGTCAAGAAAGCGCAGTACCTCGAAGTCACCAAGAAGCAGCAGGCCCAGGCCGACAAGGCCTACGACATCCAGGCCAACGTCATGCAACAGCAGGTCATCGCTGAAAGCGTGCGCGTGCAGCAAGTCGAAAAAGAAGGCCAGGTCAAGGTGCAGGAAGCCGAGATCATGCGCCGCGAAAAAGAACTGATCGCCACCGTGCTGAAGCAGGCCGAAATCGAGCGTCAGCGTATCGAGACCCTGGCGCAGGCCGAAAAGCAGCGCCTCATGGCCGAAGCCGAAGGTCACGCTTCGTCGATCCGCCAGCAGGGCGAGGCCGAAGCCGAAATCATATTCAAGAAAGGTGAGTCCGAAGCGAAGGCCATGAACGTGAAAGCCGAGGCCTTCCAGGAATACAACCAGGCGGCGGTCATCGACAAACTCCTCACCGGCTTGCCGGAGGTGGTCCGGGCGCTCGCGAGTCCGCTCGCGAACGTCGACAAGATCACCGTGGTCTCAACCGGCAACGGCGAGGCAGCCGGCTTGAACAAAATTACCGGCGACCTGACCAAGATGGCCGCTCAGGTTCCGGCGCTGTTCGAGACGCTCACCGGCATGAACCTCGGCGACATGCTCGGCAAAGTTCGCCAGATCGGTGACAAGGCCGACAAGCCCTCCGACAACGGCGGGAAGAAGTAAGCGAGAGGGGACAGGCGCAAGGTCGTCCCCCGCTAGTCACCTGGCAGAGAAAAGGAGTGACCCGTGAAACCGAAATTCAACTTCGCCACTGGTCTTGCGTTGGGAGCCGGAGCTGGCGCGGCCTTGGGAGTCGCCACGCATAACTTGGCCGTCGGTGTGGCGCTAGGCACAGCGATCGGCATGGTCCTCGGTCGGATCACGTCGCAGGAACACCGGGGCGTCGCAGTGAGCGTTCTAGGTAGCGCCGGGATCTTGCCGGCTGTCGCGAGGGCCTGCCCTGAACTTGCCGAAGAGGCGTCTCGCCCTCGTCGAACTTCAGTCGGCGAAAACCGATGGGAGCGAAACGAAAAAGGAATGGCGTATGGCAGCAGCGAGCAAATCGAAGTCGATGGGGCTGAGCATCGTGATTGGAATCGCGATCGGAACCCTGGCCGCAATTCTCTCCAGCCACGTTGCAGTGTGGCTCCTTGCCGGAATCTTCGTAGGCATCGCGGCCGGTGCATCGGTCGGCCGCAAGAAATGTCCCGAGTGCGAAGCCAGACAACACGCGGGCACAAATCATGCCGCTCCGAGCGATGAGCTACGAGCAAGGATCACTGCGAGCTGATGGCTGACCATCTGAGAACCGAAAAAGGAGCCGGAAGTAAATCCTGACACCTGAGACCTAAGACCCATTTTACCGTCGGAGTAGGAATCATGGTTGCCCATAATCCCCTCCACCGATCCGGACAAGCGGAATTGCCGCATCCGACTCTTACCTCAGGTAATAACGCCCATGCGGCGCAGGGGATAAGGATGACAAGTGCGAGCGGGAGGCAACCAGCGGTCGATCAGGCACCGCATCCGGTCCCAGAGCACACGGGCGTTCTGGCCGCGTCGCGACCGGGTGCGACGCCAGAGCCGACCTACTTGGAACCGAAACGTAAACCGCGCCGCGCCATTGGTAGGCACGCCGTAGTATCGGGAAGTCCAAGGACGCACGTCGATGATGAACGGACACGGGAAGTCGGACAGACCTATACCCGGCCTGTACTTTCCCCTGTCAATGCTTCGTCACCGCCCTCACGGGCGGCTCCGTATGACTCGGGGCCGGTCTGGATCGCTACGCCTTCACCGTATGACTTTTTCATTCACTGAAGCTCGCCGGTTTAACCGGCGCACAAGGAGCCCCATATGGCATTACTCGAGCGCGTTTCCACACTAGTCCGGGCCAACCTGAACGATCTCATCGACAAGGCTGAGGATCCGGAAAAGATGATCAAGCAAGTCATCCTCGACATGCAGAACCAGCTGCTGCAGGTGAAGACGCAGGTGGCCATCGCCATCGCGGACCAGCACCTGCTCGAAAAGAAACAGAAAGAAAATGAAGACAAAGTAGCGGAGTGGATGCGAAAAGCCGAACTCTCGGTCGACAAGAAGCAAGACGACCTGGCGCGCGCCTCACTGCAACGCGTTGAGAGCTATCGCGACCTGAGCGCAAGTTTCGGGCAACAGGTGACGGACCAGAAGGCCCAGGTCGAAAACCTGAAGACCGCGCTGCGCCAACTCGACCAGAAGTTGACCGAAGCACAAGCCAAGGCCGACCTGCTGATCGCACAGCATCGCCGCGCCCGCGCCGTGGGCAAAGCCAGCGACGCGAAGATCAACATCGGCGACGGCTCGAAAGCCGCGGCCTTCGACCGCATGAAACACAAAGTCGTGCGCGAGGAAGCTGTGAGCCAGGCCAAGGCCGAGATCGCCGTCGACGACGTCGAAGACCGCCTGGCCGCACTGGAAAAAGAAGACCGCATCGAGCAGCTTCTGGCCGAGCTGAAGTCGAAGCGTGCGTAGCGTATCTGGCTCATCGCACTTCCGAGTGCTACAGCAAGGGACGATTGTGCTTCCTGGGAAGGGAACGGAGATTCTTGCATTTTACAAACAGGAGACCGCCATGAGGAGGAACGTCACAATCGTCACGTTGTGGTTGTCGCTAGCTCTCTCACCCCACGCCCAGAACATCGCCGGCGACTGGCGGGGAACGCTTAAGGCAGGCCCAGCCGAGTTGCGCCTGGTGCTACACCTGGGCAAGGCCGAAGACGGCACCTGGAAGGCCACGCTCGACAGCGTTGATCAAGGCGCGAACGGAATCCCGGTCAACACGGTTGCGTTGCAGGATTCGAATCTCGTGCTGGTGGTCGACGCGGTGAGTGGATCGTATCGTGAGCAGGTCAGCGCCGACGCCAACACCATTAGCGGCACCTGAACGCAGATGGAACATTCCTTCCCCTTGTCGGTCAAGCGTGTAAAGGACGCAGCGGACCTGGAGCGGTATCGCTCGCGGGAGGCGACGAAGCCGGACCACGCAGCGTGAGGCCGAAACTTGCCGCGCAGGATACAATCGATGGAGAAGCTGAATGCGCAAGATCTTCCATTTCGATTCGCCCGCCGACCCGTACGTGGCCGATGCCGCGGTGCTGTGCTGCTTTGACCATCGCATCAGCACGGCGGTGCGGAAGTTTCTGCGCAAGCAGGGCATCGAGCGCTGCGACATGATCGTCGTGGCCGGAGGCGCGAAGACACTGGCGTCGCCACGCAACGATTTCGAGCAGGACTTCATCCTCGAGCAGGTGCGCATGTCGATCCGCCTGCACCACACCAAGCGCGTGCTGCTGATGAGCCACTCCGATTGCGCGACCTATGGCGGCCTCGCGAATTTCAAGGGTGACCGCGCGGCCGAAGCCGAGCATCATCGCGGCGAGCTGCACCGCGCGGCGAATCTGCTGGTGGCGCAGTTTCCCGATATTTCGGTCGAACCTTACTTCGTGAAGTTTGATGGGGTGTGGGAGGTGCAACCGCGGGACGAGCGGACGCGCAAGGATGCGCTGCTCGCGGTAACAGGGTAGGGCTTAGGAGCAGGTCTCAGTTCCCGGTTCTACAAGCTCTCAGCCATCAGCCGTCAGCTTTCTTCTGGCCCAGAATTTGCTTTCCTTCGCTTTCTTATACAAACATTTAGATCGATTACGGTCAATGTTTGCCTTATGTCTTATTTCTTTCATCCACTTCCGCATTTCTCTCCGCTGAAAGCCCACGACCGATGACTAGCGATCGACGACTGCCAGCGGCACCCGATATGGAGTGATCACTCCCGCTGCGCTATTCGTCCGATGCCACGGACGGTAAGCCCGCTCTGATGTCCGGCACAGCCCCTCAGGTCTGGAGTCCGACTCGCGTCGCTCCGTTATCCCGAGGACGCGCGATGCGTGCCATCTACTTCCATTTCGATACCTGAACCGATTAGCCCAACCAGATTTGGCTTGTTCGAGTCACTTGCATTCGAGCCCCAATTTGGGGCTTGACACGGTATTTTTCGAGCGGCGGATTCTCCGGCTGCGAACGTGATGCCGAGGTGTACACTCTGATTCCTACCCCGGGTTCCTAGGACAATCCACCTCAGAGAGAGCCAGCCATGAGAAAACGAGGCCTCGTCGTGTTGTTCGCGGCGGTTGTGGCCATGTTACTGCTCAGCCTTCTGGTGAGCAGGCGCAAGAGTGGCCGCTCCAGCAGCATCAGGAGTGCGGATTGTTGCTCCGCTTTTCAAGAGAGCGATCCCCTGCCCGACCAACCGCCGCCGGGCGTGACCCGGCTCGCGATCGGCGGCGATTCGCGCGACGATCACCTGGGCGTTTTGCCATGGGCTTTCCGGCAGGCCAAGAAGCGCGGGGCCCACGCGTTTCTGTTTCTCGGAGACCTCGAAATCGACCGCAGCGCGGACAAGCTGGTCAAACGCCAGCTCGTCGATCTACAAGGGGTCCCGTTCTACCCGTTGATCGGAAACCACGAAGTGGAATTTCTCGGTGCGATCCGGCTGCCGGGCGGCAAGCACGCGGTGGACGAATTCAAGGAGGACTTCCTGGCCACGCAGGGGTTGAAGCTCGCGCCCATCGCGGAAGTGGCCTACGGCGCCGACATCGGCCCCACGGTGCACTACGTCGCAGTGGACAACGTCAGCCGACACCAGGAGGGCTTCGGCGCCGCTCAGCTGGCCTGGCTGGGCGATGACCTGAAGGCTGCGCGGGCCGCGAACAAAGTCATCGTGGCCGGGATGCATAAAGGGCTCGCGAACAATCCGGTGACCAGCCACGCCATGGACGAGGATGGCTCACCAGCGGTGAAAGACTCCGATGCCGCGCTTGCCCTGTTTCAGCAGTACGGGGTGGCGATCGTGTTCGTGAGCCACAGCCACATGTACGCTGCGTACACGCAAGGTGGAATTCCAGTGCGTCTGACCGGCGGACTGGGAGCCCCGCTGGTGAAAGGCCTGGCCGAGGCGGATGGGGGATTCCATCACTTTCTCCTGCTGGACGTGCCGGCGGGGGACAGCAACGCTCCCCTGCGCGTTGAGGTGGTCAAGTTTCCCGGCGGAGGGGTGAAGGACGACAAGGAAGAGACGGACGAGATCGAGTGAGCCGCTGGCGTCCTCAGGAATCCGGATCGGAGTCTTTCGTGGGCGCGAAAGGCAGTTCCTCGGTGGTCTCCTCGCCCCAGTCGAGTGAGAGGGTGCGAGTAGTGGTTTCGATCTGGTCGAGTTCGGGGATGGCTTCGGTGATGGGCGCGCCGAGTTCAGGGAACTTGCGCGCGGTGACCATCACGCGGCTTTCCATAGAACCGGCGGCGCGGTTGTAAGACTCGACGGCGCGGTCGAGGCCTTTGCGCAGGTTGTCCATGTGGATCGACATGCTGCGCAGGCGGTCGTGCAATTCCTTGCCGAGCGCGCTGATCTGCTGGGCGTTGCGCGCAAGTTTCTCCTGATTCCATCCGTAAGCCACGGCCTTGAGCAACGCGATCAACGTGGTCGGGGACGCTACGATCACACGCTGGCTGACACCTTGTTCGATCAGGCCGGGATCCTGCTCGAGCGCGGCGCTGAAAAAGGTCTCGCCGGGCAGAAACATCACGACGAATTCAGGATTGGGGTTGAACTGTTCCCAGTAGGCCTTCGAGGCAAGGGCGCGCATGTGCTCTCGGACCTGGCGGGCGTGCTCGGCGAGTTTGTCGCGGCGCAGTTCGTCATCGCTGGCCTCGATCGCTTCGAGATAGGACTGCAGCGGGGTCTTCGCGTCGACGACGACGTTCTTCCCCCCGGGCAACTTCACCACCAAGTCAGGACGCAGGCGACCGTCGCTGGTGGTGACGGTGACCTGCTCGTCGAAGTCGCAGTATGCTTCCATACCAGCGATCTCGACCACGCGCTTGAGCTGGATTTCACCCCAGCGCCCGCGCACCGACGGCGTGCGTAACGCCTTCACCAGATTTCCGGTTTCGGTCTGCAGCGCCTTCTGCGTGCCGATCAGCGACTGCACCTGCTCGGTGAGCGTGCCGTAGGCCTGGCTGCGCTCTTTCTCGATCTGCTGAATCTGGCTGTCGACTTTGTTGAGCGATTCTTTGATGGGCGCGACCAGCGTTTCTACCGCTTTCTGGCGAGCTTCGAGATCGCCCTTGGCTTCGCTTTGGAATTTTTCGAGGCTGGCCTGGGCGAGCTGCAGGAACGACTGGTTGTTGCTTTTGAGCGCGTCCGAGGCGAGCGCCTGGAAGGCCTCGCGCAACTCGTCGGTGGCGCGGTTGATGAGCTCGAGTTTTTCGGCCGCGGACTGACGTTCGTGCTGGAGGGTCGACTCGAGAGCCGCAGACTGCTCGCGGAGCCGGGAGTTGGCTTCCTGCTGCCGCGCGGCTTCGTCGCGGGACGTGGCTAAATCCTTCTCAATCAGGGACAAGCGCGCTTCGGTGCCGGCCGAGCGCTGGCGCAGACCGAGCCAAGCAAGCGCAATACCAAACGCTGCGCCCACAAGCACGGCGATCAGTTCTATGGCCATTGGTAATTAGCTGTACTTGGATTCTAGAGGCTAGAGTGGTTGTGTAGCAAAGAAGAAGTTCGTGCTCCGACGTAGCAGCCTCCCAGGGCCTGGCGAGTGGGCACAAGAAGATGCTACGGGCCCTGATTACCGTCACGCTGGTGCTGGCCACCGGTGCTCCGCCGGCGCAAGTGAGAGTGAAACCGGCGTCCTCGAAGACTTCCGATCGCGCGGTTGCCTCCGATTACACGCCCTCCCCAAGTTTCGATCCGGAAGCGGAACAGCAGCTGCTCGAGATGGCGAACCAGGCGCGCGCACGAACCGGCGCGCCCGCGCTGCAACTCGATCCGGGGCTGACGCAGGCGGCGCGCGCGCACGCCGACGTGATGGCCCAGCAGCAACAGCTCTCCCACCAATTCGATGGCGAGCCCTCCCTGCCTCTTCGGCTGGCTTCGGCCAGCGCCCTGCATCTGGATCGTGCCGGCGAAAACGTGGCGCTCGACCTGAGTCCCGAGCAGGCGCACGAACACCTGATGCTTTCCCCGCCGCACCGCGAGAACCTGATGGATGCGAGCTACAACGTTGCCGGATTCGGCGTGATCCGCAGCGGGGCCCGGCTTTTCGTGGTGCAGGATTTTGGCCACAGCGTTCCGGCCTACAGCACGGAGCAGACCGAAGCCGCGATTCTGAACGCTGTGGGCCGCTCGCGCAGTGCGGCGCACCTGCCGGCGCTCGAGCGCAAGGCGGACTCGGTCTTGCGGGACGCGGTGTGTTCCATGGCGCAAGAAGATCGCCTGGGGACGCGCACGATGCACCAATTGGCGCAGCACTACAGCGTGGTCAGCTATACCAACCTGCATCCGGAAGTTCTGCCGGCAAACACCGCTCGGCTGATTGGCGATCATCGCGTGCGCAACGTCGCTGTCGGCGTCTGCTACGCCCGGACGAACACATATCCGACGGGTGTGTACTGGGTGGGGCTGGCTTTCTACTGAAGATTCTTGTGGCGACACCTCCGCCACGAAATTCCGCCAGCGAGAAGGTTTCGCTGTGGGGGCGGCCTTAGAGTTAGTTGGGGCTGTATGCCCGATCCGCTGTTAACCTGGGTAATTCCATCTGTCGTTTCAAGTTTTGCAGGGATGTTTATCGAGGTTAAAATTAGACATGGCCAAGAAAACAGGAATGAGCGATTCGTCCCTCTGGATCATCGTGGTTGTCCTAGTCGCGGTTGCGGCGTGGGTTTACTTCCGCTAGGCCGACGGCTGCCAGAGAGGTTCCTCTTCCCGAAACAGTCTTGCCCTTTTGGTGCGGCCCCGAGGTGGTCGGAGCGGGCGGCGGACACATCCTTGTCCGTCAGCGAGCATTTTCCAGCGCTTCGGCCATCTCCAGCAGCTTCGTCACCGTGTTCCAGTTTCTTCCCGTCCCGGATTTCTTCAGGATTCTCTCCATCACAGGCACCAGTTTCGATCGTCCCATGCCGTCGGGGAAATAGGTGTAGACCTCGCGGGCGTGGACACGAACTTCCTCCGGATCAGTTTTTAGGGCGCGCACGGCGTCGCGCACCTCGGGGGAGGGATCGGTCGGGAGAAAGGTCACGATGAGCTTGCCGGGATTGAGGCCCTCGCGACTGGCGAAAGGGTTTCTGGCGATCACGTCTTTCAGGTCGGTTGGAGTGCGCAAAATAACGCTACAGTGAAAGCCGGCCTTCTTCTCGATGGCGTCTTCGATGCGTGCGGCGAGGCGAGCGAGATTGCGCCCCGTGGTACGGAAGACGACGTTGCCGCTCTGCAGGAGGGTTCGCGAATCGCGCAGGCCGAGGGAGTCACACAGGTCGCGGAGAACCTCCATCCTGATCTGGTTGTGGCCGGCAAGGTTGACACCGCGGAGCAGACCGATGACGACGGGCATGACGGGTTCAAGGATTACCACAAAGGACACGAAGGAGGGCCAAGAATGTTTTGTGGATCTCGGCAGACGGTTCATCGTTACAGACAATGGCGGAACATTCAGGGTGGAGACGCGGCGGGGCCGCGGCAGGCGGATGGGCGCGCGAGAACGAGCGGGTCGCGCGTCTGGAGCGAAGACTTGATGGAGTCTTCGCCGGCCTGCATCATGCGTTTCCACATCTCGTTGGCGCGACCGTTCTGGTTGAGGAAAGCCGTTGCTTCTTCCGGGGTGAGGGAGCGGCCCATCTGGTGGGCGACCTGGGGGAGGTGGGCCAGGGTGACTACGGCGACCACCTTTTCGCGCGGCTGTCGGTCGGGCGTGGCGGCATGTGCCGTCGAGTAACGCCCGGGCTGTGATCAAGGTCCCTCTGCGGAGTGACGGCCGGCCCCGGTGACAGCCCAGCGGCGGTTACGAAGCCTGCAGGCTGGCTACGCGGAAATCGCAACTGCAGCGGCACGCTTTTGCCAGTCGACCGGTTCGATCGGCCCCACGATGAAGAGCCAGGACAGCACGCCCACAAACATGAGCATGGAAGCGATCAGAAACGGCCACAGAAAGTGGCTGGTGCGGTCGAGCAGAATGCCGGTTACGGTGGGCGCAACGACTCCCGCCAGATTGCCCATGAAATTCTCGATTCCGGTCCAGCGCCCCGAGGCCTGCGGACCCGCCAGGCGCTGGGTGATGACCCAGAAATTCGAAATGGCCACCCCGAACGCGAATCCCGAAAACATAAGCGCCCAGAGGTATGCGCCGCGCGGAGAAAATACAGAGAGCGCGAGGAAGGCTCCCATCGCCGCACCCCCGCCCGCGACAAACGTCTTGCGCACGCGAGTGTGGGTTCCACCAGCCGCAATCCAGCGATCTGCCAGCCATCCGCACACGCTGGCCGAGATTGCTGCCAGCAGGAAGAAGCCGGCTCCGATCCTGGCCATTGCCGACATAGAGGAACTGCGTTCCCGGACCAGGTAAAACGGGAGCCACGTGACCATCGAATACTGGAAGTAGTTCACGCAGAACAGGCAGAGAAAGGTTCCCCACGCCGATCGTTGGCGAAGAATTTCCAGCGTGCCGGCGCTCTGCCCTTCGCGATTGGCGATCTTTCGCGGACCGCTCGCGGGCATCCACCAAACCCACGGCACCAGCCACAACAGGCACAGACCGCCCAGGACGATGAAGAACGGACGCCAGCCGTAAATGGCAACCACGCTTCCCCCGAACAGCAACCCAAAGCTGGGCCCAAGCGTCTGGCCCACGGAGATCATCGAGTTGGCGAAACCGTGCCGTCCTTCCGGGCAGTGCAACGCAATGATTTTCGAGTACGAGGGATAGGCGACCGACTCGCCAATTCCCAGCACAACCCGCGCCACCAGGAGCAGCGTCAGCGTGTGCACCAGGCCGGTGACGGCGGTCGCGCTCGACCAGAGGAAGAATCCGGCCGCGAAGACCCACTTCACATCGAACCGGTCCACCAGCCAGCCGGAGAGCAGCTGACAAATCGAATAAGTCCAGAAGAACGCCGACAAGAGCGTCCCGAGCTGAGTGCCCGAGATGTGAAGCTCGTCTTTCAGTAACGGCGCCGCAATGGAGAGATTGCTGCGGTCGATGTAGTTGATAAAGATCGAGAGCGAGAGCAGCACCAAGACCCGCGAGAAGACGGGAGTAAGGCGCGGGTTGTCGGAGGGCGGAGGCACAAGGTTGAAGGGGGGCGGGCTATTGTGTGGGATGAAATGCAGGATTGCAAGACGAATGCAACCACGCCTGTGAGGAACGAGTCATCCACCTCGGAGTCACGAGACCCAGAGAAACATGAAAAGAAGTTCTCCGTGCCTCTGCGACCTCCGTGGTGAAGGTTCCGCCACAGAACACTCCGCACGGCCGCCCGGTCCACGCGTCATTGCTATATCGCAGACCGTATGTTAGCGTCTTGAATTAGAAGGGGATAGCGTTGCAGGCTACGATTCCCGCCGGGCTGGATCGCAAGGAAGCAGACATTTACCGGCACCTGGATCCGGGACGGCTCCCAAAACACATCGCCATCATCATGGACGGCAACGGGCGCTGGGCGCGCCGCCGTCACCTGCCGCGCATTGCGGGACATCGGGCGGGGGTGGCAGCCGTGCGTTCGACGGTGGAGACGGCCGCGCGCATCCATATTCCGGCGCTTACGTTGTATGCCTTCTCCGAAGAAAACTGGAAGAAGCGGCCGAAGAGCGAAGTCGACTTCCTGATGCGCTTGCTCAGTCGCTACCTGAAACTCGAGGTTCCCACGCTTAACAAGAACAACATCCGCCTCGAGTACATCGGCCGCCAGCAGGAGCTGCCCGAGGCGGTGCAGGAGCGCATGCAGTGGGCGCGTGAGGCGACGGCGAAGAACACAGGCATGGTGCTGACGCTCGCGCTTAACTATAGCGCGCGCACCGAACTGGTCGACGCGTTCCGCTCGCTGGTGCAAACGGCGGCAAACAACGGTGGCTTAGATCACTTGCAGGTGGATGAGGAAGCCGTTTGCCGCCACCTGTATACGAAGAACCTGCCCGATCCGGACCTGGTCGTGCGCACGAGCGGCGAGATGCGCCTGAGCAATTTCCTGCTCTGGCAACTGGCCTACGCGGAAATCTATGTAACACCGACCCTGTGGCCCGACTTTCGCGGCCAGCACCTGCTGGAAGGCATCGCGGAGTACCAGAAACGCGAACGCCGCTACGGTGGCCTGAACGACGACCACGCGCATCACCACGCCTCGCAGGCAGCACGAGGCTAAGGCGACTTCCCATTGATCAAACGAATCGCGACGGCAGTGGTCCTGATCCCCATTGTCCTGCTGCTGGTGCTGCGGGCGCCGGTGGCATTGGTGGCAATCGTCACCGCCGCGATTGCTCTGCTCACCGTGCGTGAGTTTTTGAAGCTGGTTGAAGACTATGGCGTTCCGCCGCTGCGGAGACCCACCTACGGCTTTGTAATTCTGTTTTTTCTTCTGCTGACGATCGGGATGGGCGCGGACAAGCCGCTGCTCTCGACGGAAATCTTCGGGATCGCGGCGGCCTTTGCGGCGACGATCGCGGGGTTTGTCTTCCTGTCGATCGCCACGCGCCGCGCGGACCTGAGCACCGGCTATCCCGCCGCCGCAGCATCGGCGTTCGCTTTCGCCTACATCGTTCTGCCGCTCGCCATGCTGGTGCAGTTGCGGCAGCAGTGGGCGGGCGCGTTTTTGATTCTCTATTTGTTGCTGGTGGTGTGGGCAGGAGACATTCTCGCCTACTTCGTCGGGCGGTCGATCGGCCGCCACCTCATGTCCCCGCGGATCAGTCCGAAGAAAACCTGGGAAGGAGCCGTTGCCTCGATGGTCGCGAGCCTGGCGGTGGGCGGATTGCTCTTCTACTACGCAACCCAGCTGAGCACGCGCTTTCTGGAATGGGGGCTGATTCAGCGGCGGGATGGAATCTTCTCTCTGGAAAGGCCCGCTCCGCTGCCGGTGCTGCTGTTGACGGCAACGCTCAACCTCGCGGCGCAACTCGGGGACCTGGTGGAATCGCTGATCAAGCGCGGCGCCAACGTCAAGGATTCGGGGACGATTCTGCCTGGCCACGGCGGCATGTTGGATCGGATCGATGCTTTGCTGTTCGCCACGCCGGTCCTTTGGTTTTATGCGGCGTGGCGGGTGATGCGATAGTTGCGAGGTACACTGACAACCAGCAGGCTGGAATCGGAAGGGCACGCCCTGCAACTTTGCGAGAAACTTTGGGGTAGAGACGCGGCTTGCCGCGTCTGAGAGGGGGCAAGCCCGTCTCTGCCAGTGATCCTGGGTGTACCGCGAATGTTGCCTTGCTTGTACGCCCATTAGGCTGCCGTAGCGCCTTGGGATTTCTGCGCGTAAACTGAACATTCGCATGCGTAATATCGCCATCCTAGGCTCGACCGGCTCTATCGGACGCAGCACTCTCAGCGTGGTCGAATCTTACCCGGACCGTTTCCAGATCATCGCACTGGCGGCCGGCGCCAACGTCGAAGCCGCCTACGAACAGGCTCTGCGATGGAAGCCGCGCGTCTTCTCGGTCGCGAGCGGGGCGAGCGCCGATGCCCTCCGCAAACGTCTCAGGGCTCAGGGCCACAAGGAGATTGAAGTCGTCGACGGCCCGGCCGGCACGGTGCGCGTTTCCACTCACCCGGATGTGGACTTTGTCGTTAGCGCGATCGTTGGAGTCGCCGGCCTCGAGGCCACCTATGAAGCGGTCAAAGCGGGAAAGACTCTAGGCCTGGCGAACAAGGAATGCCTGGTAGCCGCTGGCGAGTTGATCACCGCGGAGGCCCGCAAGCACGGCAAGCCCCTTCTTCCCATCGACAGCGAACATAACGCGATACACCAGTGCATGCGCGGGGGCCGCAAGGAAGAAGTCCAGCGCATCTGGCTGACCGCCTCGGGCGGCCCGTTCTTCAAAACGCCGCAATCGGAATTCGCGAACATTACCGTGGAGCAGGCCCTCAATCATCCTACCTGGAAGATGGGTAGGCGGATCACCATCGATTCGGCTACCCTGATGAACAAGGGCTTCGAGGTCATTGAGGCATGCCGGTTGTTCCATGTACCTCCGAGTCAGGTGGAAGTCATTGTGCACCCCCAGTCTACGATTCACTCCATGGTCGAGTTCGTCGATGGCAGCATACTTGCTCAGTTCTCGGTGACAGACATGCGGTTGCCCATTCTTTACGCGCTCACCTACCCGGAACGAATTCCATCCGACCTCCGGTTCCCGGTCATGGACTTACGTCAGCTGGACTTCTACCCGCCGGATATGAGGAAATTCAGATGTTTAGAACTGGCCTACGAGGCTGCCGAGGCCGGAGGCGCGAAACCGGTAGCGCTGAACGCCGCCGACGAAGTGGCGGTAGCGGCGTTCCTGGAGGGCCAGATCCGCTTCGATGACATTCCCAGAGTCATTGAGGACGTGCTTTCTGCAACGAAAACTGGGAAAATAGAATCTATTCACCAGGTGCTCGAGCAAGACCTGGAAGCTCGCCGAGTTGCCCATGGGCGAGTGGAGTGGTATCACCGCGGTACTTCCCCCATGCCGCACGCAACTTCGTTATCCTGTCCGGGGGAGTAATCGAAAGTTATGCCTCATTTTCTTGATTCGATAGCAGTGGCGCTGCCCGCCATGGCGGTTGTGCTCGGCCTCCTGATCCTGATCCACGAGTGGGGCCACTACGCCGCTGCCAAGCTCTTCAAGGTACGGGTCGAAGTGTTCTCGATCGGCTTCGGCAAACGGCTGCTGGGGTTTCGCAAGGGCGACACCGACTATCGCATCAGCGCGATCCCCCTGGGCGGCTACGTCAAGATGTCGGGCGAGAACCCGATGGACGAGCGCACCGACGACCCGGGCGAATTCCTGAACCACCCGCGCTGGCAGCGTTTCGTGATCGCCATTGCCGGCCCGTTCATGAACATCGTGCTGGCGGTGGGCCTGTTGACCGTGGTCTACATGGTGCACTACGAGTACCCGGCGTTTATCGACCAGCCCGGCGTCATCGCCTGGGTGAAGCCCGATTCGCCGGCCGCACAGGGTGGCCTGCAACCCGGGGATCGCGTGACCCGCATTGCGGGTATCCAGAACCCCACCTGGGAACAGATTGGCCTCAAGGTCATGCTGAACCCAAACGAGCAGCTGCCGGTCACCGTCAATCGGGGCGGCCAGGTTCTGGAGAAGACCATCGTTCCCAAGCCGGTCTCGACGTCTGAGATCGGGAACGCCGGATGGAATGCTGACGAATCCATCATCGTGGCCGACGTAGAGAAGGACATGCCGGCGGCTAAAGCCGGCATCCGCGAAGGCGACCTGATCGTCGCTGTGGACGGCAACCCCGTCCCCGCGATCGAGGCCCTGATCGACACGCTGCAACAGACGAGGGATCGCGTGGTCAGCGTCGACGTGTTGCGCAACGGGCAGAAACTCACGTTCCCGCTGCAACCGGTGCTGGCAGGCAACGAAGAAAAGCAGAAGCGGTACCGGGTGGGGTTCGAGAGCACGCCGCTGATGAAGATCGGAAGGCTGTCTCTGATTCCTGCCTTCCAGCGTTCGCTCGAAGACAACAAACGCTACTCGTTTGTGCTGCTCGAACTGATCCAGAAGATGGTGCAGCGCAAGGTTTCGATGCGGCAGGTGGAAGGGCCGATCGGCATCGGCAGCGCGATCGGCCACGCCGTGACGGAAAAGGGCTGGACGCCCTTGCTCGGTCTGACGGCGGGCATCAGCCTGAACCTCGGCATCTTCAACCTGCTGCCCATCCCGATTCTGGATGGTGGTGTGATCCTGCTGCTGCTGATCGAGAGCCTGATGCGGCGTGATATCAGCCTGCAGATCAAAGAACGCATCTACCAGGCGGCGTTTGTTTTTCTGGTGTTGTTCGCGGTGACGGTGATCTACAACGACATCGTGAAGCGCTGGCCGCTGGGCAGTTGAAGTCAAGAGCTTAACCACAAAGGACATAAAGGTAGCACGAAGGCGTTTGGATTGGGCCTTCGTGATTCCTTTGTGTCCTTAGTGGTCATTCGATTTTTCCCCGCAAAATGTATTGCACTGTCGGCGGATTCGTGTTTTAAGAAACTCTACAGAGGTTCGCTAGTCGCAATGCCTACGCTAGTGCAGCCATTTCCGATGCGGTCAAATATTTCTGAGGAAGCCGGAGGCCTTCGGATCTCCATCCCGATGAAGCGGAGTTGGTTCATTCTGGCATTCTTTACAGTTTGGCTCTGCGGGTGGACATACGGAGGACTGCAGGTCCTACACCATCTGCTACTTCATTTCGAACTCTTCAGTGCCTTCTGGATGGCTGGATGGGCGCTCGGCGAAATCTGGGTGGTTATCGCTTGTCTTCGAATGCTGGGCGGCCGCGACGTGGTGTCTCTGCAGAGCAACAAAGTTGAACTTCGGAAGGAAATATTTGGCGTCGGGGCTTCAAAGCAGTATCTGGGTCAACAGATATGGAACCTGCGCTTTCAGCCGGAGATGGGTGCTGGCCGTTCGCACCGCGACAGTGGCATGGCCTTCGACTATGGTGCGAAGACGATCACATTCGCAAGCGGCCTCGACGAAGCCGAAGCCAACCAGCTTGTCACCCTCATCAAACAACGCTCTAACATCGCTGAAACGCCGGCCCCGAGCAAATCAACCGTTCGCTTCTGGCAAGCTCGCTAGCGGCGCGACGAGCCCATTTTCCGCGTGTTAAACTGGTACTTCCCATGGCAGACATTCGCCGCAGAAAAACCGTTACGGCGTCAATTGGTGGGGTGCGCGTTGGCAGTGATGCACCGGTTGTGGTGCAGTCGATGACCAACACCGACACGGCCGACATCGCCGCGACCGTCAAGCAGGTCGCCGCGCTAGCCCGCGCCGGCTCGGAGCTGGTCCGCGTCACCGTCAACAACGAAGAAGCCGCCGCCGCGGTTGCGCCGATCGTCGACGAACTCGACAAGCAGGGCATCCGCGTGCCCATCATCGGCGACTTCCACTATAACGGTCACCTGCTGCTGACGAAGTATCCCGAGTGCGCCCGGGCGCTCGCGAAGTACCGCATCAATCCCGGCAACGTCAGCGTCGGCCGGAAGAATGACGACAACTTCCGCACCATGATCGAGGTCGCGGTCAAGAATCAGAAGCCGGTCCGCATCGGCGTGAACTGGGGCTCGCTCGATAGCGCCCTGCTGACCCGCATGATGGACGAGAATTCCCTGCTCCCCGAGCCGAGAGACGCCCGCGAAGTCACCATGGAAGCCATGGTCGTGAGCGCGCTGAACTCCGCCGCACTGGCGGAGAAGTACGGCCTGCGCCCCGACCAGATCATCCTGAGCGAGAAAGTCAGCGGCGTGCAGGACCTGATCGACGTCTACCGCTCGCTCGCCGCGCGCTGCGACTACCCGCTGCACCTCGGACTCACGGAAGCCGGCATGGGCGCCAAAGGCATCGTAGCCTCGGCGGCTGCGCTGGGGGTAGTTCTGCAGGAAGGCATTGGCGACACGATACGCGTCTCGCTCACGCCGGCTCCCGGTGGGGACCGCACGGAGGAAGTTCGCGTGGGGCAGCAGATTCTGCAATCGCTCGGCATCCGCAGTTTCATCCCGCAGGTCACGGCCTGCCCCGGCTGCGGCCGCACCACCAGCACCTTTTTCCAGGAAATGGCGGAGCAGATCCAGACCCACCTGCGCGAGCAGATGCCCGCATGGAAAGAGCGTTACACCGGCGTCGAAGAGATGAAAGTCGCGGTAATGGGCTGCGTCGTCAACGGCCCTGGCGAATCGAAGCACGCCAGCCTGGGCATATCGCTCCCGGGCACCTTCGAAGAACCGAAAGCTCCGGTGTACGTGGATGGACGCCTGTTCACCACGCTGAAAGGCGACAAGATCGTGGCGGAGTTCATCACCATCCTGAACGACTACGTGGAATCGCACTACGCCGCGAGAGTGGAAGTGGCGGCGAACTAGGAAGCGTTTCTCACCACGCTCACCGGCAGAGAAGGTCATCGCAAGATTTCTAACCGCATTCCGTACAACGCAGGTGGCAACGATCAGTTCTTCGGGGCAGGGTTCGAGATAACCTGTTGACAGGTCGTCACTAACTCGCTGTCGGCGCGGTCCAGACTCTTGTCTGGGGGCCAGCGTCGCAGAGTCCTCCGTCGTCCAGAGGTCATTCAGGAAAAGCATTTCATCCTCTGCATCGTGGTCGGCCGAATTCCCGAAGGCCACCATGACCAGAGTACTGACCGGCGTCCGATGGCCATTCAATTCGAAAGGCCGATACTTTGCTTGCTCGGCGGCAGCGATGCCGGCCGGTGCCAATAAAGAGTGTTGGCCCCTGATAAGCCGGAGCACGGATGCTTTCCCAGATTCGTCAATCAGAATGTCCAGAATGACACTCCCTTGAATGCGGCCCATCTCGGCCAGTGAGCGATACCGCGGCGTTGGCCTCGGTGTGAGATGCTTTTCTGCCTGGTCTGGAGAAACTCGCCTGGGAATGATTTGTCCGAAGGCTGCAACGCTCAAACAAAAGCGGGTAGGGTGGCCCGCATATCGCGGTAGTCTGCACCAAGGTTGTAGACGAGGAAGGCCCGGAAATGCCCGTGCCCCCACGTCTCCCTGAATGATTCTCCCTCACGCGAGTAAAGATAAATTCGGATCCGCGGCCTCGTAATCGGGGTCCGCGAATTTCTTTAACTCCGGATAGTTTTCGAGCAGCCCCGGCGGCGCCTTCACGCGCTTCCCTTCCAGCATCGCCTTCAACTCCAACGCATTCACGCCAGCCCGTCCCTGGTAGTGGTTGTTGGTGATGACGTAGGTTGTCTGCGCCTTGGCGGCGACGGTTTCGATCTTGTCCTTCCACGCGCCCAGCTCGTTCTCGCGATAGAGATAGTTGTAGCGGTCGTCGCGGTCATCGCTGTTGAACCAGTCTTTGTAGTTGCGGCCGTGCAGGCGCACGTAGCCGAGGGTCGAGGTCACGTGCTCGGTCGGGGCCAGCGATTGGCCGATGGTCGGCTGGTCGATATTGCAGAAGGCCACGTCTCCGCGCGCGAACAGGGCCAGCGTTTCTTCGTTGTTCCAGCTGTCGTGGCGCACCTCGACTACCCGCGGGTACTCGATAAACTGCCGCAGCAGCCGCTCCAGGTATTCGCGATTAAGATTCGTGTTCTTGAACGACACCGGAAACTGAATCAGCAGCGCGCCCAGCTTGCCCTCCGAAGCCAGCGCGTCCAAGCCTTCGCGCGCCCTGGCCTCGTCTTCATCGGTGGGCTTAATCGACGCCGCTGACGTCGGCTCCATCACTGCGATCGGCGAGTGGGTGAACGACTGGTGCAGCTTGGCGGTGAACATGAAGTTCGAGTTGAAGGCCACTTTGCGCACCCATAGCTTGGCCAGTTCCGGCTTGACGTGGCCGTAGAACGAGGTGTTGATCTCGACCACATCGAAAAAATGCGCGAGATATTCGAGTGCGTGGACTTTCTTGCGCTGTACCTCGGGGGGATAGACCACTCCCTCCCAGTCTTTGTACGACCAGCCGGCGGTGCCGATACGAATCTGGGGCGCGCCTTCCATAGGGCCGGCGAAGTGGCGGGAGAGGTTGCCAGCAGGGTAGCACACCGGGGGCGGAAGACCGCGCCCCGGGCAGTCTCAGTTCGCGTCGCGGGCTTCTTCCGGAACGATCGCTAGGCTGAGCTTTTCGGTTCCGCGAAGAACGGTGAGTTCGGTTTTGCCGGAGGAGCGGACGTCACTCAGCAGGCGGTGGAGGTCGTCAACACCCGCCACCGCCTGATCCGCGAGGGCAATGACGACGTCACCCTCGCGCAGGCCTGCTTTTTTCGCGGGGCTGTCGGGCTCCGTGGAAAGGACCACGACGCCGGTCTCTTTGGGCAGGTCGTAATAGCGGATCAGGCGGCGGTGGATGGGAACCGTCTGGGCCGACACGCCGATGTAGCTGCGCCGGATACGGCCGTCGCGCAGCAGGCGGCTGGCCACGAACTTGGCGGTGTTGATCCCGATCGCGAAGCAGATGCCCTGGGCGGGCAGAATGGTGGCGGTGTTGACGCCCACCACGCGTCCGTCGGAGGCGACCAGCGGTCCGCCGGAATTGCCGGGGTTCAGGCTAGCGTCGGTCTGGATGACGTCTTCGATAAGACGACCGGAATAGGAACGCAGCGAGCGGCCGAGAGCGCTGACTACACCCGCCGTGACGGTGGATTGAAATCCGTAAGGGTTGCCGATAGCGATGACGAGTTGTCCGACGCGCAGGCCCTGGGAGTCGCCTAACGTGGCCGCGGTCAGACCCGCGCCGTCGATCTGAATGACTGCGAGGTCGGTGGCGGGATCGTCACCGATGGTGCGCGCGGTGATACGGCGCCCGTCGGCAATGGTGACTTCGATGCGGTTGGCATCGTGGACCACGTGACTGTTGGTGAGGATCAGGCCGTCGGGGGTAAAGATAAATCCGGATCCGCCTCCCTGACGCTCCTGCGGTTCGGCGCGGCGGCTCGAACGAACAGATTGATGGACTTCGATATTCACGACGGCCGGGCTGACTTTTTCGACCGCGCCGGTGACGGCTCGTGAGTAGGCGTCGGGCAGGACGGAAGCGTCAGGGACCGTGGGAGTGGCTGCCGGCGACGGGGCGCCAGAGGGATCGGCCAACGAAGACAGAAAATTCAAGTCGTTGCCAGGGTTACGGTTCAGGGAGTTCATCAGGTGATAGATGAGTTAACAGGGATTGCGGATTCAACTGGCAGGGAGTATGGTCATGCAACTCTTTACGTTCCAAGGTCCATCGAAAGCGGTGCAATCTCGTGACCGGGATTGCACCACCGGTATCTGGGCGGTCCGGGGACGCAACGGTACAAAGACTTATGCGGTTCGGAAGGAAAGACTGCGGGTGGTTGGTGGCGCTAGGCGCTGGGTGCGCCTTGTGGGCGCAGAGCCAGCCGCACGTGCAACCGGCGCAGCGGACGGTGCGGCCCGAGGCCGCGAAGACGCGGCTGGCACCCAAGTTGGTCAACACCGACGATGGCCTGGCGATTCTGGGCGCGGCGCTCGCCGGCCGCTACAAGGTGCAAGGAAGGTCGGATTGCTCTCACTTGGTGCATACCATCTACGAAAAAGCCGGCTTTCCCTACAGTTACGAGAGTTCATCGGACTTGTATACCGGGGTCGACGAGTTCCGGCAGGTGGCGCGGCCGCAGCCCGGGGACCTGATCGTGTGGCCCGGGCATGCAGGAATCGTGGTGAATCCCGCGCAGCATACGTTTTACAGTGCCCTCCGGTCAGGATTCGGCGTGCAACCTTACGACTCGATCTATTGGAAGGGCCGCGGGCGGCCTCGCTTTTTCCGCTACGTGAAGGCGGCTCCGGCTCCAGCGCCGGCTCCGGTTTTGTCGGCGGCGAATCACCCTGCGGTGGTGAGTCGCTCACCTAGCTTGAAACCGGCGGGACTGCGAAATGGAAATGCGCTCGGCCCGGTTCCGGCTATTGTGGTTGCGGACGCGACGACCCCCGAAGATGACTTGACGGCGTTAGTACCGGAGGGGCAGCCGGCGATTCCAACGATTCCTACAACGGTGCTCGTCCAGGCGGTGCGGCCGAAGCCGGAGCAGGTGAGTGCTGCGCTGCTGCAACAGTTCAAAGACACAGGAGACAGCCTTCAGTCCCAGGATGTGTTCAAGCTGCGTTCCGCGCTGGTCGCCTTCGGCCGTCTGCAAGTGCAAAAGATCCATGTGCAGGGTGACAAGGGCTGGGTCGAGGTGCGCGTGCTGGATACCGTCGACATGTCGGGGACGAGCCCTGCTCCAAAGAAGCGCGGGCAAGTGCAGCGGTGGAATCTTGAGCGCCGACAAGACAACTGGGAGCTGGGGCTTCCCCAGGACACGATCTATATTCCCCGGGAAGCGGCGGCGCGGATTCTGGCCCACCAACTGGCGAACCTTACCGACTCGGCTTCGGCGACCGATCGGGATCGCGACCGGAAAGTCCAGCTCGCCCGCTGGCTCAGCCTGCTGCTGGACGATCCTTCGGTGCCCTAAGCCTACAAATCTCCACTCCCCGAATCAGGAAATCGCCGCAACCAAAAAAGCCGAGGTCCGGAGACCCCGGCTGTCAGTTGGCTGGTTGCCCGGATAAAACTCAATGGGTCGCGGGCCTTCCGGGCTCACGACGCACGCATGCTTCGAATTTCCTAAGACGACCTTCGCGGCCGCAAAGTCAGATCGCGCACCTGTGCCACAATGCTCGACATCTGGATTCCGCTGAGCTGCGCCACGAAGGGTAAGATCTCCGCGATAAACTGGTCCTGTGCTAGGTCGCGGATTTCCTCTTGCCGGTTGCGCTCGCCGCCAGAGAGCAGGTCGGGAACAGTGACCTCGAGCGCGCGCGCCAGCCGCTCCAACGACGAAAGGGTCGGGGTCGCCTTTTCGTTCTCGATTTTCGAGACGTAGGTGCGCGGCACCGACATTCGAGCCGCGAGCTGGCGCTGGCTCAGCCCGTTGCGCAAACGCAGCGAGCGGATCGAGGCCGCAAGGTTAAGATGTCCGGGGCCGTGTCCGTGCGACGGCGCGACCATGGGCTGGGGCGCGACCACAACAACTTCGGGCTCTTCTTCATCGAGCGAAGCGTGGCAGCGGCGGCACAGATCGTTGGTGGTACGGAATTGAACGAGCAGGCAGTGGTCGCAACGTACGACTTCCCGGGAATCGACCGGGGCGAGAGTCGTGGCCATCTAGGTTTGGGAGCTGCCAGAGCGGAGGCACTCCACGGAGCCGGTGGTCAGGCTCCAAACTGAAGGGTAATCTGAGGGATAGGGCCTGTGGAAGTCAAGGGATTTCTGGCGTGAAACAAGAAATATGTTCTATGAAAACCTGAGCTACAGGGCGAAAACCAGGAGAAAATAGGTAAGAAACCATGAGTGATCGCGCGGCCGCGTGGTGTTTACTAACTGAGTTCACCCAGTCGGAAAGTTTGCTGAAGCACGCTCTCGCCGTCGAGGCCTGCATGCGTGCTTACGCCCGAAAACTCTCGGGGGACGAAGAGCTGTGGGGTGTGGTGGGACTCCTCCACGACTTCGACTACGACCGGTATCCGAGGCTCGAGGACCATCCCTATCGCGGGAACGAGATTTTGAAAGAGCGCGGGTACTCGGACGAGATCCGGCGGGCGATCATGTCGCACGCGGATTACTCGGGGGTGACGCGGGACTCACCGATGGAGAAGGCGCTGTTCGCCTGCGACGAACTGGCGGGCTTCATCACGGCTTGCGCGCTGGTGAAGCCGGGAAAGTCGCTGGCGGAGGTGGAGGCGGCGTCGGTGAAGAGGAAGATGAAGGACAAGGCGTTCGCGCGTAGCGTGAACCGGGCAGACATCGTGAACGGGGCAGCGGATCTGGGAGTGGATCTGGAGCAGCATATCGCGTTTTGTATTGAGGCGATGACGGGGATCGCGGGGGAGTTGGGGCTGGATGGGGCGAAGACGGCTTGAGGTGGATTCACCACGCAGGAAACACCGGGGATGCCCGGGTTCGTGATGAGGGCAAAGCCCCAGTCGCGAGCAAAAGCAGATTCCTACCCCTGCGCTTTGCTCGGGGGAGGAATTCGAAGAGGCTGAATTTCTCCGTGTCTCTGTATCTCCGTGGTGAGGCTTAGCGGAGGGCGGCGGCTACTTTCGCACTGGCGATGACCTCTGCGATACGGGCGAAGTCCTGATACATGACGCGGTCTTTTTCTATCTGCGGGGACACCGCGCGGATGGCGGCGTGGGCCTGCTGCAGTCGCTTGGACGTCTTCAAGGGGGCGAGCAAATCGAGCGCCTGGGCCGCGGCCATGGCTTCGATCGCGAGCGTGTTGCGCGTGTTCTCGACGATCTTCTTCAGCTTGATGGCGGCGGTCATTCCCATCGAGACGTAGTCTTCCTTGTTCCCTGACGTGGTGATCGAGTCGACCGAAGCGGGGTGCGCCAGCACCTTGTTTTCGCTGACCAGGGCGGCGGCCGTAACCTGCGGCATCATGAATCCGGAATTCAGGCCAGCACCTGGAGCTAGGAACGGCGGCAGGCCCTCGCTGAGGGCGGGGTTCACCATGCGTTCGAGGCGGCGTTCGCTGATCCCGGCGAGTGCGCTTAGCGCGATTCCGAGGAAATCGAGGGCGAAGGCTACCGGCTCACCGTGGAAGTTGCCGCCGGAAAGGACGTCGGCGGCGTCGTCTTCGGACTTGAGGTCGCGCGCTTTGGGATTACGGAAGACCAGCGGGTTGTCTACGGCGGAGTTGGTTTCGGTTTCGAACACCGCTCGGCAATGCGTCAGCGTGTCGCGCACGGCGCCGTGCACCTGCGGGATGCAGCGGAGTGAGTAGGCATCCTGCACGCGGCCGCAGTCGCGGTGGGATTCGCGAATCGCGCTGCCCTCGAGCAGCTTGCGCAGGTTGGCGGCGCTGGCGATCTGGCCAGCATGCGGACGGGCGCGGTGGATGCGCTCGTCGAAGGCGGCGTCAGTGCCTTTGAGCGCGTCGCAAGCCATGGCGCCGATCACGTCGGCGGAATCGACCAGCGTTTCGGCAGCGAGCAGGGAGAGGGTTCCGACCGCCAGCATGGCCTGCGTGCCGTTGATCAGGGAGACGGCTTCTTTCGCTCCCAGGACCAGTGGCTTAATGCTTTCGCGCTTGAGCGCGTCGGCGCCGGGAGTGCGACCGCCCTTGCCGTCATGGCATTCGCCCTCGCCGACCAGAAGAAGCGCGAGATGCGCGAGTGGGGCGAGGTCTCCGGAGGCGCCGACACTTCCCTGCGATGGCACCCAGGGAGTCACCCCGCGAGTGAGCAGTTCGCAGATCGTATCGATGACGACTCCGCGCACGCCGGAGAATCCCTTGGAAAGAGAATTGGCGCGCAGCAGCATCATGGCGCGGGTTTCAGCGACCGAAAGCGGCTCACCTACCCCAACCGCGTGAGACCGGACCAGGTTGATCTGAAGCTCGCGGATCTGGTCGCCGGCGATGCGGACGTCGCTGAGCTTGCCGACGCCGGTGGTGATAGCGTAGGAGACCTGGTCGTTGGCGACTAGCGTGTCGACGACCGCGCGGGCCGCGTTGACGCGCTCACGGGCATCGGGATCGAGCAGGACAGGGCGGCGGTCGAGAGCCATCTCGCGGACCGCTTCGAGGGTGAGATCGTTTCCGTTGATGTGAAGGGCGTTCAAGGGCGGTTCTCGGTTGTCAGTTCTCGGTTGTCAGTTCTCGGTTCTCAGTTTCGAGTTTCTAGTTTCGAGTTGCGAACGCCTCATCGTCCTGTCGCCTCGCGGAAAGCCTTCACATACTTTTCCGGCAGCACCGTCTTGCGCATTTGGGCGTCGGCTACGATGTGGGTGGTCTCGCCTTCTGCTATCAAGGAACCGTCCTCGACCTGCAGCAATTCGTAGCCGAAGTGAATGACCGACTCACGGATGTTCTTGAGCCAGGTCTTCACGATGATTTCGTCGTCGTAGTGCGCCGGGGCCTTGTAGCGGCAGCGCGCGTCGACCACGGCGATGAAACAGTTGTCCTGCTCCTCCATGTCTTTGTACGAGAAGCCGAGCTGGCGAAACAACTCCACGCGGCCAACTTCAAACCAGATGAAGTGATTGGCATGATAGACCACACCCATCCGGTCAGTCTCGGCGTAACGCACGCGGATTCGGCTCTCGTTGACCACCATCGTGGGATTCGGGGGATTCACCGGGTTCGCGCGAGCCTCGTTCATTCCTGGCAACTCCACTTTGGTTTGCGCTTTTCGAGGAACGATGTGATGCCCTCGCGGAAGTCCGCAGTGGACCGAATGGCGGAGTTCTCGCGAACAGCGGCATCGATCTGTGTGTCGAGTTGCGCGCGTGCAGCATCGCTTAAGAGGCGCTTGGTGTAGCGCAGTGACGACGGACTGTTCTGCATCAACTGCGCGGCCAGCTCGCGGGCCCGCGTCAGGAGGGTCTCGGCCAGCACGATCTCGGTGATGAGGCCGATGCGGAGGGCTTCCTCGGCGTCGAACAATCGGCCTGTGAGTAACAGGTCACGAGCGATTTTCTCTCCCGCCTGGCGCAGCAGGAAGGTGGACACGATCGCGGGCACGAACCCGATGCGGACTTCGGTGTAGCCGAACTTGGCGTCGGGGGCGGCGAGCGTGAAATCGCAGAGTGTGGCGAGCCCTGTGCCTCCGGCGATGGCGGCGCCGTTTACGGCGGCGATGGTCGGCTTGGGGAAGTCGTAGAGCGTACGGAACAGGCGCGCCATGGTTTGGGTGTCTTTGAGACTCTGCTCGGGCGAGCGGCCGATGAGGGTTTTCAGGTTTTCCAGGTCCATGCCCGAGCAGAACGCCTTGCCTGCGCCGGTGAGGATCAGGACCAACGCCTTCGAATTCGCAACCTCGTCGAACGCAGCGAGCAGGTCTTCGATCAGTTCGTAGCTGATCGCGTTGCGCTTGTCAGGACGGTTCAGCGTGATGGTGGCAACGTGTCCGTCGTAGGCGAGTTGGAGGGTCGAATGGGACATTTGTGGGGCCATCTCTCTTAAGCCTTTAAGCCTTGTCATGCTAGCGCAGCGAAGGACCCGGATGCCCTTCCAGTTCTGTCTTGATCACATTCTTTCCGCGAACCACTCCTCGCTCAGATCTTCCACGTCGGATTGACGGACGAATCAGTGCAACTTTCCTCTCACGCAGCTCTAAGAGCCCCGAGCCCACTTCAGTCCGCCGCCGAAGTTCCCGAGAACTTCGCTTGAATTCCAGCCGTCGCTTTCAGAAGAGCATCCAGCGATCGGGTGATGGGCGGCGCAACGCCGTGCTGAGTGAGCGCTTCGAGAACCGTCTCGGTTGGGATGTTTCCCACCAGCGCATCTTGCGCGAATGGACATCCCCCAAGCCCCCCGATAGCAGCGTCAAACCGCCGGCAGCCCGCATCATACGCGCTCAGCACTTTTTCCATCGCGTGCTCGGGACGGCTGTGCAGGTGAACGCCGATGTCGAGATAGTTGTATTTCGCGAGCACCGCAGAAACAACCTCGCGAACCTGCGTCGGCGTGGCCAGGCCAACCGTGTCAGCGAGCGAGATAGTGTGAATGTCTTCGGACTCGAGCAACCCGACCGCTTCCACAAGCTCGTCGATATCCCACAGGTCGCCGTAAGGATTGCCGAAGGCCATCGAGATGTAGACGATGGTCTCGAGCCCTGCATCGCCCGCCTGTTTGCCGACTTTCTCCAGTTCTTCGATCGCTTCTTCAAGCGTCTGGCGTTGATTGTTCTGCAGGAAGGTCGGCGAGATCGAGTAAGGAAAACCCAACGTACGCACGGCGTTGGTCTGGATGGCACGTTCCGCGCCCTTTTCATTCACCACGATGCCTATGATCTCCACGTCGTCGGGCGGATCGAGTTCTTTCATGACTTCGTCCGAATCGGCCATTTGCGGAACGGCCTTCGGCGAGACAAACGAGGCTGCATCGATGTGCTTGAACCCGGCGCTGATTAGGGCTTTCAGGTAGTCGATCTTGATGTAGGTAGGGATTTGTCCCTGGAGGCCTTGCCAGGCATCGCGGGGACACTCGATCAGCTTAACGTCTTCGCTCATTTTGTGTGTTTGATCGGGTGATCTGGCCATCGAGAGATCAGATCATCGGCAAACGTCGCTGCGATCCCACATCACCCGATGATCCGATCGACCGATCACCCGGTTGTTCATGTCTGTAGCACTCCCACCTTGAACTCCGGCACGTCGGGGTTCAAGGCGGCGGCTTCGAGTGCCACCACAATCGCTTCCCGAGTCTCGACCGGGTCGATGATCTTGTCGATCCACAGGCGGGCGGCGCCGTAGCGGGGGTCGGTCTGCTCGTCGTAAGTCTTCTTTACGGATTCGTACAACTCTTTCCTCTCTTCTTCGCTTAGTTTCTTGTCGCCCCGCTCCAGTTGCTTGACTTTGATTTCAACGAGAGTTCCGGCGGCCGAGTCGCCGCTCATCACAGCATATTTTGCAGTCGGCCAGGCGAAGACAAAGCGCGGATCGTAGGCTTTGCCGCACATCGCGTAGTGGCCAGCGCCAAAGGAGCCCCCGACAATCACCGTGATCTTCGGGACCACCGAGTTTGAGACAGCATTGACCATCTTTGCACCAGCTTTGATGATGCCGGTCCACTCGGCGTCACGGCCGACCATAAATCCGTTTACGTCATGAAAGAAAACCAGTGGGATCAGGTTCTGGTTGCAGTCCATGATGAATCGGGCGGCCTTCTCGGCGGACTCGGTATAGATGACGCCGCCGAACTCCATCCGTTTGTGGCCTTCGTGGTCGGTCTGCTGCGCATGCAGTTTCTGATTGGCCACGATGCCCACGGCGAATCCGCCTATGCGAGCGTAACCGCAGATCAATGTCTTGCCGTATTCGGCTTTGTATTCGTCGAAGCGGCCGACGTCGACGATGCGCCCGAGAATCTCCTTCATGTCGTAGGGACGCGCGGGCGAGGAATCATAGATGCCATAAATCTCCTCGGCGGCCAGTGCTGGTTCTTCGGGCTTGCGGCGGTCCCAGGGGGATTGCCGGCGGTATCCCCACTTTTCGACGATCGAGCGGATGCGTGCGATGCAGGCCTCGTCGTTGGGCTCGCGATAATCGACGGTTCCGCTGATGGCGGAATGCATGGCGGCGCCCCCGAGTTCTTCCGCGGAATATTTCTGACCGATCGCCGCCTGTACCAGCGCCGGACCGGCAAGGAAGAGGCCGCTGCCGTCGGTCATCAGGACGTGATCACACATCACGGGCAGGTAGCCGCCGCCGGCCACGCACATGCCCATGATGGCCGCGATCTGCGGTATGCCCTGCGCCGACATCACGGCGTTGTTGCGGAAGACGCGGCCGAAATCGTCGGTGTCGGGGAAGACGTCTTCCTGCAGAGGGAGGAACACGCCTGCGGAATCGACCAGGTAGACGGTGGGCACGCGATTCTCGATGGCGATGTTCTGGGCGCGAATGACTTTCTTCGAGGTCATCGGAAAAAATGCGCCCGCTTTTACCGTGGCATCGTTCGCGATGATCATGACGAGGCGGGTGTGGATGCGGGCGAGACCGGTGATGACCCCGGCCGCGGGCGCACCTCCCCACTCTTCGTACATACCGTGCGCGGCGTAAATGCCGAGCTCGAAAAATGACTTTGGATCAACCAGCAGAGTGATACGTTCCCGTGCGGTCAGGCGTTTCTTGGCGTGCTGGCTCTCGATGGCCTTGGCGCCGCCGCCTTCGCGAATTTTCTCTTCCTCGTTGCGCACCTGCGAAACCAGGTCGGCCATGAAGCGCATGTTAGCTTCAAACTTCGCCGAGGTGGGGTCGGCCTTGGTCGGCAGCAAGCTGGTTGCGGCAGTGGACTGCGAGACTTCGTTACGGTCGGCCATGAGTCGTTCGCTGCAAACAGACTACCGTATATCAGGCGCGCGGAAGCGCGCAAACGGGGGGCGATCGGGGGGGAATCTAGCGGGGGGGAATCTACGATGGACGCCACGACTTTGCTCAGGGCAGGCTCCGGCACGGAGGGCACTACCTGGGAGAGTCCTCTCTCGTGTCGGTCTCAACTATGGGCAAACCTGTCTTTGGTTGCAGGAAGACAAACAAATCGGGATCGACAAAATGACTGAAGTCGCGATTGTCGGCCGAGGACCACCTAGGTCCATCTGCGAAATCGACTTCGATCGCAGCTCGATTCTTAAATGTGCCGTCCCGGAGGCGCATGCCCTTAATCACGTTAAGGCGTCGTGCGTCGGAGTAGTGGTAATGATGAGCCGCTAGGCTGGCGTACCGCCGGATTCGCATGTCGTCTTCGTGCAACGTGGTATGCATGGGTCTGGCGAGAACAGTGAAGATACCTGTAGGCAAGACGATGGTGGGGGCCATCCAATGCAACCGTCGCCCAGAATCGAAGCCAGCCTTGCGCTAAGTCCATTCGGCATACTGTTGCGCGTTCTCCGCATCTCCCAGTCGTGACCAGATAAAAAGCATGAGATCCCAGGCCAAAACCAAGGAAGAAAACCCCGGCAGAAATCCCCAGATCGCCGACGAAGGAAGGAGGACGAAGCGCGCCGGACCTTCCGCTTGGGCCAAGTAGCGGTTGATGCGAGCCAGCAGGAGGTAGCCTGTCGCCCCCACAGCAGCGATCAGCAACACCATGGCGGCTCCCACCACATACTGCGTCGTTCGAAAGCTCCTTGAGCTGTTCCAACGGCAGTTCGTGCTTCGGAGTCGGTGGCGTTGGCTTTATGGCGAGGTACTTTCGCGCCAGCACAAAAACGGAATACACGGCAACGGGGACCAACAGGACCGGGGTCAGGGATGACGCCGACCCCGCGCTCATAGCAAACCTTTCGCCGCCGCCACGGGATCATCAACGATAGCGTCCACTAACCGAATCCGCAGGGCTTCGCTGGCGTGGATTTTCTCAGCCGTCACCAACATTTCGAGCGCGCACGCTTTTCGGACCAGTCGCGATAAGCGCTGGGTGCCGCCCCAGCCGGTGATTAGCCCTAGGGCTGCTCCACGATGACCGAGGATTGCGTTCGGAGACGCGATGCGGTGGTGGCACGCGAGGGCGAGGTCGAGGCCGCCGCCCATGCAGTATCCGCTGATGGCAGCATAGACCTGCGCAGGGAATTTCTCGATGGCATTCATCAAGCCTTGGCCCAACTTCGAGAATTCGTAGGCGGACGGGCCCGTAAGCGCCGCGATTTCCGCAAGGTCGGCACCGGCGGAGAAGAAGTGGGTGTTTCCGGTAATAATGAGCGGTCTAGGATTGCGAGCTAGCTCGCGCACTGCTTCGCTCAGCGCGCCAACGCAGGAGCGGGTCAGACGATTCGTGGTGTCGGCGGATTGCAGACTCAACACCGTGACGTCGCCGGTCGAATCAATCTTGAAGACTGTTTGCATGCGATGTGACGGTTCTATCCGATATCGAGCTGGGGCAGAAAAGATTGTAGCGCCGGGGATGTCGCCCATGGGCGCGGGGTTCCACGACTACGTTCGGCTAGCACCTCGGTCCGCTGGGGCTGACAACGCTTATTTGCATGACACCCCTCGATGGGCTGACGCCTGACATTTGATGACCTCTGGCAATGAAGGACCCCTGACCGTTGGTGGTCTCTGACAACTAGCGACCATCGACCTAGCGGCTGCTCTTCTCCAGCCAGCGCTCCAGGCGGCAGCCGTCTTCTTCCAGAAGGAATGTGCCGACGCCGAAGCATTCGCCGACCACGCGATGGGACTCGGGATCGCGCGCGGCGCGCGTGATCCACTGCTGGCCGACACGGTACTGCGCCGCGGTGAACCATTTCTGCGGCAGCACCTCGACTAACCCGGCGTGCAGGTAGAAGACGAACAGCGCGAAGGCAGGATCATCGTTCGACAACGCCTTGTAGCTGGTGGGCACGATCAGTTCTTCGACCATGGCCAATTCTGGAGGGACGTCGATTTTGTGGGTGCCCGGGGCGAGGTGGAGGGGGACTTCGAAGTCCGCGACGGGCTCGGTGTGGGCGTAGATGCGGTCGGCGGACTGCTTGAACCAGCCGGCGATTTCGGCCATGTCGAAGTCCTTCAGCGTATCGGGATCGAAACAGGCGAAGCGCAGGCTACGCCCCTCGGGACACCAGATACCCAGATACGACGGCGCCACAAAAAATGGACGGCAATAGGTGTTGAGGGCGAGGCGCGGCTTCTCGGGTTCCTGTTCGAGCGCGAGGGTGACCAGATAGCCGGTGGGGCCCTCGTCGCCATGGTGCGTCCAGTCTAGCCGCTGGCGCGCGGCGGATGTGATGGCAGGAAACGTCTGCCAGTACCACGGGGTGGGTCCGATGGTGTGGGCGAGAACATCGCGGAGGCGGGATGTGGATATTTCGCTCACGGGGAGAAAACAGTGGATGGTTGATCGGAGAGTTTTCCTGGGACCCGATGCCTACGACCTAAGACTCAACACCCAAGACCTGCTCTTCACGCCGGCACGCCGTGCGGCTTCACGTGCTCGCGGATGAATTTCACGATGTCGTCCATGGCAGTGCCGGGCTGGAAAATTGCGGCCACCCCGGACTTCTTGAGGCCGTCGACGTCCTGGTCAGGGATGATGCCGCCGACCAGCAGCAGCACATCGTCCATTCTGTTCTGCTTGAGCAGGGCGGTGACGCGCGGGACGATCACGTTGTGCGCGCCGGACAAGATTGAAAGGCCGATAACATCCACGTCCTCTTGCAGGGCGGCGTTAACGACCATCTCAGGCGTCTGGCGCAGGCCGGTGTAGATGACTTCCATGCCGGCATCGCGCAGGGCGCGGGCGATGACCTTGGCGCCGCGATCGTGGCCATCGAGACCGGGCTTGGCTACCAGAACGCGGATCTTATGCTCGGCTGGCATCAAAGTCATTTAACCACACAGGACGCGGGGAGCACAGCGGAATGACGATTGGCGATTGACGATTAGCGATTGCCAATTGCCGATTGGGAACAGCGGAAACATCGTAGTTTCAATCAGCAGTCGAAGACAGGGCAATCGAAAATCGTCGTCATACCGTCTTGATATCCAGACTCCGCCACAGGTACCAGCAGGCGATCGAGCGATAGGGAGACCAGGGTTTCGCAATCTTCTCCATGTCCTTCGGCTTGGGAAGCTTGCGTTTGCGGTAGTGCTTCTTGATCGCAACCCGCAGGCCGTAGTCGCCGGTGGGCAGCACGTCGGGCCGGCGGAGGGTGAACATCAGGAACATGTGCGCGGTCCACACGCCGATGCCTTTGACCTGAGTGAGGTGCCCGATGACCTCGTCGTCGGGCAGATCGGGCAGGCGCTCAAACTCCAGCAGACCCGCCTTGGTCTTCTCCGCCAGGTCGCGCATGTAGGACGACTTCTGCTTGGAGAGGCCAACCGCGCGCATCTGTTGCTCGGTCAGCCTCAGGATGGCTTCCGGAGTGACCGGATCGCCGCCGGCGGCGTCGGCAAAACGCTTGAAGATGGTGACTGCGGCCTTCCCGTTGAGCTGCTGGTACACGATCGCCTCGGCGAGACTGTGGAAGGTGGGCTCGCCGAACTCCATGCGGCAGGGGCCGACGCGCTCGATGATGGCTCGCATCACGGGATCGGATTTCTTGAGATGCAGGACGGCTTTGCGCATGGCCTAGTGGTGTATCACAAAACCGGTCTTTGTGGCGAACAAAATACGAAACAAACAGGAATGTCAGTGTGCTGGCCGGCGTCGGCCACTTCTTGACGGTCGAGTTGGCGGAGCCTTTCCTCTACTCGCCGGTAACCGACCGTCATTCACCGAAAAGCCAGGGCGCCACCGGCCGCGTTGCCCTAGTCTTTGGCCTGTCATCAATCAGTGACCTGTAGCCAGGCAGGGACTGGCACACGGATGAGAGGAGTAAGAACATGGCAAGCGACAATCCATATCCGTTCTGGACCCATGACACAGTGGCGGCGGCGGTTCTGGCCGGGGTAGCGACGGCGAGTGCGCAGAGTAGACTGGACGCCTGGGCGGCGCGGCTCAACGTGCCCACGATTACCGCGCTGGTCCACGGCTGGCCCATGGTGCTGATTCTCGTCGGCCTGATTCTGCTGTTGGTGCACCCGGCGGAGCGGTTCGTCCCCGAGGCCACAGCGCAGGGTGGAGAGTCGAGGGAGACTTCGCATGAAATTCGAACCCAGGCGTAGCGGTGGGGCGATGGTGGCCGGCGTGGTGATCATCACCGTTGGCGCCATCCTGCTGCTCAACCAACTCGGAGTGCTCCCGCACATGGTGACGCTGCATTTCTGGCCAATGGTGTTGATCGTGGTCGGGCTCATCAAGCTGCTTTCTGGGAACGACGCGGGGGACCGGGTGTTCGGCGGGTGCCTAATCGCCGCCGGGATCATTCTCCAAACCAACGCGCTGGGAATCACGCACATCACCTGGAGCCAGGCTTGGCCGGCAATCATCATCGCAGTGGGGGTTATGCTGGTCGCCCACGCGCTCACGGGGCAGCCGTGCGGGTCGAAATTCTCCGTCGATCCGGAATGGAATTCCTTTTATGTATTCGGCGGAGGCGAACGGCAGGTCACCGCGAAAGACTTCCGGGGAGCGAGGCTCTTTGCCGTGTTTGGCGGCTACGAAGTCGACCTGACCGGGGCGGACATGGAAGGCAGCGAGGCCTATATCGAGGCGAATGCTGTCTTCGGCGGCGGCGAGATCCGCGTGCCCACCAGTTGGAAGGTGGTGGTGCAGGGCATGGGCGTGTTCGGCGGGTACGATGACAAGTCGCAATATGTTCAGCCCGACCCCGCCGCTCCCAGCAAGACCCTGTACGTGCGGGGCGTCGCCGTATTTGGCGGGGTTGAAGTCAAGAACTGACGCCCCATGCACCCAATCCTTGGGCATCTGCGGCGGCTGGGGATGTACTTGGCGGCGTGGATCCCGCTGGCCGCCATCCTGCTGTACCTGCTGGCCTCGCCGGGCGGGCTCAGTGTCGGCCAGGCGCTGGTGATGGTCCTGCCGCTGTGCCTGGTATACGCCTTCATGTGCCTGTCGGCCTGGTACTCATGCCGAGGGGCTCCGCTGGGAAACTCCTCCTTTCAGCGACTGGCGTTGACCCACCTGCTGGCGGCGGTGGTTATCAGCGGGGTCTGGGTGGCAATTGGCAAGGGACTGGCTACCCTGCTGGCCAGCTTTGATGTGTTTCGCGGCCTCGGCCGGAATTTCTCGCAGGCACTGCCACTGCTGTTCGTCAGCGGCGTGATGATCTACCTGCTGGCCGTCGCGATGCACTATGTGCTGTTGTCGGTGGAGCAGTCCCAGCAGGCCGAGAAGCGGGTAATCGAGGCGCGCGTGCTGGCCCGCGACTCGGAGTTGAAAGCGCTCAAGGCGCAGGTGAACCCGCACTTTCTCTTTAACAGCCTGAACTCGATCAGCGCGCTGACCAGCATCGACGCGGGCCGGGCGCGCGAGATGTGCATACTCCTGGCGGACTTTCTGCGCAAGACTCTTGGGCTCGGCGAGAAAACGGTGATCCCCTTGCGCGAAGAACTGGCCCTGGTCCACTCCTTTCTGTCGGTGGAGAAAGTGCGCTTCGGAGCACGGCTCAGGGTGGAGGAGAAAATCGCGGCGGAAGCGCTGGAGTACGCGGTGCCGCCGTTGCTGCTGCAACCGCTGGTGGAAAACGCCGTGGCGCATGGGATTTCGAATTTAACCGAAGGCGGGTGGATCCGGTTGGAGGTGCGTGACGGCGAGAATCGAGGCGGGGACGTGTCTGGTCCGGACGATGCGGTGGGAGAACTCGTGATTGAAGTAGAAAACAACTTCGATCCGGAAATGCCGCGGCGCCGTGGAACTGGGGTGGGGCTGGCCAACGTGCGACAGCGCCTGACAGCACGCTATGGCGAGCGGGCGCGCTTCGATGTTCGGACCGAAGGCGAACGGTTTCGCGTGACTCTCGCTTTGCCGGCCGAAAAGACGGAGGGCGCGGCATGAGTCCGGAAGCTCAAGCGCGGCTAACCGCCATTGTCGTGGACGACGAGGAACTGGCGCGTGCGGTGATCCGCGAAATGCTGAAGGCGCACCCGGAGATTGAAATCCTCGGCGAATGTGCCAACGGGTTTGAAGCGGTGAAGCTGGTCTCCGAACAGAAGCCGGACCTGCTGTTTCTCGATATCCAGATGCCGAAGCTCGACGGTTTTGAAGTGCTCGAGTTGATTGGCGCTGAGATCGCGGTGATTTTTGTGACCGCCTACGACCAGCACGCGCTGCGAGCGTTCGACGTGAATGCGGTGGACTACCTGCTGAAGCCGGTCGCCTCGGATCGGTTCGAGGCGGCGCTGGCGCGGGCGAAACAACGGCTGGGAGAGCCGGTTCCGGCCGTGGCGGAGCTGGCGGCCTCAGCCCGCGAGCCGGGTCACTATGCGGAGCGTCTGGTCGTAAAGGACGGGACGCGAGTGCACATCATTCCCGTCAGCAAGCTCGATTACGTAGAGGCGCAGGACGACTACGTGGCTTTGGCATCACAGGGCAAGAAGCACCTGAAGCAGCAAACGATTTCGAGTGTGGAAGCGGCACTCGATCCGAAGAATTTCCTCCGCATTCACCGCTCCTGCATCGTGAACCTGGAGCGCGTTGCGAAAGTAGAGCCGTACGGAAAGGACAGCCACGTTGCGATCCTGCAGGATGGCGTGCGCCTGCCGGTGAGCCGGGCCGGATACGGACGCTTGCGGGCGGTGCTGGACGGGCAGGGTGGGTGAAGGTCGCGGTGCGGCTCGTTTTGCCCGCTGTTCGAGGCAGCTGTTCCCGCTGCCTGCAGGCGAACTAGCTAGCCCGCCTTCGCCCCTGGCGGCAGCTGGAATCCGATCTTGCCACCGGTGGCCGGTTCGGGGAGCATCAGTTCTCTGATCGCTTCGAGCAGGTCCTGGATCGAAGCGTCGTGGGTGTCCAGGCGGCGTTCCAACTCGTCGATTTTGGCTGCCAGTTCGTGGTTGGTGGAGAGCATCTCGCGCAGGCGGACAAAGGCGCGGACCACGAAAACGCTCATCTCGACGGCACGCTCGGAGTTCAGCACGGTGGCCGCCATGATGGCACCGTGCTCGGTAAAGGCGTAAGGCGGATAGCGGCGGCCGCCATGGCTGTCTTTTGAGGTTGCAAATTGCAACCTCAAGATTTCGTGCTCTTTAGGGGTCAACTGGAACACGAAATCGGCCGGGAAACGCTCCTGATTGCGCTTGACCTGCTGGTTAAGGCGTTTTACGCTAACTCCGTAGAGCTCGGCCAGATCCGAATCCAGGATGACCTTCTGCTTCCGGACCACCAGAATACGGGATTCCACGCGCACAACGAGATCGGACTGAGGCTTCGGCATTGAGACATACCCCCGACCTGCACCATCGGGGCGCAAATTGCGACTTCTAAGATAGCAGGGCCGGAGGGCGATGCAAGCGTGGTCTGCCCTTCCGATTTGAGGCGCCTTGCGGGCGTTCGCGGTCTGGAGCCCGCAGCCCGACCTCCCAAGCAGGCCGAGGGAGCATCTACAGTCCAGCCTCAAGGCGGGAGCGAGGATCGAGCAGGTCCCGCAGGGCATCGCCAATAAAATTGAACGACAGCACGGCCAGCATCACGGTGGCGGCGGGGAACAATACCAGATGCGCGGCGTCGAACAGGTGCGCGCGGGCGTCGTTGAGCATGGATCCCCAACTGGCCGCGGGTGGCGGGACGCCGAGTCCCAGAAAACTCATCGTAGCTTCGGCGAGAATCGCCCCGGCCATGCCGATGGCTGCCTGCACGATAACGGGCTGGATGATATTGGGCAGGATGTGGCGGACGATCACGCGCAGGTCAGTCGCGCCGAGCGCGCGGGCGGCTTCTACAAATTCTTTTTCGCGGGTGGCGAGGACCTGGGCACGCACAAGACGGGCGTAGCCGACCCAACCTCCGAGCGAGAGGGCCAGCACCAGGTTGAAGATACCGGGGCCACGGAAGGCGACGAAGGCGATCGCCAGCAGAATGCCGGGGAACGAAAGAAAGGCATTCATCAAGACGACGTTGACGAAGCGGTCGATGCGTCCGCCGTAGTAGCCGGCGATCGACCCGATGACGAGGCCGAGGGTCAGGCTCATCGCGACCACCGAGCTGCCCACCAGCATCGAGATGCGCGCGCCGTAGATCAGGCGCGAGAAGATGTCGCGGCCGAGTTCGTCGGTGCCACACCAGTGGGCGGCGCTGGGGGCCTCGAGGCGCGTTGGCAGGTTGATCCGTGCGGGGTCGTAGGGCGCGAGCCAGGGGGCAAAGATCGCGCAGAGGATGAAGACGATCACGAGCACGACGCCGACCGCGGCCAACGGGTTGTGGCGGGCTACGCGGGGGAGCGAGATGGTGAGTGTGGACATGCTGTAAGCAACCCGACTATAGAACGGTGATTTCTTCCTGCAATTTTTGAACGTGCTTTTCCCAAGTCCTCGTAGAACGGAAACAGACGTCTCTCGCTGTGGTCAAGCCGCGCCAGGATTTCTTTCGGCAGAGACTCGTCCAGCCAACGATCCCAAACTTCTGGGAAATCGATCAGCTCTGCCAAATAGGCACGAGTGGAGGCGTCAGCCAGGTGTATTCGTGAGGTGAATATGGTGATCATTTCTTCGAACGACGGCAGCGTCTCGTCTCTGAGCCGTTTCTTTTCGTACTCGATGCGTTCGAACTTGGGCCACCGCTCCCTCTGGTTTTGTGGGAGCGATTCGGGTTCGACACCATGCACTCGCTTGGGCCACTGTTCTCCAGCAAATTGAGAGATTTTCAACCTGAGTTCTGACTTGGCTTTGATTCGATTCCGGATCGCAAGGAGAGGCCCGCAGAACTCCTGAGGCTTTTGCTGCACGACCCTCTGTCGTCTTTCGCGTTTACTATTTCGAGAGGAGAACCAACCACCGATTCCCACTCCAGCAATAGCTGCCGCAGCGGCAATCAGTGTATTCAGCACGCCAAGAAATGTTGCTGGCTCGTTGAGAGATGTCATAAGCGGAGACCTCGGGAGTGACGAAGCTGCCACCCCCAAAGACGTCCATGTTATTGCCGAATCCTCGGATTCACTACCGAGTACACCAGATCCGTCATGAAATTCACCGCCACGTAAGTCAACCCGATCGCCAGGATGCAGCCTTGCACGACGGCATAGTCGCGGTTCGAGATGGCGTCGATGGTCAAGCGACCGATGCCCGGCCAGGAGAAAATCTTCTCAGTCACGATTGCGCCGGCCAACAGTGCGCCGAACTGCAATCCGAGCACGGTGATCACCGGGATCAGGGCGTTGCGCAGCGCGTGGTGATAGACGACCGTGGTTTCGGGGAGGCCCTTGGCGCGGGCGGTTCGGACGTAGTCCTGGCTGAGTTCTTCGAGCATCGAGGTGCGCACCATGCGGGTCAGAATGGCGGCCAGCGCGCTACCCATGGTGATCGCAGGTAGCACCAGATTCGCCAACGTGCCCGAACCGGAGACGGGCAGCCATCCCAGCTTGATCGAGAATAGAAGGATAAGGATCGGGCCCAGCGCGAAGTTGGGGAACGACAGTCCGAATAGGCTGACGACGCTGAGGGCGCGGTCGTCCCACTGGTTGCGTCGCCTGGCCGAGTGCACCCCGGCCGGAACCGACAGCAGACTCGCCACGACCAGGGCGGCCAGCGTCAGCTGCAGCGTGTAGGGGTAGCGCTGCGCCAGCAGTCGGCTCACGTTCTGGTTGTAGCGCAGCGACGTACCGAGGTCGCCGCGCAGCACGCCTTTCCAATAGTTAAGGTATTGCTGGCCCAGCGGGAGGTCGAGGCCGTAGGCGTGACGCGCCGCATCGAGATCGGCAGCCGGCGCACCCTCCCCAAGCATTTGTGCGATGGGGTCGCCGGGGACCATGTGAATCAGAAGGAAGACGAGCGACACCACGAGCCAGAGCACCGGCAGGGTATAGAGCACGCGGCGGGAGAGGTAGTGGAGCATCATTGACTGGAGGAGGCGTCGTCGGTCGTCCGTCGTCGGTCGTCGGCTATTCGTCGTTGATCGCCCGGCGTGCTTGACGCGGTCATTTTACGAACTCTCCCTGCCCGCCGTTGGCCCACGGATCATACGTCAGGCAAAACTGAACCCGGTCGGTGATCGGGGGATGATCGTAGAACAGGAAAACATTTACGGGGTTGGGCTTGGGATCGGATAGGCCCACTTCCCCAAGAATCTGGAATGCCTGGGCGGCGACCTGGCCGGAATCAGGCGTCAGTCCATGGGTCACCTCCATTCCGTACTGGTCGGCCTGATGCTCCAGGGCGCGGCTGAAGGCAGACCCAATCGGGCTCACCACGAAAGAAAACACTGACCCCAACAGCAACAGCACCGGCAGAGATGCCCAGTCCTCGAGTCCGCGAATCCCCCAACCACCGCCCCACCGCGCCAGACACCAGCCGATAGTGCGATAGCCCAGATAGAAAGCGATGAATAGGAGCACCGCGAAGAAACTAAGCCCTTTGGGGATGTGGTACAGCACGTAATGTCCCATCTCATGGCCGGCCACGTAAACGATTTGCTGCGTGTTCATCTTGGCGATCGTGTTGTCCCACACCACGATGCGTTTTGACGACCCGACACCAGTCACATAGGCGTTCAGGCTGGTGGTCTTTTCGCCGGCACCCATCCAGAACATGCGCTCCGGGGGAATGTCCTTTCCAGCCCGCTGCACCATTTGCTCAAGGCTCGCGGTGAGTGCGGGATCTTTCTGCTGCAAGGGCTCAAACTTGTGAAACATCGGGTCGATGACCAACGGCTGCAGGAAAATGAGAAACACCATGATGGGCAACGAGATCAGCCAGAAGTAAAACCACCAGCGGCGCGCGCTCCGGCGGATGACAAAGTAAAGCAGCCAGATCAGAATGATTCCGATGACGAACGAGATCAGCTGGCCCTTGGCCCAGTCCCAACTCCACGAACCCCATCCCTGCACGGAAATGCCGTACTGCTTCTCGACCGATTCGCCGTAGAGGTCCAGGGGCAGCGTGAGGATTGCCATCGTCAACAATAGCAAAGGTGAGTACACCACGCTCTGCAGGAAGCTGTTGGAGGCGACGCGCTCGCTCCAATCGCGGTACTTGGGCGCGAGTCTCCAGCGCAGGATCAGCCACAGCACCACGATTCCATAAACGACAGCGATCAAAGCCAGGTGGAAATGAATGCGGTTGCGGCGGTGCGCTTTCTGGTAAAGGTCGGGAGGAAGCGCGTAGGCGGTGATTTTCGGGCTCGACGGCGAGGCCGCGGCGGGCCCTGCCGGGGAACTGGCAGATGCCGACTGTTGCTGGGTGGAAACGGCAGACGAGGGTTGAGCCTGGGCGGCAGTCCACGGAACTGCCCAGAAGGGGAGTACCACGACTACGAGAGCCAGCAGGCATGTCTTCATGGTTTGGCCTCGGGAGGGGTCATTTTGGTCGTTGGGTAGCTTAGCACTTGTCTTTGAAAATTGGCGGTTGCGGCAAGCCCGGGCCCGCGCTGGGGCAAATGTGGCTGGCTTGCGGGCTCGCAGTTGAGTCCTATAGGGTTGTGTCGGAGCTTGCGCTTTGGACGTCCATCTGGTTGACGGGACCTACGAACTGTTCCGGCACTACTATGCGCTGCCGTCGGCGCGCGATGCCGATGGGCGCGAGGTCGCCGCCGTCCGGGGTGTACTCGCATCGGTGCTGGGTATGATGAAAGGCGGCGCAACGCACGTTGCCGTGGCAACCGATCACGTCATCGAATCTTTTCGCAACGAGCTGTGGCCAGGTTACAAGACCGGCGAAGGCACCGAACCCGACCTGTGGGCGCAATTCCCATGCCTAGAGGAGGTGCTCGCATCGGCGGGGATTGTGGTCTGGCCGATGGTGGAATTTGAGGCGGATGATGCGCTCGCTGCCGGGGCAACCGCAGCTGCTCGCGACGCGCGAGTCGAACGGGTGATCATCTGCACGCCGGACAAAGACCTTGCGCAATGCGTGAGCGGGACCCGCATCGTCCAACTGAACCGTCGGACCCAGACCACCATCGACGAGGCTGGGGTGGTGCAGAAGTTCGGCGTTTTGCCAGCGTCGATCCCCGACTATCTGGCGCTGGTGGGCGATTCGGCCGATGGTTATCCGGGCCTGAAAGGCTGGGGTGCGAAGTCGTCGGCTGCAGTCCTGGCCAAGTTTCTTCACATTGAATCGATTCCTTTGGACAGTCGCGAGTGGCACGTGAATGCCACCAACGCGAGCGCCCTGGCGGACACTCTCTCGCGGGAACGGGAGCGCGCGCTGCTTTTTCGGACCCTCGCCACGCTTCGGACCGACATCGCGCTGTTCGACAACGTCGACCAGTTACGCTGGAATGGACCTACTCCCGAATTCGCCGCCGTCGCGGCACGATTGGACGCCGCGGTTACCAAGGGCCGGAGGCCGCGGCCGGTTAGGTCGTGAACACGGCCACTCTCTGTGTCGCTCAGCGCGGTGGGGAGGGGTTATTGTTGGCTGCGTCGATCCAGCACCTGCGAATGGTTCGACGATTCTCAGTCCCCCGCCTGCTCCAGCGGGGCCGGTTCCAGATTTTCGATCTTCACTTTGGCGATGCGGTGGGCTTCCATCTCATCCACGGTATACCGGCGGCCTTCGAATTCGAATGAGTCGCCGACTTGCGGAATCTTTTGCAGGCGTGCCAGCACGAATCCCGCCAGGGTTTCAAAACCGGCATCACGCGGGAGGATCAGCTGGTATTGCGACTCCAAGTCGCGGATGTTGACCGAACCTTCCAGGGTTAACGCAGTGTCTTCGTCCAGGGTGGGTTGGGGCACGGGCTGAATGTCGAACTCGTCCTCGATTTCGCCGACCAGTTGCTCCAGCACGTCTTCCACCGTGATCACGCCGGCGGTAGAGCCGAACTCGTCGACGACCACGGCCAAGTGACGCTTGCGCTCCTTGAACTCGGCGAGCAAGTCGGTCAACGCTTTGGTTTCCGGGACGACCAGGACGTTGCGCATGATCTGGCTGACCTGCATCTTGGCAATGCGCGACGTGATCGCCTGGTTCGGACTCAGCGTGAAGCGCAAGCGCATCCAACGCATGAGGTCCTTGGCATAGAGCACGCCGATGATATGTTCGCGGCCGCGTTGCGGGTCATACACGGGAATTCGGGAGTGCTGTTCTTCGACCACGCGGGCGAGGGCTTCGTCCAGAGTAAGGTCGGCGGGGACAGAAAAGATGTCGGGCCGGGGCACCATGACTTCGCGGACGGTGATGCTGTCGAGTTCCAGGGCATTGTGAATCATGGCTTCCTGGAACTCGGGGATCTGGCCCACCTGGCGACTGGCGGTCACGATCAGCTTGAGCTCGTCAGGGGAATGGATCGCCCCGCGACGACGCATTTCGCGCGAGCCGAACAGTCGCAGCACGAAGCCTCCGGATTTGCGCATCACGTAGAGGAAGGGCTTCATAACCGTCAGAAACACGTCCATCGGGGCGGCGACTGCGAGAGCAACACGCTCGGCCTGCTGCAGGGCCAGGGTCTTGGGGACCAGTTCGCCGAGGATCACGTGCAGGTAGGTGATCAGGGTGAAGGTCAGGACGATAGCGATGGTGTGGGAGTAAATGGGTGCGTGCGGCACCCGGCCGAGCATCGGCTCGGTGATGTGGGCGAGCGTGGGCTCGCCTACCCAGCCTAGGGTGAGACTGGTAAGAGTGATACCTAACTGGACGCCGTTGACGACCTCGTCGAGATTCTGATGGAGGCGCTGCACGGTACGCGCGCCGATGCGTCCGGCCTCGATGAGTTGCTGGATACGAGTGTCGCGCACGCTCACCAGGGAGAATTCGGCTGCAGCGAAGAATGCGTTGGCTGCCACCAGAAGCAGGATCAAGAGCACCCGGAGCAGCACAAAAGCTAGCATGGAAGGGTAATTCTAACATTCCAAACGGCTAAAGAAGCTGCGAGCTATGAGCCTTGAGCTCCGGGCGAGCGGGTTGCAGCCTTCCAAAGAACTTCTCTTACCTCGGCGGGTTTAGAGACCTGGCGAGGGCATGAAAATCCGCAACTAGCTTGCTTTCTTTTCTTTGGCGGTGGGGTCTAACTAAGTGGGGTTGTTTTGTTGATATCCATTCGGGGAAAACCCAGGCGGAAGTTTTGGAATCTGAACGACCACCGGGAACAAAACACACGGCGGCTCCGTAAGATCAACTGTAGGTCATCCACCAAGGTTCACCTTTGTTAGCAGCAGGAGGCACGACGTGAACGGCAACGGTAATGGCAGCGGCAAAAATAAGAAGCGGCGTAGACGGATCATCTATATCTGCGCCGGTGTGTTCGGCGTCCTGGTGTTGGCCGGAGCGGTGATTGCCGCGACGCGCGGGGGGACCAAGATCGATCCCTCGAAGCTGGCCAAAGTGGAAAAGGGCGACCTCGCCAAGAGCGTCGTGGCCACCGGCAAGGTGGAACCCATTACCAAGGTGGAAATCAAGGCGAAGGCCAGCGGCATCGTGAAGAAGTTGTACGTCGACGCCGGTGATCGGGTGAAGAAGGGCCAATTGCTGGCCGAACTCGACAAGGAAGAGATCGAAGCCCGTGTCGCGCAGGCCAAGGCGCAGTTGGAAGCGTCCCAGGCCAGCGCAAAAGGAACTGAGGCGGACCTGGAGCGGGCGAAAGTGGACGCGGAAGGCGTGGACGTACCCATGCTGAAGCGCGCCTACGACCGCGCCCAGGGGATGGCGAAAGAAGGCGTGGTTTCGGCCTCCGCACTCGACGACGCGCAGAAGAACTACGAACTGGCGCTGAACAAACAAAACGTTGCCAAGGCGCAGTTGCTGGTTCTGAAGGCCAAGATCGGCCAGGCGCAAGCCCAGGTGATGCAGGATCATGCCAACCTGCAGCAGCTCGAAGAACAGCTCGGCTACACCACCATCACATCACCGATCGACGGAATCATTCTTTCCCGCGATGTGGAAGTTGGCGATGCGGTGAGTTCGATTCTGGTCCTGGGATCCTCGGCCACTCTGGTCATGACCTTGGGTGACACCAGCGAAGTCTACGTCAAGGGCAAGGTCGACGAGAGCGACATCGGCAAGGTCTACATGGCCCAGCCAGCGCGAATCAAGGTGGAGTCGTTCAAGGACAAGACCTTTAACGGCAAGGTGACGAAGATCTCCCCAATGGGCGTGGAGAAAGATAACGTCACGACCTTCGAAGTGCGGGTTTCGATCAACAATCCGGGCGGCGAATTGAAGGCGGCCATGACGGCCAATGCCGAAATCATCCTGGAAGAGCACAAGAACGTGCTGCAGATTCCGGAAGGCTCGATCCTCTACGACAAGGACAAGAAAGCGTCGGTCGAGATCCCGGACGAGAAGGGTAAAGAAGGCAAGCGCAAGGTGGCGGTCAACATCGGCATCTCGAATGGTGCCAAGACCGAACTGCTCAGCGGCCTGAAAGAAGGCGACCAGGTGGTGTTGCAGTAAGAGTTCGGTTGATAGCCTCCGCCCGAGGAGTCAACCGGGGGGGCGTGGACTTCGGTCCGCGCCCTTTCTGTTTTTGGGGAGCTATGGCCTCTGGGCCCGACTCCAAGCGAAAATCGCATTGAATCCGACGATCTCTCCAGACCTGCCTCTTCACAGTTGCAAACATCTTTTGACAAATAAGTGACAGGATTCGCGCATCGGTTCCGTCTGCGTTGAATCAAACCCCTCAAACGTGCTGAAGACAGACTTCACGGGCCGGCCGTACGGTCATTGCGTCAGGCGCGGTACAACAAGATATCTTGCAAGCGGTGTCATGGCCAGTACCGGCTGACCACCGCTCCGATTCGAAACAACTTAACGATGGCGCACACCTCCAGACCGACGCGATATTCGTCTCTGTCTCTCAAAGACTTGGTGTGCCTCTGCGCCGGACCTTGCGATGACGCGGCATGGGAGGAGTTCGTATCGCGGGTCGGCAGGCCCATCAGCCTCACCATCATGCGCACGGCCTCTCTGTGGGGAGAGCCTTCGCGGTCGTTGGTGGAAGATCTGGTCCAGATAACCTATCTCAAGCTCTGGGAAGACGGCTGCAGACTTCTGCGGGAGTTTGCCATCCAGCATCCCGAGGCTATTTTGGGATACCTGAAGAAAACGGCCGCCAATGCCACGCACGACTATTTCAAGCATGGCCGCAGCCAGTCCTCCGGGGGTGACAACGCTCATGTTTCCACCAGCGACGTCGACCCCGAAGCGGGGAAAGAGGTTCATGGGAGCGAGGAAAAAATCGCTTTCGGCGTCTTTTTGAACGAGATCGATGAACACCTGAAGCACTGCTTGACCGGCCCCGACCGGCAGCGCGACCGCATGATTTTCTGGCTCTACTTCCGGCAAGGAATGAGCACCAAGGAAATTGCGTCTCTGCCAACCATCGGACTGAGTACCAAGGGAGTTGGAAGCGTCATTGAGCGGCTAAAGCACGGTATTCGCGAGCAGATCGTTGGGGCTGGTTCGGATTTGAGTAGCCATGAGGATCGAGCCGAAAGCAAAATCCCCCGAGAACTCGTAATTGGTTTGTATGGGGCTCCAGGCTATGGGACGTCCATTCGATAAACATATCGATATCAAAGAACTTGACGCTCTCGTGCCCTCGTCGATGAGTGGGGGTGAGCTGCGTAGGTTTTCTCCGGATACCGTTCGCGATGCAGAGCGTCATGTGGAGGCTTGCGCAGCGTGCAGCAGGAAAGTGTGGGAATACCAGCGCCTGGTGAACTGGCTCCCGAATGGGGTGGTATCGAAAGCAGCACCGCGGGGGCCTGACTGCCCACAAGATCAAGACATCGACTGGCACGAAGTCGCTGCGGGACAGTGGCCGGAGTCGAAGGCAACCCAACTCATCCAGCACGCCGCGCTCTGCGACCACTGCGGCCCCTTGCTTCGCGCGGCTACGTCGGTGGACGGCGAACCCACTCCCGAGGAAGAAAAACTGCTGGCGGAACTGAAGGCCCCGTCGCGGCCTAAGGTAAAAGCCGAGCGAGAATTAATCCCATCCGGCGTTTTGCCCTCGCCGGTCTGGCGCCAGTTCATGCACTGGAAGGTGCTTGCACCAGCGTTAGCCCTGGTGATCATGATCGCAGGGTTAGCCACGAGGCCGCCCGCTACTCCGCGACCACTCGCGGGGCCGCAGTTTGCTGAATTCGCCGTGCGTACGCACCGGCAGCACGCCCAGGGCGATCTGGCGCTCGACGTTCGCACCGACTCGCAGCAGGCGCTCAATTCATGGTTTAAAGCGAAGGCACAGTTTTCCCTGGCTTTGCCGGCGTCCCCTGCGGCTCCAGGAGAGGAACGGCCTAACCGTCTGGAGGGGGCGCGGCTGCTGCAGGTAGGAGGCAAGACCGCGGCCTTTATCGCGTACCAAGTGTCGACGGCCCAGATGCCGAAGGCCGCTGTCAGCCTGATCGTGGCACCGGATTCGGTGGCCGTCGCTTCAGGAGGAGTCGTGGCCGACTTCAAAAAGGTAAGTTTCCACTACGCCACGGTCGAAGGCTACAAGGTTGTTACCTGGTCGTTGCATGGGCTGACTTATGCGCTGGTTTCGCGGGAAGGAAACAACACCCAGCGATCCTGCATGGTTTGCCACTCCGCGATGCGCGACCGCGACCTGACGCACACCCCTTCTCCTCTGGCGGTTGAACCAAGTCGCGTTGCGCCCGTGTGGCAATAAACACTCAGCACCCATAAATCGTCCTTCGATTGTGCCGTGACCTCGGAAGGACATCGCTCGCCCGACCTTCTCCAAAGTTCCGGATTTTCTCGCTCGACGCAATCGGGCGCCGAATCGGATTCGATGCAAAGCAGAATTCGGCGTCCGCAGAAAAGCAAACTCCGCCGAGATCTCGTCCTGTCTAGTGAGGCCGATTACGCCTTATAAGTAGCCGTTCAACAGCAGACATTAACAACTTCAAGAAGTAAGGCCATCTTGATTCGTACGAATGAGTGCGGCAAAGAGCCTTCGAGCTAGTTGTGTGTCTTAACCTCAACCGTTTGTAACCCGTGATTCAAAAAGAACTGGAGAACTAAACAAATGAACCAGAATCTCAGTCAGCTAGCAAAGAAGACCGCGCGCATTCGGAGCCGGTTTGCGGCCGCTCTCGCGCTTGCATGCGCACTCGGCACGGTCACTCACGCCGCGGGACAAGTCACGCCCCCGACCACTCCTGACACCATTGCAGTACCGGTAGGAAACTCTCCCTATCTGGTCGGCCACGCCTTCGGTTCCCAAGGCTACACTTGCCTGCCGACGAGCACCGGCGGCACTGCCTGGAGCCCCACCGCTCGCCCCGAAGCCACCCTCTTTTCGGACGTCTTCGGAGAGCAGTTCCAGATCATCACCCACTTCCAGAGCATCAATGCCAACCCCAAAGCGGGCGTCACGGTCCCCCACAGCGGCAACGCGACGTGGCAGAGTTCGCTTGATAGCAGCAGGGTGTGGATGGTAAAGGTGAACGGGATCGACGCTGGCTCCGACCCCGCGAGCTGCCCGAATGCCGGCTCGATTCAATGCCTCTTGTTGCAGTCAGTCGGGAATGCGAAGGGGCCCACCGGCGGTAACCTCCTGGCCAAGGCCACCTTCATCCAACGCTTAAACACCAATGGCGGAGCTGTTCCCACTAGCACCTGCACGGTGGGTCAGACTGAACTCGTGCCGTACACGGCGGACTACTACTTCTTCCGAGCGGAGCGACAGTAGTTTCATTTTCCTTAACCGAGGAGGCGGGTGGTGCACGCGGAGTGGGACCGCTGTTCTGAGACCCTTCGCGTGCACAACCGCTATTTGAGGCCAGACAGTGTTGGCGGGCATGACGGTAGCTGGCGAAACATCACACTCATTCGCCCGCCCTCGTAGAAGCGAACCAAGTTCCAGAGATCCTCCCGGAACCCATTCAGGTGCGCTCGTTGCGACAAACGCGAGCTATTTGCGCGGGGTGTGGAGCCTGATCGGGAGGAAGGTCGCATAGTTCCTGAAGTCTGGATCGGTCGTGAAGATCGACCCGTCACGAGTTGTACCTACCGCACAGATCAGGGCGTCGACTGCGGAAACCGTAATCCCCTTGGATCGGCATACGTTGCTCGCCCTGGCAGCCGCTTCGTAATCTGCAGCATCGAGCGGCTCATCCGGAAACGAGCGCAGCGTGATACGGAGTTTCTCGAACTGTTCAGTAGTCTTGATACCCGACAAGAGCTCCTGACGGACCACGGCCAGGATGCGGGCCCGGCCTTCGTTGATCAACTCCGAAATTTCCCGCACCAACCAACACCTTCTCGGGCGCGCTCAAGTCCGCCACTTTCCGTCGTAGCGCCAGAACCATATCGATGTGTCCACCAGGATATTCACATGCGCTTCGACTTGCGCTCACGCTTGTAGTCGTAGTCGTCGTGGTAATCGATTTTTCCAAAGAGCGAAAGGATTTCCTGCTGCTTTCTGCGCTTGATGTATTCGTCGAGCGCGGCGTTCACCGTCTCCTTCTTGGTCCGTGATGGCCGAGCTTTTGGGCTTCCTCGAGCAGGCTGTCGTCGATGGCAAGATTGGTCGGCATGCTGTTTGTCCTTAGTGGTTACACATTATTCTACACATTGCAATGTGTAGCCTCCCCCCCAAACCTTTTCATGTGGGTGGAACCTTTGCCTTTTGTGCAACTTCGCACCCCCACCTCTCATCTCCATACCACCATGGCAGACACCCACGACAGCGCGCGCTACGAGAGAGCCTTTCCCCTGCCCAGCCCAACCGGCAACATTGAACTGAAGATCCAACAGGGCGGCGCAGGGCGTTTTTACATCATCGCGACCCTCCCGGCGGTCCCGCAAGGCAATCAGATCGTGCTGTCGGTACCGAGCGAACTGGCGGATTCCCTCACCCACGCGATTGGCAAGGCGGCGGACTACTCCGGAGAGTGAAAGTTACAATTTCGTGTTTCAGGTTTCCAGTTTCCGACTGACCGCGACAGTCCCATGGGAGCTGCCACTGGACAACTCGAAACCCGAAACAGCCCCTCCCTGTCCTGTTTTGAAACTGAAACTCCCGCCGAATGAACCTTTTCCCGCTCCCCTTCGTATAGTCATGTAAGGCTGAAACCAAGCCCCTGTGCGTCCGTCTAAACGATACGCAGCAGGCCGGTAACCGTACCTGGGACGTTTTATGAGCCTGTTCGAAATCTTCCGACAGACGATCGCGACGTTCCGGGCGCATAAGATGCGGATCTTCCTCACCATGTTTGGAATCGTGTGGGGGATCTCGTCGGTGATTCTGTTGGTGGGCCTGGGCCGCGGGTTCAGCGCGGACCAGAGGCGGCGCATGCAGACCCTGGGCAAGGACCTGGTCATTGTCTGGGGCGGCCGCACCAGTTCCCAGATCGGAGGGCTCGCGGCCGGTCGGGAAATTACCCTGGTCATCGACGACGCGCGCCTCATCCGGGACGAATGTTACCTGGTCAAAAGCGTGAGCCCGGAAATGCGGCGCACGATCCCCGAGGTCAGCCAGTTCAATTCCGCGAGCCGCGGCGTGGTAGGCATCTGGCCGTCGTACCAGGATTTTCGCTCACTGATCCTCGACGAAGGGCGTCTGCTCACCGACGACGACGAACGCGACTCCAACCGGGTGGTGATTCTGGGTTTCGCCGCCCGGCGCCAGCTGTTTCCCGGGCAGCCGGCGGTGGGCTCGACGTTGCTGATCAAAAGTGTTCCCTACACCGTGGTCGGACTGCTGGCGGAGAAGAAACAGAACTCCAACTACAATGGCCCCGACAACGACTACCTGTTCGCGCCCTACTCGTCGGTCGCGCGCGACTTTCCGCCTCCCGAGAAGAAAGGCGTTGTGCGCGGCTTTCTCGACGACATCGTATTCGAAGTGGCCGATGCGGAAGCACATGACGAGGCCGTCATGCAGGTGCGCCGTACCCTGGGCCGCGTGCACCACTTCGAAGCCAAAGACAAAGACGCCCTCTTTATCTGGGACACGATGGAGGGCGCCAAGATGGTCGCGGGCATCTTCAATGTAGTTACCATTTTCTTCGGGTGCGTGGCCATTGTGACGCTCGGCCTGGGCGGTATCGGCGTGATGAATATCATGCTCGTGTCCGTAACCGAGCGAACCCGCGAAATAGGAGTGCGCAAGGCCATCGGCGCAACCCGGCAGGACATCCTCAAGCAGTTCTTCGCCGAATCGGCGCTGTTGACCGCCGCCAGCGGAGTTCTGGGGCTGACCTTTGGCCTGGGAGCGTGCATTGCCCTGTCTTCCCTGCCCTTGCCCGACTTCGTTCCGCACCCGATCATTTCAACGATTTCAATTGTGGTTTCGCTGGTCACGCTGTCGGTGATCACTTTGACCGCCGGGATGTATCCGGCACAACGCGCGGCGGACATGACACCGGTCGAGTCGCTGCGCTACGAATAACTTTGTAGAGACGCGGCTTGCCGCGTTTGAGACGGGGCAAGCCCCGTCGCTACAACACGAGGAGAATGCACATGCGTCAAGTATTCGCGAAGTCTTTTGCCCTTGCTCTCGGTCTCCTGCTAGTCACCACCCTGGCGGTCGCTTCCGAGCAAGGCCGATTCGAAAAGGCCCTGCAGGTCGGCGCAGGAGCCGACCTTGAAGTCCTGACTCGTTCCGGCAACGTCACGGTTCACGCTGGCTCCGCGGGAAGCATCTCGGTCATCGGCAAGATCCACGTCGGCGACCACTGGTTTAACGCCGGCCGCAAAGCCGACGTCGAGGCCATCGAGAAGAATCCGCCCATCAGCCAGAGCGGCAACAGCGTGCGTATCGACTACGTGAACGTCAACAACATCTCGATCGACTACGAGATCACCGCCCCCTCCGACACCCGCGTGCGAACGAAGTCCGGATCGGGTGATCAAATGGTGGAAGGCATGAAGGCCGGGGTGGAAGTCGAGACCGGATCGGGGGACGTGCGACTGCGCGACCTGGCCGGCAACCTGCGGGTTCATACCGGCTCGGGCAACGTAGAAGCGCGCGGGGCCGCCGGTCCCATTGAAGCCCACGCTGGCAGTGGCGACATCAACGTTGAAGAGCATGGCCAGGGCGACGTTCACATTGAAACCGGTTCCGGCAACATCGAGGTTCGCGGCGTTGACGGCGGCCTGCGCGCCTCTGCTGGCAGCGGCGACGTACGTGTGGACGGCAAACCCACGAGCAGTTGGAATATCAAGACCGGCTCCGGGAATGCGGACCTGCGGTTGGCGCAGGAAGTCGCCTTCGACGTGGATCTCTCGACCAGCTCGGGAAGCATCGTGATAGGACAGCCTGTGACCACCACCATCCAGGGCCGCGTTGAAGACGCGCACAAGAGCATTCGCGGGAAAGTGCGCGGCGGTGGCCCGGAAATCAGCGTGCACACCGGCTCCGGCGACATTCGCGTCGACTGAGCAGGCCTGCATCAGGGCATGCCTTCGGGCACGCCGTAAGCGCTCGGAACAATGCGCCTTTCCGCGCTGAGGTCCGCAGACTCGACCATGTTCCTGAAAGAGCTCATCTCGCAAGGCTGGCAGGCGCTGATGCGAAACCGCATGCGCTCGGTGCTCACCATGCTCGGCATCGTGTGGGGACTGGCCTCGGTCGTCATCCTGCTGGCCTACGGTCAGGGCCTCGGCGGCAGCGTCCTGCACGCCTTCATGAACATGGGTAACAACGTCATCGTCATGTGGCCCGGGCAAACCAGCCTGCAGGCCGGTGGACAGCGCGCCGGCAAGAAGGTCACCTACGAATACGAAGATGTGGAAGCCGTGCGCGATGAAGTTCCCCTGGTGCGTGCCGTCAGCGCCGAATCCTGCAGCAGCTTCGGCTACAAAATCGGCACCCGCGTGGTTTCTATCCAGACCCGCGGCGTGGAATTACCCTACGGCCAGATGCGCAAACTCGAGCTTGCGGATGGACGCTACTTCAACGAAGGCGACTTCGTGGACCATCGCCGCGTCGTGATCCTCGGCTACAACGCCGCCAGGAAAGCGTTCCAGGGCGCGCCCCCTGTCGGCCAGAACGTGAACATGGGCGGGCAGGACTTCGAGGTGATCGGGGTCCTGCGCAACAAGATCCAGGACTCGATGTACGAAGGCCCGGACAACGAAGACGGGTTCATTCCGTTCCAGGTGTATCGCGAGCTGAAGCAGGTCCGCGATCCCGACATGATCGTCGTCCAGCCGCAGGCTGCCGAACTGAACAAGAAAGCCCTGGCCGCGGTCCGCGAAGTCATCGCGCGCCGCCACCACTTCGATCCCAAGGACGACAAAGCCACGCCGACCTGGGACACGATCGAAGACCGGGCCATGGTCAACGCCTTTTCCATCGGTTTGCAAGCCGTGCTCGGATTCATCGGTGCCATCACCCTGGCGGTCGGCGGCGTGGGCGTCATGAACATCATGCTGGTCTCGGTGACCGAGCGCACCCGCGAGATCGGCCTGCGCAAGGCCCTCGGAGCCCGGCCGCGCCACATCCTGGTCCAGTTTCTGCTCGAAGCCCTGGTGCTCACCTTCGCCGGTGGCCTGATCGGGATGGGAGTCGCCGTCTTCCTCACTTGGGTCATCCCGCCCATGCCCCTTTACGGCGACCTGTACAAGACGGCGAACCACGAAGGCGACATCTTCCTGCACGCCTCCGCCACGGTGATGATGGTGTCGTTCATCATCCTGTCGATGGTCGGCATCATCTCGGGCTTCTTCCCCGCACTCAAGGCGGCGCGGATGGACCCGGTCGAAGCGCTGCACTACGAGTAGAGCCGTAGATCTTCGCCTCGGATTCGTACCCTTGCCCCGCCTTGACTGCTCTTCCTTCAAACGATCGCGCGCACATCACTTCTTGCTCGGATCGTCCTCGGGATGAACGTAGTTGAATTGCAGGGGCGCCGCTCCGTGGACTTGCACCACGACTTCACCTGACGCCATGGCGTAGTGGTGCATGTCGGGATCGAGAAACGCGAAGCTCCCGGCGGGGAACGTTGCCATTTTGTCTTTGTCAAACGTGTCTCCCATCCCAACCTTGAAATTGCCCGAGACCACGGTGACGTTTTCCCGCAGCGGATGCCAATGGGGCGCGATTCGGTATCCATCCGGCATCTTCAGGCGCACCGTGTAATCGCCGGTCGAGCCGGCCGGGTTGCCTTCAAGCACCGCCAGTTGCGCGCCCGGAGCGATGAAAGGCGGGGGCGGACCCCAGGGAATGGCCGATGGTGAGTAGGCGTTGGTATCGTGAGCGGCCGGGTGCGCGGACGTGGTGAGGAGTTTGCCCGCACAGCACAACAGTCCTACGACGAAAAAGGTCAGCATCAACTTTCGCTTCATCAAGTCCTCTCCTTTTCTCATGGCTCTTGCCGGGAAGCATCATCGCCGGGCACCCCGCGTTTTACAATGCACGCGAGATAGCCTTTGGATATCTTTCGTATATCGCCGCAAGTCGTTGAATATTTAGTGGACAATCCTTATGTCGGGGAGCGCTATGCGGAACACAAAACGGATTGCTGGAGAAGTGGAACTGGACTTGGGGCGCTACGAACTCCGCCGCTTTGGACAGCGGGTGAAGCTGGAAAAAAAACCCATGGAATTGCTGATTTTCCTGCTGGAGCGGCGCGAACAGATGGTCTCGCGCGAGGAAATCATCAAAAGACTCTGGCGCTCGGACCTGTTCATCGATACCGAGAAGAATGTCAACAACATCGTACGTAAGCTGCGCACGGCCCTTGGAGATAATCCTCTTAAGCCGCATTTCGTCGAAACCATCATCGGCAAAGGCTACCGCTTCATCGGTCCGGTGCGAGTGATCGACGCCAAGTTCCCGACTACGGATCTTCAACCACACTCAGACCGTCTGCTCCCGCAGGGGAACCGGCGCGAACGCTCCTCCATCGCCGTGCTGCCGCTGTTGGCGCTGGGCAAGGCGGACGACGATCAGGGTCTGAGCCTCGGCATCGCCGATGCTCTGGTCTCGCGTCTGGGCAACCTGCAGGACGTAGACGTGCTGCCCACCTCGGCGGTGCTGAACCTGCCGCCGGGGGCATCCCCTTCGCAAATAGCCGCGCTCCTGAGTGTGCGCTTCGTGGTTCACGGCGCCATTCAGATCTCGAAAGGACAATGGCGTCTCTCGCTGGAGATATTTGACGCTTATCGCGAGAGCCCCTGCATGTCCAGGAAGGTCGACCTCGACCTGAATCGTCTAGCGGCTATCGAGAACGAAATTGCCCGGCAGATTGCCAACTCCCTCAACCGGACGCCGGGTCCGGTGACGGGCAGCCATCGTCCGCGGTACAGCCGGGACCCTCTGGCGTATGCGGAATTCATGCGGGGTTACCGGATCACCGCCTCGGGCGACGCCTCGCTGATGGACAAGGCCAGCGCTCATCTGACCAACGCCGTGACCCGAGATCCCGGTTTCGCCCTCGCGCACGCGACGCTTTCGTTTGCATGCGCAACTCGCCATTTCGAATTCGACCCGGCTAGCGTGTGGCTGGAGAAAGCCGAATTTCATTGCCGGCGTGCACTCGAAGTCGATCCGAACCTTCCCGAAGGACACGTGGCCAGGGCTTTTTTGTTGTGGGGACCGTCGAAGAACTTTCAGCATCTCGAAGCGATCGCCGGCCTCAAGCGCGCGCTCGCACTGCAGGCAAACCTGCCCCATGCCTACAACCGGCTCGGCACCATCCTGGCGCATATCGGGCTGCTCGAACACGCGCGCGAGATGTTCGAGCGAGCCCGGCCGTTTCATCCCCGAAAGTCGGTGAGCCCGAGCGTGGTTCAGGTCTATGTTTGGAGTCAGGAACACAACCTCGCGCGCCAGCAGATTCAACTCTGGCGCGCCGAGAACCCCGGCAGCAAGTACGCGATCTATTTTGCTCCGCAGCCTGCCATGATGACAGCGGATTGGGAGGAAGCCCGCCGCCTTATCGAGGAAGGATTGCGCTTGTTGCCCGACGAGCCGCTGATCGTGAGCTTACAAGGCGTCCTTCACGCCCTGATGGGGAACCGCGAAAGTGCCACCGACTGCGTGACCCGGGCCTGTTCGAATCCAAGATCCTTTGGACACGCGCACCACATCTACTATCAGATCGCCTCTACCCTCGCACTCACGGGGCAACGGGAAACGGCCTTCGCGTGGCTTGAGCGCAGCGTCAGCACCGGATTCGCCTGCTGGCCCTTCTTTCTGAAAGACCCTTGCCTCCGGAATCTACGGGAACTCCCCGAGTTCGAGCTGCTGGTAAACACCCTGCAGGCAAAGTATCCCGATCATCTGGGACTGTTATAACTTTTGGGTGGGGTCCTTAACCTCAGCCCTGCCCCGCATTCCGCCTTCGGGCTTGGCCCCAACCGCGACTGCCCTTCGTGAAAGTCTGGCGCACTCCTCCGCGGCCCCCCCTTCTCGAAATCCGATCCCCAATGCAGAGTCCGAAACGGTACTCGAAAAAGAAGGCAAAAAACCTCTTGACATTTGCTCTAGTGTTATAGTTAACTATAACAGTAGATAACATACAAGTAGTTCATTAGAGCTCACCGCTCCCCAATGAGTACACACCCCGGGCCCAGGGGGGCAAAGCAGAAATGGACTCTTAAGGAGAGTGGAACAATGAAATCCCTTCGTTTTACCTTGCCTGTTGTGCTGGTCTCGCTCTGCGCTATGGCTTTTGCCCAGTCCGACGTACAAAAGCCTCTTGCCCAACCTGACCCGCAACAGTCCTCCGTGGCTTCTGTGCCCTCCGAGGCGCAGAAGTCGTTCGCAACCATGAAAAGCCTGGCGGGAGAGTGGGAAGGCCCGGTCACCGTCACGGAGATGCCGGAGATGTCGGGCGGCAAGCCGCTCCACGTCTCGATGCGCGTGACCTCGAGGGGGAACGCCCTCGTGCACGAGTTGCAGGAAGCCGGAACGCCGTTGGATGCGACCAAGTACGACCACCCGGTGACGATGCTTTACGTGGACGGAGACAAGCTCACGCTGATTCACTACTGCGATGCGGGGAACCGGCCGCGCATGACCGGCCAGATGTCGCCCGACGGCAAGACGGTCGAGTTCGAATTCAAAGACATCAGCGGGAGCGCAGAGCACCACATGCACCATTCGGTGTTCACCATCATCGACGCCAACCATCACACCGAGGATTGGACGTTCATGATGAAGGATAAGCCGATCCACGCGCACTTCGACTTGCAGCGGAAAAATTGACGGGACCGCATCTCGGGTAAGGGCTATGTGTGGAGAACCTGATGGATCGTGAGTGGAACGACAGTCAGCCGATTTACCGCCAGCTGCGCGACCGCGTCGTCGCCATGATACTCGACGGCGTGCTCAAGGAAGGCGATCCGCTGCCGTCCGTGCGCAATGTCGCGGCCGAATACCGGGTCAATCCGCTCACGGTGCTGAAGGGCTATCAACAACTGGTCGACGAGCAGTTGGTTGAGAGTAGGCGAGGTCTCGGCATGTTCATTAACGCGGGCGCGCGCAATCTGTTGCTGAAAGCCGAACGCCAGAAGTTTCTTGCCGAAGAGTGGCCCAGAGTCTCGGCCACCATTCAACGGCTCGGCCTGACGGCGAAGGAACTGTTGAATGGCGACGCTGCCCGAAGCCCGGAGACGTCGAACGCTGATGAGGAGAAGAAGAAGCCATGACAGTCATCGAAGCACGCGGCCTCCGCAAGACCTTCGGCACGACCATCGCGCTCGACGGCGTCGATTTGCGTGTCGAAGAAGGCCGCATCCTTGGAATCATCGGCCCCAACGGCGCCGGCAAGAGCACCGCGCTCAACGCCATTCTTGGCCTCACCCTCTATCACGGAGAACTGAAGGTGCTCGGACGGAATCCCTGGACCGAGCGTGATCAGCTCATGCGCGATGTCTCCTTCATTGCCGATGTCGCCGTGCTGCCGCGCTGGCTGCGGGTTTCGCGGGCGCTCGACTACGTCGCCGGCGTGCATCCGCGCTTCGATCGTGCCAAGGCGGAAGGGTTTCTCGCCAAGACTACGATCCCTCACGCCAGCAAGGTCCGGGAATTGTCGAAAGGCATGGTGACCCAGCTGCACCTCGCTCTGGTCATGGCCATTGACGCAAAATTACTGGTGCTGGACGAGCCGACCCTGGGCCTGGACCTCCTGTATCGCAAGCAGTTCTACGATTCCCTGCTGAACGACTACTACGACCGCAGCCGCACCATCGTTGTGACCACCCATCAGGTGGAAGACGTCCAGCACGTCCTCACCGATCTCATGATCATCCACCGCGGGCGCATTGTGCTCAGTTGCAGCATGGAGGAATTCGAGTCGCGCTATCTGGAAGTGACGGTGAATCCTGAGAAAATTGCCGCCGCTCGGGCGCTCAAGCCGATGTACGAACGCCAGGTGCTCGGTCGCAGCACCCTGCTGTTCGACCGCGTCGATCGCCAGCAACTTGCCCCGCTTGGCGAAGTACGAACCCCCAGCATTGCCGACCTGTTCGTGGCTATGTTGGGAGATAAACCAGGCGATAAGGCCAGCCCGTCACAAGGAGTGGCCCGATGAACACGCAATCGAACGCCGTGCCCGAATCCCCCATCGCCTCAGCGGTAGTCACGCCCGCGGCCATGGCGGAGACCCGGCCCATGTACTGGTCGGTGCGACGCGAATTGTGGGAGAACCGCTCGCTCTATATCGCGCCTGTGGTTTTCGCCACCGTGTATCTGTTTGGCTACCTGATCAGCCTGACTTGGATGCCGCACGGCATGCGTGAGTTCTGGATGCCGCACACCATGCGCGAAATGCCAACCCTCGCGCCGGCAGATCAGCGCATCGAGCTCGCCATGCCCTACAGCCACGCCACGATGCTGCTGATGTTGATCGCCTTCATCGTCGGGATCTTCTACTGTCTCGACGCCCTGTACGGCGAACGCCGCGATCGCAGCATCCTGTTCTGGAAGTCGCTGCCGGTTTCGGATCTGACGGCCGTGCTCTCGAAGGCGAGCATACCGCTGCTGATTCTGCCGTTCATCGTCTTCGCGGTCACCATTGCCCTGCACCTGACCATGCGACTGCTGACGCTCGCGATCCTAGCGGTGACCGGTGGGGGGGCCTCGACGCTGTGGGACCGCTTGCCATTGTTCCAGATGGAACTGGTGCTGCTCTACAGTCTGATCGTCGTGGCGCTCTGGCATGCACCCGTCTATTGCTGGCTGCTGCTGGTCTCCGGCTGGGCCCGTCGCGCGACTTTTCTTTGGGCCGTGTTACCGCCGCTGGCGCTTGCCGTCGCCGAAAACATCGCGTTCCACACTTCGTTCTTGGGCTCGATGCTGCACAACCGGTTGTTGGGATTCTTTGCCGTCGCGTTCGACCTGAAGGACAAGAATGGCGTCGCGATCGACCCTCATTTCATTCCCCTGACACAACTCGCTCCCGGGAGATTCCTGAGCAGCCCGAGTGTGTGGGTGGGACTGGTAGTAGCCGCGATATTCCTGGCGGCAGCGGTGCGGTTGCGCCGCTATCGGGAACCGATCTGATTCGCCGGCGGATGGGGCCTCCATTTCTCGCGCAAGGAGACACGATTATGAGCACAGCGGTTATTACAGGACGAATTGCAGAAGCGTCGCCGAGTTTCAAGGCCAGAGTGGTCGGTGTCCTTTACTTGCTCAGCGTAGGGACGGCGGTCGCCGGCGAGTCCTTCGTTCATGGCGGGTTGGCTATCGCAGCCGGGCTCATCGCGGTCGCTGGCATGTTGGCCGTGACGCTGCTCTTCTACGACATCGTTAGGCCTGCGAACCAGAACCTCGCTTGGTTCGCGGCCTCCTTCAGCCTCGCGGGACTCACCCTCGAGGCGCTTCGCTGGAACCCTCAGGGCGTGGACATCGCCCTGGTGTTACACGGACTCTATTGCGTCCTGATCGGTTACCTCGTTTTCCGGTCGGCCTTTCTGCCTCGACTCCTGGGCGCGATGATGGCCTTTGGCGGTCTCGGTTGGTTGACCTTCCTGTCACCCCCGCTCGAAAACTTTCTGTCCCCTTACCACCAGGCCTGCGGCTTCATCGGGGAAGCATCAGTGATGCTATGGCTCCTCGTGTTCGGCGTTAGCGTACGACGAGGAAAGGAGCAGGCCAGCGCAGCGAAGAATTGGCGATCGCAGCACGCCGTGCATCCTTGATTCAACCGTTCGCGCAAGGAGAAACAACCATGAGTACCGCCGTATGGACCAACCGACTGGAAATGACCTCTCTGGCAGACACCGCTCTGAAAGCCGCGGCGCGCTTTTGGTTTGTGGTTGCCCTCGCCGGACAATTGGTGTTCGCATTTGCCGTGGCGACTTTCTATGGTCTTACGGCCCTGCGTGGGGACTTTCACGGATGGAACAAATCCATCACTCACGGCCTCGTCCCCGGAGACACCCTGGGCAACTTCGCCGTCGCCATGCATCTCGCTTCGGCGGTTGCCATCATGCTCTCGGGAGGGCTTCAGCTGATTCCTGCCGTTCGCAGCCGCTTCCCATTCTTTCATCACTGGAACGGCCGCATCTACATGCTGGCTGCAGTCGCGCTCAGCGGTGCCGGTGTTTACATGCACTGGATTCGTGGAAGCGTCGGCGACGCCATCCAGAAAGTGGGCGGAAGCCTTAACGCGCTCCTGATCTGGCTCTTTGCCGCGATGGCATTACGCTACGCGCTGGCTCGCGATTTCAGAACGCATCGCCGCTGGGCCCTCCGTCTGTTCATTGTGGTCAGCGGCTCGTGGTTCTACCGGATCGCATTTTTCCTGTCGTTTCTCGTCTTCAAAGGCCCCGTCGGTTTCGATCCGACTACATTTCAGGGCCCGTTCCTCACCTTCATGGCGTTCGCCAATTACCTGTTTCCCCTTGCTGTTCTCGAAATCTATCTGCGCGCCAAGGATCACCCAGGCGCGCTGCAGCGCTTGGCCGCTGCCGGCATGCTTTTTGTACTCACCCTGGCGATGGTCGCGGGACTTTTTGCGGTCACCATGGCCATCTGGGTACCGGACGTCAAAGCCGGCTTCGACCGGCGCAGATCCATCCACGAAATCCTCTCGGCCACCATCGCCTCGAGCGGCATCGACCCGGCCGTTAAGCAATATCATGACCTCAAGACGGCGCAACCCAGCATCTACAACTTCGATGAGGATCAACTGAACGTTCTGGGCTACCAACTCCTGCGCGCTAACCAGTTCCAGGAAGCCATCCGCATTCTCCAGCTTAACGTCGAAGCCTATCCCCAATCTAGCAACGTCTACGACAGCCTCGGCGAGGCTTACATGGACGCCAGCAACAAGCCTCTGGCCATTGCCAACTACCGGAAATCCCTTGAGCTGAACCCGAAAAATGTCGGCGCCGTCAAAATGCTGCAAAAGCTCAATGCGCCCTGATTCCTGCGCCGGTGGCCAGTTGAGTGAGTGCTCCGCGTCAGGGTGTTCAAAGTGACTTTCCTGACGTCGCGTTCTCCGTGCGAAGCGCTGCGTTCACCAGCGACTAGAGACTCGAGACTCACGACTGGGGCGCATTACCCCCGTGCCTTGACCCCACCCCCTCCGCGGGTTACTTTCGTCCTTTACTGCAAATCAGCACTGGGACAAAGTGTGTCCCGGCAACGAGGGATTCGTGGCACGAAAGCCGATCATTACCCTGACCACCGATTTCGGACTCAACGACCATTTCATCGGCACCATGAAAGGTGTCATCCTGAACATCGAGCCCGAGGCCCAGATTGTCGACATCTGCCACGCCGTGCAGGCCTTTGATGTCCTCGACGGCGCCCTGACCATTTCTCAGGCCTACTCGTATTTCCCGTCGGGCACGGTGCATGTGGTGATCGTCGATCCGGGCGTGGGCACGGCCCGCCGGCCACTGCTGGTCACCAGCGAACGCCACCACTTCGTAGCGCCCGATAACGGGGTGCTCTCGTTGATCTACCAGCGCGAAGAGCGCCTGAGCGCGCGCCACGTAACTGCCGAGCACTACAACCTGCAGCCGGTCAGCAACACGTTTCACGCGCGTGACCTGTTCTCGCCCATCGCGGCCTATCTCGCCAAGGGCGTTGACCCGGCCAAGTTCGGCGAAGAGGTCACGGACTTCGTCCGCTTCTCGGCGCCCAAGCCCAAGCCGGTAAACGAATCCACGCTGCGGGGAGTTGTTCTGAAAGTCGACCGCTTCGGCAACCTCATTACTAACATCACCCCGCAAGACGCGCCTATGCTCTTCGCCGAAGAGCCGGCCGCGTTCAAGATCGTGGTGGGCGGCCGCGAGATCACCGAAATCAAGTCCGCCTACGCGCTCGGTGCTCCGGGCGAGGTGTTCGGCATCCTGGGCAGCATGGGCTACCTCGAAATTGCCGCCAACCGCGCGGCGGCTGCACAGGTGCTGGGTGTGGGCCGGGGCAGTGAAGTCAATATCGTGCTGGGCGAGGCGGCCGCCGCGAGTAATGCAATTGGGTAGAGACGCGGCTGAGCCGCGTCTCTACGCGCATGGAGCAAAACGGTCGACTGCAAAATCTGCGCTCTCGGTTTGTTCGCCTCGGAACTTAATTTCGAAATGCCGCGTCTCCAGCCTGCCATTGTCGTTCTTCTCTTCATAGCCATCGAAGACGACTATGCCCGAGCGAGCCTGCTCGCAGGGTTCGTGGGCATCGGGGCAGCGAAAGGCCCAGTTGTCCTCGCCGATGATGATTCGATGCCCTTTCGGGAATGCGTGATACCAGATTTTAGATGGCAGAACGTCGGATGAAGAGTCGCCCCTCCTGGGCGATTGACACCTAAGACCTAACACCTGACCCCTAAGACCTGACACCCAGTTTCGGGTGAACGTACCGCTCCATCTCTCCCGTCCACTTCAGAAAGCTCCACAGATGCCGCCGTTCGCGCCAGGCAAATTCCCAGAACTCCAGGAAACCGATCTGCGTCATCTTGACGCCGGTGTAGGTCTCAATGCGCCAAAGAAGGTAAGGACTGCGCCACGGCGTCAGGTGATGCCCCCGCGTGGCGTTCCAGAGAAAACGAACGATATAGCGCATGCAGTCCTCGTAGTATAGCTTTCGCGCCCGCGGGAAGCGCGTGGAAATCGCGTGCTAGAATCGAATTTCTACCGAGGGATTTCTGGTTTAATGTCGGACGAAAAGGCGCGTGCTGCGGCCGAGGAGCATTACTATGCTGCGCTCGATCTGGTGGCCGAGGGGCATCATGAGCGAGCGGTCGAGCGCTACCAGCAGGCACTCGCGGCCGACCCTACCTTTACCGAGGCCATGCACGGGCTGGCCCGAGCTCTGCAGGACCTGAATCGCCTCGACGAGGCAATCGCTGTGGCCCATCGCCTCGCCGAACTCGATCCCGACGACGTGCTCGCCCACACCAGCCTGTCAGTGCTCTACCAGAAAAAGGGGATGGTTCCAGAGGCCGAAGCCGAAGGCAACAAGGCGCGGGTTCTGGGATGGAAACAGCAGCTGAAGAGGGGCGGGGGGTAGGTGTGAGATCCTAGGCGTCGGGTGTGAGATCTCAGGCGTCGGGCGTCAGGTCTTGAGGGTTAGGTCTTAGGTCGCAGCTCAGAGCTCGCAGCTCCCAAGCGCTCGAATCTGGTTCGTTTTTCCTCCCGATCGATCTCGCTACCATCAGTCGCAATCTCAAACAATCCACGGTTTTTCCTAACTCCTAAGACCTGACACCTGAGACTTGCCCCTCACAGTTCATACTTCTTCATCAAGTGCCGGAACGAGCGGTAGGAAATCCCGAGCACATCCGAGGCTTTCGTCTGCACGCCGTGCGACTGGTTCAGCGCCGCCAGTAACAGCGAGCGCTCGATCTGGGCCACATACTTTTCCATGTCGAGGCCGTCCGGCAGAATCGCGCCGGAAGCGACTTCGGGCACACCCGGAATTCCTGCGGCGGCCGCAGCCGCTTTGGCCTTGGGGCGTTCCACCGGCAGCTCCACGTGCAGCTGGTCGGTGGTTTCGAGAGCCACAGCGCGCTCCACCGTGTTTTCGAGCTGCCGCACGTTGCCCGGCCACTCGTACTCGCACAGGCAGGCCAGGGAGCGGGCGTCGACTCGCACGATGCTCTTGCTCGCTGCGGGCGCATACTTTTTCAGGAAGTGATTCACCAGCAGCGGAAGATCTTCCGGGCGCTCGCGCAACGCCGGCACCCGGATGGGAATCACGCTCAGGCGGTAGTAGAGATCCTCGCGGAACGTGTTGTCGGCGACTTGCTTGTCGAGATTGCGGTTGGTGGCCGCGATCACGCGCACGTCGATTGGAATTTCGTTGGCGCTGCCCACCGGGCGCACCGTGCGCTCCTGTAACACCCGCAGCAGCTTCACCTGCATAGCCAAGGTCATCTCCCCGATCTCGTCGAGGAAGATGGTGCCGCCGTCGGCCACTTCGAACAGGCCACGCTTATTCTGATTGGCTCCGGTGAACGCACCTTTCACGTAGCCGAACAGTTCGCTTTCCAGCAGCGTTTCCGGGAACGCTCCGCAATTGACCGAGACGAAGGGCTCGGTGACGCGTGGCGAACACACGTGCACGCCACGCGCAACCAGTTCTTTGCCGGTGCCGCTCTCGCCGTAAATCAGAATGGTGCTGCCGGTCGTGGCCACCGTGCGGATGGTCTGCTTTAGCTTCTCCATCGCCGCGCTCGCGCCGATGATGTTGTCGAGCGAGTTGCGTGTGGCAGCATCCCGACGCAGGGCGAAATTCTGCTTGCTGAGCGAGGCTTTCTCGAGCGCGCGGTTGATGGCCAGCTTGATCTCGTCCACCAGCCCCGGACTCTTGCGAATGTAGTCGGCCGCGCCCCCCGCCTTCACCGCCTGCACCGCGGCTTCGTAGTCGTCGACAGCGGTCATCAGGATCACCGCCGATTCCGGTGAGATCGCGTGGGCCGCACGCAGCACTTCGATGCCATCGATGTTCGGCATCTTGATGTCGGTGATAATCACGTCATAGAGAGCGCCGTCGATTTTACGCTTGGCCGCTTCGCCCGAATTGACGGTCTCGATCTTGTGGCCATCGCGGCGCAACGAGATATCCAGCATTTCGCAGATGGAGCGCTCGTCGTCGCAAATGAGGATGTTAGCCATTCGCTCTCCCTCCGGCCACGGCTGCACTCTCGATCCCAGGCTCGAGACTGGCAACGGCCAGTGACTTTCTCGCCGCATCGACGGTCGCAGACTGCGGCAGCCCGAACCCCAGGCGGCGCAGGCGCAAGACGAAGGTGGTGCCCTCGGCCAGCCGCGAACGCGCCCACACCTTGCCCTCGTGCGCCTGCACGATCTGGTACACGATGGCCAGGCCCAGCCCCGTGCCATCCTCGAAATTCGACTGGAACGGTTCGAAAATCTTTTCCGTCTGCTGCGCAGTCATGCCGTGCCCGGTATCGGCGAAGTTGACCTGCCAGTCTTCCCCGACCGCCTCCAGCGAGACGGTCAAAGTGCCGCCGTTTTTCATGGCGCGCACTGCGTTCTGGCAGAAGTTCCAGAAGACCTGCTTGATCTTGTCGCCATCGGCGAGCACGCCCGCTTCCTTGACCTTGAAGTTGCGTTCGATATGGATGCCAGTGTTCTCCGCCACCAGGCGATGCTCGAGCAGGGTCAGCGTGTCCTCGAGCAAGGGCAGCAGGTCGACCCGGTCGAAGCGGTACTGCTTGCCTCGCGAGTACGCCAGGAAATCGGTGATGATGTTATTCAGCCGCTCCGACTCGCGGGTCACGATCTGCAGCAGTTGCCGCTGCTCGTCGGTCATCTCTGCCGCTCCTGAAAGCATGCTGACGGAGCCGGCAATGGAGGTCAGCGGATTGCGGATTTCATGAGCAATGGCGGCGGCGAGGCGGCCCACCGCGGCCAGCCGGTCCTGCATGCGAACTTCCCGCTCCAGCCGGCGAATCTCGGTCAGGTCATCGAAACTGTACACACACCCCAGCACGCCTCGCCCGGGCACGGTGAGGGTGGAGACAATGACGCGGAACGTCTTGCGGAACGCGTTGGCGGGCTGAAAGCGCACTTCGCCGTGAACTCGTTCCGAGCCAACGTGCGGCAGGGGGTCGAGAAACAGCTCATTGACCGATTTGCCGATCAGTTCGTCGCCGCAGCCCAACATTCGTTGCGCGGCTGCGTTTACCAACGTGATCCGCCCGTCGAGATCGGTCGTTACCAATCCGCCACTGATCGACTGGATGATGTTTTCATGCAGCGCCTGCAGGCTCTCCAGGGCGCCGCTCGCATCCTTCAGTTGCACATCGACCTGGCGCAGTTTCGCCGCCAGCAGGCCGGCCAGGTAGGCCACTGCAAGATAGGCGAAAAGGTTGACGAACATGATCGCCTGCAGGGCTTTGAGTTCGGGATGTGTGCTCGCAAACGACGGCACCACGGCGTAGTAATTCAGCTCAAGAACCGTGCCATACAGGATGAAGGCCAGGGCCGCGGTGAGGTACGCCCAGCTCCGGGGCAGCAGGATGCAGGCCACGATGATCACCAGCGGATACAGGAAGTTCAGCGAACTGTCCCAACCTCCGGTGAAATGCACCACCAGGCTGACCAACGCCAGGTCGGTGACCACCTGCAACACCGCCTGGGCGCGCCGTTCCTCCCAGAAAGAAAGCAGCAGGACGTAGAAGACGGACAGGGCAAACCACAGCAGCATGGCGCTGACGAAGGAACGCAGCGGCACAGCGCTTTCCGCCAGCCGCGCCACCGTCAGCTCGATTCCGAATAGGAATGTCAGAATGATGATGCGGATCTTGACCAGCCAGGCCAGCCAGTTCCGCTCATCGAATGTCGATTGCATGCTCTCAGCCTGGATGACTGCGTAATTCCGGCGTTAGGTGTTGGGTCTTGGGTGTCAGTATCTGGACCTAAGACCCAAGACCTGCGACCTAAGACCTGCCTTCCTTAGCCCGCCAACTTGGAGATCATGGCGAACAGCGGCATATATAGTGAAATAACGATGCCGCCCACGGTAAGACCGAGGACGCCGATGATGGCCGGTTCCAACATCGCCATCATGTCGCGGGTCGCATCGTCCACTTCGTCTTCGTAGAAGTCGGCGATCTTCTGCAGCATGTTGTCCATGGCGCCGGTCGCTTCGCCAACGCCGATCATCTGCGTCACCATGTTCGGAAACACACCGCATTCCTTCAACGGATCCACGATGGTGCGGCCTTCTTCAATCGCCTTGCGCACCTTCATCAGGGCTTCTTCGAGCACGGCGTTGCCCGACGTGCGCGCAGTGATCGCCAGGCCTTCGAGGATCGGCACGCCCGAGGTGATCAGGGTTCCCAGGGTCCGGGTGAAGCGCGCCACCGCGATCTTGCGCAGCAGCATGCCAATGACCGGAATATTCAGCAGGAACTTGTCGCTGTAGTAGAGGCCCCTCGGGTGTTTGCGCAGTTGTTTGATCCCAAACACTAAAGCCACGCCACCGAGGATGAAGAACCACCAGAAGTGACCTACAAAGGAGCTCAATCCCATGACCATGCGCGTGGGCAGCGGCAAGGCCACGCCCAGCCCGGTAAACAGGTTGGCGAAGATCGGCACCACCCACTTGAGCAGCGCGCCTACGATCAGCACCGCAATCGAGACCACCGCCACCGGGTAGATCATGGCCGACTTGACGGCCGCGCGCAGGCGCACGGCTTTTTCCACGTAGAGCGCCAGGCGCTGCAGAATCACGTCCAGGATACCGCCGGTTTCCCCCGCTTCGATCATGTTGGTGCTCAGATCGTCGAAAACGATCGGGAACTGGCGCATGGCGTTCGCCAGCGTCGAGCCGCCCTCGACCGTGGTGCGGACGCCGTTCAGCGTTTTCTGGAAGCTCGGGTTTTCCTGGTTGGCCGCCAGGATTTCCAAACACTGCACCAGCGGGAGGCCGGCGTCGATCATCACCGAGAACTGCCGGAAGAAGATCGCGATGTCCTTGGTCTTGACCTTCCCCGACCCGAACGTCGGCATCGAGAATTCCTTACCCTTCTCGCGCACTGACCCGGGCGTAATGCGTTCGCGCCGCAACTGCTGCAGCAGGACTTCTTTGTTAGTTGCAGCCCGTTCTCCGGAAACCTTCTCCCCGGATGCGCTCTTCCCTGAAAATGTAAAAACTGGCATGGTAGCCTCTCCTCAGTTCCCTGCTTCCTTCCCGCGACGCTTCGCAGCATCCCGGTTGGTTCTCCGCGCCGGACTCTGCCTCCGTCGCGGTCGTGCTGGCCTATCGTTTCGCGGGCGTGGCCGCCTTGGCCATTCCCGGCGTGCTGGCGGTACGCAAACCCGCACCGCGGTTGATCATTTCCTGCAATTCGTCCTGGTTGCTGGACCGCAGCAACGCGGTTTCGAGCGTGATCTGCTTCTGGAAGTACGCCGTAGCCAGCGACTGGTTGAACGTCTGCATCCCGAATTTTTCCTGGCCCGACTGCATCGCCGAGTAAATCTGGTGAATTTTGTCCTCGCGGATCAGGTTGCGGATGGCGGCGTTGGGCACCATGATCTCCATGCACATGGCGCGTCCCTTGCCGTCCGACTTGGGCAGCAGGCTCTGGCACATGATGCCTTCCAGCACCAGCGAGAGCTGGGCCCGGATCTGGGGCTGCTGGTGCGCCGGAAAGACGTCGATGATGCGGTTGATGGTCGACGACGCCGAGTTGGTGTGCAGCGTCCCAAACGTCAAGTGGCCGGTTTCCGCGATGCGCAGCGCCGACTCGATGGTTTCCAGGTCGCGCATTTCGCCGATCAGCACCACGTCCGGGTCTTCGCGGAGCGCGGCCCGCAGCGCATCGGTGAAACTCTTGGTGTCGGCGTGCAACTCGCGCTGGTTCACCAGGCAGTTCTTGTTCATGTGTACGAACTCGATCGGGTCCTCGATGGTGAGGATGTGATCGTGCCGCTCGGTGTTGATCTTGTCGATCATGGCTGCCAGCGTGGTCGACTTGCCCGAGCCGGTCGGCCCCGTTACCAGCACCAGCCCGCGCGGACGGTCGCACAACTTGCTGACCACCGCGGGCAGGCCCAGCTGGTTAAACGACTTGATTTCGAAGGGGATGACGCGGAACACGGCTGCCGTGGCACCGCGCTGGTTGAATAGGTTGGCACGGAAGCGGGCCAGCCCTTTCAAGCCGAACGAGAAGTCCAGCTCCAGGTTTTCCTCGAAGCGGTGCTTCTGCGAATCGGTCATCACGCTGTAGGCAAGCTGCTTGGTTTCGGCCGGCGTCAACTGCGGCAGGTCGAGCGGAACCAGGTGTCCATGCACGCGCACCTGCGGCGGCGAGTTGGTGGTGATGTGCAGGTCGCTGCCCCCCATCTCCAGCATCCTTTTGAGCAGATCGCTTAACGAAAGCGCCATAGTTGTTGTCTTCCCTTCCCCTTAGCCAAATGGTTCAGTGAATCGTTTCGCGGGCCACTTCTTCGAGCGTGGTCATGCCCAGGCTGACCTTGATCAGCCCGCTGCGCCGCAGCGTGATCATGCCGCGCTCGATCGCCTTCTTCTTCAACTCCACGGCCGAGGCACCGACCAGCACCAGTTCCCGGATTTCGTCGTCGACTTCCATCACCTCGTACAACCCCGTGCGCCCCTTGTAGCCGGTGTTGTTGCAGACCCCGCACCCCTTGCCTTTTTGAATCTTGACCGTCTTCGCTTCTTCCGGCGTGTAGCCCTCGTCGAGCAGCGCCTGGTGCGGCACCTCAATGACCTCGGTGCAGTCCTTGCAGATGCGCCGCACCAACCGCTGGGCGCAAATCAAGTGCACCGATGTCGCCACCAGAAAGGGCTCGATGCCCATGTTCATGAGCCGCGTGATGGTTTCAGGCGCGCCGTTGGTGTGGAGCGTCGAAAGCACCAAGTGTCCGGTGAGAGCGGCCTTGATGGCGATTTCCGCCGTTTCGAAGTCGCGGATCTCGCCCACCAGGATGATGTTCGGGTCCTGCCGTAGGAAGGCGCGCAGCGCCGCCGCGAAGTTCAACCCGATCTGCTCCTTCATCTGCACCTGGTTGACGCCCTGCAACTGGAACTCAACCGGATCCTCGGCCGTCATGATGTTCGTGTCGGGCTGGTTCAACCGCGCAATCGATGAATACAGCGTGTTCGTCTTGCCCGACCCGGTCGGCCCCGTCACCAGCACCATGCCGTACGGCTTCAGAATCGCTTTCTCGAACTTGACCAGCGACTCCGGCTCGAAGCCCAGCTTGGTCATATCGAGGCGCAGGTTCTCCTTGTCGAGCAAGCGCATCACGATCTTTTCGCCCCACAGCGTGGGCAGTGTGCTGACGCGGAAATCGAGCTGCTTTTTCTTGCCCCCCACCGCCATCTTCAGCATGATGCGGCCGTCCTGCGGCAGCCGCTTCTCGCTGATGTCCAGCTTCGCCATGATCTTCAAACGCGAAGTGATGGCGTCCTTGAGCTTGAGCGGCGGCGACATGATGCTCTGCAGAATGCCGTCGATGCGGAACCGGACCCGGAACTCCTTCTCGTACGGCTCCATGTGAATGTCGCTGGCCCCGCGCTTCACCGCATCGGTCAGCACCAGGTTCACGAGCTTGACGATAGGCGCCTCATCGGCAGCCTTTTCCAGCTCGTTGAGATCCATCTGCTGCTCTTCGGTCTGCAGCTCGACGTCGGCGTCGCCCAGCTCGGTCATCGATTGCATGACCTGCTCGAGGTCTTCCTCTTTCGCGGTTCCGTACGCCTTCTCGATCCCTACGGTGATCGAGCTTTCCGACGCCACCACCGGCTCGATGTTGAAACCGGTCATGAACTTGATATCGTCCATCGCGAAAACGTTGGTCGGATCGACCATCGCGATGGTGAGCGAGGCTCCCACCCGGCTCAGAGGCAGGATCTGGTAGCGCTTGGCGGTTTCGAACGGAATGAGTTTCACGACGGCAGGATCGATTTCAAAATAGGAAAGATTGATGGCAGGAACGCCGTACTGGCGCGACAAAAAATTCGTGACGTCTTCGTCCGTCAGAAAGCCCAGCTTCACCAGGGCTGAGCCCAGGCGGCAGTTGGTCTCTTTCTGGACCTTGGTGGCCTGTGTCAACTGCTCTGGGGTGATTACCTTCTCTTTTACGAGAAGATCGCCCAGCCGTTGCGACATACGTTCGATCTCCTATCGATCGACATAGATATACCGTTGCGCTGCCTGTTGTTGGCGCGAAATCGCTCGTTCCGGGGGGAGATGACGGCGTTGTTCGCGTTGACAGAAATTGTCAACCCAGATGGATTACTGCACCAGTAACTTTGGTACTTGTCCTCTGCGGGTTTTTCCCGGACCACCCACCCATGTCCAAGAAATCGCGTGTTCTCAGCCTAAATGCGCGATTCTTGCTTGGAATCGTCTCCAAGGGACATGCACTTTCGTACAATGCCGCGTGCGGCAGAAGACCGCTAAAACCATCCGCGCGTACTATCGCGACCTCCATCGTGTCTGGGGCTCCCAACACTGGTGGCCCGCCGACACACCCTTCGAGGTCATCGTCGGCGCCTACCTCACCCAAAACACCTCCTGGACCAACGTCGAGAAAGCGCTGGCCAGCCTGCGCACCGGCGACGCCCTCAGCATCGACGGAATCCGGAACATGCCTCTGCTTCGGCTCGAATCCCTGATTCGATCCGCGGGCTATTTCCGCCAGAAGGCCCAACGGCTCAAAACATTCGTCACCTTTCTCGATGAACGCTACGGCGGATCGCTCGAACAAATGTTCCGCCAGCCGACCCTGACCCTCCGCGAAGAATTGCTGGCGCTGCACGGAGTCGGCCCTGAGACCGCGGATTCCATTCTTCTCTACGCCGGACACCATCCCATCTCCGTCGTCGACGCCTACACCCGCCGCATCTTTCACCGTCACGAGATCATTTCGGAGAAGGCAGCCTACGACGACATTCGCACTCTGGTGGAACAAGTCCTGACCCCGCTGGCGACCGAGACTCCCGCGCGGCATTCAGATTCCAGAAGCCAGCGGACGGGCCCAGCTTCCCACGCACCCTCACCCATGAGCACGGCCAAGCGCTCTCCTCTGGCCCAGGTCTACAACGAGATGCACGGCCTCATGGTCGGCGTCGGAAAAAACTTCTGCCTTAAATCACAGCCGAATTGTGACGACTGCCCTTTGCGCAAATACCTGCCCACGCCACGCTAGGAGCGGGTCCAAGAGATTGTCTTAGAGCCCTCCGCGGTTATGTGCTTTTCCAGAACCATGTGCTCGTTACCTTGATCGCGAGCGATGCTCCCTTTTGTCATTTGTCATTCCGACGCGCGGCCTTTGCGGCGCTCCTTTGCGACCTTTGCGGTTAAAGGCTTTCCCCGCGACACTGCCCGAACCCCCGTGCCGCTATAATGGCCCTCAGCCCGCCGCCTAAAGACAGCTTGGAATGCGCGGGCCGAACGGCAGTGTCCACTCCCAAACCACCCTCGGATCAGGAGCGCAGCCGCAAGAAGGTCATCATCCCTCTTGCCCTGGGCATCGCCCTGTTGTTCGGGATCCTGCTTTCCCAATCTTCCTTCGACCAGCCCGCCTTCCTGAACCCCGATAACAACCAGCAGCTGCTCTTTTTCGCGGCTTTATCCGCGCTGATCTTTTTGCTGTTCGTGGCCCTCACGTTCGTCTTGTTCCGCAACTTGCTGAAATTGTTCGCGGAGCGGCGGCTAGGCGTGCTGGGCTCGAAGTTCCGCACCCGCCTGGTGGTCACCGGCTTGCTGCTCTCGTTTCTGCCTGTCATTGTGATGTTCTGGTTCGCCTACGGGTTGATGAACCGCACCATCGACCGCTGGTTTTCGCGTCCAGTGGAAGAAGTCCGTGAAGACACTCGCGCCATGGCCTCGCTGCTCGCGACTTACGCGCGGCAGAACGCCATCAGCGAAGCGGTGTCGATCGCGAACTCGCCTGTAACCGAGCGCGCTTTCAAGGATCAGGATTTCTCGATAATCGAAACCGAGTTCGAGCGCCACCAGCCCACACTGCAGGGAGGATTCGCCATCGCCCTGCTCAAGGGCAACGAGGAAGCCAGCTTTCGCGCTCCAGCACCGTGGACCTCGCTCCGTTCCAAAGCTGCGCTCGATCAACTGTCCGGCCCGTCTCCCGCCCCCTTCACTTGGGAACAGACCGAGTACATCCTGGGCACCGCGTCGGTGGGTGATGACGGGCTGATCCTGGTGGCGATGCCGCTGCCGGAAAAATTCTCGGCGGCCGTCAAGCAGCTGGAAGCCAGTCAGACTCGCTATTTCGAACTCTACCGCCAGCGCCGGCTGGTGCGGCGCACCTACATGAGCCTGCTGCTTCTGCTCACCGTGCTGGTGTTGTTTTCCACCACCTGGCTGGCTCTGTTTCTATCGAAGCTCGTCACCCGCCCCGTGGTCGCGCTGGCCGAGGCGACGCAGGAAATCTCGCGCGGGCGTCTCGATTACCGCGTCGAAGTCGATGCCGCCGACGAAATCGGGGACCTGGTCCGCTCCTTCAACCGGATGGCCGAGGAGTTGCAGTCGAGCCGCCACCAGATCGACGCCTCCAGCCGCGAGTTGAGCGTTGCCAATACCACTCTCGAACAACGCCGCCGCCACATCGAAACCATTCTGGAAAGTATTCCCACCGGCGTGCTTTCGCTCGACGCGCAGCGCCGCGTAACCCATGTAAACCAGGCCTTGCTGCGCATGTTTGACCCGCAGGGCCGCGCCGTGGGGAAAGATTCGCAAATGATTGGCTCGGATCTGAGCGATGTATTTCCCCCGGACGTAGTTGAAGACCTCGTGGTTCTGCTGCGTCGTGCCGATCGCATGGGCATCACCACCAGCCAGATGGAAATCACGCTTCCGCGCACCAAGGTCAATGCCGCGCTCACGGTCGCGACACTGCAACACGGCGACGAGCGCCTGGGTTATGTCCTGATTTTTGAAGATCTTTCTGACCTCCTCAAAGCTCAGAAGCAGGCCGCCTGGCGCGAGGTGGCGCGGCGGGTGGCGCACGAAATCAAGAACCCTCTGACCCCGATTGCCCTTTCGGCCGAGCGCATCCGGCGCCACCTCGAACGCGGCACGCGGCCTGATGCCGGATCGCTCGATGTGATTCACCATTGCGCCGAAACGATTGCAGCGTCTGTTGATACGGTGCGCACGCTGGTGGACGAATTCTCCACCCTGGCCCGCTTTCCCGCCGCCCAGCCGCATCCGGCGAGCATCAACGCCATCGTCGAGAACGCGCTTAGCATGTTCGACGGGCGTCTCGATGGCATCGTTTTACGCACCCATCTCGCTCCCGGTCTGCCCCGGGTGATGGCCGACAGCGATGCCGTGAAGCGGGCCTTGGCCAACCTGGTGGACAACGCCGCCGAAGCCATGGAAGGCGCCTTGGTGCGCGAAATCAGCGTGAAGACCGGCCTGGTCACCAGCCGCGACGCGGTGGAGATTATCGTCGCCGACACCGGGCACGGAGTCACCCAGGAACTGAAAGAGAAACTGTTCCTGCCCTACTTCTCGACCAAGAAGCGCGGCACCGGCCTCGGCCTGGCCATCGTTAGCCGGATCGTCGAAGACCATCACGGATCGATTCGCGTGGAAGAGAACCAGCCCTCCGGTACCCGCTTCATCGTGGAGTTGCCGCTGGCGCCCGAATCCGTAAGCGCCCCCACCGCCCAGCATGCATAACATCCTCATCGTGGACGATGAATCCGGCATCCGGGATTCGCTGAAAGGCGTGCTCGAAGATGACGGCTACCAGACCGGCGAGGCCGAGAGCGGCGAGTCGTGTCTCGACCTGCTCGACCAGCGCGCCTTCGATGTGGTCCTGCTCGACGTCTGGCTGCCCGGCATGGACGGGCTCGATACCCTGCAGAAAATCCGCGAGCTCGACAACCCGCCGGAAGTCATCATGATCTCCGGCCACGGCACCATTGAAACCGCCGTGCGCGCCACCAAGCTCGGGGCCTACGACTTCCTGGAAAAGCCGCTCTCGATTGACCGCACCCTCAGCCTGATCAAGCACGCCATCGATGCCAAGAAGCTGCGCCGTGAGAATCGCGACCTGAAGAAGCAGTTGCTGTCGAAAAGCGTGATTGCCGGCGACAGTATCCCCATGAAAGCGCTGCGCCAGCAGATTGCCATCATGGCGCCGACCAATGGCCGCGTGCTCATCTACGGGGAGTCGGGCACGGGCAAGGAACTGGTCGCCCACGCCATCCACGCGCAAAGCTTGCGCAAGGACGAGATGTTCGTGGAAGTGAACTGCGCGGCGATCCCCGAAGACCTGATCGAGAGCGAACTGTTCGGCCACCGCCAGGGCTCGTTCGCCGGGGCCACCTCCGACAAGGAAGGCAAGTTCCAGAAGGCAACCGGGGGCACGCTCTTCCTGGATGAAGTAGGGGACATGAGCCTGAAGACCCAGTCCAAGGTGCTGCGCACGCTCGACGAGCAACGCTTCACTCCGGTAGGCGGAGCAGACGCGATTACGGTGGACGTGCGGGTCATCGCTTCCACCAACAAAGACCTGGAAGAAGAAATCTCCAAAGGCAATTTTCGGGAAGACTTGTTTTACCGGCTGAACGTGATTCCCTTCTTCGTGCCGCCCCTGCGCGAACGGAAAGAAGACGTTCCCCTGCTGGCGCGCTATTTTCTGAAGGAGTTCGCGGCCGCATATGGCCGCAGGTCGCGGGACATCACCGATGACGCGATCCAGGCCCTGATCCGCTACTCGTGGCCCGGCAACGTGCGCGAATTGCGCAACGTGATTGAGCGCATCGTCATCATGAACCCCACCACGACGAAATTCGAACGCAAGCACTTGCCCCCGCTCGTCTACCGCGACGGCAGTCGCCGTGCCGCCGGGACGGAGTTCTCGACTCTGCACCAGGCCCGTGACGCCTACGAGCGCGACTACATCCTGAAAAAACTCGACGAAAACCACGGCAATGTCAGCCGCACCGCTGAGATGCTCGGTCTAGAGCGCAGCCACTTGTACCGGAAGATGAAGGCGCTCGGGATTGCGGCCAAGGAATAAGGCAGTCGCAAGTCGCCAGTCGTTAGGCTGTGGTGGATGGCTGATAGCGAATGGCCGGTAGGCTATAGTCGTCGGCTAACGATTGGTAGCTCAAGGCACATCGAACAATCTGCGTCCAGGTTCTCATTTGACTTGTCATTCCGGCGAGCGCGCGCCGCGAGGCAGGAGGAATCTGCTGTTCCGCCGGGTGCAGCACTTTCGAAATACCCACTCTTCGCCGAACTCAGCCCCGAAGCGCCACAGGAATGTAGCCCACGGCTCCGCCGTGGTCCGGCCGGCCCCATGCCGCCAAGCCCCGAAGGGCGAAAGAACTGGCTCTTGCCCGCGCTGCACCCACTGCGATCGTGCACGTATCAAGACCGCCGCAAACGTGCGAAAATTGCCCGGCCTCGATCATCTCAAACTGAAGAGGGGGCACGCGATGAACCGACGCTTGGCGCAAGTATTGATTTCGGTCTCACTGAGCGCAATCCCGATGTTCGCCCAGAGGGCGCCCGAAGGCATCTGGCAGGGATACGACGGGGAATGGAAACATGTTTCCCAGCAGCTGATCGCGCTGGCGGAGGCTACCCCCGCCGATAAATTCGCATGGCGGCCGGCCGCGGGTGTTCGCTCCACCAGCGAGGTCTACATGCACATCGTGATGGCGAACTTCTATCTCCTCAGCGTGACCGGGCCCAAAATGCCCGCCGACCTCAAGGAAGACTCGGAGAAGACGGTCACCGCGAAGGCTGACGTGATCCGCTGGCTGAAGCGTTCGCTCGACGCGGTCAAGGAAGCTCACGCCGCCGAGACGCCGGGAGACCTCAATCGCAAAGTTCACATCGAGGACCGCGATGCGACTGTGGATGGCATGTATCTCCGCATCATCGTGCACGCCAACGAGCACATGGGCCAACTGGTCGCGTACGCGCGCATGACCGGCGTCGTCCCGCCCTGGTCGAAGAACTGAGATGGCCGGGGCACCGCAGCCGTAGTCGGATCGGGAGAACGCACAAGCTGAGTCGACTTTCCAGCGTGCGGAGTTCCCTCACGCCCGGTCGAGACCCATACCTGCTGAGTTGTCATTCCGACCCGCGAGCGCAGCGAGGCAGGAGGAATCTGATCTTCATCGCGGGATACAACGCCAAGCGCGGCGGGCGCGGCCCCGGAACTTCCCACTTTTGATTCCCTCTGAGCTAAGCTATGGAAAACAGGTGGCGGGCTTTTTGGGGGGCTCCGAAAGCGAGCGTGAAGGACTTGGTAGAATACCCGCCATTTGCGTTTAGAGCGCGCAGAAGCGCAGTTTAGGGATCGGGTCGAGTTTAGGTCAGCAGAGGGTTCCGGCGCGCCCTGAGAACTTTCTGGCGCGTTTTATTATCCGCAAGCTAATACGCGCCTCGGCAGGGGAATCAGGTGTCAGGTCTTAGGGGTTGGGTTGGCTGACAGGCTGACAACTGACTCACCGCTTCCGCATGTGGATCTCTTTGCCGTTGTTGTGGAACTGCACTTCGTCCATCAGCTCGTTGATGAGGAAGATGCCACGGCCGTGGTTGGAGTAGATGTTTTCGCCGACCACCGGGCTGGGAATCGCATTCGGATCAAAACCGGGGCCCGGGTCGCGCACCACGATCAGCATGCCGCGCGCTTCGTCGCAGGCCACATCGCATTCGACAATCTTTTTGGGGTCGCCCTTCGCCCCATGGACAACCGCATTGGCGAGGGCTTCGGTGAGGGCCAGTTCGATGGCGTCTTCTTTGCCGATGGCGCATTGCGTGTTGCGTACGACGTCCATGATCCCTTGCACGACCGGATCGATGGCGTTCCTGTCGGCGGCCAGCGTGACCTTGAGCTTGAGGACGAGCTTATCGGGATCGAAGTTGCAGCCGTTGGACGGTTCCCCGGACATATCGCTTTCTTACCCCAAAGTTGGTTTGGCCCTGGTTAGTTTTGATTCTATAGACAGAACGGAGGGTCCACAATGGACGGGTTGCTCGGTCTTGAGTTAGCGGGGCCCCCCGGCCATCTCCATCTCTAATCAGGAAAACCTATTAACCGCTGAGGGCGCAAAGGGTTCGCAAAGCGGGCGAAGAAAAAGCGGCTCCGACTGGGACCAGTTCTAGCGCCCGGACCCGCGGCGTGCGTGCAACCCGGAGAGGCTCTCCAGTTGGCGCCGCCAGTCCAGTTCGTCAACGAACGCGCGTGAATCCCTCCAGCCCGCCTGGACTTTCACGAACAACTCAAGGAACACACGGGTTCCCAGCATCTTCTCGATTTCAAGCCTTGCGCCCGTGCCTATTTTCTTCAACATCTGGCCGCCTTTGCCGACGAGAATTGCTTTCTGACTATCGCGTTCACAAAAGATCGCCGCGGCGATGCGAGTCAGCTTCTCTTTCTCTTCGAACTGTTCCACGAGGACCGTGGTGGCGTGGGGCACTTCTTCCTTTGTGGCAAACAGGATGTGCTCGCGGATGATCTCGGCCGCCATGAAGCGGGCGGGCTGGTCGGTGACTTGGTCTTCGGGGAAGTAACGCGGACCGCTTGGAAGCGCGGCAATTACTTTTTCCAGCAGCAGTTGCAGGCCGTCTTTTTTCAGCGCCGACAGCGGAATGACCTCGTGAAAAGCGTGCAGCTTGTTGTATTCCTCAATGATGGGCAGCAGCTTCCCTTTGTCTTTGAGCAGGTCGATCTTGTTGAGCAGCAAGGCCAAGGGTGTTCCGACGCGTTTCGCCATCTCCAGGACGAATGCGTCAGCGGGGCTGAAGCGCTTGGTCACATCAACGATGAGCAGGACAAGATCGCAGGCTTCAAGGGCTTGCCGCACCTCGACCATCATCTTGCGGCCGAGCGAACTGTCCGGCTTATGCACGCCGGGCGTGTCGATCAACACGACTTGTGCGCCGGGGCATTTGCCTTGCGGGGGCACGTGAATGATGCCCTGGATGCGGTTGCGGGTGGTTTGTGGTTTGGGACTGATGATGGCGAGCTTCTCGCCCACCAGGGCGTTGAGCAGCGTGGACTTGCCGGCGTTGGGCCGGCCGAGGATGCAGACGAATCCGGAGTGGAAAGCCATCGACTACTTGCGCGCCGATCGTGGAGCTGAGTTGAACCGCACAAACACGTCGGCAATCTTCTCGGCCTGATGTTGCGCGGCCGCGGTTTCGTCGCCGGGCGCATACCAGGCGCTCAGCATCTCTAGGTATTTTTCGGGATCGAGTGCCAGCGGCTTGGCGTTGCGCAATTCGCTGTTGTGGCAGGCGACGTATCCCTCAACAAAACCTAGTTGTTCTGTACTGTTGGAGCCTCTCCACCAGGTGCCGTCGAAGTATCCGTGACGCTCGCGCCAGCCCTCCCCGGGGGCGGGGCGGGTGGCGTTGTGTACCGAAATGTGACCGGCCCAGATGTCTTTCAGGACGTGGGCCGCCGGCCGCGAAAGGTTTTTCTGATGGCTCTGGTAGAAGATGCTGACGGCCAGGCGCATGTCGGCGTCATCGAGCGAGATCCGAATCCGCTGCCCGGCGGGGTCGGCATAACAATCGCCGTAACCGAAGATGAACCCTTCCAGTTCGGGGGAGGTTCGCGACTGCCACCAGATGCCGTCGTAGGACTTGCTTTGCGCGAGCAGGGTAAAGGGAACAAGCAGCAGGGAGGCGAACATTCCGAATTGGCAGGCCTGGCGAGCCAGCTTCAAGAATCCCATCAAGTGTGGTCCTGGAATACTGGACTGTACGGATGGCAACACTATATCAGCTTCATCTGGCGAGGCTGGACCGCGACAATGCGGACGCGTTCGACCTTGCGGTCGGTGGACTCAAGCACCTCGAAACGCAAGCCTTCTTCCTCGATCACGTCGCCTTTTTGCGGGATGCGTCCGGCCAGTTCGCTGACCAGACCGGCGATGGTGGCGGCTTCCTTGCCTTCGGGACGCACGCCGAAAAGCTCGTCGAGGTGGTCGACATCCATGTTACCGGGGACGATGTAGGAATGGTCGTTCTCCTTAACGACCTGGGACTTTTCGTGCTCGTCGCGGATTTCGCCGACGATTTCTTCGACCAGGTCTTCGATGGTGACCAGTCCGGCGACCCCGCCGTACTCATCGACGACGATCGCGATGCGGACGTTGTTCTGGCGCATTTCGCGGAGCAGGTCGCTTCCCAGCTTGCTCTCGGGGACGAAATAGACATCCTTGCGCATGAGTGTGTCGACGGTGCGGGTGGATGCCTCGGTGTCGGGGACCTGCAGCACGTCCTGCGCGTGCAGGATGCCGACGATGTTGTGGATGGAATCACGATAGACGGGAACGCGCGAGAAGGGCTTGGCGCGCAAGAGTTCGATGAACTTTTCGACGGTTGTGTCGACGGGCACGGCGACCATTTCGGGGCGAGGCTTCATGGCCTCGCGGACGGTTTTGCCGCTGAACTCGACCACCGACTGGATCAAGTCGCGGTCGCTGGCCTGGATGATGCCTTCTTCCTGGCCCGCTTCAATCAAGGCATCGACGGCCTCGGCCGGGCTCTCGGGCTGCTCCTCGGATTGTTGCTTGGTCAGCGAAGTCACTGACTGCAGGAATCCCAGTACCAGGGTGACGGGAAGGACGATGTAGATCATGACCCGCAGCAGGGGCACCCAGCGCACCAGCCACTCGCCATTGGTGCGCGAGAAAAACACAAAGGGCAGGAAGCGGTTAAACACGATGACGATGAGGACGAGGCTGAGGGTGGCCTGAAGAATTTCCTGGATGCTCCAGGCCTTATCGCTGAAGACGGTGAAGCCGACCATCATGGCGATGGCGGCCATAGTGAGTTGCACCAGGATGGCCATGGAGAGCGAGGCACGGGAGCGGCCGACGCGGAGCTTGGGCTCGACCTTCTGCTCGAAGGAGTCGATGTTGTCCTGAAATTCGCGGGAAAGGAATTTGCCGATCTCGGTATAGAGGCGATCGACGTAGGAAACTAGCGTCAGCACTCCGACCATGGGGAGAAGCGCGACGGCGACCGCGTAGTAGCCCACGAGGTAGCTCATCGCGGACCTCGGCGGGAGGAACTTCGCGTGCGGCTCGGGCGGGTCGCGGGTCTGGTGCACGCCCTGCGCGTTGCCGGGTGCTTCCTGGGGTTCGAGTCTGCGTCCATGCCGCTTCTTTCAATCAGGGCAACGGGCAGGCGAAGCTTTTTGCGCAGAAGCTGCTCCCGGCGCGCCATTTGGCCGTCGTCGGACTCGTGGTTGTAGCCTGCCAGATGAAGGAGCCCGTGCAAAGTCAGAATTCTTACCTCATCAGCCGTCGAGTGTCCGAGCCGGCGGGCGTTCCGCGCGGCGATATCGGCGGAGATGGCGACGTCGCCGGCGAAGGGGCGCGCTCCCCTCATCGCTGGAGGAAACGATAGCACGTCGGTAGGGGTGTCCTTGCGCCGGAAGCGGCGATTGAGGGTTTGGAGTTCGCGGCTAGTGGTCAGCAGCACGGTCACGGCACCGCGGAGACCGACGGCGCGTTTGGCGCGGGCGAGAAAACGGGTGAGGGATTGCTCGCTTTCTCCGGCTACGGGTTTGTGCAGAATGACCATGCGGGCGTTTCGTCGGCGTTACAGTCCTTAAAAAGGCCGAGGAGATGTACTCCTTACGCAGCGCTAAATGGCTGCCCTGATACGAACCGAAAGCTCGGCTGTTTGGGCTACGGAAAGCGTGGCCAAAGCAAACCTCAGGCGCGAAAGCGCTACGCAGACTTGGTGGAACCAGTGAACTCGTGCCCTTCCCGTGAAGGATGCCCTTCCAGGCGGGAGGCGCATCCCCCCGCGATCAAAAAGCAGATTCCCTTCGACTTCGCTCAGGGCAGGCCCTCCCGTTTCGCTGCGCTCGCGCGTCGGAATGACAACGTCGCGGGTATCGGTAGAGTCTTTGAACACCACTTTGATGCAAAGAAAAATGGAGAGCCGATGCAGCGCCCTCCAGTGCCTACCAGCATTCTATCTATTCTTCGTCGGTGGAGCCGGGCAGAGGGACGATCACGCGCTCTGGAACAGCGCTTGCACCGCCTACGCCTGAGCCGGCAGCGTTTTCGTCGGCGTTCTGGGATTTCGCTTCGGGGGCGCGGACCTCTCCTCCTTTCGCTCCCAACGAGAGCAGCATCTGGCGCTCGGCGACGCGGGCTTTGTGCTCGTCGTAGGCGCGGATGATGCGCTGGACGAGGTGATGGCGCACGACGTCGGACTCGTCGAAGTAGACGAAGGTCAGGCCTTCCACCGGTTTCAGGATTTCGATGGCTTCTACCAGCCCACTGCGGCGCGCGCTGGGCAGGTCGATCTGCGTGATGTCTCCGGTGATCACAGCTTTGGAGTTGAAACCGAGGCGGGTGACGAACATCTTCATCTGCTCGGACGTGGTGTTCTGCGCCTCGTCCATGATGACGAAGGAGTCGTTGAGGGTGCGGCCGCGCATGAAGGCGATGGGCGCGATCTCGATGACGTTCTTTTCCAGGTAGCGGTCGACCTTCTCGGGGTCGAGCATGTCGTAGAGCGCGTCGTAAAGCGGGCGGAGATAGGGATCGATTTTGTCCTGAAGCGTTCCGGGGAGAAAGCCGAGCCGCTCACCGGCTTCGACGGCGGGCCGCGCGAGGATGATGCGGTTCACGCGCTTGGCCAGCAGGGCGGAGATCGCCATGGCGACGGCGAGATAAGTCTTACCAGTGCCGGCGGGACCGACACCGAAGACCATGTCGTGTTTTTCGATGGCTTCCAGATAGCGGCGCTGGTTTGCGCTCTTGGGCTGTACGGTGCGGCGACCGAAGGAGCGCTGGCGTCCGGCCTCGGCGAGCCCGCGCAGGGTGACTTTCGGATCTGCGGTGAGCACGCGCAGCATGCTGTTCAGGTCACCGTTGGCGAAGCTGAAGCCGGAGCGCTGCAAGTGATCGTAGTCGGCAAAAACTTGCTCGGCGCGCGCCACATCGCGCGGGGCGCCCTCAACTTCAATGCCATTGGAGCGCAGATCGATAGAGATGTTCAGGCCGTCTTCGAGCACGTGCAAATTTTCGTCACGCGTGCCAAACAGGGTCTCTATGTTGGAACTGACTTCAATGCTTTTCTTCATTCGGAACCTGGTGAATGCCTCCCAAGGGCCCAACCACCGACGGGCACCTGTCTGTCTCACAGAACCGCGATCTGGTTACCTGAACGTGCTCGCTTGGTGACTCCAACTGCCGGGCGGGACAACACTTATCCGGGATCCGGACAAAGCGAAGCCGGGGGCACTTGCAAACAAACGATTCTGCTCGGTGGAGGTGAAACCAGCCGGGATGCTCGCTCCTGAGGTGCAAGCAACTACCATTGAGGTTAGCCTAGCGCGGGTGAGAGTGGGAGTCAATGGGAAGGGGGTGGGAATTGGGAATGGCGAATGGAAGAAAGGTCGAGAGCGTCGAGACGGCCCAGGTGTGCGCACCACATTTTCTAGCGGCCGCGTTCGAGGGCGCGCTGGTAGTCTTCGGCGGTGGTGCGATAGCAGGGGACCATCATTTTCTGATCGATGGAACTGAAGGCCGCGGCATTGGCAGGGGCCTGCGGGTCGGATTGGTCCTGATCGCCTTCGGGCCAGAGCATTTGCATCAATGGCTCATCGCAGCGGGAATCGCGCATGACGCGCAGAGTGCGCACTTTCGCGCCTTCGGCGACGTATTCCGACAACCGGCGCTGATAAGGAAGAAAGAAATACACCAGCTTAACGGTCTCAAGTTTGCCGTTTGCGATCCGTCTCTTGGCGAGGAAGACTTCGTAGTTGGCGAAGAATGTAGATCCCTTGGGAGGGATCACTGGGACGTACTCGGTCAGCGGTAAGTCTTCTGGAGGTGGGCCAGAAGGCGTCTGGGCGGCGGGCGGCCGGGCAGTCGGGAGATCGTCCATTTGCTGGAGCGGGCCAGTGTTGACTGAACCGCCGCCGGGGGCGCCTGCGGATGGTGCCGGTATGTCGGGGGCGCCAGAGAGTGAGGCCATGCGCGTACCGCCGGTGCCGTCACCTGCGCCTTGGGTAGAAGGCGGAGGCGGCACCACCTGCGATGCGGTTCCTGAGAGCGATCCCATGCGGCCGCCGCCGTTGCCGGTTCCTGCGCCCTGCACTGATGGAGGGGGTGGGACAACTTGCGTCCCGGAACCGGATAGCGAACCCAGACGACCGCTGGTGCCGTTTCCTGTTCCTTGCACAGAAGGCGGCGGCGGGACAACCTGCGGTTCGGGCCCTGGCAGTGATCCCAGGCGGCTGCCGCCTCCACTGCCGGTTCCCTGAACGGATGGCGGGGGGGGAACGATTTGCGTTCCCGATCCGGCGAGCGATCCCAAACGACCGCCACCACCGGCGCCTGTGCCCTGGACGGACGGTGGTGGAGGAACGACTTGCGTTCCTGATCCTGCAAGCGTTCCCAGGCGACCTCCGGCACCACCGCCCCCTGTTCCCTGTACGGACGGAGGTGGAGGAACAACCTGCGCTCCCGATCCTGACAACGTTCCCAGGCGACCGCTGCCGGCACCGCTTCCGGAGGCTTGCACCGAGGGTGGCGGGGGAACGACTGGGGCGGCTCCGCCGATGATCGAACTGATGCGGCCGCTGCTTCCGTTTCCCGCGCCTTGCACCGAGGGTGGCGGGGGAACGACTTGTCCGCCGGAGGTTGAGAGCGATCCGAACCGTCCACCGGCACCGCCTGCAGCCTGCACGTTGGGAGGAGGCGGGACGACCTGGCCGCCAACACCGGGCACTGCACTCATCCGTGCGCCCGCGTTTTGCCCGGCGCCCTGCACCGAGGGGGGCGGGGGAATCACTTGCGAGCCTGCGCCAGGGAGCGCACTCACGCGACTTCCGCCCGCTCCGTCGGTGCCCTGAATGGAGGGGGGCGGCGGGACGACCCGTGCGCCAGCGCCGGAAGATGAACCGTCGCCGAAGAGGTTTTCGATTTTATGCATCCAGCCTTGCAGGGTTGGAGGCGGGGCGACGACAGCAGCGTTCGGCACAGCAAGGGGCCGTTGGTCAGAGACGGTGCCGATGTCAGGAGCGGGGGCAACCACGGTTGCTTGTGGCAGCCCGGGCGTATGTCTCCGCGCACGACCGAGTTCAGGAGGTGGAGCAACGACGGAAGTCCAGTCCGCGGGCAGGTTCAGGCGGGCGCGTCCGGTGGCAGCAAGGGGCACGGCTGGGGCGGGCCCGCTGTTGGCCGCAAGATTCGGCGCCGGCGCGTGCCCCTTCAGATTGACGTCGGGGGCGGTGGTTTTTTCTACGTTGCGACGCTGTTCGCGCGCGACCGCGAGCGCATTTTGGCGCGCCGGTTTTGCTGGTTCGGCATGGCGCACCTGGCTGCGTTCGGCCGGAGGGGCGGAGCGGGCGGCCGGGTAGTACGTGATGTGGGAGGCGCGATAGTTGCGATGCTGCTGGAGCGGCGTTTTCTCCAATACGCCGCCCGGGGACGTGGCCCAGACGATGAGGACAGCGACCAGGTGCCACAACATCGATTCCATGAAGGAGCGCCAGGGCTTCTGGGATTCGATGAATACGTCGTCCCAGAACAGTCCAGGGCGCGAAGTGGTCGGGATCGGCGGAGAGGGTTGGCGCGACAGCGTGTCGCTAAGATTGCTGATGAAAACGCGATAGCGGGGTTCGAGTTCGTGGAGCAGTTTCAGGCGAGGATCGGCTTTGGGGGGAACAGGTGTGTCCGAAATCAAGAGCCCCGTGCCTTTGTCCATGGATTTACGCCGGAAGGGGGAAAAACCTTTGCTTATTATAGCCGAGCGGCGGGGAAAGGAAATTACACGGTCGGGCAAGAACGGGTGGGTGCGGGAGGGGTGGGGGTACAGGAAACTGCTTAAGGCAACGGGTTTAGGTAGGGGGTTATCAGGGCCGGTGGTGCTGCACGGGATCGTAGGGGTCCCCTTCGATTTCGCTCAGGGCAAGCTCTCGACCGCGTTCGGCTGTGCCTCACTCCGCGCGGGATGACATGGCTTGGCGGGAGGAGGCGGGGACGGCGCGTTTCTGTGCCCAGTCGCGCAGGGCTTCGATTTCTTCGGCGCGCGTGGTGGATAGGGGGACCGTGCCTCGGATAGCCTCCAGCAAGTGCTCGGTGACCAGTCGCAGTTTTTGGGAGTACGCAGCGTAGAGGGCGGTCTGGACAACGGACTCGATCTCGGCACCGGAGAAGCCGCTCGCCGCGGAGGCCACCTGATCGAGGTTGAAGTCGGCGGGACTGCGTTTTCGCTTGCTCAGCTGGATGGAGAAAATCTGCTTGCGTTCGGGTTGGCTGGGTAAGTCTACGAAGAAGAGTTCGTCGAAGCGGCCTTTGCGGATGAGCTCGGGCGGGAGCGCGTTTACGTTGTTGCAGGTGGCGGCAACGAAGACGGGGGCTTTGCGGTCCTGCATCCAGGAGAGGAACGAGGCCAGCAGGCGCGAGGAAACGCCCGCGTCAACCGAGGCGGAATCAGGGCCGCTGCCAGCAAAAACCTTCTCGAGTTCGTCGATCCAGAGCACGCACGGGGCGAGGCCCTCGGCCACTTGAAAGACTCTTTGGATGCGCTTTTCGGTTTCGCCAATGTACTTGTCGTAGATGGCGGCGGTGTCGAACTTTACCAGCGGGAGTTTCCATTCGCCCGCGATGGCGCGAGCGCACATGCTCTTTCCGCAACCCTGGGTGCCAAGGATGATCACGCCGCGGGGAGGATCGAGGCCGAAGTCGCGAGCGGCTTCCTCCCAGGATCCGCGACGCTGGGCGAGGAAGCGCTTGAGGTTGTCGAGGCCACCTACGCTGTCCAGAGTGTCGGAGGCCTCGACGAAATCGAGCATCTCGGAACGCTTAAGCAGACTCTTCTTGGCGTCGAGGACGTCGGTGACGGTTTCGAGACAGAGCGCGTAGCGCGTTACCAGGGCTTGGGAGATGGTGCGCTCGGATTCCTCTTCCGTGAGCCCGCGGAGGTTCTCGGCGATGGCGTCTAGACCGGCCGGTTCGATGCGGCGTTGCAGGGTGTGGGTCTTTGCGACCCGCACTACCACCTCGTCAACGATCTGGCGCAGGCGCTGGCGGTCGGGCAAGGGGAGTTCGAGGTATTCCACCAGGCTCGCGAGTTCCGGCGGAATGGAGATTTTCGGGGCGGTCAGGATTACGGTGCGGCGGTTGGTGGCGAACTTCTGGCCGACATCGCGGAGGCGGCGGACGACGACGGGGTCCTCCATATGGCGCTGCATGTCTTTGAGGATGAAGGCAGCGTCGATGGAGATGCCTTCGAGGTTGGCCAGCATTTTCGCGGGGTCGCGGCTGTCGTAGAGAGCCTTAGCGTTCTCGACGAACTCGTTGACCTCGCCGCTGCGGTAGCCGCCGGGAGCAAAGGCACCCGGCTCAAGGGCTGGCGCAGCGGGATTAGACCCGGAGCGTGCCAGGCCGCTGGCGATGGTCCACTCGAAGGCGGCTAGATTCAGCGCGGCGCAGGCGATGCGGACCATGCGAACGGCGCGCGTTTCTTCGACGGTCTCCATGACCACGATGGGCGTGGATGAGTCGAGCAGGACCTTGAGGCGATCGAGGACCTTGTCCATATCCGTTTGACCGGTCAGGAGTTGCTCTCGTACAATAACGTATTCGGGACCCACCGGAACATCTCTCTCATAGAAACGAAGGTAATCAGACAAGATGGCAAATCACTTATCGGCGCTGAAACGCGCCCGTCAGACCGAAAAGCGCACGGCCACCAACCGCGCCAACACATCGCACTTGCGCACGGCGTTGCGCGAACTGCGGGAAGTCATCGCGCAGGGCGACAAGGCCGCTGCGGAGGCGAAGTATCGCGAGACCGTGTCGGCGCTCGACAAGGGCATTCAGAAGGGCGTGCTGCACAAGAACACCGCGGCACGGTATAAGTCCCGGCTGTCGGTGAGGGTGCGGGCGGTGGGGGCGAAGTAAGGGGTTGGCTCTTAGCTTTAGCTCTCAGCTTTCAGATCGCAACGGCAGGCTCTTGGGCCTGCCGTTTCTCTTACAGCGAAAGTCTCGATGGTCCTCAAGCGTTCAGCACTCGGCACTCAGCATTCAGCCGGACGGCATTTGGCACGAGCGGACTCGCGGAAGATCTCTTGTAGCCCCCGCCAGAGTTCCGCAAAGCACCTGCAGCATAGTTCAACTACCAGGAATGCCCCCAGCAGAAACTCGAAGATTTCGAGGATCATTCGCACTTCGCAGGTCCTGTCAGGGTTGCGGACGATCGCTTACTTTCTTGCAGGGATAGTCGCCATTCCACAGCAGAGCTTCGATCTTTCCGAACTGGTCACGCTTGAAAGCGACCTTTACGTAGAGCTGGCGGTAGAAGAAAGATTCTTTGCCGATGTGCTCGAGCGGGAGATAGTCGCCGCCGGTGCCGCGGAGATAGAGGACGGGGCCGTCGGCGCGAACGTCGAGCAGGAAGGTGGGACTCACTTCGTAGCGGCCCACGTAGTCTTCGGCGTGTTCGACGGGAGCAGTGGCTCTCGGGCGCGGGAACGGCTGCTGCGGATTTTCCCCCAAGGCGAGGCCGGCTAAGTCGTCGGCGAGGTTGTTCACGGCGGCGTCCTCCAAATTGCCGAGCACGACCACCACCAAGTCGTCATCCAGGAAAAGCGAGACGTGGGAGGCGAAGCCGGGATCGCGGCCGTCTTGCTCGATGTATTTGTGGTGGCTTTTGGTCTCGCGAGCACCCCAGCCATAGGGATAGTCAAGCTTCCCGATGTCGAAGAAGCGGCGGTCTTCGATAGTGCGGCACCAGCGATAGAGGTTGTCGGTAGTGGAGTAGAGCGAGCCCGCCCCGGTGAGGATCGTTTTGTCGTAGAACGGCGCGTTGCGCAGGCCCGGGTTCCCGGGCGCGGGCTGGTATCCGGTGGCGCGGTCTGCGATCAGCGTGTCGTCGCGAAAGGGGCCGGTGTCATTGAGTCCGGTAGGCTTCAGGATTTCGTCGGCGAGGAACTGGTCGTAAGGCTTTCCGGAGACCGACTCGATGATGTAAGCGAGGAAGCCGTAGCCGGTGTTGCTGTAACTGTTCTTGCTGCCGGGAAGGAAATCGAGAGGCTTGGTCTTCACCCAGGCAATCAAGTCGGGCAACGTGACGCGCAGGTATTTTTTCGACCCATACTCGGGCAGGGAGTAGTAGTCGGGCAGGCCGGAGCTGTGGGTGAGCATGTGCTCGATGGTGATGCGATCGCCGTTGAGATAGTCGGGGACATATTTGCTGAGAGGATCGCTCAACTTCAGCTTACCTTGCTGCTGAAGTATCAGGATTGCGGCCGCGGTAAAGGTCTTGGTGACCGAAGCGATGTGGAACTTCGTTCTCTCGCTGTTGGGAATATTCCACTCGTGGTTGGCCATTCCGTAGGATTTCTGGAGGAGGATGTGGCCGTCCCTGGCGACGAGGATGGAGCCACTGAAGTCGCCGTTGCGCACGTAGGCGTGAAGTTGTTCGTCGAACTTGCGGGAAGAGGATTGCGTCAGGGCGAAGGGAATATACGCCAGCGTGAAGATTACGACTCTCACGGCGCGGCCGCGGATCCGCGCGGCAACGGTCACAATTTCACTCCAAAGTCCTTTTCTAGGACCGCCTGCCACTCTTGTTCATTCTTCAGGAGACGTTCCTCGCGCATGCCGTTGCGGGTGCGGATGAATTTCAAATCGGAGAGGGTGATGCGACCGTCGGGGGTGGGCAGGGTGCAGATTCTCTGCTGGGTGAAGTGCGACTCGGGTGATGTCTGGTGGAAGTGGCAGCGGGGCGCGAAGTCGGAGAGTTGCCTCGGCACCAGCCGGAACCGGTACTGCGACTTCCACAATCCTGCGGGATCCTGGCGCTGCACGATCATCACGCTTCCTACTTCTGCAATACGGAATCGGTGGCCATGTTGTTCCTGCTCGATCCCGTCCTTTAGACGCAGGGGTTCGAGAAAAGAATCGCCGAAGCCCACATCGGCCAGCCGGGGCTCGTCGAGATCGACCTGAAGGGCGAGGTGGTCGAACTCAGGCGAGGCGCTGCCGTCGGGGCGAGAGACGCGGGCGGAGAGCAGGGTCACGTTGAATCCTAGAGTGCGCAGAAGGGCGGCAAAGGCGCCGTTGAGTTCGTAGCAGAAGCCGCCGCGGTGCGAGCCGACGATTTTGTGGAGGAACCGTTGTTCATCGCAAATGATCTCGCGGGCGAGAGAGATATCAAGGTTCTCGAAGGGGACGGCACGCAGGTGGGCGAGGTGGAGGCGGCGGAGCGTGTCGGGCGTCAGGTCAATGGGACCGGTGAAATGGATGCGTGCGAGGTAGGGAGCGGGATCAAGCACGGGTTGGCTCGGCAGGTATAAGGCTCTCATAGGTGGAGGACGGGCGTAAACCGGCTCTCGGGCTTACGCCCGCATCGCGAGGTGCCGTCCCTGCGGGACTGGGTTATGGTCGGTTGCCGACGACGAACGACCGAAGGACTGGTGCGACGATTAAACCGGCAACTCGTCTTGCATCCACGGCGACTCCGGTCGGGGCTCGGTGGTCAGGTCCAGAACCAACTTTTCCAGCACCAAGCGCTTGGTGGGGGGATTGGAGCGCAGGGCCAAGTCGGCTTTTGCAATCAGGCGAATGCCGCTGGTGAGTTCCCTTTTCGATTTGTAGCGGCGCGCCTGGCGAATGATGTCTTCGGCGGCGAAGGGGGGAACGCGGAAGCCCTGCCATAACGCGGCCCACAGGGCGCGTTGATCGCGCACGTTGCGCTCGAGAATCACGAGCATCTGGCGGAAGGTCTTGGCCAGCATGTAGAGATGGCCGATGGCGGCCTCGTCGCCATCGCCGCTGGAGAGGATGGCATCGAGGACTTCGAGGGCGCGCACGCGATCTTTGGCAGAAATGGCGTCAGTGAGTTCGTAGAGGGTGCGCTGCTTGGCGGCGAGGACCATGGTCTCGACATCGCCCAGCGTGATCCGCTTTTTCTGGCCAACGTAGAGGATGAGTTTTTCCAGTTCGTTGGAGATCATCATCATGTCGCCGCCGAGGGCGTCGACAAGTTCGCGCGCGCCATCGGTTTCCATGTTAACGTCGCGGCTGCCGCAGTACTCAGCGATCCAGCGAACCGCTTCACTCTCTTCGACGCGCGCCAGTTCCACGATGCCGCAGAACTGTCCCAGAGTTTCGCGGATGCGCTCGTAGCGCTCCTTGTCGGTCATGTCCATGCGGCGGACGTCGGCAGGAATGCTGATGTGGTCCGCGACAAACACCAGGAGCGCAGCGGGATTGGGGTCCTTGCAGTATTGCTCGATGGCGGCCAGCTTTTCTTCGTTCGAGCCGCGTCCGAACAGCGTCTTCACACCCCGCACAAAGAACACCTGGAAGGGCGCCATGAGCGACGGGGTGCGGGCGCGATCGAGAATTTCGGTGAGGTCGGTGTCGGCGAGATCGTAGTCAAACAGGCTGAAGTCGCGCACGTCGGCGGGAACCAGGTGCGCGAGAATGGCTTCGCGAAAGCGCTTGCGGAAGAAGACTTCGTCGCCCACGAAGACGTAAGCGGGACGAAGCTTCTTGCCCTCGACTTCGGAGACAAAGCGGTCGGCCTGCGCGAAGGCCTTCATCAGAAGTCCTCCAGGACGTTACTGACCAGGGTATGGGCAAAATCGCGCGACAGGCGGCCCAGGGCGGGCGAATCTTCTTCGAAGAAGCTGGAGAGTTCCTGCGAGACCTGGTACTGCTCGCGGAATACGTAGGACGGATTCTGAAATAGTATCTTGCCCTCGCGGTCGACCAGTGAGACTTTCATGCTGACGACGACCATTACGCTCTCGGCGCGTCCCGTGCGGGAATCGTAAGTTAGCGGAGAAGCGGTGGTGGTGAGGACGGTGCCGTGCAAGGTGGCGTCGGCGGAATCCGTGGCTTCGTGCAGGATCTGGTAGTGAGTGCGAGTGGTGAATTCGCGGACGACAGCGGCGGTGAGCGTCTGCTCGATGCGATAGGTCTGAGACTGGTTCACGAAGCCGAGGATGGCCAGAGTCTTTACGCTCTCGGGAAGGCGGACGGTGTGTCCGGCAGTGTGGTAGCCGCAGGCGGTGGTCGCCAGGACTAGGGGCAAAACAAGGAAGAGCAAGTGGCCGCCGCGGTGAAGCCTAACCGACGGCGTCATGCCCGTGGTCCCCGGCAGTGACTCGATGGGCAGAATCTCCCGCGATTCACTGGATTTTCCCTCGCGGACGGGTGGGAGTCATGGTCTCCGCGCACTCGACGGCGGTGACGGCGGCAATTCGCAGGTTGTCGGCAGCGGCCCACAGCCAGACTCCGTTCGTGTGGTTCTCGTCGCGAGCCAGCGAAACCAGGATGTCGCCCTGTCCGGCCGCATTGACGTTGCTGGGGGCATCTTCGTTCGGGCGCCCGACCACGACATGCTCTCCAGCCAGCGCCTGCGAGAAGTCGCCGATCGCCACGGGCTGCTCCATTTCGAGGTACATCGAGAAGGCGTGACCGTGGAAGATTGGCGCCTGGATGAGTTGCAGGGCAGGCTGCAAGGTGTCTTTCCCCGCGATTCGCCGGTAGTGCTTCAGGATCCGCTGCTGGATGCTCTGCAGGGTGGGCGCGGAGTTGGGGCCGTAGGTGGCCGCGAGGTTGAACGCGATCTGGGTATCGAAGACGTTCTTGGGCAGTTCCTGGAAGGAGAGGAGGTTCACGGTCTGCTCGTGCAATTCGTCCATGCCCTTCTGCCCATGCTCGGAGGCGGGCTCCAGTACAGTGGCCGTCGCAATGCGAACTTTGGCAGCTTTCTGGGCGCGCAGGATCAGCAGCGCGAGGGCAACCGCAGCGGGATGAGCGACCACGCAGGGGCCGGGCTGCAATTCGAGCGCGGGCGTCTGGCCCAGCTGGCGCTCAATCCAAGGGGCGCGTACGGTGGACGTGGGATCCTCTTCGAGAGCATAGGACAGGTCAACGATGGCGCTGCCGGCATCGCGCGCCGTCTTCCAGTTCTTGCGGGTGCAGTTCTGGTCGGAAGTGAAGAACGTGAAATCCAGATGGTCGAACTGTTCGCTGCGCACGCTCTGGATGAAGGTGATCTCATCGCCCATCGTTTCCAGCTGGCCAAGGGACTCGTCGTCATCCAAGAGCTTCACGTCGACCGCGGGGAAATTGCGGTCGTTCAGCACCTCGGCGACTTCCTTGCCCTTGAGCGAGCTGGCGCCCACGATGGCGACGCGATAAACGTTGCCGCGGGCGCTGTCCACTGCTGAAGCAGTCGCCGGTTTGATGGGAGCGCTCATGAGTGCGGGGAAGCCTCCTGGTACGCGGTTGGGGCCGGAGGACTGGGCCGGCGGCGGACGATCCATTGCAAGCGCCACCACACACCCGAAAACATGTAGATGAGGGCGATGCCGAAAAGGACCCAGCGAGAGTAGAACCAGATTGACACAAAGATCGCCGCCAGCAGGATGATGATGCGAAACGGCTGGCGCGTGTCGAAGTGAATGTCCTTGAAACTGTAAAAGCGCCAAGTGCTGACCATCAGGTAGCCCACCGCCAGCACCAGCAGCAGCCAGGTGATCACCATCCAGGCCGCAGGCAGCTGGTCCGGGTTGAAATGGACGACTGCAGCGATGACGCCCGCGCCCGCTGGAATTGGCATCCCCACAAAGTATTTCTTGTCGGGCTTGCCGGGGTTCGAGGGCTGCGGGTTGGCTTGGATGTTGAAGCGCGCCAGCCGGCTCGCGCCCGCCACCAGAAAGAGAAAGCTGGCGATCGCCCCGAACTGCATCACTTTGGTGCGAACGTCATGATTCGAAAACAAAGACGGCGACAGCAGGTGGAAACCCCACATGTAGGCCAGCAAGGCTGGGGCAACGCCAAAAGTGATGACGTCGGCGAGCGAGTCCAACTCCCGGCCAAAATCACTGCTGGTCTTGGTCAGGCGCGCGATGCGACCATCGAGGCCATCGAACAACACCGCAAAACCGATCGCCTCGGCGGCGAAATCAAAGTGCCAGGCTTCGCCCACGGTTCCATGCATCACCTGGAGGATCGCATAGTAGCCGGCCGCGAGATTCGCCGTGGTGAACAGCGACGGCAGGATGTACATGCCTTTGCGCTGGCGACGCGGAGGACGGTCTTCCTTGCGGCGCTTGGGAAATACGGGGACCATATTCTCGCCCAGGTCGTCCATCAGCGCGCTCCCTCGCTGCCGCTCCGAGAGCCGGCGGACGCGAGTTCCGGTCGCGCTTGCGCGTAGGCCAGCACACTTGCAGCGCCTTTCACGTGATCTCCGACTTTCACGGCCACCTGGACGTGCGGGTCCATGACGACGTCTACGCGCGATCCGAATTTGATGAGGCCCACGCGCTCACCACGTGCCACCGTGTCGCCAACTTTTTTGGTGAAGACGATGCGGCGCGCGATCAGGCCGGCGATCTGTTTGAAGACAACGGTCTGGCCTTCGCCTTCGACGGTGATAATGTTCTGTTCGTTCTCCTCTGCCGAGGTCGCGCTCATGGCGTTGACGAACTTTCCTTTTTGATAACGCACGTCGCGGATGATGCCGGCGATGGGCGAACGATTGACGTGCACGTTGAAGACATTCAGGAAAATACTGATGCGGGTCTGCCCGCGCCCATTCACCAGAATGGGCGAAATGTCGGTGACCTTGCCGTCTCCGGGGGAGACAATGGCACCGACGGCGTCGGGCACCACGCGTTCGGGGTCGCGAAAAAACCACAGGCAAAACGCGGCCAGCAGGATAGCAGGCAACGCCCACAGCGGGCTGGTGAGCCAGCCGAGCAGGAGGGCGGCCAACACGAGGGGCGTCGCGTAATAGTAGCCGTCAGGAACCATGGGAGGACGTGAGAATTATAGTGCAGGCGGGGCTTTTAACTTAAGTGCAATAAAAAACGGCGCTTACGTGCGCCGTGATCTGCAGACATTACACCCTTCGCGGCTGAGCCGTGCCCCGTTGGGCGGGAATTAAGCGACCTGGTGCTGAACCTGCTGGCGGAAATCGCGCTCGATGGACTCCATCTGGTCCTTGAGACGCAGTTTCAGCTTCTTCAGACGAACCTCTTCCAGCTTTTCGTCTTCGGTGAGGTAGCGTTTTTGTGTAAGTGAATCGAGACGTTGGGCGTACTGCGTATGTTCTGTGGCCAGCCTGCGGAATTCATCGTGGCTGGCCAGGAGATGGTCCTTCGGAGTCATCCAGAAGACCTCCTAACCGGGTTGTGCAGCTAGAAATTACCACACGACCGGAGGGGCTTCAATTCTATTTTCAGCCTAAGGTGCTTTTGAGGTCACACAGCGGTGTGACTCGCAGTTGCACCGGCAGTGATGCAAATCACACGAAGGCGAGGCTGTACACGATGGCGTCTTCGTCAGGGGCGTGGTAGTAGCGAACGCGGCGGCCGGTTTCTTCGAAGGCCCACTTTTCGTAGAGAACGCGCGCGGCGCGGTTGGACTCACGCACTTCGAGAAAGACGGTGGATGCGCCCTGAGCGCGAACCTGACCGAGGAATTCTCCGAGGAGGCGCGTACCGAGGCCGCGGCGGCGGGCAGGACCGGCGATGGCGATGTTTTCGAGCTCCCATTCGGCGGCTATTTGTTTGGCGATTAGAAAGCCTTGCACGCCGGCAGGTTCTTCGATGACCAGCGCCAGCCGCCGGGGAGTTTCAGACTTGAATACCCGATGGTATTGCTCGTGCGACCACTGGGCGGCGGTCGCGGAGTGCTGCGCGAGGCGCATCATCACGGGTACGTCGGCGGGGGTGGCGGGGCGGACATGCATAGGTCGGGTCTTCGGTCCCGGGGTCTTGGGTCCTGGGTCTTGGGTCCTGGGTCTTGGGTCTTAGGTGTCAGGTATCGGGTGTCGGGTCAGTGGCGTGGCGGTCTTGTCCTCTTCGATCGGGGCGCCAATCCTGCCACGGGGTTGCGATTCCATTGGCGCGCAGGTACGCGATCAACTGGCCCATGTGCTCGTAGTTGTGGACCAGCAGGCGCAGGTAAACGCGGCGTACCGTGGTCTGCTCGCGGAAGAAGAAGAGGCTGCGACCGAGTTCGTCGTCGGGGGTGCGCGTGATGGCGTCGCTGACGGCAGAGAGGGAGCGACGCAACAAGTCGGTGACCGCGCTTTTCTCGCGCACTTGAGCGATGAGTTCGTCGTTCCGCTGGATCAGTCCTTTGAAACGGTCGGGCCCTTCCAGGGAAACCGCACCAAATAGATCTTCCGGTGCGCGCGCGCCGACGATGTCGAGCAGCATGAAGTTGCCGGCTGCGACGTGGACAAACACCTCGCTTGCGGAGCGGGCTTTCGGGTCGGGTCGCCAGTCGTATTTTTCGGCGGGAAAGGCGTCGGCGAGGCCGAGGCTTTGCCGGGTGACGATGCCGAGTTCCCAAAGGAACTCGCCGCGGAAGCCGGGGATTCTAATGGGTCCGGTCATGGTGCCTCGCTGTCCTCGGGGTCAGGGATTGGTCTTGGCGAAGATTTCGGCGTCGGAACGGCGAATGTAGTTGGCTTCGAGTTCGTCGGGAGCGAAGGTCTGGCCGGCTTGAATTTTTTCCCAACCGAGGCGCGCTATGGCGTCGCTGCCCGGCGGCGCAACCTCTTCTACTTTCAGGCCAGCTGCGCGAGCTAACTGAGCGAGTGCGGCATCGGGCGTGACCACGAGGCTTGCGCCGGCCTCGGCGAGAAAATCGTCGCGAGTGACGAGGCGTTCGCAGTGCATGCAAGCTGTGCTGGCGATCTCATAGTCTCCGACATAGATTTCTCCGCGGCCGGCATCGAGCGTGGCCAGCACACGGCCGCTGGATTTTGTGCTGCGTGCGACGGCCTCGAGGAGCGACACGGCGGCAATCGGCTTGCGCAGGATTTCGGCGAGCGCCTTGATGGCGGCCAGGCCGACACGCAAGCCGGTGAACGATCCGGGTCCGGAGGCTACGGCGAAGGCGCCGATGTCTTGCTTGCGGAATCCGTGTTTCAAGAGCAGGGCGGCGATCTGTGGGATGAGTTGGGCGGAGAAAGTTCCGCCGGCGAGGGGGATGACTTCGAGAATTTCCAGGCTGACGCGGGAGGCGCTACCCGGCGTGGGGTCGGGCACGCGCGCCAGGGCGATGCTGCCGTTTTTTCCGGAGGTGTCAACACCGAGAAGAACCATGGTCTTTAGCTCGCCATTGCGGCCCGCAGCGCGTAAAGGCCTGTTCATAGCGGGCTTTTTCGGCGCGCTCTGAAGGCGCGCCCTGTACGAATCGTCTGTTCTAGTGCCCTTCCGCCAGCTCAAGCAGGACGCCACCGGCACTCGAAGGGTGGACGAAGACGTAGCGGTGTCCGCCGGCACCCACTCTGATTTCTTCTGATACCAGGCGCACGCCGTCTTTCTTTAATGTCGCGACTGCCGCCGCCAGGTCGGGAACGCGCATGCAGACGTGGTGCAGGCCTTCGCCGCGCTTGGCGATGAATTTCGCGATGGTTGAGTCTTCTGATGTCGGTTCGAGCAGTTCCAGGCGGCTCTCGCCGACGGGCACCATTACCACGCGAACTTTTTCCTGCTCGACGGTTTCTTCGGGCGAGACCCTCAGGCCCAGTGTTTCATAGATTCCCTTGGCCGCGGCCAGCGACTTTACGGCAATGCCGAGATGATCGATGGTAAACATCACTTGCCTGCCTTCCCGACAATTTCTTCGACCAGCGTATAGGGATCGCGCTTGTGCTCGGCGACTTCTTCGGCGTAGCGTTCGACTTGCCCATCGCCCAGCGCGGCGCGGGCTTGTTCGAGCATGGCATCGCGCAGCATTTCGATGAGCCGGCTTTGCCAGTTCTGCACACTGCGCTTCAGGACGAGATTCTGTTTCTGCAGATAGGCTTCGTAGCACGCGATGACGGCTACGAGATCCGCGACTCCGACTCCTGTGGTCGCAACCGTTTTGACGATCGGCGGAGTCCAGCCGTCGGTACGCGTAGCCAGCGATTGCACGACGCGGATCTCGCGCTCGACGCTCTCGGCGCCTTCGCGGTCGCTTTTGTTGATGACGAAGATGTCGGCGATCTCCATGATGCCGGCCTTGATGGTCTGCACGTCGTCGCCCATGCCGGGCACGAGGATGACGACGGTCACATCGGCCACGCGGACGATGTCGACCTCGTCCTGGCCGACGCCCACGGTCTCGATCAGGATCAGGTTGCGTCCGGAGGCATCGAGCACGGTGGCCACGTCGGCGGTGGTACGCGCCAAGCCGCCGAGCGAGCCGCGGGTCGCCATGCTGCGGATGTAGATGCCGGTGTCGGCATGATGCTCCTGCATCCGGATACGGTCACCGAGGATCGCGCCGCCGGTGTACGGGCTGGTGGGGTCGACAGCGATGATGCCGAGGGTCTGCCCGGCACGACGGTAGTGGTGGGCGAGTTGGTCGACCAGGGTGCTTTTGCCGGCTCCGGGCGCGCCGGTGAGGCCGAAGATGCGCGCTTGGCCGCTATGGGGGAACAAGGCTTTCAGCAGAGGGGACGATTCCGGCGCGCGATTCTCGACCGCGCTGATGGCGCGCGCCAGGGCGCGCGGATCGCCGGAGCGCAGGCGGTCCGTCCAGGCTTGCAGGTTGGGGTTCAAACGTTCCAGTGTAAAGCACGGGCAGAGGGGTTGGGAAACCGACAGATCCAAGCCAATTTGCTAGCGCGAAGATTGCACATTTCGGACCACTCAACGCCAAATGTCCGAGGAGGGCTTATTATGTTGGGGAAATTCGAGGGAGGAGCAGTGTGAAACTCATGCTGATGCGCTTGCGCTGGGTGCTTGTGGCAGTCCTTGTCCTAACTCTGTATTTTGAGGATCGAGGGAATTTCACCCTAGTCCGGAACACTCTCTGGCTGTTCGCGGCTGTATTCATATTTGCTTCCCTTAGCAAGCAGCTGAATCGAATCGAGCGCAAGGTGGACGCTAGTTCGAACAACGAAATCGCGGCGATCTAAAGCGTCGGATCGACCCCCACCACCACACTCACGGGTCCGATAAGTCGCCGCTACAATCATCACCATGCCCGAGACGACCAATCCCCGGCTGGAGCGGGTCCTTGCGCAGCTGCGCCTCTACGAACATCCGCTGATGACTTTTAACGCACGTGCAAAGGCAGAAGGTGTCGAGGTTATCATTCAGCTCAATCACTGCACGGTGCCCGTTCACACCTACACCTACGATCTGCACGCCCGCGACCTTGACCATCCGCAGTTCGAGTGGCAGTTCCAGCGGCAGCTTTACGACGCGCTGCACGATTACTTTGTCGAGATGTTCATCCGCACGCCGCAGGACCGGACCGACCGCCGCGAGAGAGGGCTGTGAGCCTGCGGGAGAAGATCGAACGGGAAATTCGCGAGCGCGGGCCGATTCCATTTTCCCGTTATATGGAGATGTGTTTGTACGATCCCGAGTTCGGGTACTACTCGAAGCCCACGGAAAAGTTCGGGAAGGCGGGGGATTTTTACACATCGAGCGATGTGCACGCGGTTTTCGGGCGATTGCTGGCGCGGCAGTTCGAGGAAATGTGGCGCGCGCTTGATTCGCCGATGGCGCTTGAACTGAGGGAGCTTGGTCCGGGGCGGGGGCTGTTCGCGCAAGATGTTCTGGACTGGTCGGAGAAGAAGTTTCCAGACTTCTTTCGCGCCCTGCGCTACACGCTGGTGGAGAGTTCGCCTGCGCTGCGCCAACGTCTCGGCGGGACTCTGGGGAGACACATCGCGAGCGGCAACGCCGTAGTGCTGGATGCCGGATCGCAAGCGCAGGGTGAGGGCGCCGGGCTCCCGACCATAATCTTTGCCAATGAATTCTTCGACGCGCTGCCGGTGGAGGTGATCTCCGGCCAGGGAGCCTTGCGGGTCGGGGTTCACGAGGGCCGATTCATCGAGACCTGGGCGCTCGCTTCGGCGGAAGAACTTGCCTTCCTCGATCGCCACGGGGTTCATCCGGAGAGCGCTGGGCGAACGGAAGTCGGCCTGGCGGCGGTTCGGCACATGTCCCAGATCGCGGCGTCGATTGGGCGTGGATTTCTGATCGCCATCGATTACGGGTACACGCGGGAGGAGCAGCTTGCGGGTCGGCATCTGGATACGGTGATGACCTACCGCGAGCACGCCGCGAGCCCCAATCCCTACGGAGCGCCGGGTGAGCAGGACATCACGGAGCACGTGAACTTCAGCGCACTCGCGGCGGCGGCCGAGCGAGGCGGAATGCAGGCGCACCGACTGCTGACGCAATCGCAATTTCTAATGGGGATTGGCGAGCGGAGCCAGTTCGCGGATGCGTTTGAGGAGTGCCGACTGCCACAGGAGCGAGCCAAAGTTGCGCTGCAATTGAAGCACCTAGTCACGCCCGCCGGGATGGGGGAGATGTTTCAGGTGCTGGTGGCGAGCAAAGGAGTGGAAGCTTCCCTCGTGGACGGTTTGAGCGGGCTGGGGTTCGGAAGAAACGCCGACCGATAATCGAGACGATCGACGCTACAAGCAAACCACAGAGGTCCTTCGCTGTCAGGACTACAGGTCAGGGGACAACGGGCGCTCGCGGTATATCGGTCCATGCCAGAAAAGTCGCCGTCGCCGGAGGTGCCGCACACAGACCGGGGTCCTTCGACTACCTTCGGCTAACGCCTCACTTCGCTCAGGATGACAGATCAGATTAGGTGTGGGTCTTCACTCCCCAAGGCATGAAGATCTGAGACCTAACACCTAGAACCTGTCGCCTGAAACGCAACACCTGAGACCTGCTCTCAAAGTCCCGGCGTGCCGTTCTTCTCGCGCTCGTATGGTTTCTGGATGTATCTCCGCGCTTCGTCTTCGGCGCCTTGCGTGTTGTCGTTGGTTTGCAGGGCCTGGCGGTATTCGTTCACGGCTCGTTCCCGCTGTCCGGTGACATCGAAGATCTTTCCGAGCTGGATGTGGCTCCAGACCTCGGTCCAGCGCGGGTCGCCGTCTCCGTTCAGACATTCGCGGTAGGCGTTCGCAGCGGCTTGATAGTTGCGTTGCAGGAAGAACACTTCGGCGACGCGGTAGTGGGCGAGCGAGCTGTTCTTGTTGGCGTCGAGCGCCTTGTTGAACTCGCCCAGCGCGCCCGCGAGGTCGTTCTGCTGGATCAGGGCCTGGCCACGGGTAATCGACGCGCGCATGCGCACTTCGCTGGAGTTCTTGAGCACGCGGTTATCGGGATCAACTACGATGCGCCGCGGCTTGCCGAAGGTTTCGATGCTGAAGGGAGAATTCGTGCCCACCACTTCAATGCGTTTGGCTTCGGTCTTGCCGTCGGTGTCGATCTTCAGATCGACGGGCATGCGGAACAGGTCGAGGTCCTGGGCGATTTCTCCGACCACGCGAAAACCTTTGTTGTTGCCGAGGCGGTAGACGGTGTACTTGGTTTTGAATTCAGGCGCGCCGGTGGAATCCATCCATTGGGTGAAGAACCAGACCAACTGCTGGCCGTAGGCTTGTTCGGAGACCGAGCGAAAGTCTTCAATGGTGGCGGACTTGCCGGCGTACTTGGTAGCGAAGGTCCGCATGATCTTGTAGTAATTCGCGTCGCCCACCACCCAGCGCAGCATGTGCAAGATCATTGCGCCTTTGTCGGTGACGAGGGTCTGGAACTCAGGCGAAAAAACATCGAGCTTGCTGGCGCTCGACAGGGGCACCGTGTCGTAGGCCAGCGCTCCGACCGACATGTCTTTCACGGCCTCTTCCATGCCCATGCTGCCAGCAGCCTGTTCGATGTACATGGCTTCGGAGTAACGCGAGAAACCGTCGGTGAGCCACCAGTCGTCCTTGGTCGCAGGGCTAACCGAGGCGCCCCACCACTCATGGGCAATTGTGTTGGCGAGAAGCCGGTAGTTGACCTTCTCGGTAATGGCCCGGCTGGCCACACCGACCAGTTCGGGCGCCCATACGGTGGGAATGGTGTCGTCGGGCAATTCGACCACGCGCAACGTCGGCGACGGGAGCGGTCCGAAGGTGGTGATGTAGTAGGTGAACTCCTTGAGCGCCGTCGACGTGTATTCCGGCGCGAGCTTCTGGTGGAGCGGCTTAAAGAAGACATGCAGATCGACGCCAGCGTCGTCGCTTTTGGTTTCCTGGAAAACTCCCGCGATCATCGTGCCCGGGAAACTGGGGCGGTCGCTGACGAAGGTGTAGGTCTTTCCTGCCAGAGCACCGGAGACCTTCTTGGACGGAGCACTATCGGCAACCGTCATCTTACCGCTACCAATAGCGACCATGTGGGCGGGGACCGTGATGTTGATGGTCGAGGTGAAGCGGTTGATCCCGTAGGCGTTCACGGGAAACCAGCGGCTGGCATAGAGCAGGTAGGAGGTGTCGTCACCGATCGAGGCCAGCTTCAGGCCCTGAACTGGACTTTCGTCGGCGGAGTCGAGGATGCCTTCATACTCGAAGGTCATGGTGCTCGAGGCGTCTTTCGCCAGGCCGGCGGTGAGGGGGATACGGACGGTCGAGTCCTGGGTAACGCGCTCGGCCGACAGCGGCTTGTTGGCGGCGTCGGTGACCTTGGTGAGGCGCAGGGCGTTATTCAGCTCGAAGGTCGCGACGCTGAGGTCGTCGAGGGCAGTGAACTTCACCACGGCGCGGGCGCTGATCTTATGGCTGTGCGGGTTCAGGTCGGCGTCGATCTGGTAGTCGTCGACGCGTAGGCGGGATTTCTCCACCGACCAGGCCGGCAGCGATACGACGAACAGCAGAAAAGCGAGGCTGAGCCTCGTGGCCGGACGGTAACGCCGACGGTGAGCACGCATCAAAACGAATCTCCTGGAAAATCGACCCTTGAACCCTATGATGAAGATTTTGACGCAAAAGATGCTGGCGGGACAAGGGCCAGAAGGGTTTTAGGCCGTTTATTTTGTTGCGACGAGCGTCGCGCCCGGCGGTAGAAGCGCCAAAACTGCGTCTGCAGCGCGCTCAGCGGCCGAGCGCGCATCGGCCGCGTCTGGAGAGCGCAAGCACGCCTTCACCCGGGCCAACCCGTCCAACATGGTCTTACGCGGCAGTCCATCGGGGAGGATCTCCCTGACCCTGGAAACCACATTCTCAGCCGTGAAAGCATCCTGAACCAACTCCGGGACAATCGCCTCCCCTGCGATCAGATTCACCATGGCAAAATGCGGAACCTTGATCCGCGGCCTGCCGAGAACATAGGTGAGGGGCGAGACCCGGTAGACCATCACGAATGGCGTCTTCATCATGGCCGCTTCCACCGTTGCCGTACCGCTGGCCACGATCGCCACGCGCGAATGCCAGAGCGCCGGAAGCGCCTCGGGGACGAGCGTGATTCCCCGGCGGCGCGTTTCTTCCTCCAGCAATGTTCGATTGAGAGTGGGGGCGACCGGCAGGAGAAACTCGAAGGCCGCGCCTAGTTGCTTGGCGGCCTGAAGGATAGGTGGCAGGTTCATGCGGACTTCCTTCACGCGGCTCCCCGGCATGAGGGTGACCCACGGCTTTGCGAGGTCGAGTTCGTATTGCGCGGCATACGCGTCGCGAGTAATTTCGGGCTCGGGAACTTCGGCGAGGGGATGTCCGACGAACGTCGCGTCCACGCCGCGATCGCGGTAGAAGTTCTCCTCGAAGGGAAAGATCACCAGCGCCTGGGTGATGTACTTGCGCAGGAGGCGGACGCGTCCCTGGCGCCAGGCCCAGAATTGCGGGGCTACGTAGTAGACGACGGGAATGCCCCGCTTTTTCATCTGGCGCGCAACGCGCCAGTTGAACGCCGGGGAATCGATCACGATGGCGAGGTCGGGACGACGCCGGTCGGCCTCGGCAATCAGCTGGTGAAACAAGCCGTAAATTTTCGGGAGGTGGCTGAGGATCTCGGTGATGCCCACGACGGCGAGGTCTCTGGCGTCGACGACGGCGTCGCACCCTGCGTCCCGCATGCGCTGGCCGCCGACTCCGAAGAACTCGAGTGCGGGCCGGCGGCGCCGGAGAGCTGCAATGAGCTGGGCGCCGAACATTTCACCGGAAGCCTCCCCGGCGGAGATCAAGATGCGCACGTGGACATTGTAAAGGCATAGGGTGAGACGAAGTTTTGTCGTCCTTAGAGACAAAGTTCTGTAGTCCCTTGACCCAGCCACATCTTCGAAACCGGGGGGCGGTGGAAAAATCATCGAAGCCGGAGGAAATGCACGCGAACACGGGGTCCAAGCTCGCTCGACTGCGCTCGGGATTTCGGCAGCCGGCTCAGACGCCGGCAAAACTCCTCAACTTCGACCAGGTTCGGCGGCGCCTCACTGCGCTCTGGATGACAAGACTGGATAGAGCCCGGATGGGGCAGGAGAACGGCGCGACGGGAAGAGTCCTAGTCGTCGGCGCTGGCGGTGACCTCGGGGGCGCTGCTGGGGGAGATCGGGATCTCCTGATCTTTGTATTGCAACTGGTACAGCTTGTAGTACACACCGCGTTGCGCCAGCAGTTGCTGGTGCGTTCCCATTTCGCGAACTTTGCCTTTGTGCATGACGATGATCTTGTCGGCGCGCTGCACGGTGGAGAGGCGGTGCGCGATCACCAGCGAGGTCCGGCCTTCGACCATGCGGCTGAGGGCATCGCGCACCCGGAATTCGGTTTCGGTATCCACGCTCGAGGTGGCTTCGTCGAGGATCAGGATCTGGGGGTTGTGCGCCAGCGCCCGTGCAAATGAGATCAGCTGTTTCTGGCCGGTGGAGAGGGTTGAGCCACGCTCGCGGACTTCCTCGCCGAACCCTCCGGGCAGGGTTCGGATGAAATCGGCGAGGTTCACTTCCTCGGCGGCGCGCTCGACGTCTTTATCCTCGATCCAACTGGAGCCGAGGCGGATGTTTCCCCCAACGGTCCCGCTGAAGAGGAATGGATCCTGCAGGACGACGCCAAAGCGGCGGCGCAGGTCGTTCAGGTCCATTTCGCGGATATCAACACCGTCGATGCGAATGGCGCCCTGCTGAACGTCATAGAACCGAAGCAACAGGGAGATGAGCGTGGTCTTACCGGCCCCGGTGTGGCCGACGATGGCGACGGTTTCACCCGGATCGATCGTGAAGGAGACGTCGCGCAGCACCCAGTCCGGTTCGTTGGATTCTGCCCGCTGCTCAGCTGACGATCCGTCCCCCGATGCACGCGCCTTGCCGCCGGTGTGACCCAAGGTATCTGCGGTCGTTCCCCGGGTTCCGTAGTGGAACCGGACGCGATCAAACTCGATGCGCCCCGGCCCTTCGGGCTTCTTCGTGACCGGCGGAGACTGAATGTCCACGGGCGTATCGAGAAGCTTGAACACGCGCTCGGCGGAAGCCATGGCCCCTTGCAGGATGTTGTACTTGTCGCTCAGATCCTGAATGGGGCGGAAGAAGCGCTGGGCGTATTGCATAAACGCGACCAACACGCCGAGCGTGGCCGTTCCCCGAATCACATCGCGCCCGCCAAACCAGATGATGGCCGCGACCGCCACCGCCGACAAAATTTCTACCACCGGGTAATACACCGCGTAGGCCATGATGGCGTCCTTGAACGCCTCCATGTGCGACGCATTGATAGCCGAAAACTGCCGGTAGGCCCGCTTTTCCCGGTTAAACATCTGCAGTACCAGCATGCCGGATATGGCCTCCTGCAGGTAGGAATTAATGCGGGCGATAGCGACCCGGATCCGGCGGTAGGAGTCCCGCACTTTGACCCGGAAAATCATAGTTGCCCAGAAAATGACGGGCAGCACGGCAAAGGTGATGAGGGCCAACCGCCAGTTCATGCGCATCATGATGGCGATGATGCCGAGCAGGACGAAGACGTCCTCGAAGATGGAGACGACGCCGGCGGTGAACATTTCGTTCAGGGCATCCACGTCAGTGGTAACGCGGGTGACCAGCCGCCCCACGGGATTCTTGTCGTAGAAGCCGATGTGCATGCGCTGCAGGTGCTGAAAAATCTGGCTGCGCAGATCGAACATCACCATCTGGCCGGTCCACTGCATGTAGTAGGTCTGGAGGAACTCGAACGAGAAGCTGAGTACCAAAGATCCGGCGTAGAGAGCGGCGATCTGCGCGACGCCCCGCATCGGCTGGACACTGAGCCAGCGGTCGAGAAGCGAATGCGTGCGTGCGGCACTGTCCAGGTATTTGTCGATAGCAGTCTTGGTCAAGAAGGGACCGAGAACATCGAGACCCGCTTTGATCACGATCGACACCAGGGCGACTGTCACCTGCCACCGGTAAGGACGAAGGTAGGTAAGCAGCCGCCGCATGAGGCGGCCGTCGTAGGCTTTTCCGAGGACCTCTTCTTCCTGATTGGCCATACAGAGGCAGGTGCAAGATTACGGGCTTAAGAGTAATAGATGGCCGAGCGGGCGGCAAAGATGGAAAAGGTTGCGGTTCAAGGTTGGCGGGGAGGAACGCAATCGCTGAGGCGGGCGTTCTCCAGGGGAGAACCGTCAGGAGCGTCCACGTTCAGTCGCAGCCACTGGCGCAGCGGCTCCAGGGCCTTCACCCCGCTTTCGGCCACGCGCCACTTACCTTTCAGATCGAATACCGGATCGTATTTCCAGAACAACAACGTCCGCGTTTTGCCGTGCACAGACAGGGTCAAGGAGGTGACCTCGCCACCGGTCTGGAGGGTTCTGTGGGGGGGATACATTTCCGGGCGGTTCTGGATCTCCGGCCGCCCCAGAATGTCCCGAAGTGCCTGCATTCGGTCGGGCTCGAACGAACCCTCATACACCGCGGTGGCCACGTCGGTGCTGCCAGAGCGCTGAGACTTGGTTTCGCGATGGTAGCGGCCATCCGGATAGACTACGGCGCACTGCTCCTCTCCGTCCTTTCCCTTGAAACTCGTGGTGCGAGACAGCAAAACGAAAGGAACCACGGTTTGGTGGGAGCGGATCATCAGTTCCGGCTCGTGGGGCGGCGTGCAGTAGTTGCGTCCCTGTTCCTCACGCAGTTTTACGCGGTACTTCACCTTCTTCACCTGGTTCAGCCATTGCGCCAGTGGGACCACACTCCGGGTGTAGCGCTGCCAGGTGGGCGGGGCGGGAAAGGACAAGTTCTGCCAATGCTCGGGACGGTCCACGCTCAGCAAGAGCTGGTCTTTGGGTCCGGCAAAGACAGGCTCAACGATCTTGTCCTGAGTGAGGGCAACGAGTTCGTTCTCTCCGGCCCATTGGCGCAGGCGCTCCAGGTCGGGTTGGGCAATGGTTCCTTCGAAGATTACGGTTTGATCGTGAGCGCTGCGCTCGTAGTGGTAACGTCCGTCGCTGCGAACCAGCACGCAGGCATTCTCTTCGACGTGCATTCGTTCCAGGCGCACCAGGTAGGCAGGGGTGTGAGGGGGATCGTCCAGCGCTCTTGCGGGGAGGACGATTGCCAGGCAGAGGACGAGCGTGGGGGCGAACCAACGCATACCTACAGACAGGCATTCTAGTGCTGTAGCGGCGGGAAGGCCAGGCGGTCAGGCGGCCAGTTTGCGCAGCACCAACGCCGAGTTCTTGGAGCCAAACCCGACGCAGTTGCAGATAGCGTATTCGATCTGGGTCTGGCGGCCGAGGTCTGGAACATAGTCTAGATCGCAGTGCGGATCGGGCTTTTCGAGGTTGATGGTGGGCGGAATCCGGCACTCGTGCATCGCGATGAGCGTCGCGGCGAGTCCAGCCGCCCCGCAGGCGCCCTGGGCGTGCCCGATCTGCGATTTCAGCCCCGACATTGGGATCTTCGCTGCTTGCTTTCCGAGCGCCAGTTTTAGGGCCTTCGTCTCGACCCGGTCATTCATCTCCGTTGAAGTGCCGTGGAGGTTTACGTAGTGGATGTCATCCGGGCTGACTCCCGCTTCTTCGAGCGCGAGGGTAATGGCGCGGGCCGGTTCTTCGGGCGAGTCGCTCATGCGGACGCGATGAAAAGCCTCGCAGGTGGCCGCGTATCCGGAGATCTGGGCCCATATCCGGGCGCCGCGGGCACGCGCATGTTCGTAGTCCTCCAGCACGAACATCCAGGCCCCTTCCGCTAGAACAAAGCCGTCACGATCAGCTGAGAAAGGCCGCGAAGCCCTCTCGGGCTGATCGTTCCAGGACTCGGTCAGCGCGCGCAGCAGCGAGTAGCCCTTTATGATTCCGGGGGTAATGGGCGCATCGACGCCGCCCACCAGGAACAGTGGCTGCACACCTGCCTGAATGTGCTGGTAGGCGTACCCCAAGGCGTCGCTGGAGGAGGTGCATCCGGCGGTGACCACGTGGCTGTACCCGCGGCAGCCGAAGCGCATGGAGACTTCGCTCGAGATCGTCCCCATGGTGCCAGAGGGGATGCAGAAGAGGCTAACCTGCTTGACGTGCCCCGAGTGCCACAGGCGATATTGCTCCTCGGAGAATTCCTGTGCCCCGCCGCCCGAGCCCAGGATTACGCCGATCTCGCGCTGCTCCTCAAGCGACATGGCGGTGTGGTCGAGTCCGGCATCCTGCAGCGCCTCTGCGGAAGCAGCAATGGCGAACGGCACCACGCGAGACACATGCTTGCGCTCCCGGGCGTCCACCCAGGCCAACTCATCGAACTCGGGAATTTCGCCGGCGATCTGCACGGGCAGGCAGCAGGGATCAAAGCGCGAGATACGCTTCACGCCCGACTTGCCGGCCAGAATGGCTTGCGCGAAGGCATCCTTACCGATGCCATTCGGGCTGACGACGCCCATTCCGGTGATGACCACGCGTGGGAGCATGTGATTTCAGTCAGATGTGGCGACGTCCCCAGGTCTCAGGAAAGCAGACAAGAGACACGACCCAAGTGGGATAATCAAGCAGGATGCCTCTCGGCCTGTATGTCTCGGTTCCCTTCTGTCGCACGAAGTGCACCTACTGCAACTTCGCCTCCGACGTGTTTTCCCGCGCGGTGTTTGAGCGCTACGTCGACAGGGTCTGCGCGGACATACATAGTACCCCAGAGCTCGCCCGGACGATGGGCGGCCGCCTGGAAACGGAGGTTGATTCTGTTTACCTCGGCGGCGGAACGCCCACGGTCCTAGAGTCGCAGCAACTGGAGCGGCTGTTTGTCGCGGTAAGGCAAAATTTTCGCCTGCTGCCTGCGGCAGAAGTCACGCTGGAATGCGCGCCGGGGACGCTGACGCCGGCGGTGCTGGAAACGCTGTTGCGGTGCGGGGTAAATCGCGTCAGCTTGGGCGTGCAATCGTTCGTGGACCAGGAAGCGGCTTCGGTCGGGCGATTGCACAAGCGAGGAACGGTGCTGGACGACATTGTGCGACTGCGGCGGGCTGGTATCACGCATCTCAATGTTGATCTGATCGCTGGACTGCCGCACCAGACCGCAGAGAGCTGGCAGGATTCGTTGGCGTCGGTGATCGCGCTCGGTGTGCCCCACGTCAGCGTCTACATGCTAGAGGTGGACGAGGACTCGCGCCTGGGACGCGAATTGATTGCAGGTGGAACCAAGTACCACGCCCACTTCGTGCCCGATGAGGAACTCACCGCGGATCTTTACGAAACTGCCTGCGACCAACTGAACGCCGTCGGAATCGAGCAGTACGAGATTTCAAACTTTGCCCGTGAGGGATTCGAGTCGCGGCATAACTTGAAATACTGGACGCGACAGCCCTACCTGGGCTTCGGAGTCGATGCGCACTCGATGCTGCTGTCCACCGCCGATGCGTGCGAAGCGGTGCGCTTCTCGACCTTGGATTCGCTTGACCAGTACGTAGCCGGAGCGGCGATGCGTCGAACCGAGGTGTCGCGGCAGGGAGCGCTGGAAGAGACGTTCTTCCTTGGTCTGCGACGCACGGAGGGCATAGATCTAGAAGAGGCGCGGGAGAAATTCGGAAGGTTCGTCGTGTCTGCGCTGGCGCGCGTTCTTGTCGATCTGGCCGGCGATGGTCTCATCGATTGGGAAGGGGACTCCGTTCGGCTCACCCGACGCGGACGTCTGCTCTCCAATGAGGTTTTCGAACGCTTCCTCAGTGTTCCTTCCCACGCGAGCACAGTGAACCGGCGCACTGTCGGCTGATTCTTACTTCGCGGGCTGTGGCTGCGGCGAGGGGCGGGACGGCCCCTCGACAAGCTCAGGGCAGGCTCTCGGGACAGGCGGCAAGATGCCGGCGCTACATTTTCTTGCGAAACGCCGATTTCACTCAACCGTTCGGTCGGTCGGTCGAACTCTCGTCATATCCTTTTAGGCCTCTGTTCATGCGGCCTGGAGCGATTCAGCAAATTCACTCTGACGGTAACTTTTCCTGCCTAGCGCGTCATGCTCTAATCAAAGTTTCTCGCTGCGCAACATCGCAAGTACGGCCTCCGAAATCAAAAGCGAGAACGGTGTGCGGGGGGAGCACTTTGGATTTTCAGCTTAACGAAGAACAGCTTCACCTAAAGAAAAGCGTGCGCGAATTTGCGGAGCGCGAGATTCTGCCCAACGTCATGAAGTGGGATGAGGCAGGAGAGTTCCCTCTTGGCACCATAAAGGAACTGGGCAAGCTCGGATTGCTGGGCACGATTTTTCCAGCCGAGTATGGCGGAGCGGGGATGGGCTACGTCGAGTATGTCACTGCGATCGAGGAACTCTCGCGCGTGGACGGATCGGTGGGCATCATCGTCGCAGCTCATACTTCGCTGTGCTCGAATCACATTTTTCTGGCGGGGAACGAAGCGCAGAAGAAGAAATACGTTTCGAAGCTTGCCACCGGGGAGTACGTCGGGGCGTGGGGACTGACGGAGCCTTCTTCCGGGTCCGACGCCGGCAGCGCGCGCATGATTGCGGCCAAAGCTAAAGGCGGGTGGATGCTGAACGGCACCAAGACGTTCTGCACTAACGGTCACTATGCCGACGTGCTGGTCGTGATTGCTGTAACCGACCGCGCCGCGCACACGCACGGTTTATCGGCGTTCGTTGTGGAAAAAGATGCGAAGGGCTTTCGGCCGGGCAAGAAAGAAAACAAACTCGGCTTGCGCGCCAGCGACACGGCAGAACTGATCTTCGAGGACTGTTTCGTACCCTCCGAGAACCTGCTGGGCCTCGAAGGCGACGGATTCATCGATGCCATGCGCATTCTCGATGGCGGGCGCATCTCGATCGCCGCACTATCGCTGGGCATGGCGGAAGGGGCTTACGAAGCGGCGCTGAAGTACTCGAAAGAACGCAAACAGTTCGGCAGGGCGATCAGCGATTTCCAGGCGATCCAGTGGAAGCTGGCGGATATGGCTACCGAGATTGAAGCCGCGAAAATGCTGACCTTGCGCGCCGCCTCCATGAAAGACGCAGGTATGAAGACCACGCTCGAATCGTCGATGGCCAAGCTCTATGCGAGCGAAGTCGCTGTGCGTTGCGCCAACGAAGGCGTACAGATCCATGGGGGGTATGGCTTCATCAAGGATTACCCGGCGGAAAAGTTCTATCGCGATGTCAAGCTGTGCACGATCGGTGAGGGGACAAGCGAGATTCAGAGGCTGGTGATTGCCAGGCAATTGCTGAAAGACTGAAAGAACAGGTGTTAGGTGTTGGGAGTTAGGTGTTGGTGTCAGAGGTCAGGTCTTAAAGGTCAGTTTTGCAGGTTGGGCCTGGCCTCGAACTTTTCCGAGAAAGCTTGACGTTAGCAGCTCGCCTAACCTGAGACCCAACACCTGACGCCTTCATCACTCGTACCTTAGCGCTTCGATCGGATCCAGCCTCGCCGCTTTGATCGCGGGCAGCATCCCGCTCACGATGCCTACGAAACTCAAAATCATCGCGGACACGACAAGGGTGCCCACTTCGATCTTCAGGTGAATGTCGCCTTCGCTGGCGTTTTCTTCGAATGCGCTCCACAGCGTGAGCGATCCGACTCCCCATGAGACCAGGTATGCGAGAGCGACTCCTGCCAGACCACCCAGGAAGGTGATCGCCAGGGCTTCCGACAGGAACTGGAACAGGATGTGCCAACGGCGGGCGCCCAGCGCTTTTTCCACGCCGATTTCGCGGGTGCGCTGCGTTACCGAGACAAGCATGATGTTCATCAGTCCTACGCCGCCGATGCCCAGCGTCAGCAGGCCGATGAAGCCGAGCAGGATCTTGATGCCGGTGGTGATCACGCGCAGGTTCAGCAGGTCGGCGAATACGTCAAAGACGAAGACGGCCCGCTTGTCCTTGGGATCGAAGTTGTGGTGGAAGGCCATCGAATCCCGGATGGCTTTCACGACTTTTTCGTTGCTGCCCTCGTACTCCATGACGACGGAGTTCAGGTAGTAGTTGTTCTTCACGTCGGTGATGCCGCTGAAGGGCACGTAGACGTGTTCGTTCAGGTTGTCGTCGCTGTTGTTGATGACGTGTTTCAGGACGCCGACCACCTGGTAGGAGATGCCGTCCACCCGGATGCTTTCGCCGATCGCATTCAGCCCGGAGAAGAGCTTCTGCTTGAGGTCAGCGCCGATGAAAGCAACGCGGGTGTGGGTGAAGTCGTCGGCTTCGCTGAACGCGCTGCCCTCGGCGAAGTCCATGCGGCGCATGCGGGGATAGTTGGCATAGACGCCGCTCACGCCGTAGTTCCCGCCGCGCGTGCCGTAAGCCACCGTGCACTGCTTGAAGACTTCCGGCGACATCCGCTTTAGAAACGGCACTTCCGCCTGGATGTGGTCGACATCGTTCATGGTCAATCGGACTTCGCTGCCAGCCTTGGTTCCACCGGCCTGCATTGAGGTGCGACCGGGAAAGACGAACACGAGATTGGTTCCGAACGAACGGAAGGCCGCCCACAACCCGCGTTCGAAGCCCGAACCGTAGGCCAGCAACAGCACGACGGTCGCGATCCCCCAGGCCATGCCCAGCATAGTGAGGACACTGCGCCGGCGGTTGTGGCGTAGTGCCTCGTAGGCTTGGCGCAAAAGGTTGGGGATCATCGCTAATCCTGGCGCAGGGCTTCCACGGGGGGAAGCAGCGCCGCCTTGCGCGCGGGGTAGAGTCCTGCGCTTACGCCGGCGATGGTCAGCGACGCGATGGCAGCCAGGGCTGAGAGCGGCACGATGCGCGGGGTGTCGAAGCCTTCGGGCGACGGCAACATCGCCAGCACCGTGACGAATGCAGCCGTGATCGCGAGCCCGATTCCGCCGCTGAATGCCGTCAGGAACGCGCCTTCCACGAAGAACTGGGTCATGATGTTCTGGTGAGTGGCGCCCAACGCCTTGCGCAGCCCGATCTCTTTCGTCCGCTCGGCCACGGATACGAGCATGATGTTGATGATGCCGATCGCGCCCAGGCCTAAAGTTACTAATCCGACCACGCCCAGGAAGTAGTCCATGGCATTGAAGATCTTGTCGACGCGCTGAGAGTTTTCGATTGTGTCCCAGTCTTCGAAAGCATCTTCCAGCTTGGGATTAAAGTTGTGGCGGCGGGCGATGATCTGGTGGACTTCAGTCTTCGACGCCAGGTGCTCGGCCTTGTTTAGCGGACGGTAATTGATGAACGAGACCGCGTTCTCCACGTTGTCGCCCTTGAGCGGAAACAACTCGCGCATGGTCTCGATGGGCACAAAGATGCGGGCGTTGGTGCCGTTGTTCCCATCCTGCCCAACCTTGGCGAGAACGCCGATCACGTCGAAACGCACCCCGTTGAGGAGGATCGTTGCGCCGACTGCTGGGCGCCCGGGGAACACGTTCTTGAGCAGTTCCCAACCCACCACGGCGGCGCGGCGATGCTCGCTATTGTCCTGCTCGTTCAACCAGCGGCCAGTGCCAATCGGGACGTTCCGAATCTGGTTGTATTCGGGCGCGATGCCGAATACCTGGCCATTCGTGGATCCGTAGTCGCTGACGGCTCGAATATCCTCGCGGTTGATGACGGCGGAGACAGTCTTGACCGTGCGCGCCTGGTTACGCAACGCGAGGTAGTCGTCGTAAGTGAAGTGGTAGGTCTGGCCGGATTGCAGATTTCCTTCCACGGCGGCTATGCGGCCGGGGAAGACAAACATGATGTCCTGACCCAGATTGGCCAGCTGCTTGGTTTGGCCGCTGCGGAAGCCCTCGCCGAGGCCGACCAGCAACAGCAAGGAACCGACGCCCCAGGCAATCCCGAACATGGTCAGGAAGGAACGCAGCTTGTGCGCCCACAACGTGGCCATGGACTGACGGATGATGTCGCGGAGCATTCTCATAGAGGCATGCCCCCAGGCCGCTTGGGGGCGAATCCCGGGGGCTCCGGTTCAAGGTTGGGCGGGGGGTCTCATGTCCCGCCCCGGTTGTCTGCTAGAGATACGTTTCGTGGGGCCGCGAAGTTCCCGCGAATGCGAAACATTACTCGCTCGTTAGACTGTTTGTTTCGCGAAAGGGTTAGCCGGAGAAGGCTGCGAAATCAGCGGGTTATCGGCGTTCATTTTGGGAATCGTGGCGTGATGTATGGCTTCGCTTACGTTCTCACATCCTGAGGCGTCTAAGGCCCTTGTATTGGAGTTCCCCGAGGACGGGCCATCGCCCTCACACAACATTCTTTAACACCTTCAGAAACTCAGAGGAGGATTTCCGTGCCCAGACATCGTCTCCCCGTTGTGTTTGGTCTTGTGGTGCTGCTCGCTGGCGCCTGCTTCGCGCAATCGACCCAATTGAATCTGCCGCGCGACAGCCAGCGCGCCTCGGTGACGCAGCGGATTGGCATCACCGACATCACGGTTAACTATCATCGCCCGCTGGTCAAAGGACGCACCATCTGGGGAAAAGTTGTGCCCTATGGACAGGTGTGGCGTGCCGGTGCGAACGAAAATACGACGATCACGTTCACTGACCCGGTCAGTGTGGAGGGCCAGGCGCTCGACAAGGGAACGTATGGTCTGCACATGCTCCCGAACCAGGATCAGTGGACGGTCATTTTTTCGAAAGTAAACACGGCCTGGGGCAGCTTCACTTACAAAGAGTCGGAGGACGCTCTGCGGGTTTCGGTCAAACCTGAGACGACGGATTTTCGTGAGGCGCTAGCCTACGAGATCGACCAACCCACGGAGAATACTGCCGTCGTGACCCTCCGCTGGGAAAAGGTCGCTGTGCCCTTCAAAGTGAGTGTCGACGTGAACAGCATCGTGCAAGACAGCCTGCGCAAACAACTGCGTGGACTTTCGCAATACACCTGGGATGGCTGGGACGATGCCGGGAACTATCTGCTTGCCCACAAAGACCTGGACGAGGCGCTCGCGTACGAGAACCGGTCGATTGGAACCGAGGAACGGTTTGAGAACTACAACACCAAGTCGCAGATCCTCGAGGCCATGGGCAAGAAAGACGAGTCGAAGGCCGCACACGACAAGGCCCTCGCCATCGCAACACCAGGGCAGCTCCACCAGTACGCGTTTCAGCTGAAAGGGGAGAAGAAAGACGATGAGGCCTACTCCGTGTGGCGGAAGAACGCGAAGGACCACCCCGATCTCTGGTTCACGCACTCGGGGATGGCGCGGGTCTACTCGGCGCAGGGCGATTTTTCGAACGCGGTCAAAGAGATGAAGATTGCCGAAGCGGGTGCTCCCGAGCAGAACAAGGTGTTCATCGAGGCTGCCATCAAACGCCTGGAAGCGAAGGACGATATCAACAAGTAGGCAGGCGTCGCAACGGAAACGGGGCGATCTCTAAACCCAGAGGCGCCCTTGTCTTTTTGCTGGACCACGGCGCTCCTCAGAACTGGTTATTCGATCGCCACCGAAAAGGGCAAGGGAGTGTTTGTGCCCTGGCCCACTGTCAGAACCTTGTTGGCAAAGAAGCTCGCGTCCACCACGGCCAAGCGCTCTTCGCCACCAGGGACGACGACAACATAGGACGTGGGCAGTCCGCAAGGGTTGCTGGCGGGACCGATGCAGAAGTTAAAGGCGTAGGCTCCCGCGGTAGGGGCCGAGAACTTGAATTTCAGGACACCGCTCGATTTCGGCTGTTTATTCGCCTGGATGATTACGAGCCCGGCTTGCCCGGTTGGCACCGTACCGTTCAGGGTGATGGCAGCAAATGCGTACTGGACGCTGAGCGTGGCCAGAGAAAGTACTGCCACAGTGACCAAGAAGGCCCGGATTCCGTTTTTCATCTTCGTTTCCTCCATGTGACTTGCTGGAAGATGGTGCGACGATCGGAGGAAACGTTTCAGGGGCCCGCAGCGTACTAGGTTCCGAACCGCTCGGCGGCGCGCGCTTTCGCTTTCGCTGCCTCTTCTTCACGGTTCTTCGGAGGGGCCGTGGTTTCGAGCGCATGCAACAGGCGGCTTGATACGGCGGCGATTTCCTCAATGGCGCCATGGAACGCCGCTTCGTTGGCCTTTGAAGGCTTGTTGAAGCCGCTGATCTTGCGCACGAACTGGAGCGAGGCGGCGCGAACCTCGTCGTCGGTGACTGGCGGATCGAAGTTGAAAAGAATTCTGATGTTGCGGCACATAGTGATCGAGCCCTCAGGGGCTAAGCCTCTGTCCCCTAGCTAGAGTTATTCCTACAACTGAAAGCTCGCGGGAAAAGGCCCCAAGCTTCGTCAAGCGCTAACCTCAAGCGCTAGAGCGCAGCCTTTTTTCAAGGCACTCGGCGGCACGTGTGAACTCGTGCCCTTCGCGTTTGTTGCCCGAAGACTTACTTCCGCAAGCCTTAACACGCTCCAAGAACATCTGGAAACCATTTGGATAGCATTTAGTCGGGTACTGTGAAATCGTAGATTCGCCCGGCGGCCGCACCGCCGGAAGAACTGGCGACCGTGCTATTGGACATCATCGCCTGCTGACCGGTGCCCATAAAGAAGGCGTACTCTCCGGGCTTCAGGTCGTTGGCGAGGGTGATCCGGTAGGTTCGCATGGCCACGTGCTCGGACTTGAACTCGACTTCCTTGTCGCGCTTCACCCCAGACTTCCCCGCCGTCACGCCGCCGAAGGAGCCGACCTGGAACTCGCGGCGGTTCCCTTTCTTCTCCAGCTTGATGAGGATGAAATCGGAGGCACCAGCCCCGTCGGGGACATAGAAGTAAAACATGGGCCGACGGTCTTTGACGCGGTTCTTCGATGTGGGATTGTTGATGTACGCGTCCCAGTGCTGCGAGCGGAGGCCGTAGGTGAAGTAGCTCCCGGCCCGCCCTCCTACTTTCGCCTGGCTCATAATCTCGCCTTCCACGCGCATGAACGTATAACCATCTTTCCAGTAGACACCCACTTCCGGCGGCGGAAGGTTGGGGTCCACGGGTACAGATGCACTGGCTGCATTCGTCCCAGCGGCTGCGGACGGTGGCGCCGGAGCGGGGTTGATCATGACCTTGATGACCGCGTCGGTAACGTTCGCGGCCTTCAGGGCTTTGAGACCGGTGACGCTGGTGTCGAAGCTGAGATCTTCTGGGCGACTCGCGCTGCGAATCTTGGTGATGATGACTTCGTCGGACAGCCCGAGGGCGGTCATATCGATGATGTCCTGGTTACTGAGCCGGTGCGACATCTGCTGGCCCCAGACGGAACAGGCCAGCAACACGCTCAAGAGCGCGATTCGGGTTTTCACGTGCAGCCTCCTCCAGACCGAACAGCAGGTGCGATGGAACGAAGGTTCCTGACGGGCGAACTTTGCGCCATTGTAAACAAACCCTGGGCACAACGGAATGTGGCCTCCCGGCGGCGTTCACCACAAGTGGAAATAACCGTCGCGGCGCTCGATTTTGACCTGTGTTCCAAAAAGCGGCGAAAGAGAGCCGCGTTGGAGCATCGCTTCCTTCGGACCATCCGCCAAAATCTGGCCGTTTCTCATCAGCAGGACGCGGGTGATTTCCGGAATGATATCCGAGAGGTCGTGGGTCACCAGAATGATCCCGATACCCGAAGCTGCCAGGGAACGCATCGATTGGCGGAGGGAGGCGTGCGCCGTGAAGTCGAGCGAGTTGCTGGGCTCGTCGAAGAGCAAGGTTTTGGGAGCGTGCACCAGAGCACGAGCGATCAGGACCCGCTTGGCTTCGCCCGAGGACATTTCGCAGACCGGACGCTCGGCCAACTGCTCCGCCTCCAACTGCGCAAGCGCCGCCCTGGCGGCCGATTCCTGAGTGGAGTTGACACGGTGATGCGGGAGAACAGCAGCGCTGCTGAAGAACCCCGATAGCACGACGTCGAGTCCGGTCGCGGCGGTGGTGAGGAACGACATGAGGTCGTTCGAGACGATGCCGAGCAGGCTGCGGAGTTCGAAAACGTTCCAGCGTTCCTCGCCCAGGATGGTCATGCGGGAATCTTCACTGGCCACCGGATAGCACTCGCGCGTGATGGTTTTCACCAGGGTGGACTTGCCGCATCCGTTGGGGCCGAGGATGGCTACTTTCTCGTCGGCGTGGATCTGCAGGGTGAGGTCATGCAGAACCACGTTCGACCCGCGCATCACACGGACGTTGTTGAGATCCAAGAGCGGAGGCTGGGGCAATGGCAGTGTCTCTCCCGGTGACTGCCATCCTGGCAAAGGCGGGCTGGATGGCTGGTGCCATAGTAATGATGGTGGGGCAAAAAGGAAAAGACGAGAGGCTAGTGAACCTTGAACGCCTGGGAGTGCGTCGCGGAGTGTGCGGCCGGAAGCTTGCCGGAGCTTGCAGACTTCGAAAAGGATCACCGTCGCGTAGGTGACCGTCATCCAGACCAGGACCGCTTCGAAGGGCAAGCCCGACCAGGCGCGGATCGAAATTCCCATCATTCGCTCCGGTTGGTAGCCCCACCAACCGTAAGGGATGGCCAGAGTCGCTTCCCAGAAAAGGCTCACCAGAAGAATGATGAAAAGCGTGAGGCTAAGGGCTCGTCCACTTTTGGTTGGAGGGTATCGTAGCTTCGGAGTTTGATGATCCTTTCGGTACAATCGCCGACAATACTGAGGGGAACAGCTTCGCCGATTCCACCGAAGGTGAGCGGAAATGAACATCTGGAAGACGCTGCTGGCGGCACTGGTCATTGTCGCGGTCATCGGAGCGATTTTCGGGGGCCTTCTGATCTGGCGAGGGTTCCGGGCTTCGGCGAGACCTCCGGCATGGGAAGCGGCTTTGGCCCGGAGCGTGCGGAACCTGGCCATCCCTGGTCACGAGCGCGGCGAGAGGAGTCCATTTGAGGGAACTCCCGAAGTCATGCAGCAGGGCCGCGCGTTGTTTCTGACACAATGCGCCACCTGCCATGGCGTCGACGGCAGCGGAAAGACCGCGGTGGGGCTGAATCTTTATCCGCGAGTGCCGGACTTGCGAGCAGCCGCCACGCAAGACCTCAGCGACGGCGAAATCCACTACATCATCGAAAACGGAGTCCAGCTGACCGGGATGCCTGCTTGGGGCAACCCGCACGGAGAGTCGACGGGCAACAGCTGGAAGCTGGTTCTTTACCTTCGCAGTCTTCGACCGCTCGACAAGCAAGAGAAGTCGCAACAGGCCACGACTGGCGCTTCCGCGCACTACGTGGGCTCGCAATCCTGCGAAAAATGCCACGCGGAGATCTATGCGCGCTGGAAGAAAACGCCGATGGCGAACGTGGTGCGTGATCCGCGCACTTATCCCGATGCTTTTATCCCCGACCTCGCAACCAATACCATCGCGAAGTTCACAAAGGACCAGGTCGCGTTCGTTTACGGGAGCCTGTGGAAGCAGCGCTATTTCACCAAAATCGGAGACGACTACTTTCCCTTCCCGGCGCAGTGGGATGTCGCGAATCATGCCTGGCGTCCCTACATGGTTCCTGTAAAGGGCGGGGACTGGTGGGGGGCAGTGTATCCGCCGGACAACATGCAGCGTCCAACTGGCCCGACGTGTGACGGCTGCCATTCGGTGGACTACGACATTCACACGAAGCAGGTCGCGGAGTGGAACGTTGGCTGCGAGCGCTGCCACGGGCCCGGCAGCGAGCATATCGCGCATCCCTCGCGCGGTAACATTCTTAACCCGGATCAAATGGATGCGGCCACCGAAACCGACATCTGCATCCAGTGCCACTCGCAGGGCCAGCCTCCAGCGAATCCGATCGAGGGCCGATACTACGATTGGCCCGTCGGCTACCATGCGGGGCTGCGACTGCAGGACTTCTGGAAGCTCGAGGACTGCGCGCTCGGTCAGACGACGTTCTACTACTTCCCGGACTGCACCGCGCACAAGAATCGCATGCAGGGCAACGACTTTGTGCAGAGCGTCATGTACCGGCACGGAATCACGTGTTCTTCCTGCCATGATGTACATGGAACAAGCAATTACGCACAACTAAGAAAGCCTGCGCACCAGATCTGCCTTGATTGTCATGGTCCGTCCTCCCCGAATGGACCTCACACGGCCACTCTCGAAGAACACACGCACCACAAAAACGGCAGCGCTGGCAGCGATTGCGTTGCCTGCCACATGCCCGCGATCGAGACGGAAGGGGTTCCCGGAACGTTTGTTCGCGCTCACACCTTCCGCTTCAGCTCCCCAGCGATGACGGACAAGTACGGAATTCCGAACGCATGCACTTCCTGTCACAGGGACAAGGCCACAGCCTGGGCCGAGGATGCTGTCCGTCGTTGGCCTGAGCAATCTGCCTGGCGCGAGCGATTCTGATTGTGATGGCGCGCGTTTCAGACGCGTTTCCCCTGGATTCGTAGCTGGGTGCCCCATTCCTAAAATCGCCGGGGGGCCCCACGTTTCGAGTTTTTCGAAACGTGGGATGTGGGATTCCACGGACCCATCCTTCTGGGCCGTCAGGGATGTAGCTCACTCCGGCCTGGCGTCCACCGACCGGGCGCGAATCTGGGGTACAGAGCTAGTAACGCCGGGTGCCGGGTGCACCATCCTAAAATCGCGCTCTTTTAGAGTGGGATGGTCCACCTTGACTCGAAGATTCGTCAGCTTGCGTCCGTGGTAGACAACCGGCGGCGATGATGGAGGGTGGCCCACCCTTTCGCTCGTGTCAGCCCTACCCATTGTTGCCCCACCCCCCGAACACATCCACTCGTTGATGGGCGAACCCGAGCAGGGCAATCCCTCTTGTGGAGCGGGTAAAGGGTGAGCCAGCCCCCTTTCGGAAACGAGGGGATCCCCTGGCGTATTCATCTTACACCCCTTCATTTCCCTTTCCGGCACTCCACCCGATAGCGCGCACATTCCTTTGTGTCCTCCAACACATCCTCCGATCTCGTCCCGGTGCGAGACTGGTATTTTAGAAGGCGCGCAATCACTAAGGAGGCACGACGGGGACGCGGCTTGCTCCCCGTATCTTACTGCGTCCGTTGGGACTGACGCCCCAGTCCGGCTCGTGAGCACCGAGTTGGTTGACTTTTTTCGTAACCGCGGCAGATTGTGGACGCACTCGCGCGTCGGAATCCACCTGCCCTCCCCGCTAAGCCTGGGCCCTGTAGGGCCCCAATCGCCTTCGCCGGGACTAGTTGTAAACGGCTCCTTACAATGGGGCCGGCCGCGATTCCCCCTTGACTTGCCTGCAGAATGTTGCAATAACTATCCGGTCCAACGGGACGAGTTTGGGGGTGTAGTTCGGTTTGGCGGAAGTCAGACTTCAAGAGGGAGAATTCCTCGAAAATGCGCTGCGCCGCTTCAAGCGCAAGGTGCAACAGGAAGACATCGTTAAGGAGGTTAAGCGCCACTCCTTTTCCCTGAAGCCCAGCGAAAAGAAACGTGTCAAGGGAAGCTTTGGCACGCAACCGAAGCCGCAAGAAGGCTCGCAAAGTACAAGACTGACAACCCCATGGGCCGCTGCCCTCTAGGCGGCTGGCCCATTGCTTTTTCCCCAACCGTTTCGCGTTCGGAAGCGCCGGACTTCTCCCACGGTCCTCCTCTGGCGTTTCTGTTCAGACGCTGTAAACCTGCGAGACAAGCAGGTGGGCCGAACCTGGGCAGCAAACTTCGAGGGGGGGTGCTAACGACTCTGCGCGTGCTCGCGCGCATGGGAAGTCTCGTGTCTTCCCACGCGAGGGGATGCGATTGGGGAATGGGGTGAGGGATGGAATTCCAGGACAAGATTCTCAAGTGTATCGACTGCGGTGCCGACTTTGTCTTCACCGCGGGCGAGCAACTTTTCTTCTTCGACAAGCAGTTCAAGAACGAACCCAAGCGCTGCAAAGCCTGCAAAGCAAAACGTGTTTCCGTTCTGGGTTCTCCCGTGCCGGGGCAAGTGCCTAATAAAACCGAGACCCGCACCACCTGCTCCCAGTGCGGCAAGGAGACCACCGTTCCCTTTAAACCCACGCAAGGTCGCCCGGTCTTCTGCCGGGAATGCTTCATGCAGAAGCGGCAGACGGCGGCGTCGGCTTAGGGATTCGGTCCAGGACGGCGGTGAGCCAGCAGGGTTTCAAGCTGCTGGACCAGCTGGCGGGTGGCAATGGGCTTGACCAGGAAGGACTCGACGAAGTCTTTCCGCCACCCCTCTTGGAGTGGGTAGGCGGTGAGGATCGCGGTTACGGGGCGGTAACTTTGGGCGCGCGCTTCCCGCAAGACGTCTAGTCCGGCGTCATCGGTTTCCATGCTGACGTCGGTGATGACCATGTCGTATTCGCGCGTCCGTAGCTTCGCGCGGGCCTCCGCGCCGGAGAAAGCGGTGTCGACGTCAAAGTGGTTCAGCTCGAGCACTGCTTTCAGAGTCAATAGGACCGCCTGATCGTCGTCGACCAGAAGCAGGCGCCGTTTCATCCGAGATACACCCTCACAAAATCAAGACGTAAACCGACGATTCGCAGCACGCATGAAGCGTGTCTGCAAACAAAGCTCATACCAATCTCTATTTTTCGGAGTCTGAACTGGCCTGGGTGCGCTGCTACTATAGTACTGTGGCGAGTTTTCACGTACAGAATTTTGGCTGCCGGGCGACGCAGGCCGACGGGGCAGCGATCGAGCGGCAGTTTGAAGAGCGCGGGTGGGCGCGGGCAGCACAGCCGCGAGATGCCGAAGTGGTCGTGCTGAACACCTGCACGGTAACAGCGTCGGCGGACCAGGATGCTCGTGCAGCGATCCGCCGCGTACATCGGGAGAACCCGCAGGCCCGGATCGTGGTGACCGGATGCTACGCGCAACGGTCCCCGGAAGAACTGGCGGCCCTGCCGGGCGTGGCGCAGGTAATCGGAAATTCCCACAAGCATCAGCTGGCTGAGATTGCAACCGGGAGAAAGCATTCCGGCCCAGAGGATGCCGAGGCAGGCTCTGGATTTTTCCCATTGGAGCGCCTGACCAGGGTTCCAGCCGAGGGTAGCGTACCTCCAACGGCGCGCGACCCACGGCCGATCTTTGTTTCTGACATCTTTGCGCACACGGAATTGCTGGCCGCGCCAGTATTTGACGCGGCCAATCAAAGGACGCGTCCGAATCTGAAGGTGCAGGATGGATGCAACAACCGGTGTTCGTTCTGCGTGATTCCGTATGTGCGGGGACAGAGCCGGTCGATGAAACTAGAGCAGATTCTGCGCGAGGTGGATGCGCTGGTTGCATCCGGATACCGCGAGCTGGTGATTTCAGGAATCAATTTGGGGCGATGGGGAAGGGATTTCGAAGACCGTTATCAGCTGTCAATCGTCAGCTCTCAGGGAAACCATCCGCCAGCGGATTCCGTAGGCGCTAGTGCTTCCCTCGCCGTGAATCCAGAGGCGGGGCACCCAACCTTCACGGTTGACCAACGACCAACGACGAGCGATCAACGACTGGCTTTCGAAGATCTCATCCGTGCCGTCCTCGAACACACTGGCCTCGAAAAGCTCCGCATCAGCTCAGTCGAACCCATGGACTGGAGCGACGAGTTGATTGGGCTCGTGGCGGGCTCTCCACGGATCGCGAAGCACGCGCATGTGCCGATGCAGTCCGGCAGCGACGCGGTTTTGCGGCGGATGCATCGCAAGTATCGGCCATGGCATTACCGGGAGAAGATCGAAAGAATCCGAACGGCATTGCCGACCGCCGCGATCGGGGCTGACGTGATGGTGGGCTTCCCCGGAGAGACCGACGCTGAGTTCGAAGAAACCCGGTGCATGGTGGACGAACTGCCTTTGACATATCTGCACGTGTTCACGTATTCGGTGCGGCCGGGAACACCGGCGGCAGAGATGCCGCGGCAAGTTCCAGTGCCGGTGGCGCGCGAGCGGAACCGGATCCTGCGGGAGCTGGCGGAAGCGAAAAAGCTAGCGTTCATGCGGGAGTTCGTGGGAAAGAATGTTGAGGCGATCACGTTGAACAGGTTCGACGGCCAGTGGACTGAAGCGCTCACCGAGAATTATCTGCCCTTGCGAGTGCGGGGCAAAAGCAGCGCCAACCAGTGGGTGCGGACGCGTGTGGAGAATATAGTGGAAGGGGAATTGGTAGGCCGACTGTGAACGCTCGGCTCCGCGATCGTGTACGGGTTTCTGGTACCTGGGATCCTGATTGCTCGAGACTGCGTTCCGTTCGCCGAGCGGGTGTACCGATCGGGGGAGGCGGCGCGAAGCCACATGCCGATCGGGTGAATGGGCCTTTTGGTGGCGATGGTGGTGTTCGCGACGATTTACGCGACAGGCTGCGAACGGACTCGTGGGTTCGGGGAAGCTGCCCGGCTGGGCTTGTGGTTTGGAGTTTTCATGGCGGGAGCTTTCGCGGCGGTCATTGGCGGGTAGCGCACTGGTCGAGTGGACGTTAGTGGGGATCGTGGTCTACAAACCCAGGGTGGCGGCTTCGAATTGACACACGCGGGGCACCGGGACTTAGGTTTCAAGGATTCCAAGGTTTCAAAGACCAGACACACAAGGGAGTCTGTCCTGCACGGGCCGTGGCTCCAATTGACCCTCAGCTGCTGAAGATATTCCTTTCCAGAAATGCATTGCGGAATTTGCCTTGCGGGTCGTACTTCTTGCTTAGCTGAATAAACTCCGGCAGCTTTTCATAACTTGATTTCAGCAGCGACGGGGACATGGTAAACAGCTTTCCCCAATGCGGGCGGGCTTTGAACGGCGCCAATTCCCTTTCGATTACGGGCAGCAACTGGCTGACGGCGGGCCAGTCCTGTTTCCAGGTGAAGTGGATGGCGACGCTGGGCTGCTGGCAACAGGGGCTCATCCAGAAATGGTCAGCGGCGATGGCGCGGATTTCCGAAATCATCAGGTGCGGCGTCACCTGGTCGCGCAGGCGCTCGACGGCCAGGATGGCCTCGACAGCGTGCTGCCGAGGAACGAAGAACTCCGATTGCAATTCTTTGCCAGCGCTCGGGGTGAAACCCATGCGGAAGTGCGGCAAGCGTTCATACCAGGGGCCAGGAACGCCCATTTGTTCGGTGCAGTTCTCGGCAGAGAGTTCGGCGATTGGATGTAGATTTTTCGTGGCGCGTTTGGCGCCGAAAAATTCGAGCTGCGGGTCAAAAGCCTGACCGGGCTCGGTGCGGCTCTTCAGCCAGACTTCGTTGAGGCGTTGCTTTTGCCAGTCGGTGAACAGGCTTACGCTGTAGGCGCTGGACTCGATCGCGTCGAAGTGGTCCTTGAGCTGGCTGAGCGGAAGGTTCTCGTAGACGTATTGCCGCATCAGAAAAGTGGGCTGGAGGTCGAGCGTGATTTTGGTGATGACGCCGAGCGCGCCTAGCCCAACCACGGCTCCGTGAAAAGTGCTGGCGTCATCGTGGCGTGAAAGCTTGACGAGGTCCCCGGAAGCGGTGACCAGTTCGAGGGCAGAGACCGCTGTGGGAAGGTTGCCGTTCTTCTCCCCTGAGCCGTGAGTGGCGGTGCTGCATGCGCCGGCGACGGAGATGTGGGGCAGGCTGGCCAGGTTGTGGAGCGCGAATCCTTTTTCGTGGAGGTAGGGGCAGAGCTGGCCGTAGGTGACACCGGCGGCGACGGTTACAGTGCGCCCCGCGGGGTCCAGAGCGATGACCTGGTCCATCGGCTTCAACGAGAGAAGATTGCTGGCGCTGTCGGCGATATCGTTAAAGCAGTGGCGGGTGCCCAGAACTTTCAGATGGGGTTGCTGCTTAACGAATTCGCGCACCTGGTCGAGCGAAGCGGCGGAAGTCAGATGGTCTGTGCTGTATTCGAGGTTACCGGCCCAATTTTTCAATCTTTCGCTTGCGGCGGAAGCCAAGAGGGGCGCAAGGGCGGGGGCGGTCATCAACGCAGAGAGAAGCTTAAGGAAAGTTCGTTTGTCCATGTCGAAAGCCCTCTGCCTTGGCGCTAAAGCCGAATCTGCTTTTCATTCGAGAGGCGGCCGACATTGTACAACCACAGACCCTGCCCACGGCTCCTTCGCCGCAAAATCTGCTTTCTTTGGTCTTAGCTGGAACGTCGATACGCAGGAAGTTGGCTGAACATAGGATATCCGGTCGCACCATCGGTGAAATTTCGATTTAAGGGAGTGAGAATAACTTATGCGCATTTTAAGAGTGTTGGCCGTGATTTTCCTGTTCGCGCCGGCGCTGCTGTCGCAAAGCGCCGGGTCGCATGGGATCAACCTCGACGATATCGACCGCAGAGTGGATCCATGTACGGACTTCGCGGAATTTGCCAACGGCGCCTGGCACGCGCGCAATCCGATCCCGGCTTCGATGGACCGATGGAGCCGGCGCTGGCAGGCAGGGGAAACCGCGAAGGATAAATTGAAAGACATTCTGGAGAGCCTGCCGAAGGAAAACCCGAAAGGGAGCACCGAGCAGATAATCGGTGACTATTACGGCGCGTGCATGGACGAGTCGCGCATCAAAGGTCGCGCAATCGACCCACTGAAGCCCTGGCTCGCGAAGATCGATAGCGCGAAGGACATGAATCAGTTGCAACGCGTCATGATTGAGTTGCAGGACATCCAGGTCACAGCTCCCTTCAACCTGGGCGGCTCACAGGACTTGCACAAGCCGACGCAAGTGCTGGCCGATATCGGGGCGTCGGGCTACAGCATGCCAGACCGCGACTACTACCTGAAACCCGACGACCGCTTCAAAGAAGCGCGCTCGAAGTATATAGAGCATGTAGCCAAGATGTTCAAGCTGGCAGGTTGGAACGACAGATCCGCCGCGGCCGGAGCCCAAACGGTCATGACGATGGAGACGAAATTTGCGGAAGCATCGCTCGACCGGGTAGCGCTGCGTGATCCGAGCGCGACCGACCACAACTCGACATTTTCGCAATTGCAGGCCATGACCCCTCACTTTGACTGGGCTGGGTTCTTCGAGCACAAGGAACTTTCCCAGGACGTCGACCTGAACGTGGATCAGCCCAAGTTCATGCAGGAGGTGGACCGGCAGCTGCGGCAGACATCGTTGGCCGATTGGAAGGTTTACCTGGAGTGGAGCCTGCTGAACTCCACAGCCGAGGCCTTGCCGTCGGCCATCGAGCAGGAAGACTATGAGTTTTTCGGGAGATACCTGCGGGGCACCAAGGAAATGAAGCCGCGCTGGAAGCGTTGCACGGAACAGACCGACCGGTATCTGGGCGAAGCGCTGGGCAAGAAGTATGTGGAGAAGTATTTTCCGCCGGAGGCAAAGGCGCGCATGCAGGAATTAGTGCGCAACCTGCTGCTCGCGATGCGCGATGACATTCTCACCCGGCCGTGGATGAGCGATGAAACAAAGGAACGGGCCATGGCGAAGATCGCGACGTTCAATCCAAAGATCGGGTATCCGGACAAGTGGAAGGATTACAGTCAGGTGGAGATCCGGCGGGATACGTTCTTCGAAGACAATCTGGCCGGCCGCCGGTTTGTGGTTGCAGACGACCGCCTGACGATCGGCAGGCCAGTGGATCCGGGGCGCTGGGGCATGACACCGCCCACCTCAGACGCGTACTACAACCCGCAACTCAACGAGATCGTATTCCCCGCCGGAATTCTGCAGCCGCCGGCTTTTGACGTCACAGCCGTGGACGCAGTGAACTACGGCGCGATCGGCGTGGTGATCGGGCACGAGATTTCACACGGGTTCGACGATCAGGGCGCGCAGTTTGACTACCTGGGACGGCTGCGTAATTGGTGGACCGACCAAGACCTCAAGCAGTTTCAGACCCGCGGAGCGTGCGTGGTCAACCAATTTGACAACTACTTCATCGAGCCCGGCATTCATCACAACGGGAAGCTGGTGCTGGGCGAGAGCATCGGCGATCTCGGAGGCGCAAAGATTGCGTTTCTCGCTTTTCAGAAATCTTTGGTGGGCAAGCCGCGTCCGGCGGACATCGACGGGTTCACGCCCGAACAGCAGTTCTTCATTGCCTGGGGCCAGTTCCGCGGGGATCACATCCGGCCGGAGCAGCAGCGCTTGATGGTGCAAACCGATCCGCACCCGATCGCGAAGTACCGGGTCATCGGACCGCTCGGGAACTTGCCGGAGTTTCCAAAGGCGTTTCAGTGCAAACCCGACGCGGCGATGGTGCGCCCGGCAGACAAGATTTGCGAGGTCTGGTAGACCCAGGGTTACTGCAAGAGGTGCTGCCAGTTGAGGACCAGATTCATGGGAGACTCGCCGTGACGGCCGACGACGCGGGTGGCGAGCGTGCGCTTGCCGTCAGGCATGATGGAGAGAATGTCGATGTCGTGAGGAACAGTCATAAGCTCTTTCGGAGCGGAGAACTCTGGTTTGCCACCCACGACGCGGAATTCGACAGTGTAGACCTTGTCTCCGAGAATGTAGCGCAGGCTCTTTCCATCGGGGGACCAGTCGGCCGCACTGGTGGAGTTGTCGGAGGTGACGTTGACCACACCTGGGGCTACCTGCCACTTGGAACCGCCGCCGGGAAAAGGGGTGACATAAAGTTCCCGCGCACCGTTTTCGTCCGACGTATAGGCCAGCCATTTGTCATCGGGCGATAGTTTGCCGTCGCCCTCCGAATACGGGCTGGTCAACACCGGCATCAGCTTGCGCTCTCCAGCGAGGTCGACGGCATAGAGGTCGAAGCTGGTCTTGGGATCCTGAATCGTCACGATGGCGTAGCGGCCATCGCGTGACTCGCTGATCACCCCGAGCCAGTCGCCGATCTCAGCCAGCTTCTCTTCCTTGGCGGAAGCAACGAGCGAGCGCTGCACCAGAACGCTGTGAAACCCGGTGGTCGCGGAGGTTAGCACACTCCTTCCGTCAGCGGAAACGACGCCCCGCTGATCCGCCTCGGAATCGGCGCTGAGGCGGGTGATCGTCTTGCGCTCAGCATCTGCCAGCCACAAGCTGTCTCCGTGCCCGTCGGGGTTGTCCCGATAGAGGACGGCCAGATGACTACCTGGAGAAAAACTGGCGCCGCTGTAGGGAGCAGGGTCACCCCAATGCTCCAATTCCTTGCCGGCCGAATCCAACCAGACCAACTCTCGATTCTCCTGAGATGCCTGCCGGTACAGGAGAACATTCTGCGACACTGAAAAGCTCCCGAGATTGCGCGGGTCGTAATACTCGATCGATTGCGCGATCGGAGTGGGCTTGCCCGTGAAACGTTGCGCAGCCGCGTCAAACGGCTGCGCCATGAGGGTTCCGTCCTTTAGATAAAACAAGTGTGTGTTGCTGTAGGCAACGTTTGAGCCTACGGGCAAAATCTGCGTTGGGGTGCCTCCATCCAGGGATCCAGCGTAGACGGTGCCCTGCGAGTCCTTACCGGCGCGTTGCACAAAAAGAAAGTGTTTTCCGTCGGGCAGAAAGTAGGGGTTGCGATTGGTGAAATCCTTGTCGTCTCTGTGATCGGGAGTCGCCTGTTCCGGCGTGCCGCCGCCATCCGAGACGCGCTGGAGGGGGCCGTTGATATGAGGGGCGAAAAGGATGATGCCCTTGTCGCTCCAGGCCCCCCCACGTCCTTCCGGTGCATCGCAGAGCACCTGAACGGGTCCGCCGGTGGCCTCGAGCTTTCTGAGCTTGCCGTTGGAAAAGAAGCCCAGGTACTTTCCATCCGGTGACCAGAAGGGAAAGCTGCCTTCTTCAGTGCCAGCAAGCAGAACTGCTTTGCCCGAGCTCAGCCGTTCGAGAAAAATGGCGGTTTTGTTGTCCTTCAATGCGACAAACGCAAACTGCTGCGCATCCGGGGAAAGCACCGGCGCGCCGTAAACGACGAGCGCGAAGTCAGCACCCGGGGGCCGCGCGATCTGAGCCTGCAGGAGGCGCTCCGCGGATGTGAGGCGGACGGCGTACGTCGCGACCAAGACAGTCGCGGCCACTGCTCCGAGCCATCCCAACGCCGTTGCAGCTGCCAGTATCTTCTGCCGGTTCTTGCGCTGGGAAACGACCACGGCCGGGGCGCCGACCTGGCTGCCCGCGGAGGTGATCCACTGCAACTGCAATTTCAGATCGTGCGCGCTCTGAAAGCGCTGATCGGGTTCCTTGGCAATACACGTCCGCACCAGATGCTCGAGGGCCGGAGGCGTGAGCGGCTGCACTCCTGAAATGGAATCGGGATCCTTCTCCAAGACAGCGCTGGCCACTGAAAGCTGGCTCTTGCCTTCGAAGGCGCGCTTGCCGGTAAGCATCTCGTACAGCATGGCGCCGAAGGCAAAGATGTCGCTACGGACGTCGGCCTCCTTCCCTTGAATCTGCTCCGGGCTCATGTACTGCACGGTCCCCACAACGGTTCCTGCTACCGTGATTGGGGACGCCATGCTGGGGACGGTGGCGATGGCGGAGAACGCCGGAGTCCCCGACTGCGTCCCCGTCGCGAAGGCCTGCAGCTTGGCGAGTCCGAAGTCCATCAGCTTGGCGCCGCCTTTGGTCAGCATGACGTTGGCGGGCTTCAGGTCGCGGTGAACGATGCCGCTGCGGTGCGCCTTGTCCAGAGCGTCGGCGATTTCGATCCCAACGCGCACGGTTTCATCGGGCGTCATTGGTTTGCGCGCGAGGCGGGCGGCCAGGGTTTCGCCTTCGAGATACTCCATCACCAGGAAGTCGACGCCATCCTGACGCCCCACGTCGTAGAGCACACAGATATTGGGATGCTGCAACCCTGAGATGGCCTTGGCCTCACGCTCGAAACGGGCGCGCAAGTCCGGGTTCTGGCTCAGATGCGTCGGCAGGACTTTAATGGCGACCTCGCGGTCAAGTCGCGAGTCACGCGCGCGGTAGACCTCGCCCATCCCGCCCGCGCCCAGCGGGGACTGAATTTCATATGGGCCGAGTTTGGTGCCAGAGGTAAGTGCCATCCGTAGCGCGTCATTATAGTCCCGCGGGTCGGGATATATGGCGGGGACGTTTGGCCGCAGAGTTGAGTAAGGAGGTGCGAAGAAATGTTCTCCGGTGGGTAATGTGATCTCCATTATCGGGGCCGGTGATGGGCGACACTGCTACGCGGTTCAACCTACCCTAGAGTTTGGAATCGAGCAGCCACTCGGAGGAGGGGCGAATCAGTAGGCGTCCCGACTTCAACGGAAGTCTGGGACGCCTGGCTATTTGCGGCTCGCGGGGAGGAAGGCGAACCGGCAAGAACCCCGGCGACGCAACCCGGGGGCACAGTTCTGGAATCGGACCTCTCCCAATGAAATCCTGTTAACACTTCTTTTCGTGCGCGCGTCTATGGTTACGTCGCATACTTATGCGGATGAGCGCAGGAGCAGGAGATCGCGTTGACTGGTTCGGCGCAAGCCCGGGTAGTCGGGCGGTGAAGGAACGGACCCCTTCTGACGTGCGCGACGATGCGCTGCTGGTGGAGTCGGCCCGGGCCGGCGACCGGGCGGCGTTCGGACTGTTGTACGAAAGGTACGCGCGCCTGGTGCATGGGATCCTGATGGCGCGAGTGCCGCTGGGTGAAGTCGATGACCTGGCGCAGGACGTTTTCGTGATGGCGCTGCGGAGGTTGTCGTCCCTGCGGGACGGGGCACGCTTTGGCGGATGGCTGGCGGCAATCGCTCGCAACCGCGCCAACGACCATCACCGGCATTCAGTGAGCGAGGTGGAGTGGAGCGATGAGTTGCCGGCGAGCGAACGGGAGTCCGGCGCGATGAGCAACCCGAAAGGTGCAACCTCTGCCGGCGAGGCTGCGACGATCCTCGCCGCAATCCGCAGTCTGCCCGACGCTTACAAGGAAACCCTGATCCTGCGCCTGGTCGAGGGGATGACGGGGCCCGAGATCGCGGAGCGGACCGGCTTAACGCCGGGATCGGTACGAGTGAATTTGCATCGCGGCATGCAGCAGCTGCGCGACAAACTCGAGCGAACCTTGGCCGGAAGTGAGGGACAACGAGAGAGGTCGTCGTCATGAATGCGGGAAACAAGGCGAGCGAGGGCGGAACGCGAAACGACTATCTCTGGAATGGATCGGGCGAACCGGACCCGGAAATCCAGCGACTGGAAATGCTGTTGCGAAGATACCAGCGCAGTGGCAGCACACCGGTATTTCCCCAGGTTGCTCAGAATCGGCGATGGGCGTTTTGGCCGCGGATGGGAATGTTTCCGCGACTCGCGGCGGTGGCGGCTGCGGTCGTCGTTGTGGCGACGGTAGCCGTAATCGTGCGCGGGCGGAAGACAATTCCCGCCGTGCTGACCGGATGGAACGTGACGCGGGTTGCAGGCGCTCCGCGTGTCGGTGCGAGGGCGATGGGCGCCAACGAGGGCATCGGACAGCTGGTCGAAGGGCAGACGCTTGAAACCGATGAAGGATCGCAAGCGCATCTCACAGCCCTTGAAACCGGCGAGATTGAGGTGGACGCCGGAACCCGCCTGCGGATGGAACGGACGGAAACGGGCTTCCGACGACTGGTGCTCGATCGGGGAACGATCCATGCGTGGATTTGGGCGGCACCGGGAAAATTCGTAGTCGACACTCCCTCGGCGCTGGCGGTGGACTTGGGCTGCGCTTACACACTGCGCGTGGACGATTCCGGAGCAGGACTGCTGCGCACTTCGCGAGGTTGGGTGGGATTTCAGTCGAACGGGCATGAATCCTTCATTCCCGCGGGGGCGGCGTGCGCCACCCGGCTCCGTATCGGACCGGGGACACCTTATTTCGAGAACGCGCCCGAGGCCCTGCGCGCGGCCTTGGCGAGATTTGACTTCGCCGATAGCACCGCCGAGCAACGAGCAGACGATCTCAGCATAGTGCTGGCTGAGTCACGCAAGACCGATGCGCTGACGTTGTGGCATCTGCTAGCACGAGCCGATGAGTCTGAGCGGGCCCGCGTGTTCGACCGTCTAGCAGCGCTGGTCCCCCCACCGACGGGTGTGACGCGGGAAGGAATTCTGCATCTTGATCGAGCCATGCTCGACCGCTGGTGGAACAAACTGGGGTTTGACGACATCGCCGTTTGGCGGCACTGGGAGCGCGAGTGGGCGGGCAAGTAGGTTTCAGGCTTCAGGTTTCAAAGGGTAAGGCTTTATCGCGCAGGGCCTGATTCCGCCGGGCGACAAGTTCCCCCCCTACGTTACTCAGCGCAACTCCGGATAGGACAAGCTTTCTTGTCCGACGGGAAAGTCTCCCTTCTGCTTATTTCGGACTTTACGTCATTCCAGATCATTCTGAGCGGTTAACAGTTGGCACTCTGGGAGCGTCTTGGTGCGCGTGAAGTGAAATTCGCGCACGAGGAGTTTCGAGATGAGATCCATGGTGATTCCACGCTTTCTATTTGCGGTTGTTGGGGTTCTGTTCGGGTTCGCGACTAATGCACTGGCCGGGCCGCCCCTGATCTGTCATGCGATTGAAATTGGGCACGCGAAGTCCCTGCCTCCCATTGACTGGAACTCGAGCAGCACCGGCGGCTACGCTCTGAAGAATCTGAGCCGGGATACGCTCGCTATCCTCGATTCGGATCCGTCAGTGCTGGTGCGCATGGAAACCCTGCGGCGAGCCACGATCTACGCTCGTCACGATCCCGCTACGGCCAGAGAGTTGTTGCTCAAGCTTCGTGCGCGTGCGGACCGTTCAGAAACCTACGGCCATCATGACGCTCTGTCGTGGTTCGATGTGGGATACCTCGCCGAGGCATACCAGCAGTGGATGGGAAAGAACGACGCAAATCCAGCAGCGGGGCTCGACGGGTACGCCTGGATTCGACGAGCCATCCGATTAGGTGGCGGCGACGCGGAGATGGAATTTGCTGCGGCTCTGGTTACGCTTCACGGTCCCGAGAGAGCGCATCGGGAACACATATCCAAGGCGATGGCCGGAACCAGGGGCGATGCGCTTCTGGCGCAGAATCTGGCTTCGCGATTCTATCGTCAAACCGTTTCTGAGGTGCTCTCTCAGCCCACCTCGAAAGAGGCTGCGCGATGAACCCGCACTTGAGAAAGGCAGCGCTGGGCAACTGGGTTCGTAGAGCTGCCTTGCGCCGCTTGGCCGGCATATTGCTGACCTTGTGCTTGCTGGGTGGTGTTCTTGGACTGGCCGGTGGAAGGGCTGCCTCCGCGCCGGAGCTGACGGTACACGAATGGGGCACCTTCACAGCCGTGGCTGGAAGTGACGGAGAAGCGGTGGAATGGACGCCATGGCAGGGATCGAGCGACCTGCCCGGCTTTGTGGAGCACCTACGCGACCCGGAGTTTAAGCAAGGGCTGCGCGGCACCGTGCGGATGGAAACGCCGGTGTTGTATTTCCATTCACCCCACGACATGACGGTATCGGTGAAAGTTGCGTTTTCTAAGGGTCTAATCACGGAGTGGTACCCGCGGGCGAGCCGAGTTCTTCCCACGGGAAAGATACGGAATGCAGAGTTGAGCCAGCTTCCGGCGGACGGAAGCATTCAGTGGAGTGGAGTTCGAGTCACGCCGAATGAAGCGGGCCAATTCCCACACGAGCCGCGGGACAGCCACTACTACTCCGCGCGGGACACGGCGGCGGCTCCAGTGCAGGTGAAGACCTCCAAGGGAGGACAGCAGGAGAGATTTCTCTTCTATCGGGGCGCGTCGGCGATGCGGTTGCCGTTATCCGCCAGACTGGACTCCGAGGGCCGATTGGTGGTCCGGAATCTGGGAGAGGAGGAGGTTCCGACGGTGATTTTGTTCGAGCGCCGGGGAGAGGGCGTGGGTTATCGCGAGGCTGGCGCACTGGCAGAGCAGACAACGCTCGATCCTCCGGTCCTGAATGGCACCGTCGACGCGCTGTGCGCCGATTTGGAAGGGATTCTAGTAAATCGGGGGCTCTATCCGGACGAAGCGCATGCCATGGTGGAAACCTGGCGGCATTCCTGGTTTGAGGAGGGCAGCCGGCTTATCTACATCGTGCCGACTGGATTCCTCAATCAGGTTCTGCCCCTGAGTATTGACCCGCTCCCTGGGGAGACGGTACGCGTGTTTGTGGGACGGCTGGAGATTGTGACACCCGCAACCGTACAAGCGGTGAAGAACGCGATTGCACTGAACGATGAGGCGGGTGTGGAAGAGTACGCGCGATTCCTCGAGCCGATTCTGCAGACGATCCGAGAAAAAGATCCGGGGTGGGAGCCTGAGAACCATTAGAAACAGGTTTCAGGTTCAAGGTTTCAGGCGGGACCAGACCAGCGGGGAAAACCGCCCCTCGCGGCTTTGCCCCAGTGGTCGGCCTTCCCTCGTTACCTAAACATGCGAAAAATGCGGGCGTGTTCCCTCATGGAAGCGCACTTTTTCCCCGACTGGAAGGTGGCAAGCGACGAGGGGCGGCGAGGGGCGGCATTGGCTGCTCCACCATTTGGATGAGTTCAATCCTGTACGGCCGTGGCTGCTACGTCCCGCACCAGGTCGTGCCGGATTGGCTCCGTACCATTGCGAGGCACGAGGACGCGCACGCGCCGGGCCGCAATATTTACAGGATCGAGACGGAGGAGTTCGCCGCGGCGAACGTGCACCTGGAAACGAAACCAATCGGTGCGGAACAGGCGCCCGGAAGCATAGAACGTGACCGAAGCGGCTATCGCGCCTTCGAAGTCGTCGCCGGTGCTGGCGAAGAAGCGCTTGCCGAGTTCGTCCGTCCAGGTATGACCGCCCATGAGGGGCTCGTTCAGCAAGTAACGCAACGAGGGCACCCCCATCGACAGTTTTCGCAGTTGCACGGTTTGCAAGAGGACGGAAATCCTGCCCAGATTCGTAACCACGATTCTTGCGTTGCGGCCCGTGACCTGCTCGAGCTTGATGTGCAGTTCGGGGGACCACTGTCGGTCGAACTCCTCACGGGCCAAAGCGAGGCTCTTGTCGCTGGACTCGACATAGCGCAGGGTCGCACGCGCCAGCACGAGGCTGAGGAGGGTGGTCACCACCGTGGCGATCAGGGGGACGTAGGCTACCATCAGGGTGAAGATGTTGCCGTGCTGGCTAAACCATTGCAGACCCATCGACGAGTTGGTCCTCCGGTAGCTTCGCGGTTGAGGCGGGGGAATGGTTGAGTGTAGCGAGGCTGGGCACAGGGGAATAGTGGCGTTAGGACTAGTCCCCGTGGTGTTGGCCTTTGGTGATCTTGAGGGGAAGGCCGTGGCTTATACTTCGACTGTGGTGTTTTGCAATAGTTGGAGCCGCGACTTTCTCGCGGGTGGGCCGCAGACCGTATTAGTTGCAGACAATTTTCACTGGAAGCACTTGAGAGTTCCGTGCCACAATTCCAGCGGATCTCAGTCCACCAGGGCTTTCCGGAGTATCCCATGCCACCGCGTCGCCGACCGCTGAAACAGCCGCGCCGCACCCCCATACGGAGGAGGCGTTTTGATCCTAGGGTTTTCTTAGCCAAAGGGGGTAATGGGAGGACGATTCATGGCTATCGCCCGAAGCAAGCCATCTTTTCGCAAGGAGAGCCCGCGGACGCTGTTTTCTACGTTCAGTCCGGCAGGGTGAGGCTCAGCGTCGTGTCCAGGCAGGGCAAGGAAGCAACCATCGGTCTGCTCAGCCCGGGCGAGTTTCTGGGGGAAGCATGCATCGCGTCGGACCAAACCATCCGACTGACAACGGCGACTGCCATTACGGACTGCTCGGTTCTCAGGATTGAACGAAAAGAGATGCTTCGTGCCCTCCACGCGGAACACGAGTTCTCCGACCTGTTCGTTGCCTACGCGGTCGAACGACACAACCGCACTCAAGCGGACCTGGTCGATCAGTTGTTCAATTCGAGCGAAAAACGGCTGGCACGAGCGCTCTTAATACTGGCCCGCTTTGGAAAAGAAGACACGCCCGAAGCTGTAACTCCAGAGGTGAGTCAGGAGACACTGGCGGAAATGATTGGCACCACCCGCTCCCGCGTGAATTTCTTCATGAACAAATTCAGGAAGCTGGGATTCATTCACTATAATGGTGGATTGCAGGTACATAGTTCCCTGCTTAGTGTCGTGCTGCACGACTAGCTCAGAAGCAGATCCCGCCATCGGCGTTATGTTTTGATCTATTGCAACGCCGAAGGCGGCGATATCTTGGTCGTAGCCAGGACTTCCAATAAAACAGCGTCGCTTCAAGAGTTTTCCTGGGATGCCGCAATCCTGAGCGCACAGATAGCGGAAAGTCCATGAACTCGCCTTACGGTCTACCCGCTGGGTCCTAACTTGCGTCCGGCGGCCCGACAAATCTCTGCGCCCTCTCCGAAGAATCTGTGCAAGCTTTCAGCCAAATAAGAGATGCCGTGGTCTATCCCGAAGGCGCGATCATTCTGGTAGCAGACCAAAGCCCGCACGCGATCTTCATGCTGTGCCAGGGGCAGGCCAAGCTCTCCACGACTTCTCGGGACGGGAAAACCATCATCTTGCGGATTGTGTGAGGCCGGGAGTAGTCCTCGGCTTACACGCTGTTATTTCCGGCAAACCGGATGAGGTTACGATGGAGACGATGCAGCCCAGCCACCTGACCTTTGTAAATCGGGCGGACTTCCTTCGGTTCCTCAAAGAGCGCAGCGACGCCTGTCTGCGCGCAGTAACAGCATAGCAGCCGGAACTGTCAGGACGCTGTCGAGAGCGAATGGTCGGTGCGATAGCCAAACCAGGGAAAGTGCAAAGCGCCAGCCGCCGGCAGCGCGGCGAGCGCTCCGGGGAGGGAATTGGTAGAGTGCTGTTTGGAGATCCCCGATGCAAACCACAGCCCTTCGCCCGACCTGGAAGACCCTGCTGGCGTTCGCGATCATCTACTTGGTGTGGGGTTCGACCTTTCTCGCCATTCGCGTGGGCGTCCGGGAAGTTCCACCGTTCCTGCTAGCGGCGATGCGCTTCTCTGTCGCGGGACTCGCGCTGTGTGGCTGGATGCTGGCGCGGGGCGAGCGTTCCCCGAGCGCCCGGCAATGGATGTCGGCGTTCGTACTCGCCGTGCTCATCTTCGTGCTCGATTACGGATTGCTGTTCTGGGCCGAGCAGCGGGTGCCATCGGGCATTGCTGCGGTCATGCAGGCCACCATACCCGTGTTCATGGCGCTGTCGGAAATCATTTTCCTGCGAACGCAAAGGCTCACGGCTCGCCTGGCCTGGGCGCTCCTGATCGGGATGGGAGGAGTCGCAGTGCTGATGAGCCACTCGCTGGGCCTGGGCGGGGCGCCCATCGACAGGGCGGGAGCGCTGGCGCTCATCATCGCATCGATCAGTTGGGCGGTATCGTCTGCGCTTACACGGAAGCTGCCGCTTCCAACCTCCAAAATCATGAGTTCGGGAGCACAGATGCTGGCAGGAGGGGTTCTGCTGGCGCTGACGGCAGCCGCCCTGGGAGAATTTCGTAGTTTTCACCCCGGAGCTGTCTCCCGCGGAGCGTGGCTCTCGTTGCTCTACCTGATTGTCGCGGGCTCCATCGTCGCGTTTACCGCATACATCTGGCTGATTCATCATGAATCGCCCACCAAGGTGGGAACTTACGCGTACGTGAATCCAGTTGTGGCCGTGCTGTTGGGATATTTCCTGGGTGGTGAAGGGTTGGGCCTGCGAACGATTCTGGGAACCTTGTTTGTTCTGGTTAGCGTCGCGGTGATCACGACGACACCCGCACAGAAACCGGCCGTCGCACTCGTGGTGGAGGATGCCGTGTCATCTGCAGGTGGGGCATAAGCAAGCATGGCTTAATTTGGGGGAGCCTTCGAGGGACTGGTCGAAGTGCGGGTCAGCCCTTGCCCTGCTGCTTTTGCCGGGTGACAGAAATACCGTGGGTCTCGCGGTGGGAGCCCCAGGGCGATCGGAGTGTAGCACCGGCGGCCGCACTCGGAGCAGGGGAATCCCCCGCCGAAGCGGGTCAGGGCACGGGGATTGGGCGACTCGATCGCTTGCGCCTCCGCGAGCGCTGCGAGTGCGCCCTTCCAGTCGCAGGCCCTTGCGGCTCTTGTCTTTTCCGTGGGGATCTATGACCGCCTGGCGGCAATTCACGCAGGCGATGCGAGCCAGGGGGCTCCCCTTGCGCACGATCGAGTCCAAGCGCGAGCAGGAGAGTTCTTGGATGATCTTGACCACCAAAACGCGAGACGCCGGGGATGATGGAGCAGGCGCGAACCGGGAGGACTGGGCAACAATGTAGGGCAAGTGCGCCCGAGAAGCGCTGATAGCACTCCCTACGGTTTGTGACAGGCGGCCCAAGGCGAGTGGCCCGTTGGAGCTATTTCCTGCGATGCTGCACCAGGACTACGCTTCCTGGGAGCAAATTTCTTCGAGCGGACTGCCCTATGAACCTGCAGCAGGCCATGTCGCATGTGGTGCAAGCGTTTCCCGAGCTGGAAAACCGCCGGGCCGAGTCATCGACTTGGCACAGAAGCGGCGAACCCATTTTCGATGAACACGACTTCGCGCGCTTTATCGCGAAGGAAATGGCGCAAGGGAAGAACCGTCGCGTTCAGGTTGCCTTTGACCGGATGGAAGAACTGCTGTGCTCGGGGGTGACCGAGGTGCGGGACTGGGTGTGCGCGTTCGTCGAGGCGGTGCAGGATGTCGCCGGCTGGAAGGAAACAGGAGAAGAAGGGCTAGTTCGTTTCCTGGGACCGGAGACGCGACGGGCATGGACGGCGCTGGACGCGATCCGGGCAGACTTAGCCGAGTGTTCAATCCTCGAAGCCGAAGTGACCATGTGGCGCGCTGTACACCACACGGCCCGGGGAGCCAGCCAGGTGGGATAAAGATCGCGAGATGTAGGTTTCACGGAAAGGGAATCGGCTAGATCGGGCTGCTGGCAGACGTGGAGTTGGATTGCATGGGAGCGTCGGGGAGGGTCTCGGGGGCGCGATCCCGAGAGGCAAACCCTTCCAGCTCTGACAGTTCCTCGCTGATCGCCTTTAGGGTGGCGTTCGACTTCTCAAGTACTTCCAACAGATAGCGACGGGCGACAGCCCGATCTGCGGGCTGAACCAGACACCACCAGCGGCGGATACAGGTATGAATATCGGTCTCCGCCTTGGTACCCTCGACCGCAGCGTCCATGAGCCGATGTACCTTTGTCTTGACTGCTTGATACGAAACCGAAAGCTCCTGGGGCATGGTGACTCCGGATACGGGTAAGTGCAAATCGGCCTCCAAATCAAAGCTCTGATATTTCAGCACTTAGGTGTATTTCTTGGGAAATCCACATCCCACTTGTTGTAGGAAGGCGGGCGTCTGCTATGAATCTACATATTTGACGGCTTCGCGAGTGAGAAAATGGTGTAGGAGATTTCCGAGTTTCAGGGTCAGAGGGGGAAAGGGAGGACACTTGCAGAGAGTTGTTACATGTCTCCAGATCATTGTTTTGCTTGTGGCAGCGCCGACCCATGCACAAAAACCCGCTGTGAATTCCTCAACGTCACAATCGATTGAGCCGCCCAGCGGAGAGCGCATGTTGTTTGAGGTCCAGGCTGAGGGCGTACAGATTTATTCCTGCGTGGTTGAGAATGGAAAACCGGGATGGAAGTTCCTGGGGCCTGAGGCGAAACTGACGACCCCTACCGGAGACCCCGCGGGCAGACACTCGTCCGGGCCTACCTGGAAACTCGCCGACGGCAGCGAGGTCAAGGGAAGCTTGGCTGCGTCAAAACCAGCGTCAGAACAGGGATCGATACCCTGGCTACTAGTGAGGGTCGTGAACCACGCTGGAGTGGGCAAACTGAGCTCCGCGGAGTATGTAACCCGCACCAACACGAAGGGCGGGGTAGCTCCGCAAGCGGGTTGCGATGACGGTCATTTAGGGAGCAGCGAACGGGTACCGTACTCGGCGATCTATCGTTTTTATGGGAAATGAGCAGTGCCGGTCTTAGGTGTCAAGGCGTTGGGTGCGAGGTCGGAGCCTTCCGATGGGGGAGAAAAGGGGCTCTCCGAAATTCGGGCCTGAGCGCCGGAGAGATGACATGCGAGTACAGATCCCGCTTCGCTAAACCTGCCTATCTGCTATACTTTTGACTCCACTTTCTGCCGGAAGTGCACGGAGGATGGTATCGATAAACGTTTTATCCGCACCAACGAGCGCATCCGCGCACGCGAAATACGCGTGATCGACGACGAGGGCAACCAGATTGGGATACTGCCACCGTTTGAAGCGCTGAAGATGGCCCGCGAAAAGAACCTGGATCTGGTAGAGATTTCGCCCACCGCGCAACCTCCTGTATGCCGCATCATGGACTATGGGAAATTCCTGTACCAGCAGGAAAAGCGTGAGCGCGAGGCGAAAAAGCATCAGAAGGTGATCGTCGTCAAGGAAGTGAAATTCCGCATCAATGTGGACGATCACGATTACGAGACGAAGAAAAACCACGTGCTGCGGTTTCTGGGAGAAGGCGACAAGGTGAAGGCGACCATCTTCTTCCGGGGTCGAGAGATGACGCGCACGAACCTCGGCCGCCAGATCCTGGAGCGGTTGATCAAGGACGTAGAAGGCAAAAGTATCGTGGAGTTCCGCCCGCGACAGGAAGGCAATACGCTGCACGCCATCCTGGCGCCGAAGAAGGACGAGGGCGGGAAGCAGAAAGAGAAGCCGCGTCCGGCTGCACCGCCGCCGGCGGCGTCACAAGCGAAGCAGGTGTGAAAGAACAGCTACTAGCGTTTGGCACTTAGCAGTTAGCCCTTGCGCCGCTGATCCCACGCACAACAATTCAGAACTGAGAAAATTAACTTTTATGCCGAAACTGAAAACACACAAGGGCGCGGCTAAGCGCTTCAAGAAAACGGCTACTGGCAAGGTGATGCGCCACCATTCGCACTTGCGCCACATGCTGACGTCAAAGGGACAGAAGCGGAAAGACAAGCTGGCCAAGTCGGTGCTGGTAAGTGATGCGGACACGCCGAAAGTCCTGCGGATGATCCCCTACCAGTGAGAGCTCTTGATATTGACTGCTGATTTTGGACTGTTGCGCGTCCATTGAATCGGCGATTTTTCAGGCTTCGGCCTGACCAGCGGTGCTGCGGCAAGAGCGGCGCCCGGCGCGTGAAGAGGTCGAATCGTCGCTCGACGATCCCTTACCTCCAGCCGCCTGACTACGAAAGAAAAAAGGAGAATGCAATGCCTCGCGTAAAACGTGGAACCAAGCGCCGCGCCAAGCGGAAAAAGATATTAGATCGGGCCAGCGGTTATTTCCTCACCAAATCGAAGCTCTACCGCTCGGCGAAGGAAGCGGTCGAGCGCGGCCTGAAGTTCGCCTACTCTGGACGGAAACAGAGAAAGCGCCAGTATCGATCCTTGTGGATCGTGCGTATCGGCGCCGCCGCCCAGCAGCACGGTTTGAGCTACTCGAAGTTCATCAACGGCCTGAAGAGGGCTGGGGTCGAACTGGACCGCAAGATCCTGGCGGACCTGGCGGTGAAAGATCCGGGGGCGTTTAAGAATCTGACGGAGCAGGCGAAAGCGGCTTTGGAAGCAGCGTAGATCTAGGTTCTCGGTCGTTGCCATTCGCCTCACGACATTCAGCTCATCAGCGTTAATCGAGGGGGTTCGGAAGAGCGCGGTTTCGACCGCGCTCGTTCTGTTCCCTTTTATGATGGTCTGTCGGTCATCAGGCGCGGTCTCGCTGGTGCGGTAGCAGAACACAGGGCCCCTCGACTCGCGCTCACTGCGATTTTGCGGTTCGGACTTCGCTCGGGATTTCAACGTGGGAAAGGTTGACTCGGTGTACACCGTTCCTAAATTGACGGATTTTTCCGCGGCGGCCCTGGAGGCCCTGGCGCGCGAGCTGTTGTCTGCGCTCGAGTCGGAGGCGACAGCGGTCGGCGGGGAAAATGAGTGGAAGGTGTTTCGCGACCGGTGGGTCGCTCGTAAAGACGGCATCACGACCCAGATGAACGATCTGTGGCTGAAGCCCGCGCCCAAGGAAGCCAAGCGCGAAGCAGGCCAGCGGGTCAACGAACTCAAGAACAAAGTGGAGGCGGGAGTCGCGGCAACGCTCCAACGGTTGCAAGGAGGAGTTTCCTCTGCGCGCCTGACCGCCGAGCGGATCGACATCACCCTCCCCGGCATCCGCCGCCTGCGCGGTGTCGAGCATCCCGTCATCAGCACCATGAGGGAAATCGTCGGCGTGTTCCGCAACCTCGGCTACTCGGTTTCCGAAGGTCCCGAGATTGAAACCGACTACTACAACTTCGAGGCGCTGAACTTTCCTCCCAACCATCCCGCGCGCGACATGCAGGACACTCTGTTTCTTGCAGGTCAGGACAAGAAAACGCAGCGCGATCGCTTACTGCTGCGGACCCACACTTCTCCGGTGCAAATCCGCACGATGGAGAGGCTGAAACCGCCCCTGCGCATCGTGATTCCCGGCAAGGTCTACCGCAACGATCCGCCGGATGCGAGCCACTCGCCGATGTTTCACCAGATCGAGGGGCTGGCGGTAGATACCAACATTACGTTCGGGGACCTAAAGGGAACGCTCGATCACGCGATGAAGGCCCTGTTCGGGTCGAGCGTGAAGACGCAGTTCCGACCGTCGTTCTTCCCCTTCACCGAGCCGAGCGCCGAGATGATGGTGAGTTGCTTCATCTGCGGGGGAAGCGGGAAACGCGGAAGTGAACCCTGCCGGCCTTGCAAGACGACGGGCTGGATCGAGATTCTCGGATGCGGCATGGTCGATCCAAACGTATTTGAATTCGTGAAACACAACGGGTACGACCCGAAGAAGGTGTCGGGATTCGCATTCGGGATGGGCGCGGACCGGATTGCGATTCTGAAGTATGGAGTCGACGACATTCAGTTGTTCTTCCAGGGGGATGTGCGGTTTTTGGAGCAGTTCGAATGAGTAGTGGAGCAACACCTTTACCACGAAGGACACTAAGTTTGCGCGAAGGGGACGACGAAAAAGGCCAAAGATGTCCGGTCGCTCGAGCAGCAAGCTAACGGCTAAGAGCTAAAAGCTGATTCATGAAACTCTCTCCCACATGGCTCCGCGACTTCGTTGACCTCAAGGTCGACGACCGTCGTCTTGCGCAAGATCTGACTTCGATTGGGATTGCGGTTGAGGGGATCTCGGAGACTGGGGCAGACACCGTTTTCGAGATGGAGATCGGAACCAACCGGCCGGACGCGATGAATCACTACGGGGTCGCGCGCGAGGCTTCGGCCTTCTACGACTTGCCGCTGCGGCCGATTGTGCCCTGGCTTCCCGCGGCGAGCGGGTTAGCAGGGGTCACAATTACGGTGGAGGACGGGCGGTATTGTCCGCGCTTCTCGGCGCGGGTACTCCGCGACGTTACTGTCAAATCGTCACCGGCAAGGGTGGCGCACCGCCTGCATTTGCTCGATCAGCGGCCCATCAGCAACGCGGTCGATGCGACCAACTACGTGCTGTGGGAGAGCGGCAAGCCGACACACGTGTTCGACCTTGACCTGCTGGAGGGCTCGCGGATCATCGTCCGTTTTGCCCGCCCCGGCGAGACTCTCAAAACGCTCGATGGCATCGAGCGCAAACTCACGACCGAAGATCTCGTGGTGGCCGATGCGAAAAAGCCGGTCGGGCTGGCCGGTGTAATGGGCGGCTTCGACACGATGATTACGGAGAAGACGCGAAACATCCTGATCGAGTCGGCGTGGTGGGACCCCGCCACGATCCGCAAAGCATCGAAGCGGCACGGACTGCACACCGACGCATCGCACCGGTTTGAGCGCGGGGCGGACTTCGAGTCAACCGTGGTGTCGACCAACCGGGTAGCGGAACTCATCTTGGAATCTGGTGGCGGCAAACTGATTGGCGATGTGATGGACGTGGTGGTCGGGGGCCGCGACCAGGCTCCGATCGTACTGAACATTCCCGAAGTACAACGCATCCTGGGCAAAGCGCTGAGCTCGGCGGAGATTCTGCGGATCCTTTCACGGCTCGGTTTCGAGTTTGCAGCGGAGCGGCAGGGCGAAGAAGAGTTTGAAGTGACGATTCCGCCGTGGCGGCTCGATGTGGAGCGCGAGATCGATCTCATTGAAGAGATCGCACGCCTGCATGGCTACGACAGGTTCGCGAACAGGCTGCCGTCCTTTGCGGGAGCGGTGATTGAGCAGCCGGACGCGAAGAAGGACGCGAGGCTGCGCGGTTCCGTGCTGGGCTTGGGGTACAACGAAGCGGTATCGCTGACGTTCATCTCGGCGGAAGACGCGAAGAGGTTCTCCGCGGCGGCGGCCTTGCCCCTGGCGAATCCGCTGAGCGAAGAAGCGTCGGTGATGCGCACAACGCTGGTGCCCAGCATGTTGAACATGCTGGCGTACAACCTGAACCGCGGAACCGACGACGTGCGGCTGTTTGAGGCGGGGCACGTGTACAAAGCGGACGGAGACAAATCCGTCGAGCCGAAGCAGGTTTGTCTGGGCTCCACCGGCCAGGCTCTTCCGTTGAACATCCACCGGCCTGAAGAAACGCGGGCGCTGACGTTTTTCGATCTCAAAGGCGATGTGGAGGACTTGCTCGGGACATTCGCCGCGAGCGCGATCCTCTACGATGCCCAGGCTTCCGATTATTACCATCCCGGGCGGTCGGCACGGGTAGTGATGGATGGGACGGTGGTGGCACAGTTTGGACAACTTCATCCAGACGTTGCAGCGGCCCGGAAGCTGCGGCAGGATGTTTTCCTTGCGGAGTTCTATCTGGACCGGCTGTACGAACACGAACTCAGGGAACCGCGTTATCACGCCCTGCCGCGGTATCCCGCCGTGGAACGGGATTTCTCGTTCGTGTTTGCGGATGCGGTGACATTCGAACAGGTCGAGCATGCGGTGACAGCACAACGGCTGGATGGGTTGCGCAGCTTCGCACCGGCAGAGATTTTCCGCGGCGGCAACGTGCCCTCGGGTAAGTATTCGATTCTGTTGCGGGCAACTTTCCAGTCAGGCGAGCGGACGCTGCGCGAGGATGAAGTGGCGCATTGGTCAGCGCAATTGATTAAGGCTCTTGAAGGCCTGGGCGGCGTGTTGCGAGGCTAGTTTCAACTGGCTGGGAGACTCCTGCGAACGTCGCCACCATGGTGACTGACCTCAGGTGAGTTACTGAGAGGCACTCTTTTCACCCGGACCAACCCACACCTTGGGCGTGCGCTGCCTGCTCTTCTGTTTTATAGTCGATTCGATCGGCCCACTGCGTTGCTGTTCCTACCCCGCTTCGCGTTTTTTGAAATTTACGGAGTCTGCATGAAGCTGATGGTGCTGTTGCCCCTGCTTTTCTTGCCGGCCTTTGGACAATCCACAAACCGGCCGAACTCAAGTCCAACTCATGGCATGACGACAGCGGCGCCTGCGGGATCGATCACGAACTACCGGGCGGCGACGGAATCTGATCGCGCGCGGTGGTTCTTAAACTCGACGCTCGGGCCTTCCCGGCTTTTTCTGGTGGGGCCGATCAATGCCGGATGGGGAACGATGCGCGACGTGCCGTCGGAATACGGAACGCATTGGGACGGTTTCGGAAAACGCAACGGCATGCGCCTGACGGGCGTGGCAACGGGCAACCTGATTGAGGCGGGGTTGGGATCGGCGTGGGGGGAGGACCCTCGCTACTTCCGTTCGCCCGCGCATGGGTTCGGACCCCGCATGAAGTATGTGCTGAAAACAACCTTTCTGGCGCCGCATCGGGACGGACGGTGGCATACGGCCTACGCGCGCTTTGTGGGGAATGTCGGAAACAACTTTTTGTCGAATACGTGGCGCGCCGATAGTGAGGCCCATCCGAGCGACGCGGTAGTGCGCTGCGTATGGGGCGTGCTGGGGCGCATGACCAGCGATGCGTTCGAAGAGTTCTGGCCCGATGTGGAGCAGAAAGTGTTGCGCAGACGCTAGGAAGCTTCGCCACCAGCCTTGGCTTTTTATCTTCGTGCCGCCAGTACCGCGGTCGGCGTCGCAACGACAATTTTATTTGGTGTGCTAGTCTGGCCGGGCTATGTCTGAAACAGCGACTCACAAAAAGCATTTTCTGAGCGACAGGGTTGCGCACTTCACCGAGTCTGTCATCCGCGAGATGACGCGGCAGGCGATGGTGCATGGAGCCGTCAACCTGGCGCAGGGATTCCCGGATTTTCCCGCGCCGGCTGAGATCAAGGCAGCGGCGCAGGAAGCGATCGGAGCGGATGTCAACCAGTACGCGATCACCTGGGGCGCGAGGAACCTGCGTCAGGCGATCGCGCTCCGCATGCAGACCACTCAAGGAGTCGCGGTCGATCCCGAGAAGCAGGTGACGGTATGTTGCGGGTCCACGGAGGCGATGATCTCAACGCTGCTGGCGGTATGTAACGCGGGCGACGAGGTTGTCATCTTCGAGCCGTACTACGAGAACTACGGGCCCGATTCGATTTTGAGCGGGGCGAAACCGCGGTTCGTGAAGCTGCGCCCGCCGCGTGCCGCGGAGGAGGAGTGGACGTTTGACGAGCGCGAGTTGCGCGCAGCTTTCCACGAACACACCAAGGCGATCATCGTAAACACCCCGAACAACCCGACCGGAAAGGTGTTTACGCGCGCAGAACTGGAACTAATTCGCGACCTGTGCGTGAAGTTCGATGTGCTGGCCATCACCGATGAAATCTACGAGCACATTCTGTACGACGGAACCAAGCACATTTCGATGGCGTCGCTCGACGGGATGCAGGACAGAACCGTAACGATCAACGGAATGTCGAAGACATACAGCGTGACGGGTTGGCGTGTGGGCTGGACCATTGCGCCGCCGCGAATCACCGATGCGATTCGCAAAGTCCATGACTTTCTGACGGTGGGCGCGCCCGCGCCGCTGCAGGAGGCAGGAGCATCCGCACTCAGTTTGCCGGAGAGTTACTATTTGAAACTCGCCGAGGGATACCGCAAACGGCGGGACCGCTTGATTCCCGCGCTGGAGCAGGCGGGCTTCCAATGCTTTCGGCCGCGCGGCGCTTATTACGTGATGACCGACATCCGCGGATTCAGGTTTCCGGACGATGTCGCATTCACAAAGTACCTGGTGAGCGAGATTGGGGTGGCGGCAGTTCCGGGGTCGAGTTTTTATCGGGACCGGAAAGATGGGGCTTCGCAGGTGCGGTTTGCATTCTGCAAAAAGGACGACACGCTGGATGCGGCCGCAGAACGTCTGCAGCAGTTGTGCCGAGACGCACGCTAGAACGGAACTTCACGATGTTTCCACAGATTTCTGGGTTATACTGCGCTCAAGAACGAAATTTCCTCCGGGATGATGTCCATCATGGCTCTCAAAGCGGTTGAAGAGGTACCTGCCGAGGTTCCAGCCGACGATTTCCAGGCGCTGGAAGAGAAGGTTTATCGCACTATTGAGATGTACAAGGCAGCGCGAGAAGCGAAAACGACAGCGGAACGCGACGTGCAGCGGCTGCGCGCGCAACTGGACGAGCGCAACGAGGAAGTGGAGACGCTCCGGCGCGATGCCGTACAGTTGCGCAAGGATCGCGAGGAAGTGCGTGGGCGGGTGGAGAAGATGCTGCGGCAGATCGACGCGATCAGCGAGGAAAAGGCAGCGAGTTAGGAGCACCGGCGAGCCACGACTTGTGCCGCTCCTGAGAGCGGGACCGGAGCAGAGAGAGGATTCCCGATTATGGCAACGGCGACCCGACAAAACCCGGTGAAAGACGCGAACAATGCCAGCGTGCGCGTGGAGATTTTCGATCAGGCGTATAATCTGCGCGGCTCCGACCCGGAATATATTTTGAAGCTCGCCGAATATGTCGACGCCAAGATGCGGGCAGTGGCGGAACAAACCAATACCATCGACACGGTCCGGCTGGCGGTGCTGGCAGCATTGAATATTGCGGATGAATATCACCTGCTCAAGCGTAGAAGCGATGGCGGATCGGCGGGCTACCTGCAGCGCGCGCACCGACTGGAGAGCGCGCTGGACGAGGTGCTGGCGGAAGGGCAACGCGCGGGGTAAGAGTCTGAGATACCGTCGGTGCGTAACTTTGGTGCAATAATCTTCGTAACAATTGCCGACAAGTGCGGCTTCGCGTTCCTGATCGAAGAGTAGATCAAACCTCCAGAAAGCTTGCGCTTCACGAGCGTCGGGCTTCAATGGGCGAGGCTTGGCCTTTCTGGGCCGCTCCGTTTTTGCTGGCAAGTGAAGTGCCAACTATTTGCGGCTTCCCTCTTGCGCATCTTGGGAAGATTCCCTAGCATCCAATTCTGAAAGCCGACCTGCGACGTTGGTGATGGTGGTAACCGATTTTTGAACCAACACCGAATGAACGGGGACTCGACTCGTAATACGATCCGGTGTGCGATGCTCCGTCATGCGGAGATGCCTAAAGGGTCGCGGCGGGTTCCCACCGTCAAGGACGGGTTCATTCTCGGCCTACCACACGGCGCGGCGGGTCGGCTTTGCTTCAGTCACAATTCTTCAGGCGTCGGCCAAGTGCGCTGCCGGGCTTCTCACCTTTCTTGGCTCTTCGTTACTCCCGTGCCCTGTTAAACTGACATAGGACAAAATCTTCTTTTCGCGCATCTAACGGACCAGTGCATCCACAGCTTTTTCATGTCGGACGATTTTTTCTGCCTACCTATGGGCTGCTGGTGGCGACCGGGGTCCTGATCGGGCTTTGGATCAGCGTGCGTAATTCGGCACGGCAGGGGATCGATCCAGAGAAGGCATGGAATCTGGGAATCGTCGTGGTGCTGTGCGGGATCGTTGGGGCGAAGATTCTCTACGTCATTTACGACTGGAACACCTACCCGCACTGGACCGACATTTTCAGCCTCGGCACGCTGCAGGCCGGGGGCGTGTTTTCGGGCGGGTTGATTGGGGCTTTGGCGGCGGCAGTTTGGTATATCCGCAAGAACCATATGCCCGCGCTGGCTACCTGTGACGCGTTTGCGCCGGGTCTGGCTCTGGGACACGCGATTGGACGACTCGGCTGCTTTGCGGCGGGGTGCTGCTACGGGAAGCCCACCATCGGGTGGTGGGGCGTGACGTTTACGAATCCGGTGGCGCATCAACTGGTGGGCACTCCGCTGAACGAGGCGCTCGAGCCAACGCAGCTGTTTGAATCCGCGGTTGAGCTGGCGAATTTCCTCCTGCTGATGTGGATGCTGAAACGGAAGAAATTCGATGGGCAGGTGTTTGGGGCTTACCTGATTCTCTATGGCGTGGCGCGATTCTTCTTGGAATTCCTGCGAGGCGATCCGGGGCGCGGGTCGGTCTTGGGCGGGTTGATGACCGGAACACAGCTGATTGCAATTGGGCTCGTGGTCGTGGGCGGAGTGATGTGGTGGCTGAAGGGTGGGGTGCGCAAGGCGGCGGAGGCGGGGGCGTAGGGACGGGTATGGGGCGTTTCGTAACACTCCCTTTCTTGAATAACGCGGTCGCGACCGGGCGCGCGTGGCACACGGAACTGAACGTTATCGGCATGCCCGTGCCGTTCGCTAAGGAACCGCTGCGGTTGACCTCACAGCTCCATTCGAAATGACCGTTAAGCCCTGGTCAAACGGGCTTTAACCCTCCCGCTGGCCGGTGGGGTAGACTTCCTTCGTCTCCATGGCTGAACCATTCCCCGTAGTGTTCTCCGTCGCCGCTGAAGATGCGGGCGTGCGCCTTGACCAGTTTCTGGTGGGCAAGATTCCGGACGTCAGCCGGGCGCGTGTGCAGCAATTGATCGAAAAGGAACTGGTGGTTGTCGACGAACTAGCAGCCAAGGCGTCACTGCGACTGCGCGGGGGAGAGCGGGTGAAGGTGCTGGGGCCCGCACAAGTTGAGCCGCTACGGGCGATGCCGGAGGACATTCCGCTCGACCTGGTGTACGAGGATGAGGACCTGGCGATCGTCAACAAGCCGGCGGGGATGATGGTGCATGCGGGCGCGGGCGCAACCGATAGTGAGCGCAATCGCGGGACTTTGGTGAATGCGCTGCTGCATCGGTTTGGTCAGCTTTCCGGAGTGGGGGGAAGGGTGCGACCGGGGATCGTGCACCGGCTGGACAAGGAGACCAGCGGGCTGATTGTGGTGGCGAAAAATGACGACGCGCATCGCAAGCTGGCGGCGCAGTTTTCCACGCGACAGGTGAAGAAAACCTACCTTGCGCTGGTGCATGGGTCGATGAACGCGGAGGGCGGAACGATCAACTCAAGCATCCACCGAGACACCGTACGGCGGGTCCGCATGACTACGCGCGCTTCCGGGGGTCGGGAGGCGATTACGCATTACCTGGTGCGGAAACGGATTGTTTCGGATTTGGGAAAGTTTACCCTGTTGGAGCTGAAAATCGATACCGGACGGACGCACCAAATTCGCGTGCATTTGTCCTCCCTGGGACATCCTGTGGTGGGCGATGTGTTGTACGGGGCAGCGCGGGAGATAAAGGCGCATCTGGGCAAAAGCAAGGGCCGGCCCGCGGACCAGAGCGACCCAGCGCTTTCGTTGGGGCGGAACTTCCTGCATGCGGCTGCGCTGGAATTGCAGCATCCGCGGACGGGGGTGAAGCTCTCGTTTACGCGGGAGTTGCCGCCGGAGTTGGAAGCGTTTCTGGAGAAGGTACAAAGGCAAGTTTAATTGGAGCAGACGCGGCAAGCCGCGTCTCTACCAAGCAGGGAGGATTCAGCTTTCGGCTGCGGCTATAATAGGAATCAATGAAGCCTCGGGGTATTCTTTTCGTCCTTGCCGCGGCGGGTTTTGGGGTCGCGGTATCGGCTCAGACTTCCGGGAGTGGCAGTTCTCCAACCTCACCGGCTGGCCAGGCACAAATCGCGCCAGCGGCACAGGCTTCAAGCCCGCAGACATCGCCACCTCAAACGGCGCCCCCTCAGGCTGCCACGCCGACCTCAACTGCCGCGAATGCACCAGCGGCCCCGACCAACGGCCAGCAAAGTTCCACGCAGGAAGACGAATCGGTCGCTACGATCAGGAAGACCGTCAACGAAGTGAACGTCGTGTTCACCGTCACCGACAAGCACGGGCGCTACGTGAAGGACTTGAAGAAAGAAGACTTCAAGTTTGTCGACGATTCCAAGCCGGCTGAGGACGTGAAGGACTTTCGGACGCAGACCGATCTTCCCCTGCAGGTGGGGTTGCTGGTGGATGCCAGCAACTCGGTGCGCGACCGGTTCAAGTTCGAGCAGGAATCGGCGATTGAGTTCTTGAACCAGACGGTGCGTCCGAAGTATGACACCGCGTTTGTTGTGGGTTTCGATGTAACGCCGGAAGTGACGCAGGACTTCACCGACAACACCGAAGCCTTGTCGCGGGGTGTGCGGTTGCTGCGGCCGGGCGGCGGTACGGCCATGTTCGACGCCTTGTATTTCGCTTGTCGCGACAAGCTCCTGAAAGCACCGCGTTCGGGACCGCTACGGCGCGCGATCATCCTGTTAAGCGATGGCGAAGACAACCAGAGCCACGTCACGCGCGAAGAGGCGATCGAGATGGCGCAACGGGCGGAAGTCATTGTCTATACCATCAGCACCAATATCACGGGGATGAAGGCAAAGGGGGATCGGGTGCTGGAGCGGATCGCGGACACGACCGGCGGGCGGGCTTTCTTCCCGTTTCAGATGCGTGATGTGGCCAACGCCTTCATGGAAATCCAGGATGAGTTGCGCAGCCAGTATGCGGTTTCCTATAAGCCGGCCGATTTCAAACCCGACGGGCGCTACCGCACGATCGAGATCGTGGCCATGGACCACAGGAACTTCCACGTGCGCTCGCGGCGCGGATACTTTGCGCCCACCCGATAGACTGCGATGGCGGGCTACTCCGGCACTCCTCTTCCCAAGAAACTCGGGATCAAACCAGGATTTCGGGTAACGTTCACGGATCTGCCGGCAGAGGTAAAGACAGAGCTGAAAGATGCTCTGGCCGGGTGCTCCGTGGTTCCCGATGGCCGCGATCCCCTCGACTTCGCGATGGTGTTCGCGACGAAGCAGGTGGAGCTGAAGAAGTCTTTCGGGCGGATCGCGAAGCGACTGGCTCCGGCTGGGATGCTTTGGGTTTCGTGGCCGAAGAAGACCTCGGGCGTTAGCACCGATATGAACGAGAACGATGTCCGGCGAATTGGGTTGGACGCAGGACTGGTCGACGTGAAGGTGTGCGCAGTCAGCGAAGTGTGGTCGGGATTGAAGTTCGTGATTCGGGTCAAGGATCGGAAGGAATAGGCTCTGCTAACGGCTGCACATGGCCGCAGCCTCCATATCCACGTTCCGCCACCCCAGGCCAGCGCCACAAATAAGCTGCTCCACTGATCGCCGTTGTGCGACGAGGCCGCAACTCTGGGCGCATGCAAGACCGCGACCCAAAGCGGGAACATCACTCCCAAGATAAATGCGGCAGAACGGTTGCCGATCTTCACGAGGATCGCGAGAGCGGCCGCGATGAATTATCCCGGTAAAGTACACCCAAAACCGATGGCCGGAAATCCATAAGGGAATCGAGGTCGCGATGATGGCGGCATACAGGAAATGCTTGATCCCGAAGATGACCACGCAGAAAACAAACAGCCAGCGCCTGGCCATGCGATTCGGGTTGGCGGGGCTATGAAAACCGGGGGCCGGCGCCGGAAACATCCCGGCTAAAACCCAGGCCACGGCGGCCAGCGCAACGGGTTCGAGAGCGCGGGTCGCACAGGAAGAAAAACCAACCGAGAACCTGTGCTGCGGAACGAGGCTGGCAGTAAGCGCGATCCTCGCGCCAACCGCGATCAAGATGACACCGACAAGATAAGCCGCCGGTCGCCGCCCGGAGTCCATGGTGGGACCGCAGGCAACCCTTCCAGGAAGCGCCCGTATTGGAGGTGTTGCACACCGAAGGCTGCGATGGAGGCTCCGAAGAGAACGCGTCCGACGGCGTAGAGGTTGTTCACGGGATCAGCAGTCTCCACAATGCGGGACTTGCCCTTCGTCTCCTGCTATCGCTTCGGTCCCAGGCTCGCGCCGGGTTACAGGAAAAGGAAAACTCAATGGCGGAGCCTGCACACGCAGCCGCAGAAGAAAAAGCAATCGGCGCAAGCGGAAAAAGAACGCTTGGTCAGCGGGAGTTTCGTGCTACGTTGCACTAACTCAGCTCCATTTTGGTCTTTGGTGAAATATGAGGCTGTGCCCGAATTACGGATGCGTTGCGTACGGTCGGGTGGTGTACACGCAAGCCACCCGATGCGTATTTTGCCGGTGGGACTTGAAACCGCCTATCATGAAGAGCGAGTCCGGTCGCGACCTACCTGCGCGGCCCGAATCCGGCGAGACACCTCCGTCGACGGACTCGCCAGCTTCCCAGGTCGTGCCCCACGCGCACAAGCGCGCCCGTTTGCGTCCTACGGCGTAACCTGCCCTGACACTGCGGTAACTTGTGAGGCCCATGTGGCTGGCCTACCATCTTCCGCATGTTTTTCGATCCATCGCGCCCGGCGGGCTCGACACCTGGGAAAGATGCTGGAGTTCAACCCACGGACGAAGACGTCGTTCGTACACTTTGCGAAATTGAAAAGGCCAGCACACCGCAACCGAAGGCGGCGGCGGGGGTGCCTGAACCAGTGTTCTCAGGCGCTTCGCGCGGCCTTTTGTGGCTTCAGGCCACGGCGGTCGCGTTGGCGCTGGGGGTGCTCGGGTATAACTTCGCGGGAGGCAAACTGACCTCGCTCGCAGCCGGGTTCAACACCTCAAGGAATCGAGTCGGACGAACCGTCGTTTCGCGGCCTGTCGACGTATCCGTGCAGGGGGAAGCGGAGCAACTGCTCACACAGGTCGCGACGGGCGACTCAGAAGCCGCCGACCAGGTGCTCGCGCAGTCGCCGAATTGGACCGGGAAGACAAGGCGCACGCCAACAGCAGACCAGCAGATTCTGACCGCCCTCAACCTCCCGAATTTGCACGCCCGCGAAGCCGCGGTACAGGCGGAACTCGCGCTCGACGGTGTACCCCTGAGCGATGCCGGTCTCAGGGCACTGGAGCAAGCCGTGGGGAATCCAAGCCAGCGGGTCTGGGCTTTGTGGATGCTGGGAGCGCTGGGCAACCGGGGCGTAGATCCGGTCCATAGCGCGAAGATCATCGAAGCCTACCTGGCCGATCCCGAGGTCAACGTTCGCGCCTCCGCCGTCAACGGGCTTGCCATACTGGCTACCGACGAAACCGTTCCGATGCTGCTGGACCGCTTTCGCAACGATCCATCACCAATCGTTCAGGAACGCGCTGCATGCGGGCTGGCGGAGTCGGGTATGTACACCCACGAGCAGCGCATGACGGCCGCGGCGAGCCTGGTCGGATGGCTGGACGATTCCACGCTCAGCGCGGGACAGCGTGCCTGGACTGCGCAGGCGCTGGGTGACATTTCGGGAAAGCATTTTGGTGCAGATTCCACCGCCTGGCGGAACTGGTACGAGAGCACGCGCTGATTCCTACAGCGTAGCCTAAACTTTCAGGGCCGGAGACACGAACACTCACACTTCGGGCGCGCCCTTGATCCGTGCTAGAGACTGCTTCTGTCGCCCCTCGGCGTCGAAGTTCGTGGAGCCGAGCCATTGCTCGAAGTTTGCTTTGCGTTGCGGCCATTCGGAGTCGAGCATCGAATACCAGGCCGTGTCGCGATTGCGACCCTTGATGATCATGTGCTGGCGAAAAATGCCCTCGAACGTAAATCCCAACCGCAATGCAGCTCGGCGGGAAGGCTGGTTGAGGGCGTCGCACTTCCATTCGTAACGGCGGTAGCCGAGATCCTCGAAAACGTGGCGGGCCATCAGGTACATGGCTTCGGTAGCCCCGGGAGTGCGTTGTAGTTCCGGGGTGTAGAGGATGTTGCCGACTTCGATGCAGCGATGGGCAGGATCGATGCGCAGGAAGGAGGTATATCCGACCGGGACCTTAGCGTGGTCGAGGATGGCAAAAAACAAGGGATCTCTCGAGCAGGCCATTTGCGCAAGGCGACCGTCGAAAGCCACGCGATTGGGGTAGGGGCCGTCGAAAAGATAGCGCCAAAGTGATTCGCACCCCGGACCGTGGGACTTTTCGTACAGAGGCTGGGCGTGTACGGCGGGATCGAGGGGAAAAAGGGTGACGAATCGGCCTCCGAGTGTTACGGTCTGCGGGAGTTTGGCAGGAGACGGATCGACCGACGGGCCAGGGTCGATGCTGGGCGCAGCTTCACGCAGGATCATGGTGGTCTCGAAGTGTCAGGGTAGCATTTCGCGAACGTCGCATGTGTCGACGCCTCTAGTTCAGCCAAGACACGGTGAGCATTTAAACCACATCGCCCGCGACCGCGATCAGTCTTGACTGTGAGCCAGGGCGTAATAGCCGCTGCGGGTCTGGATTTTGTAGGACTGTTTGGAGCGGATTTCGATCTTGCGGAAGGTGCCGTCCTGAGTGGAGTTGGTGGGGGTGTAGCCGAGGTTGTATTGACTGCGGAGCTCCTTAGCAATCTGGTCAAAACCTTCCTTGAGCTTGTCAATCTTGTTGCCGACCTCGATGACGCGGCCGCCGGTTTCGCTCGCCAGCTTCTTCATCTCCGAATCGCCCGAGTAACCGAAGCCGCCATAGAAACCGCGGTCAGCGATGAGCAGCACGTAGCAGATGGAATCGGACTTCTGGGCGGCTTCGATCGCGTCTTTGATGCGCAGCTGGCTGCCCTGATCTTCACCGTCGGTGAGCAAAATCATAGCCTTGCGCCCCACCTCGTGGGCCAGTTGGTCGTGGGCCGCGAGATAAACGGCGTCGTACAGCAGTGTGCCGCGCGGGTTGCTGGTGGGAATGGGACCGCCGCCCAGGCCAGGGAGCGAGCCGCCTCCGCCGCCGGTATTGATCCTGACTTTGTTCAACGCGGCTTTCAGGCGGCGAACGTCGTTGGTGAAATCCTGGAGCAGGTCGACGTTCACGTCGAAGTCGATGACGAAGGCTTCGTCTTTATCGCGGAGGATTTGGTTAAGGAAGGCACCGCCAACTTCTTTTTCCATTTCCAGCACGCGCATCTGGCTGCCGCTTGAGTCGATCAGGATTCCGAGGGTCAGGGGCAGGTTGCTTTCGGCGGTAAAATACTTGATGGTCTGAGGTTTGCCGTCTTCGAGGACTTCGAAATCGTCCTTGGTCTGACTGGGGATAAGCGCGCCCTTTTTGTCCTTCACGTTGAAGAACAGCTGGACCACGTTGACCCGGACCTTGAGGGTCTCCACGGACTGGTCCTGATCAGCCGGTCCGGCCTGTTGCGCGACCAGCGGCGGGGCAAATGCCCCGGCGAGAACGAACAATATCAGCACACGGGCTTTCGGCATGAAGTGATTCCTGCAGGACTTTTGTTAGTCTATTCCTGTAAGGTTAGATGCACCAATTTAAACGGTTTGAGCATCCCAAAGGATGTACGGTTGCCTGCCGTGGGAGAATAAGACCTTGGGTCAGGTAATTTTGCGACGCTTCGGGATGGGCGTGGTGATTCTGACGGCGAGTCTGGTCGGAGGAATAGCTGCGGCTCAGGACCAGGGACAAAAGCAGAATCAGCAGGACATCCCGGATGCACCGTCGGCTAGCCGGCCAGTGCAGCCGTTCCCGTCGAACTTGCCGCCGGCACCCAGGGCAGAAACGCAGCCCAGCCAGCCGCCGGCGTCGGCTTCCGGCTCGAAGAATACTCCCTCCGAAGCGCCCCCGCCCATGCCGCCCGTGAAGACGGTACCAGACGGCGGAGCATCCCGGGAAGGAGTCAACAGCCGGGAGGATCTCTACACGTTTAAGGTCATCACCAACTTCGTAATCGTGCCCGTAACGGTGAAAGACGACTCCGGGCACCTTGTCGATGACTTGCTGCCGAAGGATTTTACGGTGTTCGAGGATGGCAAGAAGCAAGATTTGAAATTGTTCATCGTGGATCCCTTTCCACTGTCGGCCGCGATCGTTTTGGACATTGGCATGCCCGACACCGCGGTGCAGAAAATCAACCAAACGTATGCGGCGCTGGCGGGGGCGTTCAGCCCCTATGACGAGGTTTCGCTCTACACCTACAGCAGCACGGTAAGCCAGGTAACTGATTTTTCTGCCGCGGGCGAAAAGCTGACCGGAGTCCTCAACCGCATGAAACTGGAACGCGGCCGCAACAACGGGGCGCCGGTGATGAACGGGCCACTGGGACCGCAGGGACCGACCATCAACGGAATTCCAGTGGAGCGTCCGGGAGCCCAGCCCAACATCGCGCCTCCCAAGGACGTACGGGTCCTGAATGATGCTGTGCTGAGGGCTGCGCTGGATCTGAGTAAGCGGGACCGGGCCCGCCGCAAGATTATCTTCATCATCAGCGACGGCCGGGAGTATGGCAGCAAGGTTTCCTACAGCGACGTCATGAAGGTCCTGCTCTCGCGCGAGATCCAGGTGTATGCGATCGGGATCGAGTCCTCAGCGATTCCGATTTATAGCAAGCTGGAGAAAATTCACCTGCCGCACTACGGGTATGGAGATATCCTGCCGAAGTACGCCAAGGCCACAGGCGGCGAGGTCTTCTCGGAATTCAACCGGGACAACATTGAGGTGGCGTACACCCGGGCAACCGGAGACGCGCGCAACCAGTACACTCTTGGGTACCAAACCCGGGCGACACCCAGCAGCACCCGTCGAGATATCGAGGTTCGGGTGGACCGGCCGGGTCTAAAGATCACCGCTAAGACTGGTTACTACCCCCTACCCGCGGCGCGCTAGGCCCAGTTGCGGTTCTTGGCTCCTCCTCCTCGCCTGTAACCGGAGTAACCTGCGGCGAGAATCCGCCGTATGGTATAAAGACCAGCAGTAGCCAAAGGGAAATTTTCGCGCGTTGGCAGTCCAGCGGGACGGAGTGCCTCGACGGTATGTTCCATTAGAGGAAAGTCTTGAGTTTCATCAACTTTGCAGCCCGCGAGATCAACTGCAAGATCGTGTATTACGGTGCCGGTTTAGGCGGCAAAACCACGAACCTGCAGCATATCTACCAGAAAACCGCGGAACAGCAGAAGGGCAAGATGATTTCGCTCGCGACTGAAACCGAGCGAACTCTGTTCTTCGATTTCCTGCCCCTGGATCTGGGATCGGTGCGCGGCTTCAAGACTCGCATTCACCTTTACACCGTCCCCGGACAGGTGTTCTATGACGCCAGCCGGAAGCTGATCCTGCGCGGAGTGGACGGAATCGTGTTCGTGGCGGACTCCCAGCAGGAACGCATGGACGCCAACGTCGAGGCCCTCGACAACCTGATGGCGAATCTGAAGGAGCATGGCTACGACTTCTTCAAAATTCCCTACGTCCTGCAACTGAACAAAAGGGATCTGCCCAACGTTCTGCCCGTGGATACGCTTGCGAGAGAACTGCGCCGCAAGACTGAACCAGTGATCGAGGCGATCGCGTTTCAGGGAGCCGGGGTGTTCGAGACGCTGAAGGAGATCGCGCGGCAGGTTTTGACGGAGTTGAAGCAGGGCGGATAGGACAGCAGTCGTTGGTCGTTGGCCGGTGGTTGTTGGCAAGGACAAAAGCCAAGGGCGCCGATTGCGGCGCCCTTTCTGTCTCTACAGCACAAGACTACTTCGTCTCCGCGATGGGGCTTGCCCCAAATTCGCGCCGTCCATTGACCGTTTTTGCGGCACGCGCGGCGGCGGGGGTGGAGGTGTTGGCCACTCCATAGCGTTCGAGCAGGACCGGAACCATCGCGCCCTCGGCTTCCTTGACGAAGGTCAGGCGGCTCTCCCCAGCCATATCGATGCGCACAAAGTCCCCGAGCTTCACCTGCCCCGTGGCGACCAGGTTGGCCAGCGGGAAAACGATGTTGCGTTCGATGGCGCGCTTCAGGTGACGCGCACCGTACCGCGGATCGGTCCCCTCCTGCAGCAGGAACTCCTTTACCTTCGAAGTGCAGTTGAACACGAACTGATTCGCGCCCGATGCGAGCAGAACCCGTTGCTGCACCATCCCGAGCTCAATTTCAAGAATCTGGCTCAGGTGCTCGGGGCGAAGTGTCTTGAACACAACCACCTTGTCGATGCGGTTCATGAACTCGGGGGTAAACTTCCGCCGCGCCGCCTCGGTAGCGGTGCGGGAGATCTTTTCGTCGAGTTTCGCGTCGACTTCAGTCATCTGCGTGGCAAAGCCCATGCCGCCGTCGACGAGCCCGGTCATTTCCCCCGCGCCCAGGTTTGAGGTCATGATGATGATGCATTGCGAGAGATCCACGCGGCGGTTGTCGCCGAGCGTCAGCGTGGCTTTGTCGAGAATGCCGAGCAGCAGTTGCCACAGGGAGTCCGACGCCTTCTCGATCTCGTCAAACAGCAGGATCGAGAGCTTCAGCTTCTCGGTGTGCCACTGGTTCAGGGCTTCCTGCGTGAGCAGTGGGTGAGTCTCGCGGTGACCCAGGTACCCCGGAGGCGACCCGATCAGTTTGGCGATCTCGTGGGAGTGTTGGAACTCGGCACAGTCGATCTTGATGCAGGCGCGGGCATCGCCGAAAAGAGACTCGGCCAGAGCCTCGACGACGCGGGTTTTTCCCGACCCCGTGGGGCCCAGGAACAGGAGATTCCCAACCGGCCGTCCCGGGGCATTCAGCCCGGCCAAAAACATCTGGTAGATTTCGACGACCTTCTCGACAGCCTGGTCCTGCCCGACAATCTTGCGCCGCAAGGCATTGTCGAACTCCTTGGCATCGTTACTCCGACGATTGGGATCGAGCACAGTGGCGAGATTCGTTCTCATAGGGTCTAAAGGCCCTTTCTTGGATCCGGGGCCGGTTTCTCTTCCTGGGACGACGTGGTTTCTTGACTCATTCGGGAGCGACAAAATTTGTCACTCGCCACGTGCACCCTCAATGTTGCAAGCGGCTCGCCATCCCCAAAGTAACCTCCGAGCCCACGGTACCTAGTGTGTTAGATGCTTCTTACACGTTCCAGGAGACTTATCCGCAGGTCCGAAGGGGGAGAGCAATGCGAAATTCTTTGCGCATCTGGGAGGGATTCTTGGTGCATCCCTCAGTCGTTTCTACCTATCTGGCGCTGGCCCGACGTAACTGGCACCCCCAAAAACCGCGGGGTAGTATCCGCCCAGAATCTGTTTCAGGGAGAATGCTTTGCGTCGTCTGGGTGCTCTTTCGCTTACCTTTGGGGCCTGCGTACTTGTACTCGTCCTCATTTTTTGGTCAACGTCCGGAATCCCTACGGCGGGGGCCCAAGGGCCCATTCAGATCGTGCGCACCAGCACCGCGAAAGCCGCTACGATCGCTGATCTGACCCTGAAGCCGGCCATCGCTCCGCCGGGAACCGAATTTTACGTGGCCAAGCGGGGGGACAGCATTGGCTCGTCGGCGCGGCAATATTTAAAGCGGACATCCTACCTCACTTCGAGTGAACTAGCCGAGGCAATTCGCAAGGCGAACGGAAATCGCACTGGGAACAACCTGAAGGCCGGAGAGCAGATCCTGATTCCCGGGATTCTGCCGGCGCCGATCGTCGAGAAATCCATCCCGGTCGCGAAGGATTTTGAAGTGCGGGCCATCTACCTGACGGGCGTAATGGCCGGCAGTGACCACGGGATACGCATCGTCAAGCACTGGCGCGAGGTGGGCGGAAACGCCGTGGTGTTTGACATCAAGGACAGCGACGGCAGCGTGAATATCGCATTCGATCACCCGCTGGCCGGAAGACAGCACGTTTACATTCACGACGTTCCCAAGTTCGCACATTTCCTGCATTCACAGGGGATGCATGCCATCGCGCGCATCGCGATCTTCCGCGACCAGCGCCTGGTTGAGGCGCACCCGGAACTGGCCGTGAGGTCGCACCGCACGGGCCAGCCGTGGCGCGAGAATGGCAAGCTGGTCTGGACTGACACCTCCAATCCGAAGGTGCAGGACTATAACATCGCCCTGGCAAAACACGTGGCCGACCTGGGCGTGGACGAGATCCAGTTCGACTACGTCCGCTTCCCTGCCGAGGGTGACCAGAAAGACGCGACGTTCTATTTCCAGACCGAGCACCCGAAGTGGCAGCGTTCGGATGTGATTACCGACTTTCTGAAACATGCCTACACCGAACTCCACCCCAAGGGCGTGTTGCTCTCGCTGGACGTGTTCGGGGTGATGGCGTGGCAGCGGCCGATTGATCTGTCGCACACGGGCCAGGACATCGTCGGAATGGCGAAGTATTGCGATGTGCTGTCTCCGATGATCTATCCATCGCACTTCTTCGGGATGGATGGGATCGCTCACCCCGGGGACGCCCCCGAACACTTCATTGGTGAGTCGATGGACCGCTTCAAGCTGATCACGAAGGACAGCGCAGTGGTAATCCGTCCGTGGCTGCAGGCGTTCCGCTGGAGGACAAAGACCTATTCGCCGGAGTACATCGAGACGCAGGTCCGTGTGGCCAAGGAGAAGGGCGGAGTTGGGTTCCTTTTCTGGAATGCGGGCAACGACTACTCGAAGCCCTACGCGGCGATGCCCGTGATGCGCAACGCAGCGAAGGAGAAGTACTTCCGCGGGGACGAGTTGCCGGGTGTGGCGTCGACAACGGCGCCGACCGCGACTGGATCGGCGGGCGCGGGACAGTAAGCCTGCATCCGCCACAAGGTGCCAGTTCTACAAGACCAACTCCCGGCCTCATTGGCGAACTCTCATGGTTCCGACCGACCGTCCGGCAAGTTGTGCACACCTGACACCTCCCGTCTGTCGAGATTCGTAAAATCCGCGTCACGCATGCGCAGAACCTGCGATTGGCTCAGTTATAATCGAAGCTAATTTTGCTCGCGCATGCGCTCACTCCCTGTTGAAAAGCAGCAGCGCTGGCAAAGCCACAGCGCTCAAACCAACAAGCAAGGAGTCTCCATGGCAGCACTTCAGAAGACCGAAAAAATCTGGCATAACGGCAAGCTCATCCTGTGGGATGACGCGCACATTCACGTGATGTCGCACGTCATTCACTACGGATCGTCGGTCTTCGAAGGTGTACGCTGCTACGCTCTGCCCAGCGGCCCAGCTATCTTTCGCGCTCAGGAGCATGCGCAGCGGCTGCTGGATTCGGCCAAGGTCTATCGCATCGACGTGGATTTCACCCGCGACGAGATCGTGAAAGCCATGTGCGACGTGATCGCCAGCAACAATGTCTGGCCCTGCTACCTCCGCCCGATTGTGCTGCGCGGCTATGGTGAGGCCGGAGTGAACCCGCTGAATTGCCCGGTCGAGGTGTACATCGTCAATTATCCGTGGGGTAAGTACTTGACCTCGGATTCGGACCAGGGCTGCGACGTGTGCGTCTCGTCATGGACGCGCCTCGCGCCAAATACGCTGCCCGCGATGGCCAAGGCGGGCGCGAACTACATGAACTCGCAGCTCATCAAGATGGAAGCCGTCCTGAACGGCTATGCCGAGGGCATCGCGCTCGACGCAAATGGCTACGTGAGCGAGGGCTCGGGCGAGAACGTGTTCGTGGTGCGCAACGGCATATTGCAAACCGCGCCCCTGGGTAACTCCGTACTGCCCGGGATCACGCGCGATTCGGTGCTCCACATCGCGCGCGACCTCGGAATTCCGGTGGTAGAGCAGGGGATCCCGCGTGAGATGCTGTATATCGCCGATGAAGCGTTCTTCACCGGGACCGCGGCGGAGGTCACGCCGATCCGGTCGGTCGACAAGATCAGCGTGGGCAAGGGCGTGACCGGGCCGCTGACTAGAGCAATCCAGAAAGAGTTCTACGCCATCGTGACCGGCGAGAAGTCGGACCGGTATAAGTGGCTGACTCCGGTTCCGGTGCGGACGAAACAGCCGGTAGGAGTCTAGTAGTCGGTGGCTCTAGCTCTGGGCCTGAGCTTTCGGCTCTAGGCATGAACGTCCCCAAGCTGTTCTTCGATCAGGCGAAACGGGAGGGGCACGGCTTCAGTTGTGCCAAGAGTTGTCGTGAATCTGTCGCGCTTCAGCGCCTGAGCTTGGCCTTTTCCTCGGCCGAGAATCTCCTTGCCCGAACCGCCTTGCCGGCGTCGTCTAGAATTTCGATGGTTCCCCCGAACTCTTCCAGCGAGTAGAATGAAGGGCGCGTTTTCGAGACGTGCGGGGTGTCTCCCACGGGCCCCCGCAATCGATCCTCACCTCGGCCTTACGCAACACCGTCAAAAAGAAAGAAGGGCATGCGATGGCAACAGCAGAGCAAGGAGTCACGAGCGATTTTGCCGCGGCCTACCGGGAGATGATGCTCCAGGGGTTCGCTGGCGAAGTGAAAACAACGAAGCGGGTCTTGGCCGCGATTCCCGAAGACAAGCGCGACTACCGTCCCGATCCGAATGCGCGCACGGCCTGGGAACTGGCGTGGCACCTCGCCAACACCGACGTTCAGTTTCTCGACGGCATCGCCGACGGCCAGTTCAGCAGGGAAGGCCGGCCGGAAGCCGAGAAGCCTAAGACCATAGCCGAGTTGGTGGGCTGGTATGACCTGCAGATCGCCCGGGCGACCGCGCGGGTTCGAGCCATGACACCAGAACAACTGACGCGGCCCATTGAATTCTTCGGCGTTTTCAATTTTCCTGCAGCCTTCTATCTAGGCTTCCTGAACAACCACTCCATCCATCACCGCGGCGCACTCGCGACGTATCTACGTCCGATGGGGGCAAAGTGCCCTTCGATTTACGGCGGCAGCTACGATGAGCCGTTCCAAGGAGCGCAAACTGCGAACGCCGCGTAAACCATCACTGACCGGAATGTTAAGCCGCCCGCAGGTGGGGCGGCTTTTTTGTTCCCCGCACTGGGTTTGAGCTTCGTGCCGATGGGCTCGGGGCTCACAGCTCAAAGCGCCTACAGACCCATTACTTAGGTCATCTTGGGGAAGGTGACGATTCGCGTAATGATACGAGGAGGTTTCAGAGGGGAACGTGTCGAATGAATATTGATGATCTCCTGCGAATTGCGATGGAGCGGCGGGCGTCGGACTTACACCTGAAGGTGGGAAATTATCCGCACCTGCGCATTGATGGCGAACTGCACCCGCTCACCGACCAGCCCCGCATCACCGCCGAGGACATGCTAACCATGGCGTTCAGCATGATGTCGGCACGGCAAAAGCAGAAATTCAAAGAGACCACGGAAATCGATATGGCGTACGGCGTCGCCGGACTGGGACGCTTCCGTGTGAACGTGTTCCAGCAGCGGGGCAACGTGGGACTGGTGCTGCGCGTCATTCCCACCAAGATTCGTGCACTGGACGAACTCTACCTGCCCAAGGTAGTCGAACAGATTTGCGACATGCCCCGCGGGCTGGTGCTGGTAACGGGGGTTACGGGTTCCGGTAAATCGACCACGCTGGCCGCGATGGTCGACCGTGTGAACGCGACGCGCGCGGAACACATCATCACCATCGAGGACCCGATCGAATTCTTGCACCGCGACAAGAAGGGCTACGTCAACCAGCGTGAAATTGAAGTCGACACGCCTTCGTTCTCGGCGGCGCTGCGCGCTTCTTTGCGTCAGGATCCGGACGTGATCCTGGTCGGTGAAATGCGCGACCTCGAAACCATCGGCACTGCCATCCACGCGGCTGAAACCGGCCACATGGTGTTCTCGACACTGCACACTCTGGACGCAGTCGAAACCATCAACCGTATCATTGCGGTCTTCCCGCCGCCGGAACAGAAGCAAGTTCGCCTGCAGCTGGCGGCGATTTTGCGCGCCATCATCAGCCAACGGCTGGTGAAACGCGCAGACACCGAGGGCCGCGTACCCGCCGTGGAGGTCATGATCAACACTGCGTTCATCCGCGAGTGTATTCTCGTGCCGGAAAAGACGCGGTCCGTCCGCGACGCGATCGCAGCCGGTACCTCGCAGTACGGCATGCAGACCTTCGATCAGTCGTTGTGGGATCTGTTCCAGGCCGGCCTGATCGGCTACGAGACCGCTCTGGAAAACGCGTCGAACGCCGACGACTTCAAGCTGCGCATGCAGGGCATTGCTTCGACGGCCGACATTTCGCGGCAGGCGATGCAATCCGCTGGATTTGGTGGAAGATAGTTCCGAACCTCTCGAAGTGATTTCCTTCTGAGTTCTTGGGGCGCGCGCAAAGCGCGCCTATTTTTCGTAGGCCCAGGCGCCCTCGTCTAGGCCTACGAGCTAAGGCTCGGTGGGGTTTCCCGTTCAGCAGTGGCCTCTGCAGATGTTCGCCACCCACCCGTTCGGTAAAAAGCTTCCCCAACCCAACTTTTTTGCATTACCGTGGACTCGATGCCCTTTCCCCGCTCCAAAAAGAAGCTCTACACCGAGGGCGAACTCTACGAGTACGCGGTGGGCGCGCTGGCGCGACGCATGCGTACGGTTGCGGAGCTCAAACGGCTGCTGCGACAGAGAGTGGAGGCAGAAACTGAGTTTGGGCAGACGCTAGTGGAGCTGATCATTCGCCGGCTGAAGGATCAAGGCTACCTGAGCGATGCCAAGTACGCGGCGGAATATTCTTCCTTTCGCCGGGATAACGAGAAATTCGGGCGGATGCGGGTCATCACCGATCTCAAGGCCAAGGGTGTGCACGGCGAGGTGATTGACAAAGCGGTGTCGTCGGTATACGACGAGGTGAACGAGGAGAAGCAGGCGCGGGCTTACTTGCAGCGCAAACGATCGGCGAAGCCCAAGGATCAGAAGCAGGCAGCACGGATTTTCCGACAGCTCACCCGGGCGGGGTTCCGAGCGAAGACGATTTTCTCGATCTTGAAGCGGTGGGATGTGGACGAGGAAACGCTGACGGCGCTGGAAGGGGAAACCCAGGACTAACCACGGAGGACACAGAGGATCACATAGGAAACGATCGCTAAAGCTCGACTGCCGGCAGAGAAGTGAGCGCCGAACCGCACGACTTTCGTGTTTGCTTAGTGTCTTTAGTGGCCAAGCCTTCCCCCGTAATCCCCTGCGTCCTCTGTGGGTTAGAATGGAATTCTAGCGATTCTGCTTTATTCATCGAGGCCTTCTAAAACCATCATGCTGACCGGCTCTGAGATTCGCCGCAAATTCCTGGACTTTTTCATCGAGAAGGGGCACCGCGAGGTGCACTCGTCGTCCCTGGTGCCGCAGAACGACCCCACGCTTCTGTTCACAAACGCCGGGATGAACCAGTTCAAGGACGTATTCCTCGGCCTCGAAAAACGCGACTACTCTCGAGCAACCACTTCGCAGAAATGCGTGCGCGCCGGGGGAAAGCACAATGACCTGGACAATGTCGGCTTCACCAACCGGCACCACACGTTTTTCGAGATGCTGGGGAATTTCAGCTTTGGGGACTATTTCAAGAAGGACGCGATTGCGTTCGCCTGGGAGTTGATCACATCCCCGAAGTGGTTCGGGATTCCGAAAGAGAAGTTGTACGTCACGATCTTCAAGGGTGAGAACGGCGTGGAGCGCGACGCCGAAGCGTATGGCCTTTGGCTGGGGCAGGGTGTCGCGAAGGGTCGCATCTACGAGTTCGGGGCGAAGGATAATTTCTGGCAGATGGGTGACACTGGGCCCTGTGGACCGTGTAGCGAGATTCATTATGACATGGGCGTAGTCGCGAGCGATCAGGAACACACGAATTGCGAGTTCGGTTGCGACTGCGGGCGGTATGTCGAGATCTGGAACCTGGTGTTCATGCAGTTCAACAGAATCGGAGAGGGCACCCAGTATTTCGACGCCGAAGCTAAAGCTCAGAAATACCCCAGCTATAGGCTTGAGCTGTTGCCTAGGCCTTCAATCGACACGGGAGCCGGCCTTGAGCGGGTCGCGTCGGTGATGCAAGGCGTCATCTCGAATTACGACACCGACCTGTTCACTCCGCTCATCAAGCGCGCCGCGGAATTGACGGGAACGTCGCTCAAGAAAGAAATCGAAAAAGAGGCGCACGCGAAGTCGGCGGCGTCTTTGCGCGTAATCGCGGATCACTCGCGGGCCGCGACATTTCTGATTTCCGATGGCGTGGTTCCTTCTAATGAATTACGAGGATACACACTACGCAAAATCATCCGCCGCGCCATCACACACGGTCGACTGCTCGGACAGACCAAACCGTTCCTGCATCACATGGTCTTCTCGGTACGCGACTTGATGCAGGATGCGTATCCAGAACTGACGGAGACGGCGGAGCGGGTGTCGAAGGCGGTGTTGGCCGAGGAGATGCGGTTTGCACATACGATGGAGGTAGGGCTGCAACGCCTCGAAGAGGATCTACGCCGGGTACGCGATAAGAACGCCCCCGTCTACGAGGGGGCCAAAGCCTTCCGACTCTACGACACGTTCGGCATGCCGAAGGATTTCATCGAGGATGCCTGCCGTGATCAGGGAGTGGCTTTTGACAAGGCTGGCTTTGATGCTGCGCTTGAAGAGCAAAAATCGCGTGCTCGTGCCTCCTGGAAAGGTGCGGCCAAGCAGACCGCAAATCCCGAGTATCAGAAGCTGCCAACTTCGGTCTTCGAAGGCTACCGCCAGACGCGTTCCGAAGGCTGCGAGGTATTGGCGCTCCTTAAAGGCGGGCAGGGTGTGAAGGAACTAAAGCCTGGTGACGACGGCGAGGTCATCCTCGATCACACTTCGTTCTACGCCGAGTCGGGCGGGCAAGTCGGAGACCGGGGGTGGTTCTACTCTGACGATCACAATACCGTCGTCGCGGAGGTCATTGGGGTTTACTACCCGATCCAGGGCGTGCGGGCCCATAAAGTAATTGCGAAGCAGGCCCTTCGCGTGGGCGACAGAGTGAATGCCGTCGTCGACACTGGCATCCGTGAAGCTACCATGCGCAACCACACGGCCACGCATCTTCTGCAGGCGGGACTGCGCGAGGTTTTAGGCAAGCATGTGAAGCAAGCCGGGTCGTTGGTGGCGCCTAATCACTTGCGTTTTGATTTCTCACACTTCACTGCCGTCGAAGACGAGGAACTGCAGGACATCGAAGACCTCATCAACAAGGAAGTCTTGCGCAACGAGCGGGTCGAGGTCATCGAGAATGTGCCGATCGATGTGGCTATCAACCAATATCACGCGCTGGCGTTGTTCGGCGAAAAGTATGGCGACACGGTGCGGGTTATCCGGATTGGCGACTTCTCGACCGAGCTGTGCGGCGGCACCCATACCGCGGCCACCGGCGAGATCGGGCTGATCAAAATTCTCAAAGAAGGCAGCGTCTCATCGGGCGTGCGCCGGGCAGAGGCAGTCACCGGTGAAGGATCGCTGCAGCACTTCCGCAAAGATCACCAGCTGGAAACGGTTGTCTCCGCGCTGGCTGGTCAGTCAGAGACCGAGAGGCCTGCGGCCGCTCTGAAGGCCGAACTCGACAAAAGAGATGCCGAGATCAAGCGGCTGGCGCGCGAACTGGACCAGCTGCGTATGAAATCAGCTTCGTCATCGCTCGCGTCCGCCAATGAGAAAGTGAAAGAAGTGAAGGGCGTGAGAGTGCTGGCACACCGCGTCGACAACCTGGAACGCCCGCAGATGCGAACTCTGCTCGACCAGCTGCGCGACAAAGTGGGCTCCGGCGTGGTGGTCCTCGGATCGGCGACGGATGGGAAGGTCGCGCTGATTGCGGGTGTGACCAAGGACCTCACCAGCCGCATCCAGGCCGGAAAAGTCATCGGCCAGGTGGCCCAGAAGGTGGATGGCAAGGGCGGCGGGCGTCCCGACATGGCCGAAGCTGGTGGGGACAACCCTGAGGCTCTGGACGCGGCTCTGGACGAGGTGTACAAGGTCGTGGAGGGAATGCTGGGGTGAAAAGAGCAAGCTCTAGTGTTTAAGCTCCGCGCTTTGCGGCCTCGACTCCGGGCCTAAGTTCCTTGGACCACGGCTCTCAGTCTGTGTGTGGCACTGGGGTAGGCTGATGACCGACGACTAACGACCGAGAACCGGGTTTCCCATGGACGAACGCGTCTCTTTCATCACGCATCGGGGCAAGGCGATCATGCTGATCGACTTCAGCGGCTGCGAGGCCAAGGAAATTCTTCTGCTGCTGGAAGAGATCCAGCGCACCGTGGCGCGGCATGAACGCGGCACGCTGCTCACGCTGGCGGATATGACTGGGGCGCACATCGATCGCGCAGTCGCCACCCGCATGAAAGAAGTGCTGGTGTTGGATCGTCCGTTTGTGAAACGCTCGGCGTGGGTGGGTGTGGAGAGCCTGCCGCACGTGTACTACGAGAACTTCAAGAGCTTTTCGCAACGCGAGTTCCCGCCCTTCAAGACTCGCGCGGAAGCCATGGACTGGCTCGTGGCTGAGTAGCTGGCGACGAGCGGCTGTTTCATCCCGGGCTCCAGGGTTTAAGCGCTAGGGGCGAGCTGTCGGGATGCCAAATCACCTCGATTTCTGAGCCGCAGAGTCCCGGGACAGAATCGACTGCATCACGGCGGCACAGCCGCCGACAATGATCGTGGTCGTGAGCACAGGGTGCGCGGGCCAGATTCGCTGGGCAATTCCGAAATTCCAGAGAACGATCGAGCCGACGATCGACACTCCCAAAACGATCAGAAAAACGCGCATGCAGAGCTCCTCCGTTTGGATTACGCATGCTAAAGGCCCAAAGTTCCCCGGCTCTAGCTTCGCCATTTCAGTGTCACAGGACCCGGAATCGGGTGGCGGAAGGCCGTGCCACCGCGGCGTGAGTCGAGCCATGCCTGCTTGAGCTGGAAGTACCACTTAGCGGGACGGTCGGCGTCGTCGATCAGCATCAGGTGCGGGTTGTGCTTCAGGCCTTCGGACTGTTCTTCCATCGTCTTGCGATCCTGCTCGACGAACTTCGCGAAAACGAACTTCAGCAGAGCAGCGCCGAAGGGGAGCAAGCGGAACAGGTTCCAGGCGGCCACCACGTCGATGCGGCACTGGCTGCGCGTGATCGGCGTAACCGTGGTGAGGCTCGAGAACCAGTACTTCCCTGCCCGGATCGTCTCCGAGCGCCGGTTGGGCAGGGTAAAGTCGATGGTGGTTGTGATGGCATCGGCGTCGGCATAGAGCTTAAGCAGCTTGTAGGGCGCACTGTTCGAGCTGGGTGTATGCGCGCTCATGCGGAAGCCGTGCTCGATGGGCTCGAAGGCTTTCTGCTTTTCATGGATCGAATCGCGACTGCGCCACCACCACGCCTGATGCACAAAAGGACCGTGTGCCGGGTCCATCAGGCCGATGATCCCGTGGTCCACGCTGCAGGGCAGGTCCGAAGTCAGATAGGCCAGATTGTATTTCCCGCTGCAGGTGGGCACGCGTGGCGTGGCCTCGGAGGGATCGGCGCGCCGAGTGAATCCCGCGCCTGCGGGACCGGGTTCGGGGATGAAGACCCAGAGGAAATCATCTTGCTCCTCACAGGCGTAGCTGCCGGCGTAGATGCGGTCGACTCTAACTTTCTGGTCGGCGGTAAGCGACGGAATGAGCTGGCACTGGCCGCTGTGCGCGTCGAAGCGCCACCCGTGATAGCTGCATTCGATCCGGTTCGTGTCGAGGTGGCCGCAGGAAAGCGGCATACCACGGTGCGGGCAGGCGTCCTGTAAGGCGAAAGGACGGCCCTGCGGGTCGCGCCCCAAGACCAGCGGGATTTCGAGCAGCATGGCTTTTTCGAGCCGGTTGCGCCGGACCCGATCACGGGGCAACGCCCGGTACCAGAAGCCGGGGAGCATCAGCGAGTCAGGAGTTTGGCGTTGCGCGGAATCGTCGAACATGGGGACGAGGGGGAGGGTACTACAGGGCGAGCCGCTGCGCTAGCTCGCGACTCGCATGGCTTGGCAAAAATGCGCTTATTTTCAGTAACTTACGGCGATTACTTCGGTGGTTCTATGGACCTCTGTTAGATTGCCCCCGCCACCTAACCACCCTATAATCAGCCTACTCTGGTAGAAGTTCTCCGTCAGGTTCCGGGTAGACAACTGCGAGGACTTCGTGTCTTCGCTGCGAGGACAAGACCCGGATATGCGAAAGCACCTGCAAATCGCACTGATGCCCATACTCGCGGCCTCCCTTTCTCTCACCACGCCCCATGCGCAGGCGGCATCGGGGTCGGAGGGTTCTGCCTCGCACCTGGTTGCCACCACCGACGAAAACGGACGCACGATCTACACCAACGAATACGCAGGCATCAACCCCACGAAGATCACTCAGAACGGGAAGGCTTCGCCGTCGCAGGCCGGGCAGCCAAACGGATTGGCCTATTGGAGCGCGAAAGAAGGCCGGTGGAAGCCGGTGCCTTCGGCAAAGATGGGCCGCGCACGGTCCGCGGCCGCCGAAGTAAACCAGTACCTGAATTCCGAGGAAGGCCGGGAGACAGCCAGTTTCCTGCGCAGCAACCGGTCATTCAGCCCGCAGGATGTGGACGCGGCCATTGAGCAGGCTGCGGCCCGGCACAACGTTGATCCGAACCTGGTGCGTTCGGTCATCAAAGTGGAATCGAATTTCAATCCGAACGCGGTTTCCCGGAAGGGCGCAATGGGATTGATGCAGTTGATGCCAAGCACTGCGCGCTCCTTGCACGTGAAGAACCCGTTTGACCCCGAGCAGAACGTCGACGCGGGTGTGCGCCATCTGAAGCACCTGCTCGAAAGCTACGGCGGCAATGTGAAGCTGAGCCTGGCAGCCTACAACGCAGGCTCGGGCGCGGTGGCACGCAGCTCGGGAATTCCGCACTACTCTGAGACCCAGAACTATGTGCGGCGGATCACCGACTTGTACTACGGAGGATCGGATCCGGGGTCGCACATCGTGGGGAATGTGGAGCACGATCCCGTTCGCGTACAACGAGATGCGCGGGGCGTGCTTTATATCAGCAACACTGACTAGCAGTTTGGCATCTGTTTAGTGGTATCGGCCCAGTTTTCTCACTTTCTCAGGTAAGCGGTTTCGGACAACCAGTTCCACGAACCACGGTAACGGCTGCAACGTTGAAGACCCTACATCGAAGCCAGCGCGGGGTGCGTCTGGCAGCGGCATTGACGCTTCTGCTGCTGGCGCTGCCGGGACACGCTCGTGTCCGGCATAACGACGCGTGGGCGCGGACAGCCTTCACCAAAGCCGAGCAGATGCGGGAGGCGCTGAACGGGCGTCCCGCACCCGACCGCTCGCGGCACGACTACCGGCGCGTGATTGACGCCTACCGCCGGGTGTACTTCGGCTCCCCCGCCTCGTCCAGATCCGATGCCAGCGTGGTCGCAGTTGCCGAACTGCAGGTTGAAATGGGGCGGCGTTTCGACGACAACAAGATCTTGCAGTCGGCCGTAAAACAGTATGAGTTCCTCCGCCGTGAATATCCGGGCAGCAAGTACCGCTTCGACGCACTGTTCACCATCGGCGAAATCTACAAAGATGATTTGGACGATCCCGAAGAAGCGCAGGCTACTTTCGAGGAGTTTCTACATCGCTATCCGCGGAACCGGCTGGCCGAAGACGCGCATCAGGCGATTGCCGACCTGAAACAGGACGCCGCCGGCCCGCAAAAGGAAGCCGCGCTGCGCGAGGCCGAGAGATACCAGCGTGCTGCAGACATCGCGTCTAAACAAACGAAGCCTGCGGGCGAGACGGACAGAGACGAGACGAGCGACGAAGCGACAGCCGCTGACAATGTCGATCGCGCAAAACAGGCCGACGCGAGCACTCTGCCTCGTGTCACCGGCATCCGGCACTGGTCGACTCCCGATTACACACGGGTTGCCATCGACGTCGAGCAGGATGTGAAGTTCAACTCGCAACGCATCGACCATCCCGAACGGATTTTTTTCGATCTCTACAACACCAAGCTGGCCTCGACACTTGTCGGCAAGAGCTTTGATGTGGAAGATGGCTTCCTGAAAAAGATCCGAGTCGCCCAGTTCAAGCCGGGCAAGACGCGGGTGGTGCTGGAAGTCGACGACCTTTCCGACTACGACGCCTTCCTGGTGCCCAACCCTTCGCGGCTGATCATCGATATTCACGGGAAGCAATCGGCCAAGGCGAAGCCGGCCAGAACCGTACGGGAAGTGGCGGACACGAAGATCGACTCGCGCGACGACGCGAAGGACGAGACGGCTGGCAAAACCGAAGGTACCAAGCAGACCGCCATAGCCGAGCAAGTGCCGCCCCCGGCGACGAAAGATGCGGCTGAAGACCGCGAACCGGTTGAAGAAGCCAAGCTCGAGAACACCAAACCCACAGTGCAAACCGTGACCATCGGCAAAACGCCGGTCAAGAAGATCATCGAGGCCGGCGACGACGATCCGGTTCCGCCCAAGAAATCACTCGCGCGCTCGGTGGAGGACCTGCGGCCGGACCTGCCCCCGGCAGCTACCTCTGTAACCGACGCAGCCGAGGACACAACCCTGGCTGACGACTCGGCTCCAAAGAGGAAATCCGCCGCTTCCCACGGAAAGGGCAAGCGCAAGGGCGCCGGCAGCACCGCCGACATCGCACCTGAGGTGGACGCGCGTGAGGCACGGCCCACGGCGGCGGGAGATCGTTCCCTGATCCGGGCCCTCGGTTTGAAGATCGGCAAGATCGTGATCGATCCCGGACATGGCGGCCACGACACGGGCACCATCGGTCCGGATGGGCTCGAGGAAAAAGACCTGGTGGTGGATGTCGGCCGGCGGCTCGGTAAGCTGCTCGAAACCCGGATGGGCGCCGAGGTGGTCTACACCCGAAAGGACGATACCTTCATCCCGCTCGAGACGCGCACGGCAATCGCCAACCGGGAGCGGGCCGATCTGTTTGTTTCCATCCACGCCAACTCGAGCCATGACTCGAGCGCGCGGGGAATTGAGACCTACTACCTGAACTTCACATCGTCGCCGGACGCGCTGGAAGTCGCGGCCCGCGAGAACGCAGTCTCGGAAAAATCAATTTACGAACTCGGCGACCTGGTGAAGAAGATCGCGCTGAAGGAAAAAATCGAGGAGTCGCACGAATTCGCCACTAACGTCCAGCAGGCCCTGCACAGTGGGCTGGCGATGAAGGGCTCGGGGATCCGTGACCGGGGCGTGAAGAAGGCGCCCTTCATCGTACTGATCGGCGCGAATATGCCCTCGATTCTGGCGGAGATTTCCTTTGTCAGCAATCCCACCGACGAACGCAAGCTGCAGACCTCCGAATACCGCCAGCGCATTGCAGAGTCGCTGTATCGGGGCATCGCCAAGTACGCCAGCGGGCTGAGCGGTGTAAAAGTGGCCAGCCGGGTGGCAAAGAACGAGGGGCAGTGAGGGGTTAGTTCCGAATCTCCAGGTTGCCCACACAGGGTTTCCGCTCACCTCCTCGAGGCGGCCCCACTCCCTGGAAACTTTCCCGCCCCCCCTGTAGTCTAATGAGTCGTAGAGGTGCACTTGCGACGCTCTCCTGTTCCCGCCAAGCTTTGTCGAGTTCTTGCGCTCTCGCTGTTTCTTGCCGCAAGGGCCTTCGCCGCGGACCCAGCGGCACCTGTGAAAGCCGCGCCGGCACTCATCCTGCCCAACGAATTTGGCGGATGGCAGGTCAGCGGGTCGATCCAGGCCAGTCCGGATCCGGCGGCGGCTGATCCAACCAACCCCGCGGTCCTCACAGAGTACGGATTCATGGATTTCGCCGCCGGCACCTACACCCGGGACGACGGCCGCAAGCTCACCCTGCGTGCCGCACGCTTCGCTGACGCCAGCGGGGCCTATGGCGCGTTCACCTTCTACAAGCAGCCCGAGATGCTGAATGAAAAGATCGGCGACCAGGGTTCCTCGCTGAATCACCGGGTGCTGTTTTATCGCGGAAATGTGCTGGTAGACGCGCTGTTCGATAAGCTCAGCGTGATGTCAGCCGCTGAGCTCCGCGAGCTGGCGAGCGACATCCCCCTGCCGCAAGGCGGCGCTCGCAATCTTCCTTCCCTTCCGACCTACCTGCCCAAGCAGGCCTACGTCAAGAACACAGCCAAATACATCGTGGGACCGGCGACGCTCGACAAGATTGGCTCTCCGATATCGTCGCAACTGGCGGACTTCGGCGCCGGCGCGGAAATCGTGCAGGGTACCTACGAGAGCTCGGGTGGCCAAGCCACTCTTGTGCTGATTTCCTACCCCACGCCGCAGATCGCGGCAGAACATCTGCGACGTATCGACGCAGCCCACGCGCCGAACCCGCAGCCCGATGCGAGCGCACCTCCCGTTGTCGACGTGGGAACATTCCTTGACAAGCGCTCGGGGCCGATCGTCGTCATCGCCGCCGGACCTTTCTCGCCCAGCGAAGCCAAGTCCCTGCTCGCCTCGGTGCACTACGATGCCGACGTCACCTGGAATGAAAACACGTTCTTCGACAAGAAGAACAACCTCGCAAACCTGTTGTGGAACACCATCATTCTGTGTGCGGTGCTGATGGGGATCACGGTAGCCGTAGGGTTTGCGTTCGGAGGAGTGCGGGTGCTACTGGCACGCGTTTTGTCCGCGCGCGGGGGCGACGATGGGACAGAATTCATTGCTCTGCATCTGGACCGCGCGGTATCGGAATCAACCGGTGGAATGCGAGTGGTACGGGGACCGGGAAAGCCCTAGGGCTGGTCGATACGGCTTTTCCCTGAGGGTAAGTCCATCAATTGAGGTGCTTTAGTCGGCCTTTGAGGTCACGCTGTCTCAAAATGCTACACTTTGAAGCGCTATTGCCTGATTTTGTAAATAATTGAAAAGAAAGACATTTATTATCGAAAAATCCCTTGACACCCCCCTTTTTGGGCTCATAAGATTTCGCCAGAAAGTTTTGGCGGACTTTGCCTTCCGTTAGAACTATTCTCCCTTGAAAGAAAAAGGCCGCCCAGTTGCCGGGTGGCCTTTTTCCATTTCAGTCGAGCGATCAAACCGCACCCGGCAACTCCACGTTTTCAGCTCATCTCACATCGACCATCGTTGTCGCTCAGGGTTTCGGAAAGCGATGCGGACAGCTGGAAGCATTGATGCAATCCTCTGGCAGCATCAAGCGCTCGACCGGTTTTCCGTTCACGATGTGCGACTCGATGATCTCTTCTACGTCGTCGGGGGTCACGCGTCCGTACCAAATAGCATCGGGATACACCACCACCGTGGGCCCGTGCTCGCACTGATCGAGGCAGCCCGACATATTCGCGCGCACGCGCTTCTTGAATCCGCGTAGCGCGAGTTTCTGTTTGAAGAGGAACTGCAGCTGGGCCTGACCGGCAGGATCGCAGCATCCACGCTGGTGCCCGGGCTCCCGCTGGTTGCAGCAGATGAACAGGTGCCTCTCGAACTTGGGCATGTCCTCAACTCTACAGGATTCGGGCTAAGGACGGTGAGATCGGAGGGAAGCAATGCGCCCGCCCGGCCTGCGGATGCATCCGCTACGAAGCCGAGGTTTCGCGCGCCTTCTTCGCCACATAACGGAAGAAGCTGATCACGAGAAAAAGAGAGCCGAGTAGGAAGCTGATCCCGGCACCGAGTAGGAAAATAAGACCACTGATGTTCGACGGGCCGCACGGCCCCCACTTCGAGAAGGTCATTCCCACAACCGACAACAGGCTCACGCCAAGAAGCACGAATCCCGCGCCGAGTGACTTCGTCATCCGCCCTATTTTATGCGGCGAATACGCGGTCGGAAGAGAGAGCGAGAGTCTTGGTCCTTCCGGGTCTGCAGCAGTCTGACGCTGGCCGTGAACTTGCTAGTCCTTCAGCGGAACCATGGGTTGGTCGTTTGAACAGAAGGTCGCGACACGCTGCAGGCCGCCCTGGGCCTCGGTTACGTACATCACCGGACCGTAGCAGTACACCGCGTGGCCATTGGCCGCGAAGTACCACTTCCCACCCTTCCGGGGATGCCGGGTGGCAGTTTCCACGGGAGGGTGGGCCGGTGGCGTGAACCTCGGGACGGGTAGTGACAACAACAACGCTAGGGTCAATGCGTTCATATCGTTCTCACAGGGCCCTGGGAAACGGGGCCGGGTATTTAGATCGACATCAGCGTTCTGCGCGAATCTGCAATATCTGAAGCCGGGACCGGGGGTCGTTCCGGTGCCTGGCGCTGCATCTTGCCGCCGCCATGCGCGGCTGGGGTCTTCTCGGACCCTGTTGCCTGGGTTGACGGAGCTTGAACCGTGGGATTCGCCTGGGTCTCGGCGGTCGATGTCTGTGCGTGCTCCATCGCGGCCTTACCCTTCATCGCGGACAACTCGGTACTGTCTCCCAGCAACTGTTGAATCAGGGTGCGCTGGGACTGAATGGTGTTCCCCTGTTCCACGATCAGCAGGGTCATCAGACCGTAGGAAATGAGGAACAGGACGGTCAGAACCGGAAGCAAGGTTAGCGTCCGTCTGGGTGAAACTTCCGGAGTACCGAACAGTGTCGTCAAGTGAGCCCCCGAGTTGTGCCCCGATAGCAGGCACATTGAGAATTGCAGCTACGGCACCAATGGCAGGGTTTTCCGCAAATTGTTGGCGGGGAACAGCTTAGGGGCAGTCACACCAACGCCTGGAAAACCTGCAAGTGCAAGTCCCTGCACATAATGGTAACTAGGGTTGGTATTACTGGGGTGACTTGCCAGCCCTCACGGCCCGAAAGCCGCGCCGGACGGGCGTTTCAAGAGATGCTGGGATTTTGGGCAGCCAAGCCTCGGTCAAGCGCGGAGCTGCGAGCCCCTCGGCTCTATTTGCTGGCCATCACCAGCTTGGCGATCGTGGCCAGCTGCATGTTCGACGTTCCCTCGTAGATCTTGCCGATCTTCGAATCGCGCCAGTATTTCTCCACCGGATAGTCCTTCGTGAAGCCGTAGCCCCCGTAGATTTCGATGGCCAGTGAGGTCACCCGCTCGGCCACCTGCGAGCAGAACAGCTTAGCCATGGCTGCCTCTTTCACGAAGCTGAGACCGGCGTCTTTCGTGCGGGCCGCGTTGTAAACCAGCAGCCGCGCAGCCTCGATGTCAGTGGCCATCTGCGCGATCTGGAACTGGATGCCCTGGAAGTCGGCCAGCGTCTTGCCGAATTGCTTGCGCTCCTGCGCGTACTTCGCCGCGTATTCCCACGCGCCGCGCGCTACGCCCAGCATTTGTGCGCCGATCCCGATCCGCCCTTCATTCAGCGTTTCGATGGCGATCTTGTAGCCTTTCCCCACTTCGCCCAGAACGTTGTCCTTGGGCACCCGGCAATCTTCCAGGATGAGCTCGCACGTGGAGGAGGCGCGAATACCAAGCTTGTCCTCCTTCTTCCCGACCGTGAATCCAGGAAACTCTTTCTCGATGATGAAGGCTGTGATGCCCTTGTACCCCGCCGAGGCATCGACGGTGGCGAAGAGAATGAAAACCCCGGCTTCCTTTCCGTTGGTGATCCAAAGCTTGCGGCCGTTCAGAACGTAGTCGCTGCCCTTGAGTTCTGCCTTAGTCTGCAAGGCAAACGCGTCCGACCCGGAACCGGCCTCGCTCAGGGCGTAGGCTCCCACCGTGTCGGCCACCATGCGCGGCAGGTAGCGCTTGCGCTGTTCTTCCGTGGTCCACCGGAGAAGGGCATTGTTGACCAGCGTGTTCTGGACGTCGACGATAACGCCGGCCGACGCGTCGGCCCGAGAAAGCTCCTCAACCGCAAGGATCGCTTCGAAGAACTTGCCGCCGCCGCCACCATATTGCTCCGGGATCTCGATGCCCATCAAACCGAGCTGAAAAAACTGCTCGATAAGCCCAGGGTCGAACACGCCCTTCTCGTCCATCTCTCTGGCCAGCGGCCGGACACGATCCTCGGCGAACTGGCGAATATTGTCCCTGCACAGGATCTCGTCCTCAGTGAGGTGGGTGAGGGGAGAAGGGATGGCGGTGGGAGTCATCGTTTCAGACATACAAGATACCTTCAGAGCAAGAATGGAAAACCAATGATTTTAGCACCGACCGGAGAGCCCCCGTCGGTTCGAAACCTGACAGGTCCACCGTTCTGTCAGCGAATCGAACGTCGACGCAGGCCCTAGCGGAGGATATACTGCGCGGACTTCACGTTTAGCACTCGACGGAGTTGCTGATGGCAACGGCGACGATTCCTGATGAAGAACTGGCCGGGGCGGGCCAGATCGAAGGCTCTCAGGAAACAACCTGCTGCATCGCCGGCGGCGGGCCCGGGGGAATGATGCTCGCGCTCCTGCTAGCCCGTCGCGGGGTAGAGGTTATGCTCCTGGAAGCACATAAGGATTTCGACCGGGCATTTCGCGGCGACACATTGCATCCCTCGATCCTCGAGATCCTCGACCAGATCGGCTTGGCGAAGCGTCTGCACCAATTCCCGCACAATAAAATTTACGGGCCCACGTTTCAGACCGCGGGCATGGCGTTTTCGCCTGTAGATTTCCGCCGGCTGAAAACTCGCTATCCCTACATCATGCTCATTCCGCAAACGAAGTTCCTCGATTTCTTAGCGGCGGAGGCGCGTAAATATCCGAACTTCCATCTGCGCATGGTGGCCAATGTCGGGGCGCTGGTTGAGAACGAAGGCCGTGTAACCGGTGTGCGTTATCAGAGTACCGACGGCTGGCACGAAGTGCGCGCGCTGCTCACCGTCGGAGCCGACGGAAGGTTCTCCAGAGTGAGGCAACTAGCGGGTTTCGAACCCATCAAGACTTCTCCGCCCATGGATATTCTGTGGTTCCAGTTGCCTCACCTGCCCGGAGACGAGCACTCCGACCGCGTGATGGGCGGATTTGGAGGCGGACGCCTGCTCGCCGTGTTCGACCGAATTGACTACTGGCAAATTGGCTACATCTTCCCCAAAGGACAGTACCAACAGGTGCGTGCCGCCGGTATCGAAGCGTTTCGGAAATCCATAGTGCAGATCGAGCCGAGCTTCACGAAACACGTGGAGACCCTCAAAGACTGGCACCAGTGCTCCTTGCTCTCAGTCGAATCCAGCCGCTGCCCGACTTGGTACAAACCCGGACTCCTGCTCATCGGCGATGCCGCCCACGTGATGTCTCCGGTAGGCGGGGTGGGCATCAATTACGCCGTGCAGGACGCGGTAGTCGCGACCAACGTGCTGGCGGAGCCGTTGAACAGTGGACGCGTCCGCCTGGAAGATCTCGCCGAAGTCCAGCGTCAGCGGGAGTGGCCCACCCGCATCATCCAGGCGATTCAGTCGACACTGCAGACGCGCATGATCGCAAGCGCGCTGCGGGTGCAGGGCACACTCCGGATTCCCTGGTTTATGCGCGCATCCTTCCGAATTCCCGTCCTCCGGGATATTCCAGCGCGACTGCTTGCCTTTGGAGTAACGCGGGTTCGCCTGCAAGAGGAAGGATAAAACTCAGGAGCGGTCGCTTCGATATACCAGCTGCAGTCCATCGCTCTGCAGGATGCGCTGGATTTGATTGCGGGCGTGGACGGCCCACGGGCTGGTGCTGTCGAGCTTGACATAGGCGCGCCAGTGCGCCAGCGCTTTGCGCGGCTGTTTGATCTTCTCGTAGGCGAGGGCAAGATTGTAATGCGCGTCCGCGTATGTGGGTGCGAGTTGCAGCGCGGTCTTGTACGTCTGGATGGCTTCCTGCACCCTCCCGGTTTCGTCGAGCACATTGCCCAGATCGAAATACGCCAGCGCGTAGCGAGGGTCGGATTCGATGGCGGCGCGATAGTGTTTCTCGGCCAACGCGAAATCCTGGCTGTTGTAGTAGAGCGTTCCCACGTTGATGTGGGCAGCAGCGTGGTTCGGCTCGCGCTCCACCACCTTCAGGTACGTCGCAATAGCTTCGGTGTGCGTCTGCGGGTCTTCTTCGAGCGCAATGCCCCGCGCGAAGAGTTCGGCAACATCGGCCTCGACCGGTTTCTCGGGCCGCATCGGCATCACCGGCGTGCTGGCCACGACTTTCTGTTCCGGCGAAAAGTCGAAAACGAACTGGCCCGCGATCGGTTCGAGCAACTTGCCCGCGTGCCGGAAGGTCACTCGGTGTCCGCTGGAGAAGGCGCCTGCTTCCAGCAACGGATTCTCCATGCCGGCCACTTGCTTTTGCATGGCCTCGAGCGACTGGCGAATCACCGCCGGGCGCACTTTCTTAGCGCACAGGTCACGCACTTTCTTGATTTGCAGGAGATCAAAAAACGAGTAGGTCTCAGCGGCGGCAACCAGTCCGGCCTTTTCCCAACTTGCCAACTGACGCGCCGTGAGCCGCAGAATCCGAAGCAGGTCCGCTCGACTATATCGGTACACGGTTGTATGCGTTCTTACTCTCACTATTATCGGGAAGCCGGCTCGGGGTGGCAAGTGGAAAGACCGTTTCAGGGGAATCCGACTGAATACTGCAGCAGGAATTGTGCACGAGCGGTGGAAAACGCGGGTACGTAGTCACGCACCCGCGCTAGTTGTTGTCAGCCCAGACCGCACACCGGGGCGCCTCTACTGCGCAAGCACCTTTTCGATCGCCGCCACTACCTGCGGAGAGTCGGGCGTCACTTCCGGCTCGAAGCGGGCCACAATGTTACCGTTGCGATCGAACAGAAACTTGGTGAAGTTCCACTTGATCTCGCCGCCCGTCTTCGGATTTAGTGAAGTATCGGTCAGATACTGGTAGAGCGGAGTCGTGTCGGAGCCTTTCACCGAAGCCTTTGACATCATCGGGAATTGCACGTTGTACTTGCGCGTGCAGAAGGTCTTGATTTCCTCGTTCGTGCCCGGTTCCTGGGCTCCGAAGTTGTTGGCCGGCACGCCCACGATCACCAACCCGCGAGCTTTGTACTTTTCGTAGGTGGATTCGAGAGCAGAATACTGGGGTGTGAAGCCGCAGCGGCTGGCGACATTGACCACCAGAAGGACTTTGCCTTTATAGGCGGCAAGAGATGTGGGTTGACCATCGATGGTATTCAGCGGGAAATCGTATACGGACTTGCCTGCGGCGAAGCTCATGACGACACACAGGACGACAAAACCAAAGAGTTTGCGCACATTGCCTCCAGAAGCGCGATCAGAATGGGAACATTCAGGTGGACGCAAAATGGAGCCGACGACCAGACTTGAACTGGTGACCTGCCGATTACGAATCGGCTGCTCTACCAACTGAGCTACGTCGGCCCGCTGAATTTAGTTAAGTATATCAAAGGCTTGCGGGAGCCTTACCGCACCGCCACGCGTCCCCGTCACACTTGCCAACCCTTGAGCGCGGGGCACCTCCCCGTTGGTGCCATGGACCCCGGAGTTTACTTGGTTGACAATGGTACTAGGGGCGCGAGAGTTCGAAACCACGCGCCGGATGCGGGGTTCGCGCTAGATCGCCGGATGGTGGCAAGACACGGCGCAAGCAAGCTGGGCAATGTGGAGTTTGGAGATGTATTCATTCCTGGGGAAAATGTCCGGGGCCATCGGACGCAACGAAGAAGGTCAGGGCGTCAGCGAATACGCCGTTTTGCTGGTCCTGTTGGTGGTGATCGTCGTGTCGGCCGTGCACGCCATCGGAATGAACGCCCAGCAAGTCATTGACCGGGTCAACGCCACCCTGCAAAGCCTTACTAGTTGATTTTCGCGATATCGCAGAGTCCTTCAACCACCACTGAAACATGATGAAGCGGGTTGCCAGAAAGGCTACCTTACGCTTCTCTTCCTTGCCTGCTTCAGTGCCTTCCTCTGAGCCTTCGCCTGTTTCCGCATGGCCTTTTGCTGTTGCTTCGAATACTTCTTTGCGTACTTATTCGCAGCCCTCTGCTGTTGCTTGGACGCTTTCCGTGCAGCTGGCGACAGTCGGTGTTGGTTAAAGATCTGCGAGTCCCCGGCATGGGCCGGGATGGAGCCAACCAAACCCAGAACAACTCCCAGGACGAGGACCGAAATTTTCTCCATGAAGTCTAACCCGATGGGGACCTGAAATGAATTGTACACCGACGTGGAAGCGACTTTCGTGAGCAACTCTCGCTTGATCTGGCAGGCGCGGCAGGAATCGTTACGCCGGTAACCTTTCCTATCAAGCCGTATTTCAGCAACACTGAAGAAGCGAAGGAGCCTGCCATGTCAAAGAACCACTACACTACCAAGCCGAAGCGTCGCAATCGCTCGGGTAAACGCAAGGACACTCGACGCATAGCCGCAAATATGGCGAAAATCAAGGAACTCGAACGGAGTCCGGATCGAACACGATAGGGCCGTCCCTCTTACCGTGCGGGGCCTTCCGGATCGGCCACATCTGTTCGCAATTCTCAATGAGCGCGGAACAGAAGCTAAGCGGCAAGGCAAGCCACTCCGGACAATGAGCAAAAAATCGCCTGTCATCGACGGTTAGGCGAAACTGGGAAAGCCGCAAAGTGTCACGGGGGTCACTTAGGTTTTCTGCAAGCGATCAGGATCGCGCGGCAATGCCGATGCCAGGACGAGTGCCGCGCCCGCGAAGAGCAGTGTGTCCGCGACATAATTTAACGCTTCATTGATCTCCGTTGATCCGCCGTGGGCGAGGATCAAAATAAGCAGATATAGAGATAGAGTAAGGACGGTCATTAGTGCGCCAATCGAGGCTGCGGCTATCCGAGATTTCTTGTTCAGGAACAAGCCGATTCCAGCGGCCAGCAGAATCGCTCCCGCGAAGTATCCCCATACGCTAGGGAATGGAACCCATGATGGCGTCATCTTTTCCAAAGGAACGCCGGGCGCAAACTCTGGATGAAGAAAATGTTCTATGGCAAAAAAGATCGCAGCAATAGCTACGGAAATGCGCCCAAATAGAGTCATCCATTTCGATCGTTCCGGCGACGAGGCCCGACTATGCAGTCCGGCCAGAGCCCATGCGCCTCCGGCAAAAGAGAGATCTCGTAGCGCATAGGCCCACCCGAATCGATCCTTGGGATGGGCGAGCGCATACGGTATATAAATCATGCAGACAAATAGAAGGAACATCAATCCGAGCAGGGTGGACGACAGGCGTACGAACTTTCTCACCGTAACACTGGTAGCTGCTGCGAGCAGCGCGCACCCGACAAAATACGGCCAGAACCTTTGCGCCGGCATCCAGGACGGGACCATATTCTGCACAAACTCGGGGCCGCGGAAATGTTCAGGCGCAAATACAGCGAGTGGCACGGCAATGAAGACACAGCCCAAGCTAATGAGCTTATCCCAGCCGCGAGCCGCGGTGATCTCTTTTCGAAGTATAAGAACTCCGGCGACAAGATAGATCAGCCCGGCAAAACCCATCAAGAAATTTGTTGATGAAAGCATCAGAACCTGTGTCGCGCATCATGTGCAATCGTAGCCGAATGGCAACCGAAACGCGTCCCCCTTTCGGCGTCTTTGCGGCCTATTAGGCGAGTCAGTTGGACCAATGCGCCGCGCGATTCGGGAACTGTGGTCAAAACATCGCTTCCGGGGGAATTTTTAAAGAGCTGGTAGGCGCGGCAGGAATCGAACCTGCAACCCTCGGATTAGAAATCCGATGCTCTATCCGTTTGAGCTACGCGCCCACGTACTCTAACCTGCTTTACTACTTCAGTTTACAATGCGCACGCTTGAGCCAGCGAGCGTTCCCATTGCACGTTCATTGCACACCGTTTCCAGCTTCCCCATGGCCTCCACCGTGTCCGCTGGTGCCGACATCACGTAGTGGTTCATGGTGATCGCCAGGTTCGCATGCCGGAGAATCGCTTGAATGGTCTTGTCAGAGATTCCCAAGCGGTACAGATTGCTCGCGAGCCCGCGTCGAAAAGCATGCCAGCCTCGCCACTTCACGCCCGCTTTCCCGAGCACCGGCAGAATGACCCGGCGGACTAGGTTGTCGAGGTGGAGAGGGCTACCGTTGGTGGCAGCGAAAATCCAGCCAGAGGCAGGATTCCCGCAAGCCAGACGATGCCGTTCGAGCATTGCTGCCAACTGGCCGATCACCGGAACCGGCGCTTTCGAACTCCTGGTCTTCGGCCCACTCACGTGTGTCTCCCACAGTGACTGAGTGACTCGAATCTCCTTGCCTGTGTAATTTTCCCAGGTAAGGCCCCTGAGCTCGCCTTTGCGCAGACCGGTAAAGGCAGCCGTTGCGATCACGGTTGCGATCGGCTCGGGAAGTAACGTGAGCATCCGCTGAATTTCCTCCAGCGAATATGCGAACGTTTCCCCCGGTCCTTTCGCGTTCCCTGGAATGGACACATCCTGCATGGGATTCACGCCATTGATCGCCCCACACCTCTTTGCGTGTTTGAAGATCGCACTCAGCAGAGACTTGATCTGCTTAAGAGTGGCGCGGGAAAGGCTCGACTCGGTCGCGATCTCCTGCAACAGTCGCTCCCCGTCCCATGTTCGAAAGTCGCGAACCCGAACATCTGCGATTCGTGGCTTCAGATGTTTCTCCCAGACGTGGCCATATCCATTGAAAGTGCTGGCACGCCTCTGTGTTTTCGCGTGCGGCAAATAGATGTTCTCTACGAACCTCACCAACGGCATCGTGCTCGATGGCGAGGTTCGGTCGGTATTGACCTTGTGCAGGATCTCTTCCGCCAAGAGCCTGGCATCACCCTTGCGCGGACACTCTGCGAGTGAAGCGATTCGCTTCGAGACCTGGATGCGTTTGGTCGTTCCATCTTCCTGCCACACGTTCTCGCGATAGCGCACGTGCCAAGCGCCATACGCTTTGTACAAATGTCCCTTTTGCAGACGGGTCATTGGGTCCTTCCTCCTTTGGACCCGTCCCCATTCCTGCTCTGTTTGAAAGGAGCACGACGGCGAGCGACCCATTGGACAAGTGGCTCACTGCCGTACTCGAACCTAATATACTTGCCGAACCGAACGTGCGGAATGGGATCTTGTGAACGACTCCGAACCTGATCTCGGACCCAAGTCTCCGGCACACCCCAACGCTTCGCCAGTTCCGCCGAATCGATGATCTCCACACCTGAAGACATTTGCCTATTCCCTACTTATTGGTATTGTTAGCGCCGCTTCACGATCCAAATTCGAGCTATTCCGCCCTCCCACGCCAAGAAAAGGTGCTGCAGGACGAGGGGGCAAGGACCAAACGACCCGAATCTCCCATTCAAGCCCAGAATCCAGGCTCGGCAGTCCGATTTTGAACACACTTCGGCGCCGACCGAACTCCAAGAGAAGCAGTTTCGGGCGTTCTCCCTGGCAGCCCCAGGATCTCTCAATCCTCATCATTGCGGATCACCTCGTGGCCCAGCGAACACCCGCTCGCGACCGACTTCCCGACGGGCCTTCTCCAAGTCGATTCGGTGTTCACGTCTCAGGTCGATGAGTGGCGCATACCCCGATTCACGGGGATGCATCAGATGGCCAGGGCACATCGGACAACGGTTTTCGCTTCGGTGGCGCTTACAGCGATGCCCGCTTTGGTGCCCATTGCTCTTGTCACAGGTGTGATCGCAAAACTCACATTGGCAGGAACACGACAAGTCGGCGTGATAGAAAAGCCCCATCGTGTGGACGCGACGAACGCCATGGAAAGCAGCTTCGAGGTCCGCAAGACGTTCCCCATCGGACCGTGAGACATGTTTACCGGTGTACTTGAGGGCGTGACCCAAAGCGCGCGCGAAGCGGCGAGACTCCCGCTCGCAAGCATCCACCGGCTGATGGTCTATTTTCTGCTGTTTGATGTAGACGCCGCGGGCCCCGTCTTTCGTCGCGCGGAGTTTCATCCAGATTTCTAGCAGCACCTCGTGCGGGACGAAGGGGCCAACGTAAACCCCATGAGCGTGCAGATTTGTGTTGTACTGTTCGCTGTCTGATTTCCTTCCTCCGAATTCATCACACCAGAGAAATCCGTACTTCTGTGAACTGATCCCTTGACGCTTGAGGGCCAACCGAACGCACGCACGCACGTCCTGGTTGAAATCACGGATCTCTTGCGGAGTGGGCATTCTTCCGATATTCACCGCGGTGAAATCCAAGGTTGCGGTCACGCTTCCCGAACGGAATCCCGGACGCACCACAAGTTCCTTCACAATCGGCCACAACCCCATGTACTTGCCAAAGAGCTCCGAAAAGATCCGAGCGCCGCAAGTCCGGCAGTAGCGGACCCCACAGGCGAAGCTTCCGTAGAAACGGTGTTCCTCCGGATGCTCGGAGCAATCCAAGCGACGTCCAGTAACGCCACAGTTCGCAAGCCGGTTCCCCTTACGCAGAAGCGATGTTCGGCGCTTGTCCTCTCTTTCTGCCCACCATGCACGGAAGTTCCCTTCCGCCACGGAACTTCCTCCTTGCCATTCCTCTAACTCTTCTAGATATTGCCCCTTCTTCGCTTTGCGCTTCAGCGAGTCTCTATAACGACGTCTTTGAAGCTGTTGCTCCGCAAAAGACAGGTCAATGAACTCACGGCGGCCCTGCTCCTCGACATCCGCAAGGTGGGCTACTTGTTCCAATTGAACCTGATCCAGACACCCGCCAATGGAGAGGTCACCGTTCTCCGCGTATTTCACCAACTCAGGAAGGACAAAATCACGGGCCTTAAGAAGTCCGGGAGTGTTTAAGAAGGCGGGATCTATTCGCCCCGGCGAGGAACCGGATCGTGCGAGCGCCGTATTCGGAATTCCCGCTCCGCCGGAAAGCAAGCCAGGTCCGAACAGCGAGAGCGATTCGATTTGTGACTGCGCACCTTGCATCAAAATGACTCACTTATCCGCTTCTCTACAAGTAAAGGGCCTGCGTCGCTTCGCTCCGCAGGGCAGGAGGCTTCGCCCCCTGCACCCCCAGACAGACTCTTTGAATCCTTACCCGGCAGTCTTGCAGCCACTCACTTTGGGCGCCGCCTGTCGGCGGCTGGAGGGCGGGCTTCGCGTGCCGGTTTAAGTCGCGGGATGTATGGTCTGTCAGTCCTACAGCGCCCGCTCATATGTGGCTGCGCGAAGCCCCACCCGTGTTGTAGAAAGACTTTAAAAAATTGAGGCGTTCGATACCACGCTCGGAAATCTTGTAAGCGACCCGCCCCCCTACCCCGCCTCGCAAAAGCAGCCCCTGTTTATGCAAGCGAAACAGGTAACTGTAGACAGAACTGCGATGATGGAATTTGCCAAGTTGTCTACAAATCGCATCTGGCGTCAAAAACCGCGGCTCGCGAAAAAAGATCTCGAGCACCTCCCGCTTAGTCATGGCGATTTGCAAGTGTGTAATCGCCTTGGGATTGGACATAGCGCAGTTTCTTGGTGACGAAAGAGTGGTACAGGAGTTTGCGGATGTAGACCGCAATTGAAATCCCTAGGTTCGTCGTCGCCGCTCTCAATGGCTCTAAAGTCGTAATTGGGATGCGTGCGTCCAGCTTCCTGTTGCAATGATCCTGGCAATCCTGAAGGCCCCGCAGCGCCTCTGAATTTGCAAGCGATGTGCCCAGAAACCAGTCCAAAGCCACCCCAACGGACACCCGGTTATAGCTGGCTATCGCTTCCAGGTCGGCCACTACTGTCGATGGAAGCCGTAAAGAGACAACGCTAGTTTTCATTGATTTGTCCTCACCCGTCGCTTCGAAAATGACTTCTTGTTCCTCTTTCGGGGGCGCACTAGCCGGATCTGCTCTATAAGCCACTTGGCCCGTTTACGCAGGCCCTCGCGGAGCTGGGGCGGAGTGCGCTTGCTACGGACTGCCGCGCGGAGTCCCTTTAGTTGTTCTTGCAAAGTCAGCTTGCGACGCGCCATAGCTTCCTTTTCCTCCTCTTCTCACGCGGTTTAGGCCGAAATTCTCTGGGTGGCGTTACCGCCTGCCCAAACAGTGCACAGGGTTCACAACGAAAAATGCGAATCCCAGAATCCGACACACTCAAGGCCAGGGGCAGCCCGCAGAAGGTGCATTGGCCCGTTGTCATTGGCTTCTTCAAACGTTTGTCCTTACTATTCACAAAGACCCCTCGGGCACCCATGAGCGTACCGCCGCGCGATTTGAAAAACCCGACAGTTTCTAGGTCAAAAATTGTCGCCTCCCGGTCTGAGCGGAGCCGGTTTATACGGCAGTCCCTGGCAGCAGTAGTACGCTTCATTAGAAGAAGGCCGTCTTCGCCGGAAGTCGAAGGCGAATTGTCAGGGTGGATTGCGTTTTTGCACGGCTTTTTGGACAAGAAATCTGAGGAAGGTCATCTCACCCCGAGAATTGACGAAGCTCTCGTCCAGGCCTCATCTAACTTTGTGAACCGATGGCTTGGCCCAGGAATTGATGTCCGGCAAGCAGACAGATCACTGGCTCAAGCGCAAAAGGTAACCGCTGGCGGAGTGCCGAAAATCGTGGATGCAGCCCGACGCGGGAATGTGGAAGGCGCAAGATCCTTGATTTCCGAAACAACAAGCGACGTTATGGAGGCGGTAGGGCTTCCACCTAATCTTTTTGGCACCCCAGGACTTTCCTATGGACAATTCGCGAAATTCCGGCGCGCTGTGCGTGCCACCTTAATTTGCTTGACCCTTCAGAACGAACATCCCCTTGTCCTCATCACCCGGGCGGAAAAGGGGGACCGGGCGGCAATATTGAGCCTTGTTAAGGCAGATAAACTCTTCGCCCATGACTCCTGCTGCGCGGTAACTATCAAAAAAGCGGAGCTTCAAGACGACCAAGGTTTCATTGGGCAACTGACGAGAGCCCTGGAGTACCAGCCGACGGTACGTCGAAGAGATATCCTCCAGGTTTATTACAAGATCCTGTTTCTCCTCGCAGAGTCAGGCGTTTCGTTACCCACTCTGTATGAGCTGTGCAGCGCCCTCGACCCCCACGGGATGGAGTACGAATCGCTTTCTGCCTTTGAAAAAGATTTTCAGAGACGACGACGGGATTTCATCGCAATGGTGCGTAAGGTGGATGAAGAGGTCCCCGTGCGATGGAAAGGGTCGTCAGTTCCCAAGTGACAACGGTAAAACGGCCCTGCAGCTGGAAGGACATCCAGTCTGCTTAGCGTTATCTCGCCGAGGCTAGCAGCAGCGTCTAGGTGTATAGCACCTTCGAGAAGAAGAAACCGGCGAAGGGGCGGGAAAGTGGCCCCTCAAAATTAAACCACCTGTCCGCCTTCCAGCCCCAAGTACTCTTGCCTGTTTGGATTCTGGAAATATTCAATCAGTGCGGCTTGATTCTTGAGCATGCCTCGCCAAGCCTTCTGTCGCCTATCGACTGCACCATGGAGGGGATTGTCCACCACATCCCAATGGGGAGACTGCGTTGTGCCGCGGGCGGTCGTGTTCCTCTGAAGATGGCGGCCGAATTGTCCACGTGCAGCCTGATCCATCACCTGCTGAATTTTCGTCTTCAATTGTCCCTTGTATTCGGGATTCATTCGATCCCACATTCCCTTGAACATTTTCTTCCCCAGATCGTCCCGGCTGATCCTTGTTGCGCCGTTAGCCATTTCTTCCAGCACAATCGTCATTGCAACCTCAGCAAACTCCCAAAGCTCTGAGTCTGCGTCAAGAGGGAAAAACGACATGGGCAGCTTCGCCCAATCGATCAGCAGCGGACGGAACACCGCATCCGTCGGCAGATTGGTGAATGCGTTGTAAACGATTTCTAAGCCCGTTGGAGTGATCGCCATGAGTGGGAAGTTGTACTCGCCTTCGACCACACCTATCGTTAGCGTAGCCCCGTGCTCAATTTTCCCGATGATGGCAATATCGTGGGTCGTGCATTTGTTGACATGCACGTAGGCTTTGGCGATCAAGTCCGCTGGTATGACTCGTGAGTACCGCTGCAACTGATCGGCTTCAGTGTTCGCACCTGATTTGAATTCCATCACCACGGTATGGCGGATTTGGGCAGAAGCGATGATCAGGTCGGGGACGACAGATCGATTGTCCGAGTTGTTGAACGGGGTTTCAACGGCCTCTGGAACGTAACCAAGATCACGGAGTCCGGTGGGTAGACCGTGTGTGCCTTTGCACAGTCCGAAAAAGAGATTTAGTAGTTGGAGGTTAAAGCTCAGAAAAGTGTCTCGTCTCCCCCGGCTGCCAAGACCACTTGCGAGTCGTAGTAGTGCTGAAGATTTGTGAACAGACGGACGATGGTGTTCCCGCATGACCCATGCGGCAAATAAACACGCATGAAGCCTGGTGCTATCTCGAATGTGATCCGGTTGGTCACATGCAAGTCCAGAGCCGTCACCCGGTAATAGTCCGTACCGATGGAGACAGGCACACCCCACAAACGGAAGGGATCGGTGCCACCGAATACCGCAGCCATGAACTTCTGTATGTCAGCTATCGGGCGGCTGAAGGTGAGGCTCAGCGGCTCACCATCCATGATCACACGTCCGTGTCCCGGCTGGTTGGCGGGGGGTTCTTCAAATCGCAGGCTGAATCGTTCCTCAAAGCCTCGCACCTTTTCTGAGTAAGAACGATAGATGCTGTTCACCAAATTGATGTGGCTCTGGAACGATGTGCCTCGTGCCGTGATCTTGCCATCCCATTTCACTTCATCCAGTGAGAAAGAATTCTCATCAACTGTGCGATCAAGGTAGTGCTTGATTTTCACCTTCGACAGGGTTGTGGCATTGGGAAACGCATTGGGCTGACGCAGGATGCCCAGAACTTGCCGTGCCCGGTTGCCCCAAAGCTGCATCTTCAGATATTCGACAGGCGCGTCCGGCTCATCGAATTCAACATCCGGCACTTCTCGGTGGTCGTAATCAAGAAACAATCCCTTGAAGATGCCCATGTCCGCTACCCGTTCCAATAGCTGGATGGGCAGCCAAGCGGAATCCAGATGGGTGTCGTTGGCGATCACCCGATGAAGGATATTGTCTGCCTTCTTGCTGTTCGATGCAGAGTGGAGAATCCAGAATCGGCGATCTGATGCATCCACGAAGAACTCTGCGGTATTGGTTGCCCACTGTGCAGCGATCCGATAGAAGAACTCTTCCTGCGTCTCGTGAACCGTGGCTCTCGAACGCTGACCCAGCATCTCAGGTGAGAAAGCAGCTGTCAGAATACGCAGGATGTCCCCGTGCCCCGCATCACCAGAATGAGCTTCGAGCAGATACGTCTTGAGAAGACTGGTGCCAGCCTCAAGCCGCTGTCGTTCCTCAAGATCGGTGTAGGCGTGGCTCATCACTTCTTCGAGCCGTTCAGCCATTTCCCGTCGAGTTTGGATGGGCATAAGACTTGCGGTCGCAGAGCCGCTTGATTGTAACCGAAACAGCGAACGGCGTTAAGAACGATGCAGATACGCCTTCAATCAGATGGATAAAGGCGTGGATCATCTTTTTCCAAGCCGAAATTTTGCAGGTTGAAGAGAAAGTCTTCCGTTCCTTCTCACGCTCTGCATTGATCGTATCGACGTAGGCGCTGACCCGCAGGGCACGCTCTTCAGCACCCGTGTCTCGGCAAAGAGCAAAAGCCAATTCCTGAGCGATGGCAATCTGGGTTCCCAAGCTTTTCTGCACTTGCGACAACCGAACCGCAAACCAGACGAACCCCAAGGCCCAGGCTATGGTGATGCGTTCCCAGAGAAACAACATTGGAAAGCGATGAATACGAGCAGGGAAATAACCCGTTTCATAACTAGACCTCCAACCTAAGGATACGAGCGAACCGGACGTTTACCTACCGGTGGACCGGTAAGAACCTTTGCCTTCGACTTCTTCCTGACCGCCTTTCACATGCAGGACCGTGCCTCCCAGCGGACGAGCGGCAAGCGTGTTTGGTGGGTTCCATTGGACATGACTTCCAGAATATCCTCAGTGTTGAAGTTGCTACGGACGTGCTTGGTTGGTCTTTCAGGCACAATGCCCTCCTAATGTCGGTACCGTGAGGCCTACTAGTGCGTTTCTTCCAAAAACAAGTGGTTCTGGAAAGCGACCTCAATAGGAGACGAGAGCTGACGTATCAACCGGTTAGAGGGTCGTCTCTGGAGGGGTTTTTGGAAAGGCGCGGTTGGCCAGTGGGCTGCCACGATGGGTCTACTGATAAGCTGATCTCGTGCCGCGCCCTTCTGGAACGTGCAAGATGTGCCTGCTCCACAAGCCTCTCGCGTGCCGCCACTTCATGCCTGCCGCCCTTTACGAGTACTGCCGCACATCGGACGACAAACCCTTCCGGGTTGGCAGCGGCTTCGTGATCCCAACCGACCGCCAGACGCAGGACTACTTGCTGTGCGACGACTGCGAAAACATCCTGAGCGGCCGGGGTGAGACGTGGATTCTAGAGAAGCTTGCAACGTGGGAGCGGAAGTTCCCTCTCTATGACCTTCTCAGGCAGCAGCCGCCCGAGTTCGACGAAGAGGGTTCGGCCCTGTACTACACGGCGAAGAACCCTGCCATCAATGCTGGGAAGATCACGCACTTTGCGATGGGCATGTTCTGGAAGGCGTCTGTCCACTCGTGGCTGAAGAATTCAACCGAGCCGCGCATCGAGCTTGGCCCGTACTCGGACCGAATACGATTATGGCTCCGGGATGAGTCTGAGTTTCCGGAGCACGTTTATCTGCTTGCAGCGATCTCTCGCCCGGAACGCGCTCAGATCAGTCTCAATGATCCGTACGAGTCCGAACGTCGGGGATGGCGCTGCTTCGTCCTGCACGTTCCCGGCCTAATGTTCATGCTTCAGGTCGGGAAAACAGTCAGTCTTTCTATGCAGGCGCTTTGCTTCTTCCGGAATCCCGGCCGGCCGATCTGCGTCTCGGACGATCTCACGCGCACCTTCGAAAGGCAGCTTGCCCTCAGCTTCCAGCAGTCTCGGAAGACACAGCCATACCTCAAGGCGATGGGCAAGATCGAGCTGGAGCGGCGCAGTCGGAAGTAGCTCTTGACCCGGTTTCGGGCGAACAAACGGCGCATGCTTGTGCAAACGCCTGATTTCGCCAGTTGACCACGCAAGTGATAGTTTTATGGGGTGAGTTTCAGGCGCAGTCACAAAAACCAGGACCAAGGCATCGGCTTGTACACTCATGAACAGGCAAGAAACACCACTCCGTTTCAATACTTCGGGCAGATAGTTGTGGGTGCGGTGGTTTGCTTGTGTGGACTGCTTGCCTTGGTAGGCATCTTTGATCACCGCAGTCGGGAAACTCTTCAATTTGGAAGTCCTGAGCCCCATTTGAGAGGGTTTGCTTTGGCTGCGGCTGCCATTGTGATCGGCGTCTTCATGGCCCACGCCGGCGTCATATTCTGGAGCCGCAGACTTCGCATGCGACTAAAGAACCGCCATCAACGACACGTTGCTTAGTGCGGCTTCCCATTGCTGGTGAAGAATCGCCATTGTGCTCATTTGACTGCACGCAAGCGAGAAGCCAAGATACCCACAACTCCCGGAACTCGTATGAACGGTGGGCAGAATTCTGAAACCGAAAGATTGAGCGCCAAAAAGGTTGCGCAGGCCGTCCTGTCAGGCCGCATGGGCGTTTTGAAAGCCTGCCGTGAGCTGGCCACACTTGGACACACACCGGGCGTTATGAGTGAAGAGATTCACAATGTCTTCGTCGGCGCTGACAGCGAAACTGACCACCTTCCTATCGGCGCGGTACGGGAGCTTTGGGACTCTGAGGTACTACTGGAGAAGGATCGGGAAATTGCAGAGATGGAGGCTCGCTGGAAGGACAGAGTTCTCGCGGCGTGTAAGAAAATTGTGGATCAGGGGCCCTAGAGCGTGGCGTCTGGTTCGAACGGAAGCGCGCCTGAGCCAATTTGCCTGATGTGTCAGCGATTGCTGGCGAAACATCGCCTCTCTGACAATGTGGATCCCTGTCAAGCACTTTTTGAGCGTACTGCTCCGTGCACTCCGAAGAGAGCGCGATTTCGCTCTTGTTGAAGCTGTGCCATACCAACCCAAGGCTCGCTCGCAATCCGTTTCAGGTCAGGAACTC